>SVEF01000032.1 GCA_015057585.1 Lachnospiraceae bacterium | reverse complement strand
GGAGGTGTACAACTAACCATAACAAGTAACATAAAAAGAACCATACAGATGAAACGCAGTATGACCGGTCGATTTCGCATTATTTTTCCTCCTTCAAAAGCTGGTATATTTACGGAAACTGTATTTGAAATATCATTGAACAAATTTCCCAACCTCATTATAGACAAAACAAGCCCTTTTATCAATCTAAATCAGGAAAAAACTTCTTCCTCTATCTTGGTCTCACTGTCATCGGCATATCGCTTACGCGACACGCCGATGAGGAGCGGCGGGGAGTGGTTTTGGCACACTCTAAGGAAGCCCGTGCAGTTTTCTGTAAAAAAACATGCAGCACCGCACAGAAGGACTCTGCTTTTCCGGTCTTTAAGGAAGGCAGGAATAAGAGTGCACGGAGCCGGGTGTCTGAGGCGGGAGGGGGAGAAACAGTAAAACCCGAGGATGATACGAAAAGCGTCCGCAGGACGCGGTTTTAGAAAAGACGGTGGTCGCTCTCGGACAAACACGTTTGTCCAGAGACGACTACCGCCTTTTCGTAAAAGTGCTTTCGCACTTTCTTCGTATCATCCTCTTATCTATACTTTTATTCCCCGACCGCCGAGTTTTCGGTCCGTGCGCTCTTTCTCATGACTGCCGATAAAGACCTGAAAAGCAGCACGTCCTCCCGTGCGGTGTCTGCGTTTTTTACGGAAACTGCAGGGTGTTAAAAAGGAGTGTGCCCGAAAACACACTCCCCTTGATAGATCACCTTATTCCTCACTGTAAATCACAGTCAAATCCGGATGCAGCTGCAGGATAGATGCCGGAACCTCCGGTGTAATCGGTCCGAAGAACGCCTTCTCCATAATCTCCTTTTTATTCTTGCCACTGGCAATTAAGAGCACCTTCTTTGCTGTCATAATGCCGCCCATGCCCATGGTAACTGCCTTTCTCGGTACATCTGCTTCCGATGCAAAGAAACGTGCATTGGCTTCAATGGTAGATGGGTCAAGTTCTACCACATGAGTTGCCTTTTCAAAGTATTTGTCCGGTTCATTAAAACCGATATGGCCGTCTAAACCGATACCAAGTAACTGCAAATCAATACCGCCGTGCTCTGCAATCAGGGCATCATACGCCCTGCACTCTGCCTCAAGGTCAGCCGCACAGCCGTTTGGAACATGTGTCTTTGCAAGGTCAATGTTAATTTTGCTGAACAGGTTGGTATTCATGAAATAACGGTAACTCTGGTCATGCGTTCCGTCAAGCCCCATGTATTCATCTAAATTAATGGAAGTCACCTCGGAAAAATCTACCTCTCCGTTTGCGCACTTTTCAATGATCTTTGCATAAGTGCCGAGTGGGGAAGATCCGGTCGCCAGACCGAGTACACAATTTGGCTTTACGTTTACCTGTGCACAAATCAGTGCTGCTGCCTTTGTGCTGAGTTCATCATAATTTTTTACTGTAATATATCTCATAATTAACGCTCCTCTCTTTTCACTACGTTATTGGTTCCTTTTACAATACAATCTGCAGGATATACACCACGCAGGGAAGTCAACGGATAAACAGAAGTATTTTTTCCGATTACGGTTCCCGGATTGATGACCGAACCGCAGCCGACATCCGCGCCGTCTGCCAAAATCCCGCCAATCTTTCTGAGTCCGGTTTCATAGTCCACCTCTCCGTGAATCACTACAGGCTTTCCGTCCGATTTTAAATTTGAACAAACGGTTCCGGCACCGGTATGTGCCTTGTTACCCATGATGGAATCACCGACATAATTATAATGCGGTACCTGCACCTCATTTAGTAGTACACAATTTTTAAATTCCGAAGAATTACCAAGGACACAGTTTTCACCGGTAATCACACTGCCACGAATAAACGCTCCCGGGCGGACCTCACATCCGGAACCAATGATGGCAGGTGCCTCAATCGTGGCAGTCGGATAAATTTTTACGTTTTCACCAACCAAAACACCATCGGCATATAAAGTATAGCCCGGAATTCCTTTTTCTATCAGTTCCTTTGCGTATTCCTTAATCTTTGGCAGAATCTCCCACGGATACTCACTTGTTTCAAACAATGGTGCCAGATATTCCGGCCAAGAGGCGTAAAGTTCCTTTGTCTTCACCAACTTATTCAACGCCATGTCCTCCTTCCAAAATAGCCTTTACAATCATGTCAGCATATTCCACACACTGTTCCTGTGTTTCGCTCTCAATCATGACGCGGATGACAGGTTCCGTACCACTCTGACGAAGCAGTGCACGACCCTTTTTGTTGATTAACTTCTCCACGTTTTCCATTTCCTTTAACACATTCTTATCTGCAAGTACCGCTGCCTTATCCTTTACTCTCACATTCTTTAAGTACTGCGGATAAAAATGAATCGGCTCTGCAAGTTTAGCAAGAGAGGTCTTGGAATCACAAATTTCCTCCGTAATCATAAGTGCGGTAAGGATTCCGTCACCGGTTGTCGCATATTTCTTTAAAATGATATGTCCGGACTGTTCGCCACCGATACTGTAATCATTTTCCTGCATGCATTCATAAACAAAGCGGTCACCCACCTTGGTCTGTACACACTTGATACCGATTTCTTCCAGACTTGCCACAAAGCCGCTGTTCGACATAATGGTCGTTACTACCGTATCATCGTTCAGCGTTCCCCTTGCCTTCATTCTCTTACCAAGAATGTAAATCATAGCATCGCCGTCAACCTCATTGCCGTTTTCATCCACAGCAATACAACGGTCCGCATCACCGTCAAACGCGAACCCAAGGTCAAGATGCTTTTCCTTGACTAACTTCTTCAACTGCTCCGTATGCGTGGAACCACAGCCTTCATTGACATTTAAACCATCCGGCTCATCTCCGATGACATAGGTCTGTGCACCAAGTGCACTAAACACCGCATTGGCAATGTTCCAGGAAGCACCGTTTGCACAGTCAAGACCGATACGCAGTTTCTTATAAGAACTGGACGCCACAGAAATCAGATAGCCGATGTAACGGTTTCTGCCCGCCGAATAGTCATGGATACAACCGATTTTTGCTTTTTGAGCAAGCGGCAAATCCTCTCCAGTCACACCAAGTGCCTTCAAGTCTCCGTCGATGTAAGCTTCAATGAGAGCCGTCGTTTCATCATCCAGTTTTTCTCCGTATGCGTTGATTACCTTGATTCCATTGTCATAATATGGATTATGGGATGCCGTAATCATAATACCGCAGTCAAACTCATCCTTACGGGTCACATAAGAGACACCCGGAGTCGTGATAACGTGAAGCATGTAAGCATCCGCACCGCTTGCCGTAATACCTGCCACAATGGAATACTCCAACATATAACTGGAACGTCTTGTATCCTTACCGATAACGATACGAGGACGATAGCCCGGCTTTGTGCAACCGGACAGTTTTGAGGAATAATACCAGCCAAGGAAGCGGCCTACGCGGTATGCCTGCATGGAAGTGAGGTTCACGTTTGCCTCACCACGGAAACCATCTGTACCAAAATATTTGTTTTTTCTCGGTCCCTCCGGCTCGTTGCGATTAATTTCTATGCCATCCTGCAGCAATTCATCCGTAGTAACGCCAAAGATTTCTGCCAGCTGCAACACCTTGTCAATCTGCGGCAGTGCCTGGTCCATCTCCCACTTGGATACTGATTGTCTGGATACTCCTAACGTTTCTGCAAGCTGCTCCTGGGAAATATCAGAAACAGTTCTTAAATGTACAATTTTCTGACCGATTGTCATAAGTCTATTCTCCTTTATTTGAATTTGTTTTTTAAACTAGTTCTAGTATATGAAGGGATAGCTTATTATATCAAGTGATTTTACTCCTTTCAAGCAACTTTGTCTACCTTTTTCCGCAACTTCCGGTTGCACTTTCAGAGTTTTTATGACTTTTTGACGGTTACTTTCTTATTTTGAGGTAAAACTGCTTGTTTTTTTGCAAATTAAAGTTGACAACACAACAAATCCGCCGTGCCGGATTCGTTGTATCTTAGCCGTTGTGTCTAAGTTCAACATTGTACCAATTCCGCAATTGAAAAAAATGTCGACCTTATTTATACTTATAGCTATTTTTTTCTCTTTTTATATACAATTTGCTCCTCAAAATATGTTTTTTTGCCACGATTCACTTAAAATTGTATGTATATTTCCAAAACCTCTCATATTAATACGTAATCCGTTCGAATTCTGTATTTTTTTAATCATTTATTTCCCTATACATCCAAATGCAACTTTCGCAAGCCAAGAACCCAGCATTTTTTGTATGTAAAACAAGAATATTTTTTATATTCATACAAAAAACGGTCTCCTCCTGCTAACCATCAAGGTTAACAGAAAAAGACCATTCATTTTCCTTATATTTTCTTGTCAGAGATTACCAGTACCGCAGACTTCCGGCTACAATTTTATCTCTCCTGTATAATTTGTCTCAAAAATCTTGCGTATCTCTGCCGGATCCTTTGTTTGCCCGAGTGCCCAGATTAACTTGGTCACGGCAGCTTCTGTCGTCATGTCGTACGCACTGATGACACCCTTTTCCAGTGCCAACTGTCCCACCTGATAAATGGACAGGTCACTTCTTTCATACAGGCACTGGCTGGAAACCACAACCGAAATGCCGTTTTCCACCATCTTAGCCAGTTTGGAAATCAGGTCACGGTTAATAAAATGCAATCCGCCTGCACCAAACGCCTCAATCACAATTCCTTTATAGTTCATCTGCAAGAGTACATCAAAAATTTCCGGATTCAGTCCCGGTGTCAGTTTAATCAAAAACACATCCGGACAAAGGCGGTCTAAAAGTTCACACTCCCCGGTCGGTCTATGAATCAGTTTTTCATTGATGTTTAGTCCATTGGAGTCTATCTGTGCCACATTCGGGCAATTCACACTTTCAAATGCATCAAATCCTGTCGTTCGTACCTTCACCGCTCTGGAACCTAAAATAATCTTCCGGTTAAAACTTACGAACACACCCGGCACACCGCTTGCCGCCATGGCAAACGCATACCGCATATTGTCAGCCGCATCCGTAAGAGGATGACTCATCGGAAGCTGGGAACCTGTTAACACTACCGGAATCGGCAGATTCTTTAACATATAAGAAAGGATAGACGCCGTGTACGCCATCGTATCCGTCCCGTGTGTAATGATGATTCCGTCATATTCTTTATGATGTTCAAAGACACTGCGGGCAATTACCACCCACTCCTCCGGCTGGATGTTTGAGCTGTCCAGATGCAGGATGTCCTTTGTCGTAATCTCATAATTTTCTGCTACGCCTACCAGATAAGGAAGCAGACCACCTGCCCCAAGGGCCGGCTGCAGTCCGTTTTCGCCTGCTTCAGAGGCAATGGTTCCGCCGGTGGCAAGCACTAAAATTTTCTTTTTCATGTAAGTCTCCCTGTATTCCAAGTTTTCCTGTCTGCTTTAGTATACACCCAACGCTTTTTCTTTTCAAGGTAGGCTCACTAAGGTTCTTATCTTGCAAAATATACAAAAAAGCCTCTAATTTTTGTTTACTTTTCCGATATTGTACAATATCAGAAAAACATTTATACTACGAGTATTCCTATTTTCTTTTGAAACATTTTTACTATTCCAAAAACAATCCCCGACTTTTTAACATTTAAGAAAGGATATTATTTCAGAATGTACATTGAAATCAACTTAAAATCCGAACTCGCTTTCTATAACTTAGAAGGCAAATGGAATGACTATATCGGAATTCAAAAATCTGTTATAAATACGCTCAAAGCGACACGCTTTTTTGACAACAACGTTGTCAAAAATGAAATATCTAATATGTTTATCCGTATTAACCCAAAAGGAATCAAAGAAACATTAGGTAGTAGCAAGCGATTTCAAACACTACCAAGAAAACTAAAAGAACTGAAAATCGCAACCCTTCGCAGTCTCCCGGACATTATCCGTCACGGAGTACTCACAGAAGACAACGTTCCAAACACACACAGAAATAATTCTCTTTTCGCATATATTACAAACAATATAAAAATCGATGAATATACCTATCAAGTACGCGTTTCTATCAAAAAGAAAGTCGGCTCAAATATATTTTGGATACATAATATCGATTGCAAATAAAAAGAACCTTGAATTACTCAACAATTCTCTAAAGAAAAGTATCCACGAGATTCAAAGTTCTAAACAGAGTATACCGTAACTTCGCTGCATTGTCAATCGCCACTAACACTAATTCCCAAAGAAAAAACACCCTGATAATTGAATAGACTTTACACCCTGCCGCAAAACCGTTATAATATATGCAATTCCAACAGAAAGAGGTACCGAAATGAAAACATTCACGATTGAAGTAGAAAAAGGCATGATTGCACCGATGGAACTGGTAAAGCAGGGCAAGTATTCCCCTGCCACTCTCGATGCTTATCTTTTAGAGGAAGGCGACTTTGAAACGCCGGAAAACGGTTTATATCCGGCAATCGTCATTTGTCCGGGTGGCGGCTACGAGCACGTTTCTGACAGAGAAGCCGCACCGATTGCAAAGAGATTTAACAAACTTGGTTTTTCCTGTTTTGTATTGCACTACCATGTGGCTCCGTTTGAATACCCGACTGCACTTTGTGAACTGGCAAGTGCCGTACGTGCCGTAAGAGAAGGTGCCGAGGAATGGAACATCGATCCGGAACGTGTTGCCGTAGCAGGCTTTTCTGCCGGCGGACATCTGGCAGCCAGCCTCTGTACCGGATATAAGAAGGAATGGCTCCTTGGTGCACTTGATACAACCGCAGAAGAAATTGCCCCAAATGCCTGTATCCTTTCATATCCTGTCATTACCAGCGGTGAATTCGGGCATCAGGGCTCCTTTGAAAACTTACTCGGCATGCATACCGATGCTGACAAGGCAAAGAAATATAAGCAGGATTTATTGGAAATGGTAACGTTAGACCGCCATGTAACCGAGGATGTCCCTCCGACCTTCCTGTGGCACACTTACGAAGACAGCTGTGTTCCGGTAGAAAACTCCCTGCTTTACCTTGCTGCACTTTGCAACGCAGGTGTTTTGGCAGAGTTCCACATGTTCCCGTTTGGCGGACACGGGCTTTCCCTCGCAAACGAAGAAACCGCATGGGCAGGCGATGACAGCGGTATCGTAGAAGAAATCCAGTGCTGGCCGGAAATGGCAGCCAGATTTTTAAATCAAGCGATGTAGTTCAACAGAGCTACTGTGCGAAAAATAAGAAAGGGGAGACTGCTGACAGATTTATTCTGTCATAGTAGTCTCCCTTTCTTATTTTCGGAAAGTTGCCGCCGGTTCATTCATAAAACAATAAGCTGCAACGCACAGTCGTTCTTTTGCATTCCCGTCTTTTTCACCCTTCCAGCACCTTAAACAGATCCGTACCAAAACTTGTGTAAGTCGGTTCACCCGGAAGCATCTTAAATGTTCTTGTTCCGTTTTCCGTACGCTCTGCCACCAGGAAATGGCTCCCCTCCGGCTGCTCATCATACAACTGCTTCGCCAGCTGATACAGATGCGTTACCATCATTGTCGTTATCTGCTTTTCATAGAATGCACGAAGTATTCCTCCCGCGATTTTTGATCCCTCTTTTTCCGTCGTACTCGCAAAGGATTCATTCAACAAAAACAAACTGTCCGGTACCGCCCTGTCAATCATATTGCTCATGCGGTTTAATTCCTCACTCAGACGTCCGTTGCTCAATTTTTCATCTTCACTCCTCGTAAAGTGTGTAAAAACCTGCGGATAAATCGGTGCCGCAAATTTGCTTGCCGGAACCGGCATTCCGCATTGCATAAGTATCTGAGCAATTCCATAACTCCGCAAAAACGTCGACTTTCCTCCCTGGTTTGCCCCGGTCACAATGGTCATCCGGTTGTTTTTAATCCGCAATGAATTTCCAACCGGTTTGCGTTGCGTCCAAAGCGCCAGCGAAAGTTCATACAACTGCTCAAACTCCGCATCACGGCTGCCAACCGGAAGCGGTGTCGGCAGTTTCAAAGTGATATATACTTCATCCATCCTCCGCAAGAAACGCACTACTCCGGTATAAAATGCAATCTCTTCCGTAAAATGTTCAAAAAACCGCATCATACTCTGTAAATACGGTTGGAAAATCTTTAAAATCTGTCCTAATGTCGCTTCTGTTACTTTTGTAATATCTTCTTTCAACGCCACATCCGAGCCGACCAAAATTGCATTCTTCTTCATGAACTGATAATAGAAACTTTCGATTCCTCCGATTTTCTTTCCCGATGCCGGTCTTAAGAAATTCAG
>SVEF01000018.1 GCA_015057585.1 Lachnospiraceae bacterium | reverse complement strand
CCTTAGCATCAAACTGTGGGTGTAATAATGTATCTAAGTTACGAGGATCGATCATTGCAACAGCTTCTTCTTCTGTTCTCATTCCTTCGTCAACTAAATCGCAAGCGATCTTAAGAGCAGCCTGAGCTGTTCTCTTACCGTTACGTGTCTGAAGCATGTAAAGCTTCTCGTTTTCTACGGTAAATTCCATATCCTGCATGTCTCTGTAGTGATTTTCAAGTGTAGCACAAACTTCCTTGAACTGAGCGAATGCAGCCGGGAACTTCTCTTCCATCTGAGCGATAGGCATTGGTGTACGAACACCTGCTACTACGTCTTCACCCTGAGCGTTTGTTAAGAACTCACCCATGAGCTTCTTTTCACCTGTAGCCGGGTCACGTGTGAACGCAACACCTGTACCACAGTCATCACCCATGTTACCGAACGCCATGGACTGAACGTTAACAGCAGTACCCCAGGAATATGGGATATCGTTGTCACGACGGTAAACGTTAGCACGTGGGTTGTCCCAGGAACGGAATACAGCCTTAACTGCGCCCATTAACTGTTCCTTTGGATCTGTAGGGAAATCAGCACCGATCTTAGCCTTGTACTCAGCCTTGAACTGACCAGCAAGTTCCTTTAAGTCTTCTGCAGTCAGGTCTACGTCCTGAGTAACACCCTTTTCTTCTTTCATCTTGTCAATAAGCTCTTCAAAGTACTTCTTACCAACTTCCATAACTACGTCAGAGTACATCTGGATGAATCTTCTGTAGCAGTCCCAAGCCCAACGTGGGTTGCCGGACTTCTTAGCCATAACATTAACAACGTCTTCATTTAAACCAAGGTTAAGGATTGTATCCATCATACCCGGCATGGAAGCACGTGCACCGGAACGAACGGAAACGAGTAATGGATTCTCTAAGTCACCAAACTTCTTTCCTGTGATTTCTTCCATCTTTACAATGTATTCGCTAATCTGTGCCTGGATTTCGTCGTTGATTACCTTGCCATCCTCATAGTACTGTGTACAAGCTTCTGTTGTGATAGTGAAGCCCTGTGGTACCGGAAGTCCTAATCCAGTCATTTCTGCGAGGTTAGCACCCTTACCACCGAGAAGTTCTCTCATGGAAGCGTTACCTTCGCTGAACAAGTATACCCATTTTCTTGCCATTTTTGTTTTCCTCCTAATTTTTCTTTTTGTTTGACTTGTGATACAAGACACACTTGTGTATGTATGGATATATTCGCGTTGGCAAAGTCAAAAAATCTTCGATTTTTTGACTCGCGGACGCGCTTACAAGTCGTAAACATAACACGGGCTTCAAGATACAAGTATCTTAGCTCGTGTTATGTTTACGACTTGCTCACTTTGTCAACGCGAATATTATAACACAACCTTTGTTAAAAACAAAACACTTTTTTTGCAATGTAAGCGTTTACATTTATTATTTTTGCTTAAAATTCAAATTTCTTTTCGAAATAAGCCTTTAAGTCTTCGATTTTTACTCTTTCCTGCGCCATGGTATCACGGTCACGAACCGTTACTGCACCATCTTCTTCGGATTCAAAATCGTAGGTGATACAGAACGGAGTACCGATTTCATCCTGTCTTCTGTATCTCTTACCGATATTACCTCTGTCATCGAATTCACAGTTATAGTACTTGGAAAGATCCATGAAAATCTTTTCTGCACCCTCGGATAACTTCTTAGACAGTGGAAGCACACCGATCTTTACCGGAGCGAGTGCCGGATGGAAGTGAAGCACGGTACGAACATCGCCCTCTGCAATCTCTTCTTCATCATAAGCAGCACAAAGGAATGCAAGTGTGACACGGTCAGCACCGAGCGATGGCTCGATAACGTATGGCACGTACTTTTCCTTCTTCTCATCATCAAAGTAAGTCATATCCTGACCGGATGTGTTCTGATGCTGTGTTAAGTCATAATCGGTTCTGTCGGCAATACCCCAAAGCTCGCCCCAACCAAATGGGAATAAGAACTCGATATCGGTTGTTGCCTTGGAATAGAAGCAAAGTTCTTCCGGATCATGGTCACGTACACGCATTTCATCAGGCTTAATACCAAGTGTCTGTAACCAGTCGATACAAAACTGCTTCCAGTATGCAAACCACTCAAGGTCGGTACCCGGCTCACAGAAGAACTCAAGTTCCATCTGCTCGAACTCTCTGGTACGGAATGTAAAGTTACCCGGTGTGATTTCGTTACGGAAGGACTTACCTACCTGACCGATACCAAACGGAATCTTCTTTCTGGAAGTTCTCTGTACGTTCTTGAAGTTAACGAAGATACCCTGTGCGGTTTCCGGACGAAGGTATACGATGTTCTTTGCATCCTCGGTTACACCCTGGAAGGTCTTGAACATTAAGTTAAACTGACGGATATCGGTAAAGTTGTGCTTACCGCAGGTTGGGCAGTTGATGCCGTGCTCGTCAATATAGTTCTTCATTTCTTCATTGGTCCATGCATCGATTGCCTTATCAAAGGTAATGCCCTTCTCAAATGCATAATCCTCAATTAACTTGTCTGCACGGAAACGTTCCTTACATTCCTTACAGTCCATCAGAGGATCTGCAAAGCCGCCAAGATGACCGCTGGCAACCCATGTCTGAGGGTTCATTAAGATAGCGCAGTCCACACCAACATTATAAGGATTCTGCTGGATGAACTTGCCCCACCATGCTTTCTTTACATTGTTCTTAAGTTCTACACCGAGATTACCGTAATCCCAGGTATTTGCCAGACCGCCGTAAATTTCGGAGCCCGGATACACAAAGCCTCTGGACTTTGCGAGTGCGATGATTTTGTCCATTGTCTTTTCCATACTGTTTTTCCTCACTTTCTTTTTTCTTTACAATTCAGACAGTACTATTTCTGTACTCTGCTACCGCAAGAGTATCAGAAAAGAAATGTTTTTGATGGAAATAAAAAACGCCCCAAGCAAAAACATTTTGTTTTGCTTAGGGCGAACATTACATGTCCGTGGTTCCACCTAGCTTCATGAAAGATTCCTCTCATGCTCTCTCACTCCCGTAACGAGGGAAAACGTTGACGCCTACTGAGAGAGGGATTTGAACCCTCGACACTTCGGGTCACAGCTCCAAGGGGCCTTCCATAACAGCTACAGAAGATTCGCACCAACCATCTTCTCTCTGAAATGCGCTTATTACGTACTATTCCTTTTCAAAGCCTTTTAATATCTAGGATTATATCGGAGCGGAGCACAAAAGTCAATGATGAATTTTGAACGCGAACCGATTCCTACGGATTACAATTTCCGCAAGGCTTATATCCCTGGTTGATCAGTTCTTCCCTTGTCTCGTTTGTTTCTTTTTTATTGCTCTCTTTCATGGAAGTCACACTGCCGCAATATGGATAGTGGAACTTCTTTGTATTTGTATTGAGCACATAGGTCACATCCGGATCTGTATTATAAATGTCTTCCGCATCCTCATTTAATGCACTGTTTCCGGTAGCATAATCAATGGTAATGCCCGGCTGGATATTATAAACGAACACATTAAAGCAGATGCCCTCTCCGTTATCTTCTACGGACCAGCCTTCCATCAGTGCTCCGGTTGCCACCAGATTGTCGCCGTCAAACATCGGATACACGCGGTACATAACATGATTTCCGGTTTCTTCTATGTAGTCGTCTACCATGTTCTCAAACGGAAGCATACCGATGACATTCATGTATCTCGTTCCGGTAATCAGATTCTTTGTATTTGCATTTTCACCGGTCAGCTGAAATCCAATCAGGTGACAGCGGTTATAGAGATAATTTCCTTCTACGATGTCATACTTCGCAGTTACCCAGCCGGTTGGCTTTACGGAACCGATGCTTTCTCTGTCTTCCGTCGGCATAATGTCCTTACCGATATTTGCATACACAATACCGCAACGTCCGAGTGCATCCAGTTCGCTGTAAAACTCGTAAGATTCCGTCATATCAGAACTTACGGTAAAGAACGGAACATTGTTGTTAATCACAACGTACGGCTCTGTCGTGTACGCCGGAATATCCGAAAGCGTAATATCGATTTTGGAAAAATCCGTGGTAACCGTCTGTTCCGGTGCTGTAGTCGCGGTTGGTTCCGGCGCCTTTGTCGGTTCTGTCGCCGGCTCTGTCGGCGCCGTTGTCGGCACATCCGTCGGCTGCGTTGTCTCGGTTGGCGCTACCGTTGGTGTCGGCACATCCGGTGTCTCCGGTGCTGTCGTGCAGGCACATAAACCAAAACATAATAAAAGTAATAACAAGTAACGTTTTAACTGTTTCATTTTTTGTCTCTCCCATTTCTAAACTATTTTCCTCTTCCGTTTATACCTCAACTGTCTCTCCCGGTTTCACACTGTACAGCACGCCGTCATTGTCAAACCAGATTTCTTTGAGTGTCGGATTATATACCCTGCTGCCATCGGCACTGTAGATGAGCAAATGGTATGCCGTCACATACTCATAAATTTCCATGTTGGTTGCATACCAGACATCCTCTTTGTGTGCAAGAGTCTCACAGATTTCCGTCAACCGGTTCCAGTTGTCATTCCTTGCAAACTCAAAGCTGTGTCCCCATACGTAAAAAAGTTTTGCATGGCGTGAACTGCAATACTGGCTGTCTACATCCATTTCCGTAAATGTTTTTGCCCAGTTAAGGATATTCGGATTGTCATGGTGCGCTGTCGGCACCCAGTTGTACCAATCCGAAGGAAGCTGAAAGCGGTTGTTATCGCCTCCCAGGGTTCTGGAATACACAATGTCCAAATCCTTCAAAAAACGTCTCACATTATCATAGGAAGCTTCGTTGACCCAGTCTAAGATTCCGGAATCCGAATATGCCATGCCACGGATCATCCCGCCAAATCTCTTTTCCAGTTCCAACCGGCAGTTTAATACATCTTTGATGCCATCAATCGGACGTACCAGCCCCATCGCCTTATGCCACTCTCCGTGTGTCGCCACTTCGTGACCCTTATCTAAAATGTGTTCCCGAATTTCCTGTTCCGTCAGGGTCCAGCCTCCACTCTCCTCTGCGATAGTACCGCTCGGGATATTAAAGGTTCCCTTCATTCCATACTCATCCAATGTCTTTGCCGTCCGCAAATCATCCCGGCAGCCATCGTCATAGCTAAACGTTACTGCCTTTGTCTTACCTTCCGGAAAGCGCAAAAATCTGTATTTCACCGTCGTACTTCCTCCTTTATGAAATAACCCGTTTCCGGTAAATCTCCTTTTTCATTTCCGGATGCGAATTCCCGATAAAATCCTCACAACTGATCAATTCATATCCGGACAAATCAAACAGAAACTTCACATCCGACGGATAGGCACGGTTCCAGCGATACAAAATCACCTGCTCCGTTGCTGTCTCCAGCCCGATTACCGGGGTATCTTCTGCAAAGAAATACTCCTCCGCTCCCGGCAATCCGCCCTGCAGTCCGTCATCAAGTACGGTAAGCCGCTCCTGCTCTTCCGGCAAAAACTGCTTTGCCGTATAAGGCGTCACAAAAAGCGTTTTATCACAAGACAACATAGCAAGCATATCTTCACGTACTTTGGCATCCTTACTCTGCCGTCTTTTATTAAACATCATACCCATTCCGTCGTCCACACAGACAATCAGTCTCATAATTTATTCCTCCGCGCCTCTGTGACATCCGCTGCAATGTGCACATGCCGTTCCTGCTTCCATTCCCGCATCGTACGCATATGCCCCGTGGCCACCACCGCCAAAAGAAAAATCACGTACATTTTCTAACAAACATACTGCCTGTGATGCAATGCCTTCTCCTGTTCCGGTAAAACCGAGTCCCTCCTCTGTCGTTGCCTTGACATTGACCTGAGATACATCAATTCCCAGTGCCTCCGCAATATTTTCCCGCATTTCCGGCAAAAACTGTGCAAGTTTCGGTCTCTGTGCAATAATAGTGGAATCAATATTTCCGACAATATAAAGTTCCTCATCCAACAGTTTCTTTACTTCTTTTAATAATGCAATACTGGAAATTCCTTTGTAACGTGCATCCGTGTCCGGAAAATGTTTTCCGATATCGCCAAGGGCTGCCGCTCCTAAAAGCGCATCCATAATGGCATGGACCAAAACGTCCGCATCGGAATGTCCGAGCAGGCCTTTTTCATACGGTACTACAACCCCGCCCAAAACAAGCGCGCGGTCCTCCACCAATTTATGCACATCATATCCGGTTCCAATCCTCATAATTCATTTCCTTTCTGATTCTATTCTCTGCCAAAATAACGGTCAATCGCATCGGCAACACCCTTTGCAATTTTTCTCTGGTATTCTTCCGTCGCCATCAGGCGGTCTTCCTTCTCATTTGACATATAACCCATCTCAAGAATCGTCGTCGGTACCATTGCCCAGTTAATTCCGGTCATCGTATCGGTCTCCCACACACGGCGTTTTTTTGCTCCGGTTTCCTCTACCACTTCTTCTAATACGAGAGCTGCCAGGCGGCTGCTTTCTTCGTACAACGAGCCGTTGTAAGGATTATATTTTGTCTGGCATAGTGTTTCCACACCTTCCACCGTTGCATCGGACGCACTGTTCGCATGTATGCGAATAAATACATCCGCCCTTAATGCATTGGCAATCTCAGCACGTTCCGCATTGGAAATATTAACGCTGTTAACTTCACGCGTCATCACAACTCCGTATCCCCTGGATTCCAATTCTTCCCTGATATAGAAACTAACATTCAAGTTTAGGATATATTCTGACAAACCGGTGAATTCGCCTGCGGTTCCTGCCGAAACCTTATCTTTCATTTCAGCCGCTCCCGGGCCAATCGGTTCCTTTTCGGAATTTGCCTTTCTCTGGTGTCCCGGATCAATGACTATCAGATAACTATCCTGTTCCGGTGCAGTCGTCGGCGCCACGGTCGGCGTCAGAGTTTCCTGCGGAGCTTCCGTAGGTGCCTGTGTCTCCTGAGGAGCACTTGTCGGTGTAGCGGTCGGTGTTTCCGCAGCCGCTGCTGTCGGAGTAGCGGTCGGTGCCTCCGTAACCGGTGCCGGTGTTGCCGTCGGCGCAGCCGGTGCTTTGTCCGTCAGATAATCATTACTCATAAATCCGGTTTTTCCGTTGTACTCTACTTCATACCAGCCGGTTTCATTGCACTTTCTTATAACAATGACCTTACTTCCCTTTGGCGCCAGATCAATGACTTCCCCGCTCTTGTTTGGAAGCGTCCTCATATTTAAATTTGCTGTTGTCCAATATTCCTTAAAGCCCATGCCGGTATACGTATATTCCTGCTTCGGCACGTCTGTTGCTGTTGGTGTCGGCTCCTTGGTCGGTTCTTTGGTAGGTTCCGGTGTCGGAGTGCTCGTCGCTGTTGTCTCTGGTGTCGGAATATTCGTCGGCGTAAGTGTCAAAGTCTCCTGCGGAGCCTCGGTTGGTGCCTCACTTGGCGTTTCTGTTAAATTCGGTGTCAACCCCGGGTCCGGCGTAACGCTGCTCTGTAATGCTCCTGTCGGTACCGATGGTCCCTGACTTTCATTTTCCCTGCCGCATCCTGCCGCCATTACAGTTATACATAAAACACTACAAAGAATATACCCTATCTTCTTCATCTCAAGTCCCTCCTGCACATAATCTATGATAAAAACATTCATTTTCTTTTCTGATACCATCATATCACAAAAACAAAAAAACGGCTAGAGTTATCCGGCCGTTTCCTTTGATTTCTTTATGTATTTCTGCTCTGCTCATTTTTATATTTTTCAATCGGACTCTGCAGCGAATCCTCCAGCTTACGGCGTTGTGTAAACATGATGCATCCATGGCGCATATTTCCCGCCTCCGCACCGGAGATACCACAAACACCTTCGCCGTCAGACACTTTCAGCCCGGTATCCTTTTTTCTGGACCAATGTTCACATTCACCACAATAACTCATTTGCAAACCCACCTTTCCAAAAACCTTCTGAAAAGTATTATAGCGAAAGGTCGATAACTTTGCAAGGAAAAGTAAAAAATCCATACAAAACGGACTCCGTGGTGTCGCAGGTTCGAATACGCTTCTCATTGATTGGGACAAAAAAGAGATGCTTTTCAGCATCTCTTTCTTGTCCCAATAGCGAGAGGGGGATTTGAACCCTCGACACCACGGGTATGAACCGTGTGCTCTGGCCAACTGAGCTATCTCGCCATAATGGGACCTATAGGGCTCGAACCTATGACCCTCTGCTTGTAAGGCAGATGCTCTCCCAGCTGAGCTAAGATCCCATTTCGTACCTCTCGTCTGAGGTACGTGTTGTATTATAGCAAGGTTTACCACCTTTGTCAACAATTTTTTTATGAATTTTGTGAAATATTAAAAAACTTCGCACAACTTTCAAAACAAAATTCGCAATCCTCGTTTATCTCCATTTTCTCTTACTTACAGCAAATTCTTTGGAGTAAAACTATATGGTAACAATTCTTCCAGAGAATAGCCCTTATAATCTTCTTCACTCGTACCAAGAAGTACCATAAATTCCTTTGGATTACAAAACTCTACCAATGCCTGGCGGCAGACACCGCACGGAGAACAAAATTCCAACGGACCATCTGCTTTTCCACCTACAATAGCAATCGCTTCAAACTCCGTAACTCCCTCACTCACCGCTTTAAACAATGCTGTACGTTCTGCACAATTTGCAACAGAATATGCTGCATTTTCTATATTGCACCCGCCAAAGATGGTTCCGTTTTTGGCAAGAAGTGCCGCACCCACACAAAAGCCGGAATACGGCGAATGGGAACGCTTTCTGTATTCGATTGCCGTTGCCATGAGTTTTTGCTCTAATTCTTTTGTTAACATAAAAACCTCTCCTTAAAAATATCAGCGCAGGGCACCTTACGGTACCCTGCTGCCATACTCACACATACGAATTAGTATCCGCTTGCCTGTTCATTCTTTGCAAGTTTCACGATGCGGCTGGTGCCGAGTCTCGATGCACCGAGAGAAATAAACTTCTCTGCATCGTCAAAGGAAGCAATACCGCCGGCTGCTTTCATTCTTACGTTAGGACCGACATGTGCCGCAAACAGGGCAATGTCTTCAAAAGTAGCACCTGCCTTGGAAAAGCCGGTAGACGTCTTGATAAAGTCAGCGCCCGAGTTTGTCACAACTTCGCACATCTTAATCTTTTCTTCTTCCGTTAACAGGCAGGTCTCAATGATAACCTTTAAAATCTTATTGCCGCAGGCTTTCTTTAACGTACGGATTTCTTCTTCTACCAGATCATACTTTCCGTCCTTTACCCAACCGATGTTGATAACCATATCGATTTCATCTGCGCCCTTTGCGATGGCATCTTTGGTTTCAAATTCCTTGGTTGCGGTTGTCATATAACCGTTCGGGAAGCCGATTACGGTACAAATAGCAAGCTTATCGCCCACATACTGCTTTGCCTGCTCTACATAAGATGGCGGAATGCAAACCGATGCAGTGCCGTATGCCATACCGTCATCACAAATCTGACGGATTTCATCCCAGGTTGCTGTCTGTGTCAATAAGGTATGGTCTACTGTCTTAAAAATATCTTTTCTGTCCATATTAGTTCATCTCCATGTAATTATTTGCACTTTATGCCAGTTCCAATGCCACTTCCATCATTTCATGGAAGGAGTTCTGTCTGTCTTCTGCGGAAAGTTCTTCACCGGTATATAAATGATCGGAAATAGTGAGTAAGCAAAGTGCCTTCTTGCCTGCTCTGACTGCGTTCAGATAAAGAGCCGCTGCCTCCATCTCTACGCAGAGGATGCCCATTCTCTTCCATCTGTCGTTTACGGTTTTATCATCGTTATAGAAAATATCGGAAGAAAGTACATTACCGACTGCTACGTGGATGCCCTTGCCCTCTGCCACTTCTACTGCCTTTCTGAGCAGGCTGTAATCTGCAATCGGAGCAATGGTGCCCGGCAGGTTGTACTGGCTTGCGTAGTTGGAATTTGTAGATGCGCCCATGCCGACAACGAGGTCTCTTAACTTAACATCGTCGGAAATACCGCCGGCAGAGCCGATACGGATAATTGCATCTACATCATAGAAGTTAAACAGTTCGTAAGAGTAAATACCGATCGACGGCATACCCATACCACCACCCATAACAGAAACTTCTTTTCCCTTATAGGTACCGGTATATCCAAACATATTTCGAACAGTATTAAAACACTTTACATTCTCCAGATAATGATCTGCGATATATTTTGCACGGAGCGGATCGCCCGGCATCAATACAGTTTTTGCAATGTCGCCCTTTTGTGCGGCGTTGTGTGGTGTTGCCATAATAAGCCCTTCTTTCTTATTTATTTTATTAGCACCCCTTATTTTACCACAGTTTTGAAAAAAACACAATATTTCCCTACTTATCCGCCTTCATTTTGGCATCCGTCGGAAGACTCACGCGGAAAAATCGTTTCATCAGTTTTTTAAAGTGCAACGGAAACAACGGATACACGTAACTCTTTCCGCCGATGGCCCGGTTGGACCCGATGGCAATCACAGCAAGCAGCATACCTGCGCCAAAGCCCCAGATGCCGAAAAAATGCGTCGCCACCAGCGTAATCATACGCAGGAACTTGATTGCGTAACCAAGTTCATAGCTTGCCTGCGTATAATTTGCCAGAATCACAAACGACATATACAGAAGCGGTTCCGCGTTAAACCACCCCGAGGACACCGCAAATTCCCCGATGACAAGTGCCGAAATCACGCTGAGTGGAAGGCTTAACATGCTCGGCGTATTGAGTGCTGCAAGACGCAGACCGTCAATGGCAAACTCCAAAAGCAGAAACTGCCAGAGAAGCGGGATATTCACCGGTTCTTTCAACGCAATAAACTGCCAACTTTCCGGGAGCCGTTCGGGCTGTTGCATCAAAAGTAAAAACAATGGCGTCAGCACAAAAGCGATAATATTTGCTGCTACGCGTGTCAGCCGCAGATAGGTTCCTGTCACCGGAGGGAAATAGTAGTCGTCCGCTTCTTCGATAATATCAAAAATGGTCGTCGGGAGAATCATTGCCGCCGGCGAACCGTCCACCAGGATAACAATGTTTCCTTCCAGCACCGCTGCCGACGCTGTGTCCGGACGCTCCGAAAACTTAAACTTCGGAAACGGATTCCACCACGAATGTTCATACAGACATTCGGCCAGACTTTCCTGATTCATGGTCAGCGACTCAATCCGAATGTCTTGCACCCGCCTGCGGATTTCCGCCAGATATTTTTTATCCACACGGTCCTCCATGTAGCATAATACAATGTCTGTATGTGACACGGACCCGACACTCCGGTATTCCATCGTCAGCTTCGGGTCGCGGATTCTCCGGCGGATGAGGGCCGTATTGAACACCAGTGTCTCCACAAAGCCGTCTCTGGAGCCGCGCATGACCTTATCCTTTTCCGGTTCCGCCACCTGCCTCGCCGGATACGTCCGGATATCAATTGCAATCGCCTCTGCATAGCCGTCCACAATCAGACACGGTGTTCCTGACAGCACCGAGGTAACCACCTGCGGAATTTCCTTTAGTACATCGACTTCGACATACGGCACCTGGTACTTGGCAAACATTGCCGCATTTTTCGGCATATCCTCCGGTTTGATTGCCGCAAAACCGGTCATAATTTTCTGCATCGTCTCATCTTTAATCATTCCGTCCACGAAAAACAGGGCCGCCTGTTTATCCGACACCATAAACACCCGCGCCACTACATCAAAGCTTTCTTCCACCCGAAGTGCCGCCCGGTATTCCTTTAACATCTGCTGAAACTCCGTTGACTGTCCCATAAAAAAACTACCTCCATCTATGTGTTTCACATACTTAGAGGTAGTTTTTGTTAAATTACATCATTTTATACAACTTTGCACCATGTGCCGGGATTACCGCAGCAACCGCACCGGAAACACTTCCGATATCTGCCTTTTCCCAAAGGTCGCGCACCTTCTTCTCGCCAGTCAGACCAAGTACTGTAAAATCACAGGAAACTTCGGTTTCTTCGTCTGTTGTATTGAACAATCCAACATAGACATTTCCGTCTGCATCCGTCGTCTTCCATGCAATCTTGCCATCCGCATCCATCACTTCGTTTGCACCGGAGGTCGTCTTTTCGAGTGCCAAAACTTCTTCATTCGTAAGCAGGGATAACGTAAACTCATCGTTGTCTCTCATTTCGCCGCCCATCATAAGCGGAGAACGGAAGATGCACCAAAGCGTCATCAGCGTTGTCTGCTCATCCCTTGTCAGATTGGTCATATGCTCTTCATTGTCCCTGCACACTAAGATATGACCAAGCGGAAGCATATCACAATCCGGCCAGCAGCCTTCCTTTACATGAGGCGCCCAGATACGGCAACGCTCAAACATTGCCTTTAAGGATGGCCAGTTATCCCAAAGGTCACCGGTCATACGCCACATGTTGGCATACTTTGATAAATGCTCTGCCTGCTCAATCTGTGCAGGTCCCGGAGAAAGACTGAGCACCATATCCCTGCCGCAGTTGTTAATGGCATTGTGAATCAGTTCAATTTCTTCCTTTGCGGAATATAAGCATTCCTTGCGGAACTCCGTGACGCAAATGTCATCCACCTTTACATAGTCAACGCCCCAGGAAGCATACAGCTCGAACAGGGAATTGTAGTATTCCTGTGCACCGTAGGCATGCGGGTCTACACCGTACATGTCGGTATTCCAGCTACAGATGGAGTACGGATGTGCAATCGCTCTTGCCGTTGTATCCGCACCCTTAATCTTTGTATTCTGATGCACCGCCTGTCTCGGAATACCACGCATAATATGGATACCGAACTTAAGGCCTAAGGAATGTACATAATCTGCAATCGGCTTAAATCCCTTTCCTCCTGCCGCAGACGGAAAACGGTTTTCTGCCGGCATGAGTCTGGAGTATTCATCCATTACCAGTTCGGTAAACTTATGATAATAACAGGAGTCCGCCGTCGGTTCATACCACTGGATGTCACAGACTACATACTCCCATCCATACTGTTTTAAATACTTTGCCATGTAATCTGCATTTCCGCGAAGCTGTTCTTCGTTTACGGATGCCCCGTAGCAGTCCCAGCTGTTCCACCCCATCGGCGGATAAATTGCTCTTTTGTTTTTGTCCATACTCTTCCCCCATTTTTTATGTAATTTCAGTTCTGTCATAAAACAGGTGGAGCCTGAGACTTCTTTTCAAACTCCACCGAACATTGTACCATATTTTATCTTAGGTTTCAATCAACAAGCCTCCGTTTTCCCGAAAACTTGCCCTACTCAGAAAATTTTACGTGTACGCTTCCGGAACCGCTATTAAAAATCAGGGAATGCACACCATTATTCCTGCTCTCATAGTAGCCGGAACGGCCTTCCTTGTTACCATTAATATAAAGTCCTCCGCTTCCCAGACTTGCCCGGATTGCATAATCCTCTTCCTTTCCGGCAAGAAACAGACGGATGATACCGCTTCCGCTGTCAAAAATACAGTTCCCGGTCAAATCGCCTTCATAAATCACCCGGCCGGAACCACTGTCTACGGACAGGTTGTGTGCACTGGTTTTCTCAAAAACACAGCTTCCGGAACCGCTGTTTAATCTGGTACTTCCTAAAGCGGCCTCCGCCACCTTAAATCCGCCGGAACCCATATCAAAATTACTGGTTTCTGCTGTCACATTTGTCAGCTGCACCATGCCGGAACCGCCATCCACCATCAAGTTCTTTACTGTTGCGTTCTTTACCGACATACTTCCGGAGCCACCGTCAAGCTCCAGTTTTTCCGGACTGATATCCGACACCGTCAGCTTGCCCGAGCCGTTATCCACGGTAAGCTTCGTCAGTTCCACATTCTCCGGAACCGTCAGACACAAATACGGATGCTCCGTTATATTGATTCCAATCACAAATACGCCCTTGGATTCATCCTCTAAAATCAGCTTTCCGTCTCTGACTTCCATACGGTATTCCACCGGAATATTCTGATAGGTTACGCAAAATGTATCACCGCGCTTAATTTCCACTTCACCCGGCACGCCGTCTAACCGGATTTCCTGCACCATTCCCGTTACCTCATACGTACCGCTCTTTGTCTCTCTTGTTCCGCCAAACTGAATGCCAAACATACGAAATCCTCCATCCACTTCTCCAAACGAGTCTTCCGAGAACCACTCGTTTGTGTCAATCACAACTTTCCCGTCAATCTTGATTTCTCCGCCGCTCTTATCTGCGATCGCCCGGACAATCATGACTCCCGCGTTCACACAACCGGAGATAATCGAACCTGCAAGAAGCAGGGCAAATATAATTGCACAATACTTAATCACCGTCTTCATCTTATCTTACCTCCACTCCGCCAAATAATGCCGTGGCATTGATATAAATTGTCGGAATCTCATCCCCGCTGTAGGAATGATACTGGTTATTACAGCCTCCGAACAGGGAAGTGTCACTGACTACCACCTTCAGTCCCGCCGGAAGTAAAATATCTACGCCGCCAAACACAGCCAATGCATCAATCGAAACATTTTCCGTGATTTTAGCCTTTCTGAGGTCTAAAACCGCACCACCAAATACCGCATCATAATCCATTCCGTAAAATTCATCTTCCACCAGAATCTTTTTCCCGGAAAACACGACACTCTCACTTCTTCTTTTCTCCTTGTCCACATGTACCCGTCTGGTACCGATATGAAACAGGTTTCCAAGCACTAAAACTGCGCCGATGGTAATGAAAATCACCGGAAGAAACAACGCGGAAATCACATCCCACGCAATGATTCCCTGACATGCACAAAGAAGGGCTGCCCCGACCACCAGACAAACTGTATTGCCGACACGGAATCCCTTTTCAATCAGGCTAAGCAGGGACGGTATAATAAAAAACAAGGTCCACCAACCGTCAAAAAATATCCGGAACTCCCAAAGTCCTGTCATATTTCCTACAACGCCAACACCTACGGCAATAAAAAGCAAGCCCCATAATGTACTGCTGATTCGTTTTCTCATAATGTCTTCCTTCTTTCTCTAAATTCATTTCCCGTCGTATCTTTCTTATCTGCTTCACGCCGGGTCTTGTTTTCTTATTCCTATCTTATCGCACACAGTGGAAATATGCAAATTAGAAGATAATTAGAAAACCATGAGAGAACTTCCTTAAATGCAAAAAACCCGGAAACACAAGGTTTCCGGGGAATGTACTCATCTTAAATTTATCAATTAAGCGAGCTTGCTCTTTGCTACTTCTGCAAGTGCTGCAAAACCTTCAGCATCGTTTACAGCGAGCTCAGCTAACATCTTTCTGTTAACCTGAACATCTGCTAACTTTAAACCATACATGAACTTGCTGTAGGAAAGACCATTTAATCTAGCTGCTGCGTTGATTCTTGCAATCCATAACTGTCTGAACTGTCTCTTCTTTTCTTTTCTGCCTGCATAAGAGGATGTTAATGCTCTCATTACGGACTGCTTAGCAATTCTATACTGCTTACTTCTGGCGCCTCTGTAGCCCTTAGCCAGCTTTAATACTCTATTATGCTTCTTCTTAGCGTTCATTCCGCCTTTAACTCTTGCCATTGTCTTTTTCCCTCCTTACACCAAATCCTACAGATATGGTAAAATCTTCTTCATATTCTTTTCGTTTGTCTTGTCCATCATTTCAGGCTTTCTGAGATCTCTCTTAGTCTTTCTGGACTTCTTTGTGAGGATGTGCTGCTTACCAGCTTTCATTCTCTTTAACTTTCCTGTACCAGTCATTGTAAAACGCTTTGCTGCTGCTTTACTTGTTTTTACCTTAGGCATTGTTTCTTCCTCCTTAATTCGTTCGGTCGTAACCGTTTTCTTCGATTTTACTTAATGCTTTCGCTATTAACTAACGTTTTTCACCAAGAAACATAATCATGCTTCTGCCTTCCATCTTCGCCGGCTTTTCGATAACAGCCACATCAGATACCTTTTCAAAGAAACTGTCAAGAATCTGCTTGCTTGTCGCCATGTGAGCCATTTCTCTACCGCGGAACCGAAGTGCAACTTTTACTTTGTCGCCCTTAGAAAGGAACTTCTTCGCCTGATTCGCTTTGGTATTTAAGTCATTCTCATCAATGTTTGGCGATAAACGAATCTCTTTTACTTCAGTGACCTTTTGCTTTTTCTTAGCTTCTTTTTCTCTGCGGGCCATTTCGTAACGGTACTTGCCGTAGTCAACAATCTTACATACCGGTGGCTTTGCTGTCGGAGCAATCTTTACTAAATCAAGTTCTGCTTCCTTCGCTAACGCTAAAGCTTCTTTTGCGGACATGATACCTAACTGTTCGCCGTCATTTCCGATTACACGGACCTCTTTGTCTCTGATTTGTTCGTTGATCATTAAATCGCTAATGGTTCTGCACCTCCGTTTGATAAAGAATGAAATAAAATAAGGATAACCCGGAAGCCAGATTATCCTTTACATTCTAATCAATGCGCACTTTGTTCAAGAATACGCTTTTTAATTAAAAATCATAACCCTTTCGCGACCAAAGTGCTGGGGGTGAGAGCGGATACTCTGCTTCCTAGCGGACGATTTCTCGTCACATGCTCTGATATAATAACACATGAGAATGTGTATGTCAAGAGGATTTTTATCTTTTTCGTGGATTTCTATCTTTTTTCAAAGTTTTTTATTTTCCTGCCTTCTATGATTTTCTCCGGTTGGGCCTATGGGAAAAAATTCATTTCCCAGACCCGATTTCTTCATAGAAAGCAGCCGTCTTCCGAGGTCTTTGGGTCTATAGAATTTTTTTCTGCTGTCAGACCCAATTCCCTCATGACTTTTTTAAGTTTTTCTTGATTTTTGGGCCTGACATATACTTTTTTTCACATAGACCCAAAGTGCCGGACAAAACTTTACTTTTTTAATGTCTTCCGCCTGCATTTTGGGTCTCCACGGCCAATTTTTCTATATAGACCCAACGCGTCCCAAATTACTGACGCGTCCTAAATTACTGGCACACACTACATCTCCTCCGGGCACTCCATGCCAAGCAGACCGCACGCCTCGCACAAAACCTTCTGCACAAAGTCCGTCAAAAGCAGCCGCGCTTTTTTCTCTTTTTCTTCTGCCTGTAAAATTGAGCACTCATGATAAAATTTGTTAAACGCTGTTGCCAACGCAATGACATACCGCGCAATCACCGACGGTTCGTTTTTCTCTGCAGCAAAAACCACCGCATCTTCATAACCTGCGAGCACTTTTACCAAACCGTAGGCCGCCTCATCCGTCAAAGCCGTATAATCAATTTCCTCTGCCTCCACAGTTTTTCCGTATTTGCGCAGCACACTCTTTGCCCGTGCATATGTGTACTGCACATACGGCCCTGTCGTGCCGTCAAAATTTAAAACATCCTTCCACGAAAACTCCACATTCTTAATCCGCTGGTTAAATAGGTCATGAAAAACAACCGCACCCACACCGACTTTTTTCGCCGTCGTGTCCTTTTCAGGAAGATTCGGATTCTTTTCCAGGATAGCATGATAGGCACGCTCTATCGCTTCCTTTAAAATATCCTCCGCATAAATAATGTTCCCGCCACGCGTCGAAAGCTTCTCTCCTGCCAGACTGACCAGGCCGTACGGAACATGCACCAGTCCGTCACTCCAGTCATAGCCCATAACCTCAATCGCCGTAAAAATCTGCTTAAAATGTAACGACTGCTCCAAGCCGGTCACATACAGACATTTGTCAAAATGATATTGTTCCTTTCGATAAAGAATCGCCGCAATATCACGGGAATGGTAAATGGAACCGCCATCACTTTTCGTAATCAGGCATGGCGGCATATTGTATTTCTCCAGGTCGATAACCTGTGCTCCCCGGCTTTCTGTCAGAAGCCCCATACCCTTTAACTGCTCCACCAGTGCCGGCACCTTGTCGCGGTAAAAACTCTCGCCCAGATAAGAGTCAAACGAAATTCCAAGCAACTCATAAATCCGTTCAAATTCCATCATACTGATTTCCTTAAACCAATTCCAAATTGCAAGCGCCTCCGGATCGTTTTGCTCCATCTTCACAAACCATTCCCGCGCCTCTTTGATTAAGTTCTCGTCCTTCTCCTCTTCCTCATTGAATTTTACATAAATCCGCATCAACTCTTCAATGCCTTGTTCCTTCACCTGCTCCTCACTGCTCCACAATTTGTATGCCACAATCAGCTTTCCGAACTGCGTTCCCCAGTCGCCCAGGTGGTTAATCCGGACCACATCATAGCCCAATTTCTGATAAATCTTATACAGTGAATTTCCGATTACCGTCGTCCGCAAATGTCCCACATGAAAATTCTTAGCAATGTTCGGAGAAGAATAATCCATACACACCGTTTTTCCTGCACCGATTTGGGTTACACCATACTTTTCTGTCTGAATTACCTCAAAGCACTTCTGCACAAACGCATCACGCTTTAAGTAAATATTACAATACGCTCCTACATTCTCTGCTTTTTCAATTCCAAGTTCCGTCTTCTTCCCGTTCAGTTTTTCCGCCAGCTCCGATGCAATCTGCACCGGATTTTTCCGCAGTTTCTTTGCCATCACAAAACACGGCAACGCCAAATCACCCATATTCTCCTCCGGCGGAATTTCCATCACTTTTAGCAATTCCTCTTCCTGCATCTCCGGCAACACAGCCGATAAATACTGACAAATTTTCTTTTTCATATAATCTGTTTTCCTCCTTTATCGGGATAAAAAAAGAACCGCAATACGCTTCGCTTTTAGCGAAATCTATTGCGGTTCTGCATTTACACTCTTTTATAAACAGCAACCGCACAGAAACAAGACGTACACTCTTGTAACCATGCGGAATACAATGATTACAAGAACTTACGTCTTCTCTCTCTGCGTCTTAAACTGTTCACAAAAAATGTGGTCATACTTTTTATCCTCTTTCTTATGATAGATGGAACTATAACACAAGAGTTTTAGAAATGCAACTTTTTTTCGCACAAAAGCAGTTGCATACCAGCAATATTTCAACGACTATGTACATTAAATAAGAAAACGATATTCCGGCGCGGTGACTAATAGCGGAACCGCAAGGAATATCGTTTTCATTTTTTGTTACATCTCGCTCAAATACTGCTGATATCCGACCCTCTCGATCTTCTCTTTTTTCACCATAACGCTTTCCTTTAAAGAAGCCGCATACTCCTCAATCTTCTTAAGCATCTCATCATCCGATACCGCAAGCATCTTTGCCGCAAGAATTCCTGCATTCTGTGCGCCGTTGATGGCAACGGTTGCTACCGGAATCCCGCCCGGCATCTGTACGATAGAATAAAGGGAATCCACACCGGAAAGTGTCTTTGTGTGAATCGGCACACCGATGACCGGAAGTGGGAAAATTGCCGCACACATACCAGGTAAGTGAGCCGCACCACCGGCACCTGCGATGATAACCTTAAAACCCTTGTCCTTTGCTGTCTTTGCATAATCAAAGAAAACATCCGGCATGCGATGTGCGGAAATTACCGTCACTTCGTAATCGATGCCAAACTTGTCAAGCATTTCTGCCGCCTTACTCATGATTGGAAGGTCCGAATCACTTCCCATTACAATTCCTACTTTAGCCATCTTATTTGTTCTCCTTCATGCACTTTTCTATGTATTCCACTCTCTGGCTGATGGTCGGGTGGGAGTAGGTCAGTGCCACCACAACCGGATGTGGGCTTAAATTCGAGAACGAATTCTTTGCTAACTTCTTAAGCCCCGAAATCAGGGCTTCTCCATAACCGTTATCTGCTGCGAATTTATCTGCCGCATACTCAAACTTTCTTGAGAACAGGCTGATAAACAAACCAAGGAACGGAGAAATAAAGGATAAACAAACCGCACTTGCAAGAATCATCGCAAAGCCGTAGTTTACACCCTCAAAGCCAAAGTCCAGATAAATCTCCGGCACGGAAACCAGTGCCCACAAAGAAATGACAATCATGGAAACATTTACCACGTTCATTCCAAACATCTTTAAGGTATCCTTGTGCTTGTTGTGTCCCATCTCATGCGCAAACACCGCAACAATCTCATCCTCAGTCATCTGCTCCAGCAACGTATCATAAAGAACAATCGTCTTCATCTTACCAAACCCGCCAAAGTAAGCATTTGCCTTTGTGGAGCGTTTGGAACCGTCCGATACGCTGATCTGGCGCACGGTACAGCCATTCTTTTCAAGCAGCTCTGTCAGGCGGGTTTTCAATTCACCGTCCTCTAACGGTGTCAGCTTATTAAACACTCTGGTAAATACCGGCTGTAAAAATACAACCAGCAAAAGAATTGCCATAATGATAATTGTAAAAATAATTAACATCCAATGGCCGAGTGCCTGATGAATTGCAGTCAGAAGACAAATCAACCCGCACATCAGACCGATGTTGATAATCAGGTTCTTTACAAGGTCAATCACAAAGGTCTTCTTTGTCATACGGTTAAATCCGTACTTTTCTTCGATTCCAAAGTTTCTCACATAAGAAAACGGTGTGGACCAGATGAGGCTGATGACCGTGTCCGCAATCACGATAGCAATTGCCGCGCCATACAGGCCTTCTGCACCTACCATATGTACAATGCCTGCATACGCATCCAGTGCAATCAGCGCAAAAGCAATCGCAAACGAAACAAGATGACGGATGAGTGAAAAACGGTTACATTCCTTATCATACGAAAGCCACTTCGTATACTCTTCCTTATCGTATACATCCGCTACATTTGCCGGAATCTCACGCTCCGACGACTTCATTTCAAGATACTCAATAAACGTGTCAAATAAAAACACTATTCCCATTACAATCAGTGCAATTACTTTAAAATTCATTTTCATATTCCTCCAATGGCTTGTTTAATTCCTCCGTACCCGGAAGTACAAATCTTCCGTTCCGAATAATCACGGTTTTGCTTCCGTCCTTCTTTAAGGAAGAAATCTCACCGATTTCGCCGTACGGAATCGTAATGTCGGTATGACAGTTAAAGTATGCCTTTTCCGGTTCGGTCTTACGAAGCAGGGAAACTTCATTGTCCCTTGCAATGATTTCCTTACCGTCACGGTTATACACTTTATGATCTTCACTTCTCTTATAGCAGGTATCACCGATTGCAAAATGCGGACCGGTCTTTTCTGCAATGAGAATCGGAAGTTTGGCACCGATGTTAAACTTTTCGCCCATGACGAATGCCGTCGTGTTCGTACCGATGGCAAATTCACCCATTGGCAGACTGTCGTGGAAGAATAACAGTTTTTCTGCAAGGAACGCCTGATTTTCTTCCTCTGTCTTAAAGTTATCGCAGGAAAGTTTGGTCGTCTTACCGTTTTCGAACCAAACCTTCAGATTCTTATATTCATAACCGTTTAAAAATACCTTTGTCACATGCAACAAGCCATTGGTTCCCGCAAGCACAGGGGATGTGAAAACTTCACCAACCGGGATATTGACATCCGCAGTACAGTTTTCAAACTTTGTCTCCTTAGCCGGGTCCTTTGTTTCCATCAGCATAACCGTCAAATCGGTTTCATTTCCGTTCGTACCTAAAATCTTACAGCCGTAACCGGTATCCAGTTCGTCAATGATGGCCTGCTGGATTTTGGTATACTCATCATTGGAAAGTGTGTTACAACGCACGGTTTCCGCAAAAATCTCATTGAACTGCTCTCCGATGGCCGGAATCGGGTAGGCGATAATCGTAAACGAAGTCTCGTCACTCTTAATATATGTGTACGCGATGCCTGCATGCTTCTGGTTTAACTCACGGTCCAGCTTAATCTGACGCTTGTCAAGGCGTACTGCTTCTTTTTTATTGACCGGCTCAAAGTCAGCCTCACCAAAGGTCTCAATGACTGCAGGTCCGATGTACTGTGCAAGAATTTCCTTGTTTTCTTCATAAACCGCTGCCATATCTTCCAGGTAACGGTTCACATACACACGGTCAAGACACAGACCGTAATCCTGTCTGTGGTCATAGCCAAACTGACGGTTTGCTGCTTCGGCCAGAGTCTGTCTCGGCACCACACGGACACCGTTTGCTTCGAACTTTTTGATTGCGGATGCCATCATACGTTCAAATCCCACCGGATAAATCATAATGGCAACGCCGTTTTCCTTGCGAACCACACCCATGGTGTCAAATCCGCGGATATAGCCGCTGACATATGTCTCTGCCATCGCATCGATTTCTGCCGCTGACATTCCGTTTAAAAACTGTGCTATCTTCTTTTCATTGTCGGTGATATATTCTCCGTACTGATACAGATAACGCAAATCGGTCAAATCAGAAGCAATCACCTTACGTGCACCCGTTGTCTTCGGAAGATATCTCTCCTTTACGCTGTCTTCCATGTAGTCCCTGCGGTAATCCATGGAAAAACTCTTATACGATGCTTTTGCATCCTTCCAGGCAAACTCGTCGTATTCTTCAAACCGTACGTAAATTTCCAAAAACAGTTCCATGAGAATCGTTGCAAAGTAGGTCTTTCCCTCGATTGCACAGCCGATTAACTCATTGACTTTTGCAGACACTGCCGAAAGCAGACGTCCCTCCCGCATGTCAAAGCACTTTACTGCATAGGCCGGGTTCGCATAACTGGTTTCATAATTTGCCGGCAACACCTTGGCATACAAGTTTTCGTTCCATGTTTCCAATTCTTCCATGGACAACGTAGCGTATTTACCGGATGCTGTTAACTTTGCCAGTTCTGCGGTCAACAAAATGAATTCCGCTTCTTTCTTAAAGTAATCACGGTACTTTTCCGGTACTTCCTGCACCTTTGCAATCTCACGGATACGCTCTACGCAAAGGTCATACCGTTCCTTGATAAAGTCCAAATCCTTTTCCATAACCCAAATTCTCCTTTTTCTTTATTTCACCCAAGGGCAAGTCCCATAAAATACAGGGAAAAATATACAATAAACAAAATGGCATTTAATGCCATTCCGATAATCGGCATCACATAATAAACATCTCTTTCCTGCAATGCCCGGTACGATAGAATGGCTCCGGTTACCGCAAGCGCCGCATCCAAAAGTCCTATCATTCCGATAAAACCTTCTGCCTGCCCGTCCTTTCCTGCCGAATACAAACTCAGTGCCGCAAATATAGTCCAGCCGATACCGCCCATCACCGTGGTCGCGATACCAAGCCCCGAAACTCTCTTTCCCGAAAAATGCAGGGACGATTTTTCCTTTTTAAACAGCATACCCGTCTCCGTTTCCTACGTTATCTCTATTTTGAGGAATTCTTCCCCTTACGTTCCCTAAAACCAAACAAAATCTCATACCCGATAAACCCAAGCAGACCACCGATGGTATTAAGCAAAATGTCATCCACATCAAAAGCGCCCACTTTACTGAGCAACTGCACCGCTTCCACCGAAAGACTGAACAACGCGGTCATCACGGTACAGCAAAACAGTTTCCTGCCCCTTCTGCATATCATCGGAAGCAAAAATCCGAACGGCACAAACGCCGCAACATTTCCGAACAAGTTAATCACTACCTCCTTGATTCCGATGGTTTTCCAATTCAGCCAAAAACGCTTGATTTCTTTGAACAGTGTCAAATTGTAACGGTATTCCTCTGCCACATCCGTTCTTCCGTACTTTTCCGAAAAAAACAACAGATAGAACAAAAGACACAAATATCCCAAAAACAGCACCCATGCCAGAAAGTTTGTCTTCTGTTCCGACACGCTTGCCGCATTCTTCTTTTTTCCCTTCTCTTTTTTCATCCCCACATCCCCGAATAACTCTGTTTTTCTAATGCTTTTCGTACTATTTCTCTAACATTAAAGTATACCTTATCTGTAAATTATATGCAAGAGCGGATTCTGATAAAAAAGGCGATGGCAATTCTGCCACCGCCCGTTTCTTCATTTACTTCTTACGCTCTCATCTGTGCACCTAATTTTTCGCCAAGTGCTGCCATCACTTTTTCTACCACAGCATCTGTCATTACATCGGTTACATCCTCTGTATCCGAAGCCAACTTTAAGTTAAATGCCATGCTCTTCTTATCAAGACCAATCTTCTCGCTCTCGAAAATATCGAACAGGGAAACCTTCTTAATCAAAGCATCACATGCTGCAATCGTATCCACGATGGTGCCACATTCCACCTTCTTATCCACGAGGATGGAAATATCTCTGGTATTGCCTGCAAATCCGGACTCCGGAGTGTACTTAATGCCTTCCTTAAACAAGGTGCAAAGCAGGCTGTAATCCAGTTCTGCAAGGAAAATCTTTGTATCTGCCTTCTTACCTGCCGCAATGCTAAGTCCGTCCACGATTTCATAACGGAGCTGGCCGAAATGACCGATCTTTACACCCTGGCAGTAAATTTCTGCGGTTCTGCCCGGATGTAAGTAAGGAACCTCTGCTCTCTTGTAGGTGAAGATTAAGTCGTTTGCACTTGCAAATGCTTCAATGCTGCCCTTTAAGGAGAAGAAATCTTCTGCCGCACCGGATGCTCCGAGGCAAAGTACCTTCTTTTCTACCGGAGGCTCGGTAAGTGGAAGTGCCTTTGGCAGATATACGTTAGCCAGTTCGAAGAATCGAAGTTCTTCGTTGCCGTTCTTAATGTTATTTTCAATCACACGTACCATGGACGGAGCCATTAACGTACGCATAATGCTTAAGTTTTCGGTAATCGGATTTAAGAGTTCCACTACCTGACGTTCCTTTGCATCTGCCGGAAGCAGGAACTGGTCAAATTCCGTTGCTGCCACCATGGCAATCGTCTGGATTTCATAGAAGCCCTGTGTGCAGAGGTACTGCTTTACGGCAAGTTCCTTTGTCTGTGCCGGAGTCATACCGCCGTTGGTTACCTTTGCCGCATCCAGGAAGGTCGGAACTACCTTGTCATAGCCGTACTCACGGATGACTTCCTCTGCAATATCCTGATAATTCTCCACATCGTCACGGTATCTCGGAATCGCCAGTGTCATCACGCCGTCGGTTAACTCTACTTCAAACTGAAGTGCGGTTAAGATGCGTACCATCTCCTCTTCCGGAACGACGATACCAAGTACGTCATTTACCTTCGCACATTCTACTTTGATGACTCTCTTTTCGGTGGAAGCACCGCCGGATACATCAAAGTGGCTGGAGCTTACCTTTGCCACACCAAGCTGTTGCACAAGATTTAACGCACGTGCCATACCGCATTCTACCGTGTACTCATCGATACCCTTTTCAAATCTTGCTGCCGCGTCAGAACGAAGTCCAAGGCCTCTCGATGTCTTACGCACGCTGTCCTTTAAGAACTTTGCGGACTCGAATAATACACTCTTTGTATTTTCTGTAATCTCACTGTTTAATCCGCCCATAACACCGGCAAGACCCACTGCCTTTTCCTTGTCGCAGATTAACAGGTTGTTGGTATTTAATACTCTCTTCTTTTCATCAAGTGTAATGAGTTCTTCACCCTCGTTTGCGCGTCTTACCACGATGGAAGAACCTGCAAGTGTCGCCAGGTCAAAGGCGTGCATCGGCTGACCGATTTCCACAAGCACATAGTTTGTGATGTCAACCATGGCATTGATGGCATTGTGACCGCAGGCAATGAGACGTCTCTTCATCCACAGTGGGGATTCCTTATACTCTACGTCATAAATGTAGTGTCCTAAGTATCTCGGACAGGTCTCCTTGTCAAGTACCTCCACACTGATGTCAGCGTTTGTGGTGCCGTCCTCCGTGTAGCTCATATCAGGAGCCTTGAACGGCTTATTTAAGAACGCTGCCACTTCCTTTGCAATACCGATGACCGACTGACAGTCCGGACGGTTTGCGGTGATGGAAATATCAAATAAGTAATCATCCAACTCCAGATACTCTCTCATTTCCATACCAAGAGGAGCATCCTCGGCTAAAATCATAATGCCGTTTACGTCAGCACCCGGATACCAGTCCTTATTCAGTTCCAGTTCCGCACCGGAACAGAGCATGCCGTAGGACATCATCTCCTTCATCTTTCTCGGCTGGATTTCCATGCCGTTCGGAAGTTTTGCACCAACGAGTGCCGCAGGCACCTTTGCACCTACAAATACGTTGGTCGCACCTGTTAAAATGAGGTGGTCTTCGCCCTGTGGTCCGCAGTTGACATGGCAAATCTGCAGGTGGGTACCTTCATAATGCTCCATAGAGGTTACCTGTCCAACGACAACCTTTTCCAAATTCTCGCCAAGGTATTCCATGGCCTCTACTTCAAACCCCGCGGAAAACAATTTCGTTTCCAGCTCCTTTGGGCTCACTTCAATATCTACATATTCTTTTAACCAACTATATAAAACTTTCATTTTTATTTTCTCCTTTTCTGTTTGAAACTCTACTTTGCGGAGCAAAGTACAATTGCTTGCCTGCAAGCAATTTGCTACGCCTTGAACTGCTTTAAGAACTCAATGTCGTTTTCAAACAGCTTGCCCATGTGGTTGATACCGTACTTTAACATAGTAATACGTTCCATACCGATACCGAATGCAAGACCGGAATACTTTGTGGAATCGATGCCGCAGTTTTCCAGAACCTTGTTGTTTACGATACCGCCGCCAAGTACCTCAATCCAACCGGTACCCTTACAAAGGGAACAGCCGCAGCCGCCGCACTTAAAGCAGCTGACATCAACCTCTACCGAAGGCTCGGTGAACGGGAAGTAGGACGGACGGAGTCTTGTCTTTACATCGCCCTTGAACATTGCCTTTACGAACTGGTCAAGCATACCTTGTAAGTCACAAAGGGTGATGTGCTCATCTACTACAAGACCTTCCATCTGGGAAAACATTGGGGAATGGGTAGCGTCGCTGTCGGAACGGAATACCTTACCCGGTACCAATACCTTAATCGGAGGCTTCTTTGCATCCATGACACGGATCTGTCCCGGCGAGGTATGGGTACGAAGGAGTAAGTCCTCGGTCAGCCAGAACGTATCCTGCATGTCTCTGGACGGATGGTCCTTTAATACGTTTAATCTGGTGAAGTTATGGTCGTCGTCCTCGATTTCCGGACCTTCAAATACATCAAAGCCCATACCGGCGAAGATGCCGATAATCTCATTACGGATGGAAGTCAGCGGATGTAAGTTTGCGGATGCCACATGGTCTGCCGGAAGTGTCACGTCAACGGTTTCTTCCTCATAACGTGCCATCATTTCCTTCTTTTCCACCTCTGTCTTCTTTTCATCATATAAGCCCTGTGCCCAGACCTTTACCTCATTAACTGCCTGGCCGTATGCCTTCTTTTCTTCGTTTGGCACATTTTTAATGCCGCCCATCAGTTTCTGGATCTGACCTTCCTTGCTGAAATACTTGGCCCAGAAAGCAGACAGCTGCTTTGCGTCTTCCACTGCACTAAGATCAGCCAAAAATTCGTTTTTGATTGTTTCCATACTCATAGTGTTCTCTCCTTTTCTACATCTTGAATTGCGAGATAAGCAACTTCGAAAATGCTTCGCATTTCCTCAGTCGCGTTGCGTGCGCAGAACAAAAAAATCCCTTGCAACGCATCTGCATTGCAAGGGACGATAAATACCGTGGTACCACCCTTGTTCCCGGTTCACATTACAACCGGACACTCATTATCTGCTTAACGCGCAGGCACGGTCTGCCCTACTGAATGGTTCAGGCAAACGGTTCGGGCGGGAAAGTGAGATTTTAACTGAACCGAAAAGCACTTGCAGCCGGTGATGCTTTCTCTCTGCCGGAAGATAAAATCCTAAAAACGCCGTCAACACCTTTTTCATATGTTCCTTATTCTAACGACTAATTTCGCTATTGTCAATAAAATTCTTCATAAAATCTTCAAATGCACACGGCTTTCCAAAGAAATATCCCTGCACATAATCCGGACCCATTCTGCTGATGGTCTCCAGTTCTTCCTTTGTCTCGATACCTTCGATACAGAATCTTGACCGTACACTGTGGCACATATCCGTCATACGTTCCAGTAAATTGTACTCTGTCTTATTCTGTAATGCCTTTGCGGTGAAAGAACGGTCAATTTTAATCGTATCCGGATTCAGATAACTCAGATAATGGAAGTTGGAATATCCCGTACCAAAGTCATCCAATGCAAGCATAATCCCATAGTCCCGCAGACCGTCACAGAATCTTAGGAAGTTATCATCTTCTTCCAAAAATCCGCTTTCGGTCAATTCTACCTGGACACAGTTTGGCGGCAACTGATACCAATTGATATAGGAAATCAAATCTGCCAGCACATTGCTCCGAAGTACCTGGACATAGGATACGTTCATCGACACCTTAAATCCCGGAATGTACGGCTGGATGCGGCTGCAGGCCTCAAGGGCACTCTGGATTACCCATCTTCCGACCGGAATAATCAGGCCGCTTTCCTCCAAAAGAGGAATAAATTTCACCGGCGACACCGGTCCGGTCTCTTCCGTACAGAAGCGGAGCAGTGTCTCTGCGCCGATCATCTTTCTGGTGTTAACATCCACCACCGGCTGGAAAAACGCCGTAAAGCCTTCAAAATTGTGATTGACCGCATGACGCATGATGCGGGTCAGGTCTTTCCTTGCTTTAAAGTCATGGTAATCCTGTCTCGAATAAATGTAGTACTTGTTTTTACCTTGATTCTTTGCTTCATTCAAAGCAAACTCCGATAATTTCATCAGGTTGTAATACGTATGGTTTACTACACTGTCAAACAGCAAAACACCTGCCGACAGAGTATAAAATACTTCGTACTTATTTTCACGGATAAACTCAATCACCTTTTGACGGATTTCCTCGTATAACGCAATGGCATCCGCCTCTCCTCGTCCCGACAAATCCACAATGGCAAACTCATCCGCCACAATCCGGTATAACCTCTGGTCCGGTTCAATAACGGAAGCAATACAGTCTGCCGTACGCTTCAGTACCATGTCACCGTAGTCCATGCCCTTGTTTTCGTTGATTTCTTTAAAACGGTCAATGCCGACACGCAGGATAAAGCCATGCAGTCTGCCGTCATGTTCAATAATCTCTTTTTTCATGCTGGATTCGCCGAGAAGTCCGCTGATGTTATCTGCCTTTTGTTTATTTCCGATTTCATTGACACAGCCAATCAAAAATTCCGGTCTGCCAACTTCGTCACGGATGACGCGTCCGCGGCAGTTAATCCAAACCGGACGGTGTTCCTTATCCACCCAGCGGTACTGACAGTCATGGAATGCCTTTTCCCCGGAAAGAACCATATGTAATTCTTCGCTTAACATCTCCTGGTCTTCCGAAAACACAACTCTCTGTAAATTTTTATCCACTTCGTAAAATCCGGAATCCGGAAACAGAAATTTAGAAACCGCATTCTGCGAGATACAGTAATAATCATTCTGCAAGTCATAGATATACAGATAATCATCCATACTGGAGTCTAACATCTTCATGATATTTTTAAACTGGTCTACGGAAATTCTCTCTAGTGCGCTGTCCATAAATGGCCTTCTCCTTCTTGTCAGTCAGAATCCTGCAATTTATCAAAAAATTCCTATAACTTTCTAATAATTTTACTACATTTCGCCATATTTTGCAACCTTTTTGTCATATACTATCCCTTAGAAACCAAGAAAGAAAGGACATTTTTATGTTACATTCCGCTTATCGTCTGTTCCGTGCATTTACAAAAACCCTGCGCGACGATTCCGTTTCGGCATTCGCCGCTCAGGCTGCTTTTTTTACCATATTATCTGTATTCCCGTTTTTGGTGTTTCTTTTGACCCTGCTTAATTACCTGCCTCTTTCCGTCACAGAGATTCAGGAATTTGTGCTCGATCTGTTTCCAAGTGTCATTAACACCGTCATAACCGGTCTGTTAACGGAAATCAGCACCAGGTCCACAGGTACGGTTCTTTCTGTTTCCGTGCTCGCCGCCCTCTGGTCCTCCTCCCGCGGTGCACTTGCGCTGGTCCGCGGCATCAATGCCATATATGGTCACAAAGACCAGCGCAATTATCTCCGGCTGCGTGCCATTTCTGTCCTGTATACGTTTGTCTTTGCCGTTCTTTTGATTTTTACGTTGACATTGCTTGTTTTCGGAAATCAGGTGTACCGGTTTGTTGTTTCACACATCCCGGTATTTGGCGATGCCGCTTTCCTCATCCTGAGTATGCGCCCTCTCATCACCATGCTGCTCCTGACTTTTTTCTTCCTGCTTTTGTATATGATAATTCCCACCGGCAGGGTAAAACTGTTTCATGCTCTTCCGGGAGCCATCCTTTCTGCCGGGGGCTGGCTTGGTTTTTCCTTTCTTTTTTCCTTTTACATTGACCGCATGGGACGATTCTCCCGCGTATACGGAAGTCTGACCGCCGTTGCCGTCTGCATGCTCTGGCTGTACTTCTGTATGTACATCCTTTTTATCGGTGCGAAGGTCAACGTTATCCTCTCCCACCCAAAGGTTGCTGATGCCACACGCCGTTTCTTTCAAAAACACTAATACAAATATTCCAATGTTGCCCCTTTGTAAAAATGAGATAAAATCTCTTCGAAACCACGACCCTGTCCTGCCAGATATTTTGCCCCGTACTGGCTCATCCCGACTCCGTGTCCGTACCCGCCGCCGCTGATGACAAACAAATTGTTCTTTGCATCTATGGTAAAATAGGCACTCGGAAGCAATGCCATGTTGCTGGTCGTACTACCGTTTTGTAAATACACCGTATTCTTTGGAGCCAGTACAAAACGGATATTATACTCCTTTAAAATCAAATACGTTTCCTCACTTCCTACCAAAAGTAATTTGGTAATCAGCCCGCTATTACTTCGTTCCACAACAACAATATCTTTCAACGTACCAAATTGTTCCGGCACTCCCTGTGTAAATGTCATGCCCTCTTCCGTTACTTCTTTCTGCTTTAGAACGCAATCCGGTACCGCCTGCTGCCTTTCCTTCAGCCTCTCTAAAATCAGCGCGTCCAGTTCCGCCCCCACAACCGTTTCCCAGCGAAACCACAAGGATTCCTCGTCATACCAGGCTCTTTCACTGTTTAAGTAGTTTGCAAACCCGTTCTCCGTGGACAAATCCTGTCCTATCTTTCCTTCTGTCTGTGCGACTCCGCCCAAAACCGTGCCCGCATCCTTTCCCCAGACATCTTTACTGTCAGAGGTATGTCCGTACGAGCAGGAAAAATAGTACGCCGTAATGCACTTACCGTCCTGTTCGAGTACCTTGCCAAAAGTCGCTTTGACTGCGTTTACCGCACCTTCCGTTTCCCCGTAGTTTTGATAGACCTGGCAATTCATGCTGTCATCCACATGCGCCCCGTACGCACAGTACCGGTTGGCAAGCAGCTGGTTGCAGGCATAGCTTCTGGCACAGACCGCCTGCGCCTTGAGCGCTTCTGTTCCAAAGTTGTCCGGCATTTCACTCGGCAGCACGCCGTATAAATACTCCTCCAGAGAAAGTTCATTGACCACCAGAAGTTTCCCGGACTGTAACGTGATTTCCAGTGTTCCCCGGTAAGACGGCACTCCGATTGCCCTCCGCACATTGTATAAGGAAAGTTTTCCCGCGTCCTTTTCGGTTCCAAGATAAACTCTTCCACCGTACTCTGCCACCAGTTCCGGCGTCACTGTCACTTTTTCGCCTTCTTTGTACCAGATGGTCTTTTCACTTCCGTCACTTAGATAAAACCGGCTTTCACTTCCGCATTCTACCAGTTCATGCGTATAACCACCATAGGAAGCTGACTGTAACAGCACACGAATTGCGGTTACCTCCACTTCCTTTTCGATCAGTGCCGCACAGATTTTATCCCCATCCAGCACAAACGAGGAGGTCGTATATCCAACAACTACATCCACCCATTGTGCTCCCGCCGCCTCCTCATATAACCGGTACACTCTGCTGTGTTCTGCAAGCGGCACCACTCCGTATCCTTCCAGTTCAATAAAATCCGCGCCAATCCGCAGTACCTTCGCCATAATAGTGTCCGTCTTGATTTTTGCCTTTGTGACCACGCCCTTTTCCACCGTTAAATCGGCGATGCACCCGGACAATTCCTCCGGCAATGCCTGCGGCAGACGGAATACCACCGGTTCCTCTTCATACACTACCGTAAGGAAGGTCCCCTCCGATTTTACGATCCACGCATTATGAAGTTCTAACGGTGCCTCGATTGTCGGCACCGGCGTTCCCGTTTCCTCTCCCGTGCCGTCCCCTGTTCCGTTCCCACGTCCCAGTAATACAAAGCACAAAAAAAGCAGCAATACAATGCCGACCGTCAGTTTTATATTACGTAACCGGCCTTCTGTTTTGTTCTCCATATGGTTTCCTCCTCCACTTTACAATTTGGGCTTGTCTATCTATATGAATTCTACAGCTGTCTTTATGAGTAATATTTACCATTTCTTAGTTCACAAATTGACAGCATCCGACACGTTTGCTAAACTGAAAACGTCTTTTTATGGCATCGTGCGGAACGTGATTTTGCGACAATTCGCAAAAGGCGTTTGCGCGAGAAAATTTCATATTAAGGAGGTAATCATTATGCTTGAAAAATGGTTCAAACTCAGCGAGAACAAGACTACTGTAAAAACAGAGATTCTTGCCGGTATCACGACCTTTATGACAATGGCGTATATCCTCGCAGTTAACCCAAGCATGCTTGGTCTGGTAGACGGCATGTCACCTGAAGCCGTATTCCTTGCCACAGCAATCGCATCCGCCATCGGTTCTTTCCTGATGGCAATCTTTGCAAACTATCCGTTTGCACTGGCCCCGGGAATGGGCTTAAACGCTTACTTTACTTATACCGTATGTATGGGTATGGGCGTTCCGTTCCAGACAGTTCTTCTTGCTGTATTTATCGAAGGTCTTATCTTCATCGTACTTTCCATTACGAACGTACGTGAAGCCATCTTTAATGCCATTCCGTTGACATTAAAGTATGCGGTATCGGTTGGTATCGGTATGTTCATTGCTTTCATCGGTCTGCAGGGTGCAGACATCATCGTAAACAGCGATGCTACGTTAATTACTTACCAGCACTTTGCACCGGAAGATTTCCACACAGCAGGCATCTCCGCTATCCTTGCACTGCTTGGCATTATCATCACGGCCATCCTGGCACATGCAAAGGTAAAGGGTTCCATTTTGCTCGGCATTTTAATTACCTGGGTTCTCGGTATGGTTGCAGAATTGACAGGACTTTATGTACCTAACGTTGATACAGGCTACTTCACCGTATTCCCAAGCTTCTCCTTACCGGATTTTGCCGCTCTCGGCGATACGTTCGGTAAGTGCTTCACAAAGGAAGCATTTGCAAGCGTTAAGATTTTAGACTTCCTGGTTGTTATGTTTGCATTCCTGTTCGTTGACATGTTTGATACCCTTGGCACCTTAATCGGTGTTGCTTCCAAGGCTGAAATGCTCGACGAAGAGGGCAAACTCCCTAAGATTAAGGGTGCGCTTCTTGCAGACGCTATCGCAACCAGCGTTGGTGCCGTTCTTGGTACCTCTACAACGACTACATACGTGGAAAGTGCCTCCGGTGTTACCGAAGGCGGCAGAACAGGTCTTACCGCAATTACGACCGGTATCATGTTCTTACTTGCCATTTTACTTTCCCCAATCTTCCTCGCAGTTCCGGGCTTCGCTACGGCTCCGGCTCTCGTTATCGTAGGTTTCTACATGATGGGCTCCGTTGTGAAGATTAAATTTGAGAACTACGCAGAAGCAATTCCTGCTTACCTTTGTATCATCGCTATGCCTCTGGCATACAGCATCTCCGAAGGTATCGCTATCGGCGTTATCTCCTACACTGTTATCAACCTGTTCACAGGCAAGGAAAACAGAAAGAAGATTACACCGCTTATGTATGTACTTACCGTACTGTTTATCTTAAAGTACGCATTCTGTAGTACGTGATGAAGTAAAGTTTATTTTGATACTATGACAGCCTCACCCGGCTTCAGGCAGTTCGCCTGATTCGGGCGGGGCTGTTTTTGATTGATAAGATTCTGTTTCTGACAAAAATCCTGCTAACCGGCCAATTCCTCTGCCAGTTGTTTCAGTTCCTCCATGTCTTCCTCATTTACGGCAGACCGAATCCGCACTGTTGTTTCCGTAAAGGTAAGATTCTTGCACCTTGCCAGCAAATCACGCATCACAAATGCTGCGGTCGGTGCCCAGCTGCCATTTTCGATGAGTGCAACTGTGCGGTTACAGAAACCGCGTTCCGCCAGGTTATGGATAAATTCCCGCATGGGCGGAAAAACCATACCGTTGTAGGTAACGGAAGCCAGTACAAGGTTTGAAAAGCGGAAGGCATTTGCCACTGCCTCGGACATAGAGTCGCGGGTAAGGTCGGTAAGATAGAATTTAGGCCTTCCTGACTCGCCTTCCTGCAGTCTCTCCTCTTTGGCATCTGCATACCCCCGTTCCCGTAAGTTCTCCGCCAAAGTCTCTGCTGCCTTTTTGGTATTTCCGTAAACGGAAGCATACGCAATCAACACCCCTTCTTCCTCCGGTTCATAGGAGGACCACTTGTGATACAGGTCAAGATAGGCAGGCAAGTCTTCCTTTAACACCGGACCATGAAGCGGGCATAGCATACGAATATCCAGCTGTCCTGCTTTCTTTAACAGTTTCTGCACAGGTGCCCCAAACTTGCCGACAATACCAAAATAATAGCGGCGGGCCTCCGGTGCCCACAATTCGACATCTGTAGAACCGCATTCTGCCTGCGTTTCCTCCATCACTATGACTTCCCCGGCACTCTCCTGATATACCTGCCACTTCTCCTGCTCTACCGTTCCGAACGTTCCGAATGCGTCTGCCGTAAACAGTACTTTATCATACGCATCATACGTCACCATAACCTCCGGCCAGTGCACAAGCGGTGCCATCATAAAGGTAAGCGTGTGTTTTCCCAGGGAAAGCTTGTCCCCTTCTCTTATCATCACTCTCCGGTCTTCATATTCTGTACCAAAGTAGTTTTTTATCATCGGAAATGCTTTATCCGATGCCACTAAAACCGCCTTCGGATACTTCTTCATGAAAACTTCAATGTTTGCCGAATGGTCCGGCTCCATGTGCTGGATAATCAGATAGTCCGGGTATTTTCTGCCAGATCCGCCTTCCGGCTTTTTTGCCCTCTCTCCCAAGCCCTCCAGCACCTTCTCAATCTTTTCAAGCCACTCCGCCGTAAAATGCGCATCCACGCTGTCCATTACCGCAATCTTCTCATCTGCAATCACATAGGAATTGTATGCCATGCCGTCCGGCACAGGGTAAAGGCTCTCAAATAAATCAATTTCCGTATCATTCACACCAACGTAAAAAATGTCGTTTGTCAGTTTCATGTTCTTGTCCCTTCTTTTCTATATTTTTTAACCCATCCATCATACTAAAATCATCCCTGCATAACTACAGGAAAATCTTAGCATCTCTTTTCATAGGATTTCCCATTTTATCATTCTCATACCAGCCGGCACATCCTTTTGACATTCCCTTACCGGCATGCTATACTATCAACGTTTTAAGTGGTCTGTCTAAGGACAGACATAATAGGGAAACAGGTGCAAAACCTGTGCGGTCCCGCCGCTGTAAACAGAGAGCGGCTTTCACGATGTCACTGAAGGATTGTCGCGTGCGCCAATTGGTACACCGCATTGACAAAACGGAACCTCCTTTGGGAAGACGAAAGCTGCGTTTGATCTGTGAGCCAGAAGACCTGCTTAAAACGAAATAAACTCAAAACCACGAGGATATGGTAAAGGAGAAAAGAAAAATGAAAACAGAAAAGAAGAAACTTGCGATTCTTGCGGCCGTGTTTGTCGTAGCAATCGCCGTTCTCGGTGTGGTATTTTTTGCCCTGAAGCCGGGAACCGAAGACGGTGTAAAAAAATACACTCTGGAAATTATTTTGGCCGATGGCACATCGACCACACATGAATTAAAGACTGAGGAAGAATATCTGGGGCAGGCACTGTTAAATGAAGGACTCATTACCGGTGAATCCGGTGAATACGGCCTCTTTATCACTGCCGTAAACGGTATTACTGCCAATTCCGACAATCAGGAATGGTGGTGCCTGACCGTAAACTACGAGGAATGGATGTACGGTATTGACCAGACCCCGGTAACGGATGGCGGTCACTATGAACTCACATTAAAGGTGGGCTGGTAATGAAACTGAACGTCCGTGAACTCGTATTGCTGTCCCTGCTTGCGGCACTGCTTCTGGTTGGGCAGGTTGCACTTGCATTTTTGCCAAACATCGAAGTTGTATCGCTTCTGATTATTATTTATACATTATTTTTTAAGAAGAAGACGCTCTACGTCATCTACCTGTTTGCTTTGCTTGAGGGACTGATTTACGGCTTTGGCACCTGGTGGATTATGTATCTGTATGTGTGGACGATTCTCTGGGGAATCGCCATGCTCATGCAAAAAGAAAAAAGCCCGTTTATCTGGGCTTTTGTAAGTGGCTTTTTCGGACTTGCTTATGGCACACTCTGCTCGGTTCCGTATTTTATCATTGGCGGAGTAAAAACAGGTCTTGCCTGGATTGCCAGCGGACTTATGTTTGATGTCACGCACGGCATCGGCAATTTTGTCGTTGCACTTGTGCTGTTTCAACCGCTGTATCTTTTGTTTCAGAAGGTGCATGCGCAGTTTTATGAATAAGGCTTAGAGTAAAAAAACTCGCCGGCTTGGGGCATAGAGCCTCTGTCCGGCGAGATTTTTATTTTTCACTATTCAGAAGTAATGTCAACTAAAACTTCCCATTTGCCGTATCTTTTCCCGTTCAAACGCCTGATACAGCCTCTTTCTCTCAGTTCAGCTATTTCTCTTTTTATTGTCTTCACAGATTTCCCTGTTCTTTCAGCCAATTCCATCTGTGTCAACAAAGGATTTTTTACTAACAACTTTATAATGACAAGCTGTGACAATGTAATTCCCAAAGGGTCATCCAAAGGGTCATTTTGACCCTTTGGAACCAATAATTTGTCCCTTTGAACTTCCTCTTCCTTATAATCCACATGCATATATCGGTTTTTCAGTTCAAACTTCGATCCCAGCAGAACATTACTAAAAAACTGCTCTAAATACTTTGTCGTCGCATGCACACCATTCTTTAAATCATTGTAATTTGCGCGCACCAATGCATTTCTGAAATACCAGGAATGATGTTCGAATGCATCATTATTTACTTCAAAGCCAAAGGACTTCATGTACTTAATCATAAACACGGCTGTCGCTCTCGTATTTCCTTCGCAGAACGGATGAATCTGCCAAATATCAGAAGCAAACTTTGCCAGGTGCTTTACAGCCGCCTCCGGGGATAAGCCCTCATAAGAAAACTGCTTTTCGGTGGAAAAGTCATAATCCAGCGTTTCCCGAATGCTGTTCCATGACGCATAGATAACCGTTTCACCCTTTAACACCCACTCTTTTTTTGTAATATTGTACGTTCTGATTTGTCCGGCATAATCAAACACGCCCTCAAAGAGGCGTCTGTGAATCGCGAGCCACTCAGCAGGAGAAAACTGAAACGCCTTTTCTCCAAGCAGTTTTGCAATCCTTGCCGATACAATGTCCGCTTCTTTCGTCCTGTCTTCTATTTCCGCGCGCTCACCACGTTCCTCATAATAGCTCTGGATACGTTTTTGCGCCTCGTCAATTCCTATTTTTCCCTCAATATGCTCCTTCGCAGTGTCCAGCAAATATGCAGATGTCTTCAAGCCATCCACGTCTTGTAATCCGATTGCAGTCTTCCATGCTTCACTTCGTTCTATCTGCCCCGGCTCGCCCTGTCTGATGTATTCTTCCAGTTCAAACTGCCATCTTTTTTCTTCCGACATATCTGCTCACTCCTTTCCTAGAAACATTTCAGTCGCCAAAATAATGTCTGAGAACACGCATAACGACCACATATATTGTACCCAGAAAATGGTCAAAAAACTACCTTTTTTTAACATCCCGTCATAATCCGGATAATTTCCTTATCCGTCTCCTTCATGCCGACGCTGCCCAGTCTGCCGATATTCACAAGCGTATTTTCCACGCCCTTTGATACCAGACCGTCACCGCCGTAAAACTGCTGCTGTTCCAAGTACATTTCGTAGCCAAAAATGCCCGCATCCACCGCGGATGCAATCTTTCCGGCACACGATGCCTTCGCACCGTCACAGACAATTCCCGAAACAATCGCAAGTGCATTGACCAGTGTATGCGAAATCGCACGGCAGTCGCCGCCCTGCAGGTAGGCAATGCCGCAACCTGCGCCACACCCCGCGCTGATGGCTCCGCAATACGCCGACAATCTTCCGATTCCGGTTTTCTGGTGTATCGTCACAAGATTGGAAAGTGCCAGCGCACGGTACAATTCCTCACGCGTCTTTCCCAGACCTTCTGCATAAACAATAACCGGGAGCGATGCCGTCATGCCCTGGTTGCCGCTGCCTGAATTGATAATCACCGGCAATTCGCAACCGCTCATTCTCGCATCCGAACCTGCCGCCGCATATGCCTTTGCCCTCGTGCGCAAATTGTCCCCATGCTGTTTTAAGAGCACGCTGCCCACATTGGCACCCCAGTTATTCTTAAGACCCTCCTCGGCAATCGCCGTGTTATAGGCAATCTGCCTGTCCAGGATTTCCCTGATGTCTTCTATGTCTACGATATTTGCAAATTCTACAATATCCTTGATGGTAAGCAGGCTCTTGTCCGCCAGCGACGCCTCCTTGCTTGCCTTTACCTCGCCTGCCTTAAAAAGCACCGTATCGTCCTTTTCCATCAGAACAATATTGGTATGATAGCCGCTAATCCGCACGCTCGCGGTGTGTCCGCCACCGGTCAGCATAATGTGGATATCTAACGCCTCATCACTCTCCGCCGGACGCACCACAATCGGACATTCCTCAAGAAACGTGCGCATCTGATCCTTCTGCTCCGCCGTCACATCAGCAATGACTTCCAGAATCTTCTCTGCCTTGCCCCCGACAATACCTGCCGCGGCCGCCGCCTCAATGCCCTTAAGTCCATTGGTATTCGGCACAATCACGCTCTTTACGTTCTTTACAATATTGCCGCTCACATAAAGTGTCACGCTGTCCGGCATGCATCCCAGCACATCGCGTGCCTTCGCTGCGCAATATGCAATCGCAATCGGTTCCGTGCATCCCATCGCCGGAACGAGCTCCTCTTTTAAGATTTCTATGTATGTGTTGTATGTTATGTCGTGTGGTTTCATGTGGGTAGTCCTCTTTCGTTTAGGGTGGTTTTGTTGTGAATGGGTGGAGACATCAGTGCGAGTCTGAGCGAGCATCGGATGGCTCTGCGTGAGTATATATTAGCATTTATGGGTGGGGATGGCAAGATAGCCGATACGGATTTCTAATTCCGTCCGTTTTGTGCCAGCCATTGATATATTTCTGCTGCTTTTCCTTCGTACAATGCTTTGCAGGTAACATACCTCTCCTGAATCAGAGGTTTCTCTGTATCATGCGTAATGGCATCTCCCATCTGTAACAACATTAGATTTTGAAACACGGTTAACGGAACCCGCTCAAAATGTTTCCGCAAATGCTTCGGCTTGAATCCAACATGATCATCGTGGAATTCCACATAATAAATCAGACGTTCTGCCTCTTCCTCTGAAATCCCCAGATATGGTACAATCTCTTCTTCCACAATTCGCTTACTAACCTCCGGATGCCCATAATAATGGCTCTCCGTATCGCCTTCTTTTCGTCCCTTACACCGACTTTCCGGTTTTCCAATGTCATGCAGTAAGGCCGCCAAAAACAGCATATCATCCCATAAGGCTTTCGGAATTTCCAATGCTGTACGTACGCAGTGCTCCCACAAGTCATACGGATGATACGAATTATTCTGGTCATAATCAAACATCGATGCAACCTTCGGGATCAAGCCGACAATTTCATCTCTTCTGTTATTTATTGTATTAAAATCTTCTGCTGTCCTGAGTAACCGTATCAGTTCGGTTGTATTCATGTCAGTGTTCCTCTCATTTGCCTTTAAGTATCTTTTGGAGCTGATTTTACAACAATACTCATCTTATACCTGTTTTCTAACATAATAGCACCTACACCATTATAAATCAATTATATCACACCATTACCTCAACTTAAGCAATTACTACATAACATTTATTCTCATATTTTACATAATCTCTACTGCTTCCTGCCCGCAACAAACGCTTCAAGTCCCCTTCTGTCTTCAGCCGGTCTGCCTCCATTATTAACATCTCCTTACAGAATCATCTGCCCTTCTTCCTTCCCGTCAATCACAAGAGAAAACATCTTTTCCTTATTGATTGCCGCAAAGTAGTCCATGTGCTCAGACTCGATAACCTGATTTTCAATCTTCTCCAGAATTGCCCGCAGCTGTAACATCGCAGCGACTTCATGCTTACAAGGATAATTGCACATGCAGGAACAAACCAAGTGGCTGATTTCTCCGTTCCGGTATTCAAACTCCACCTCGTATGCTTCACTGCCTTCTACAATCGCATACCCCTTATTGCTGTCAATGCAAAGATAAACCACCCTCTGCTGCTTGTAATAGTTAGTTCCTCTCACAACAATCGCCGGACTCGCTTTCATACCGTCCAGATTGTCCAGCGGAAACGAGGACTCATCATAACCACAAACAATTTCTTCTTCCTCATTTACCGGCGCAAGGAACCAACGCGCCACCTTACTGCTCGGAATCGCCTCGCGATCAAAAGTTACAAAATGCGTTCCTGCCATAAGAAAATGTCCGGTGACATTGGTATCCACCACTGCAATCACCCGCTTATAATCGGAAACTTTAATCCTAAAATTATAATTCACAGCTACTACATGTCCCAGGCATCCTTCCCATCTGCCCTCTACATAAACCTTATCGCCCACGTGCAAGTCAAACCGGTCATTGTAATAGGAAAGTGCCATGTCACTGCCCCAAAAATGTACCTGAACCATCGATTTCTTAACATCACTCATCGTTTATCCTCCTTACAGCTACTGCCTTTTTATTTCATTGCCTTCATCACGTAAAAAAGAATCCAAATTGGGAATGTGAAAACGATAAATAAAATGGAAAAAACGATGAATGCCGTGCTCTTGTCCTGTTTTTCCATACCATGTACCTGCCTTTCACTTAATCAGGATGTGTTTCTTTGTTACGACTACAGGATAAACCTCTTTGAGTCCGATAGAACGTACTCAATTGCAGAAAATGTGTTCTTTAATTGTAAATTTAAAACCGTAACGTGAAAATATAAATTCCATCTTAACCACAAATTACAATCATGTCCGTAAAGCAATAAAAAAGCACCAACTACCGAATTCGCTTAGGTAATCAGTGCCTTGTCAGTAAGATAGTCTAGCATGGCCACCTCCTGCCATAAACATATTCAATTTTCCTCTTTTAATATTTCTATAACCACTTCCGGTGTCATCATATAATGCTCCTCTTATTTTTTCTTCCTATAACCTTCACCGGTGCCTGCTAGTATATTTCCTTACTTGATTTACCTGTCACATAATGCCAATACCGATATATGTACCCCATCCAATATATCAGCTCCTCCGCATAAACTTCTCCCGGCTTTTCAAATCTATCCGCTGCTTCATCAATAACTTCCTCCAAAAGATATTCTTCCCCCACCCATTGCATCCGATTATAGGTAGAATCCAATACTTTGGGTGATACACTTTACATCCGCTATAAACGCAATAGTCTTTTCTCTATTCGACTTTTCCATCTAAAGTTCAATAAACTACGTATCCTTACAGCTCTATTATTTCAGTACGAATATTCTTCGCGCCTGCACCATAAACCTCCTCTGCAAATTGCGTACAGGTAACACTTTTTTCACTTATTTTAAGCACATTATAGCTGATGTAGGTTTTTCCCTTTTCTTTATGAACTATCTGTCCAGTAGAAGAGCCGCAACCAATTACTGTAATTCCTTCTGATTCTGTCAAGAAAGGAACATGTTTGTGCCCATGAAGCACTATCCGTACATTACGGAGATGAAGCCACTCAAAAAACAAATCTGCATCAAGTAATTTCAATGACATGTCCATAAAATCACATGGAACAATTCTTTCAAACCACTTTTTATTATAATAGCTTGGCTTTGGTATCGGCAATAAATGATGATGTAAAACCGCAATAAGTAAATAGCTTCCCAAATTCTCCACATTATCAAGCAAATTGCCCATTTCAGACATTTGCGCTATTCCTATCTCTCCTTCTGCTAGATTCCCATTCGTATTTGAATTAAATAGCAACAAGATTGTCTTAGATTCTTCAATAATTTCAATTTTAGGATATTGACCAACAATATGTGCTATATGTTGATTCCCATGAAAAATCGCAATCCCATGGCTATTAATATCATGGTTTCCTAAAACACGAATCGGCTTTTTGCCACACCGATCTTCTATGTATTCGGCAAAATCAGAATAGTAAGCCTCTGTTGATTGTTTTGGGCCGTCCACAGCATCGCCTGTTATGACAAAATCAACACTGTCTCCTATCTCGATTTTAGAAAGATGTGACTTGACTAATATTTTCAAACGCCGTTCGGCAACATCTACATTTTTAGCTCCAAAATGCAAATCACTTAATTGAAAAATATAGTGACTCGGTTTCTTCTTGCCCTCTACAATTTTTCTAAGTTCATCAATCGGATGCCTTTCGTATTTTATGACCTTATAAAGAAACAACAGTTCTTCTTCATTATCAACAGGCATGAATACATAGTCATCCGGACTCTCCCAAAACAAAACCGCGGGCCACATATCTGCTTGCCGTAAAGCGACGTCAAAATTTGGAAATGCATTAAATATTGTCGCGTCATAAGGTCGTTCTTGCGGTTGCAGAATAAGACAAGACTCCCCTCTATGAAGTTCAAACAACTTTTTAAGGGTTCTCCGAGACGTCATAAAGTCATACTCGTCATATTTTTGCTTTTTTTCACTCATCATTGGTGGTAACAATAACGATTTTATTGTACACCTCTCAAATATTTCCGACAATTCTTTCAACGCATTCAATACATCCTCTTGAAAGAGCAAAAACGTATCATCATGTTCAATCTTTTCAAAAGGCATATCGATATATTCGTATCTACGAAGAATGTTTTGTATTCTCTGTATACTTTTTATGTAACGCCCCGTCTCATTAGAATACATATTGTGCTGAAACTGGTCAAGAAAGTACATAAAGTTCGCATAGCATTCGAAAGAACTATAGATGTCTCTACAACAAGACATTACTTTCCCAAAAGTTAAATTAGCAACAGTATTTGCACTTTCCAATGTAAATCGATATCCCATTATTTTACACTCCTTTGTTTTTACTATTTTCTTTTGACGGTTCTTATAATCTGCAATATTAGTTGTTTAGCATATTCAAACATCTTATCTGCAATGCCGATTTAAGAAAGTTTTTCACTAAAATAATCTAACCCAAATCCAAAATCTATCATCATTATGAAAAGAGTTATTTTCATTGTATGTATTCGTTAAAAACCGTATCCCCTATTTTCTTATCACGAAAATAGTTTTTATGAGACATGTTTGCAAAATAAAGAATACCACACTCAGCAAAATATTTATCAGATTCACCTTCATATGTAAAAAGCCCTATTAATTCATATCCATTCCAACATACATCGTCAAGAAAACGCATTGTCCCCGACTCCCAAGTTTCCCATTGTTCGTTCCTAAAATTCAATCCCGCCACATTTTCATACGCTATATCAACTGCAACCTTCTTTTTTGTCCCGTCAAGAAAAAGTATCCCCCTTGTGCCATGACACTTCATACCTCCCCGCAGGTCACTCCGGCTCATTTCCTCTACAAACAACTTTCCTTTCAATTTGTAAAAAGGGTAGCTCCAATTTCTATTTATAAACTCTTCCATTGTTCCTATCTGGCTGCTTTTTTTAAGTTGTCCTTCTATATCTACCACAACATCTATCGAAGCAAACGACGGCCATCCATTGTCACCACCACCTCTCGACATAGGTGTTTTTTCGTTCCTTTCAAATTCAGCTTCAATATTTAACGTTGGATTTAAAGAAAGACTCAAATTCGACTTTATCCCGGAAAGAATCGTCTTTTTTCTGCTTTTATCTTTCCACAACATACCCACTTTAGATTTTGATAAATACATTATAGTCGCTGTTCCCATCTTTTTCCTCCTTGTATGTAATAGATTATATCTCGTTCCACATGACGCTCTAACCTCATTCTTTTTTATAGAAACGAAATTTTCCAAGAAAAATAATTCTATAATGACTTTTCTATAACCCCTTAATTTCTTCCATAATCGCTCTCTACTTTTGTAATTCATTTCCTACTATCATCTTCTTCATTAAAACTACTTATATCGCTTACTTTATACGTGCCAACTCCCTCCTTAGAAATAGCCTTTAAGTAATTACGATCAATTCTATTACTCTCATTAAACAACCTAGATACTATGTAATTATCATCTGTTTCATATACCACAACATAAACAACATCACTCTCACTACCTGATGTCTCCTCCACTTCACTCACAATCACCTTGTAAGCACTTCTTGACGCTTCCAGCAAAAATCCCGAGAAGAAAATCAAACAAAGTTCAACCGCTACAGTTACCGCAATTATTATAAATGACCTAATTTTCTCCTTATACTTTTTATCTACTTCATCAGAAGCCTCTGTCTCTCTTGTTTCCGATAAACTTTCACGCCTGCTTTCTTTCTCCTTTCTTCTTTTTTCTCTCCTTAATCCCCATCTCGCTAACAACGCACCTATGCCCTTTCCCTGTTTTTTTAATTTACGTTCTTCCTTTTTTGCCCTACGATTTAATAATCTTTTATCTCTATTTCTTAGCAAAATGCTCTCTAAGGCAAAGGTATTAATTGCAAAAACAACAAGTAATAACCCGCCGACTAACGCTATAATGTTTTCCATTGTTGCACCACTTATCAAGTCTCCCAGTTTTATCCCTGATGTAACAAGCAAATACGCAAAAGCAAAGACCATCTCAATGCCCCAAAGCAACAAAAGTTTCAATGATCTTCTGACCATCTTACTGTTTTTCACATAGACAGTATAATATAAATAGTTAATAGCAAACCACGTTATTCCCACGGCAATTACTTGTATAATCTCTAAGAAAATACTAGAATCATCCGCTTGTATATAACACGAATCAATCCCATAATACGCAAACTTACCCAAATAATAGAAATACCAGGCACTCTTTAATATCCATAAAACACATGCAAATACCACCCCAACCACCGCACTGAATTGTGCAAAATCTTTTAATGACCATGCCTCTGCTTCTTTAATATGTTTGATTATTTTCTCTATTGCACCTTTTTCAAATAATACGAAATATTCATTGTCATTCATATTGTTATCATCCTTTCTTATCTACTGCCTTTCTGCAATTTCATCAAGGCTATAGTTCTCATGCCCAAAGGAAAGTTTCTCTTCACAGAATCCTACTCCTCTTTCCTTTTTACATAATCTCTAAAAATTCTTGAATGAGTAAGTGTTCATATTCATCTAGATAAGACTTTTGATACTCTCCATTTCTCAATTTCTCAATTGTGATTTGATTATCATGTAATTTCATAATCAAATCACTTGACACTCCATAATCTATCATTTTTGAATAATCGTCCAAAACACTTCCATCTTCAAACATAAGTGATATCTTCCTAACATCCAACTTATTCAAATCAAAATCCTGGTCTTTCTTTTGTTTCATCAGAAACAGTCTTAAGACCGATACAAAGTATGATGTATAAAAGGGAATTTTGTACTGCACTATCGAAGAAATAAATTTAAAAGTCTCAGAATAACAAGCGTCCAAATTAATTTTCAAATTAGCATTATAATATCTCAGCACCCAACTCAAATTCTCTTCTACAAAGTAAGCTTTAACATCGTCTTTTTGTTGCGCTCTTTGCAATGAATATTTATTGATAATCTTATCAAAACGCCCTTCTATGAAACTTATATTTTTCGCAATTACCGAAGCAATACTGCCTGAACAATATATCCTATATAATCTGCCCCAAATAAAACCTCCTTCTGAGTCGAACGGCTTTATGTCATATGGCTGACACGGGAAGCCATCTATTTGCGATTGTTCAAATGACTTACGTAACGATGCAAAAATAACATCTAACGAACGAAGTCTTTCATCTGGTTGAGGATTTAGAATATCTGCACTTACTACATACGCCTCATGCAGTTCTTGTTCATCCATCTTTAGAAAATACTTGTATAATGCTAATTTCCATTTCGTTGATACATTCAATGATAAGTGTAAATCTCTAGTCGTTAATCCCAATGAATGCATTTCCCCTTGGATTTCTTCTTTTATCTTTTTCTCTTCATCAGATAAATAGATATCATCTATCATATCCAACTCAAAATCATTACGCGGACTAGAATTATTCTCATGATAATTATAGTTTTCTAATTGTATCGCTGCTTCATCCTGCAGCCTAGAAACTTTTTGGTAAACTTCTTCTGTTATACAATATATTTTCCCAACACTTTTCTGAGCAAAGCGCCCAGCTCGTCCTGACACATTCAACACATCAATATCTGATAATTTATTTGTCGTCGGTCCATTCACTAAACTAGTAAATATCAGATTGCTCGCATTTGTATTTACACCTTCTGTAAACGATGTCGTCACCACTAATGTTCCCAAAACATTTTCTTCATATAGTCTAATTATTTCTTTTTTTATATAACGCGGTAATGGCGCAATATAGATTCCAACACCCTTTTTTAATGCACTAATTATTTTCCATTCATATCTATCATCTACAGAATAATTTTTTTCCAAATGTGAAAGAAATTTTATATATCTCTCTGTAACTTTGACTTTTCTAGTCCAATCCAAAACCTCTACTATGTCATATGCCTTTGCATATTGCGGAACATAAACAATATTCTTTTCATCCTGCAAAATACGTAACAAGATATTTGTTTTTCCTGCCACACCGGCACTTTTCGCATAACCAACCACACTTAGTTTAAAGTGTTCTTTAAAGCTACGCGAATCCACTATTCTATATATTTCTCTTTTCACATACTCCATTTCTCTATCAATTTTCTGTATCTCATGTTTTTCCAGGTACTTTTTCATCGAATCAGTAAGCACATATGTAAAAGGCGAAAGTAAAAATAATTTTCTTGACGTTTTTCCTATTATATCTGCTACTTTTCTAAATCTTACAGCTCTCGACTCAACAAAATCACTTACCCTCTCATTTTTAAAATCTACAATTTTATATGTCTCATCCATCACAATTAAATCAAATTTACTCACTTCCGTTTCTTCAAATAGCATCAAAAAGCGCTCAGGTGTTAAGACAAGAAAATTATTTATTCCCTCTTGAAAATATGGTTGCGTTGATACAACATAATCAAAATTATTCATATTATTAAGTTCGACCATTTTTGTAAATAGCTCTTCCAAAAGTGAATTTGTTGGCACAATAAACAATACATTATTTAGGTTTCTATGGTGAGCAATAATATATTCAATGACCAAACTTGTTTTTCCAAACGAAGTTGGTGCTGAAAAAAACACTTTATTATTTTCTTCTAAATCAAATAATAAAGAAAGTTGACCTTTATTATAGAACTTCATCCTTTTCCCGCTGTAGGAATCACTTCTTACCTTGTCCCACGATAAAAAGAAGCTACGTTCTTCTTCTGTCAAATAAGCTAAAAAACCATACATTTGCGTAATCGATATTGCATTAAAAACCAAATTCAAATATGCTTTGTATTCTCCGTTATCAAACAATTCGTTAAGCAAATTTACCAGTTCTTCATTTTTCCCTTCCAAAGAATACTCATTAATCATATTTAAAAGTTTTATTTTATTCATATGCTTTTTCCATTTCCCTTTTTATTTTCATACTTGCATTCGTCGTTGGAATGAACACAATCTCAACTTTATAATTTTTAATTCCTAATGCTTCAACATTCAATTTGCAAGCTCCATAAATTTCTTCATAATACTCATCAAATTTATTTGGCTCTTTTTTCGTACTATCAAAAATAGCAAAGAAAATAAAATTCACACATATATTTCTATCTATGAGAACAGATAAAAAATCTTTTCCGGAATCCATCTCTTCATTCAATGCAAACAAAAATGGTTTAAATATTTCTTTATCTTCATCCTCTATGTTTTTGTTTTTTTCAACAACAAACTGGAAATAATCGTTCAGATATTGTTTAGTAACATGTCCAACCGTCGAACCATCCCCTACTATATCTCCAATCAATTTATTTTTGGCATTAGCTGCACCTGCCACAAATTTTGCTTCACATATACAAATATTTATTTGTCTTTCCGAATCAATATAGTAAAGCATATTGTCTGGTCCCGTACTCTCATAATTCGAGTCAAACGAACGCTTATTCACATATGTCAGGATTGGTTTTCGTTTGTTTACTATTCGGAGATAAAAATCCAAAAAGAGTTCCCCATATATTCCATCCGTCGCAATTGTTCGATTGGGTATAGTTTTACTATTTGCTCTTAGACTTTTTGATCGTCTTACTAGCAGTTCATCCAAATCAACATCTTTATTTCGTTTTATTGCCTGCTCTAAATAATAAAAATAATCATCATTTCCCGCATAAAATGGAAGATACTTCAAAAATGTATCAGCAAAATACTCCAGTTCCTTATCAAATTCATAAACATACATCAAATAAAAATCGTGCTTATCCGATGTCAATCTTGTCATAAATATTTTTGCTGAATAGTTATTTACATAATGCAAAATAAGCTCGTTATATCCCATTACCAGTTCTCCTTTCGGTTATTTTCAGACACTTTCTCATTTTCTGTCTAAAAACCCATTATCATGTTAGCAGACTTTTGTCCATAAGTCTGTGACGTTTCAAGAAAATTGCCGACTCTTGTCGACTTTTGACACAAAAAAAGCAGGCCGTAAAGTGACGTAAAGCGAAACCGTAAAGTGAAACTTTTCTCGACTTTATTTACTGAAATCACTACGTGTATATCAGATTTTATTTCTGAGCACAATTATTGTATGATAAAGGGAAATAATCTTTATTGACAAAGGAGAAGACACATGAATAATCTTGCATTACATATCACATCTTATCTAGAATACTGCCAATTTCAAAAATGTCTTGATTCTAAAACACTAAAATCTTACCGAATTGATTTGCGACAATTTCAAAACTCTATAAATGTAGAATTTCCTACAGAAATTACCCCTAAAATATTGGAGAATTATATTGCGACTCTACATCAAAACTTCAAACCGAAAACCGCCAAAAGAAAAATCGCTTCTATCAAGGCATTTTTCCATTACCTTGAATATAGGGAACTGCTTGACCGCAATCCATTCAGTCGTGTGCAGGTAAAATTTCGCGAACCTATAATCCTCCCAAAAACCATTCCTCTGCAAACGATTGAAAGCTTTCTAGCTGCCATATACAACGAGTATACCTCAGGAACAACAGCATACAAAAAAAGAAATGCCCTGCGTGACGCTGCTGTAATCGAACTCCTTTTTGCAACAGGCATCCGCATCTCTGAGCTGTGTTCATTAAAAGACTATGATGTAAATTTATTTGACCGAACAATTCTGATTTATGGCAAAGGCTCCAAGGAGCGAAAGCTTCAGATTGGGAATGATGAGGTTATGGCAATCTTAAATGAATATAAGAATAATTTTCAATCAGAAATTAAGAATTGTAATCATTTTTTTGTCAACCAATCCGGTGCTCCTCTGTCCGATCAATCCGTGCGTCGGATGATTAATAAATATGCTTCTCTTGCCGCTATAGAATTACACATTACACCTCACATGTTCCGTCACACATTTGCAACAAGCCTTCTGGAGGCTGATGTAGATATCCGTTACATTCAGGAAATGCTCGGACATAGTTCGATTAATATTACTGAAATTTACACTCATGTTGCCATGTCTAAGCAGCGGGATATTCTGACAAGCAAACATCCTAGGAAGGATTTTCATGTAATGTGATGGATAATCCAATATTATCTTACACCTATAATTTATTTTTAAAGGATTTTATGGTTATGGAACGAGAGAGTGCACATGAAATATATTCTTCATTGGAAAAAGTATGGCCAGATGCTAGTTCTT
>SVEF01000031.1 GCA_015057585.1 Lachnospiraceae bacterium | reverse complement strand
TAGTTATCTGCAGCATTTCTCAAATATGTTGCATAATTTAAAAGTACTTTTGACATTTCTTCAAAGTCGTTTCTATAGCCTTCCAACTTTGCATTAAACGTATCGCTTCTCTTTGTTATATGCAAGATTCCTATCCAAACAAGATTCAAGAAGCAATTCCTTAGGTAACGGTGGCAACCAAAGCTGTTTTACACGTGCCCCAATCGTTTCTCCTGTCTGCACTATGACAGAAACTATCTCTTCTAACTGAGTACGCTCGCTCTTCCTGCTTTTCCGTGCCTCTTTTGTAGTTCTTATTTTTTCCGCCGGCCAATTCATCATGCTAACGGAAACACTCTCCTCATCGACATAATGTTCTTGCTCCACATAATCCGCACCGCTATATCCGGATTGAATTTGTTCAAAAATCTCATCATATCCAACCTGTACATATGCACGACCCGGTTGTTTAAACAATGCGGCATCCGGATGGCTTATCATGTCCATACTATCCTGCTTAATGATTGATTTGAGAAGGGAAAGAATATCTTTAACACTTTTGGATGACATTCCACCATCCTTGTTTACTCTGCCTTTGAAAATTTGAAAAGAAATAAAATTTTCAATAGTGATTGAATCAATATCATCAATTTCAAAATCCCCTAAATATGGTCGAATATGAGTATTGGCCAACCAACAATAATGAGAATACGTAGATTCTTTTACTTGGTATTTCTTTTGTAAAAGATATAAATCTACTAACTGATTAAACTGTAGTATCCTGGATTCTTGGTAACACATAAAACACTTACCCCCTTAAATTTTTAGTTTCGTAAAAAGATAATAGTATATTTTTACAAAAAGAACATGGCATCTCTCTGAATTCAGTCAGATATTGTTATATTAAATATCTTATTCGAAAATATACTTGTTTTTTGTCGAACAAAGTGATATACTACTTGTGATTTCAAGATAAAGGATATCTTTTTTAACCTAGTAGATTTTCAACGAACCATATAGTAAACAACTATATGGTTTTTTATTATCCTTATATACTTGCGCCTAACCGGCGCAAAGGCGGGAAATCGGCATATCGCTTACGCGACATGCCGATTAGAGATGGCGGGGAGCGCACGTATGTGAGTGTCCTCTTTCTATCCCCTGCACATTCCGTAGAAAAACATGCAGGCCCACACGGCACGACTCTGCTTTTCTCACACTTTACGCAAGGCAGGAATAAGCACGCAAGGAGCCGACTGTTTGAACGGGAGGGAGGGAGAAGGTTTATATGATAGATATCCTGAAAGCGTCCGTAGGACGCGGTTTTAGAAAAGGCGATGGAGGCTCTCGGAAAACTCGTTTTCCAGAGGCCTCTACCGCCTTTTCATAAAAGTGCTTCGCACTTTTTCCGGATATCTATCTGTTACCACTTTTTCGCCTCCCGACCGTGAGTTTCGGTCCTTGCGTGCTTTCTCATGACTGCCGGTAAAGGGTGAGGAAAGCAGGAAGTCCTGCCGTGTGGGAGCTGCGTTTTTTGAGGAATATGCAGGGGAATAAAAAAAGAGGACACGCACATGTGCGTTCCCCTTTTTTTAACTAAAAGTATTTCTTGTTTCCCCAAAGATTACTTCTCTTTAAGTCCAGATATTCATTATAAGCCTTTTCCAAAATCTGCTTTTCATTTGCAAACTTCAGCATATGATATGCCTCATGGAACTTATAGTACCCGGAATCTGTGAAGTACTCCTCACGTTGCGGCTTGCTATAATAGCTGTCTGACATCATTAAATACCAATGAACGTCCTTTAATACTGTATTCTGCGGCGTATTAAATGTATACTGGCTTTTGCCCACATACTTAATAATCGACGCATCGGCTCCGGTTTCCTCTTTTACTTCGCGAAGTGCAGTTTCCTTATACTCCTCGCCTTCTTCTACTGTACCTTTCGGAAGCACCCAGCCTTCGTACTTATTTTTGTAATTCTTATACAGTAATAAAATTTTTCCTCTAAATATAACGACACCGCCACAGCTTGTTGCTTCTACCATCGCAATCCCTCCGTTATGTGGTGTGTTCTCTAAAACTAACTTTCAGTATACATCATTTCACGGAACATTGCAATACTTTATTCAAACTCCGTTTTATTCCACCCCAAAGTACGCCTTTAAAATCTCCTTTGCAACCGGAAGTGCAAATTTACTTCCTGTGCCAGCGCTTTCCACCAAAACACAGACCGCAATCTGCGGGTCGTCTGCCGGTGCAAAACAAATGTACCAGGAATGTGCCGGAGCGTCTTCACTGTATTCCGCGGACCCGGTTTTTCCCGCGACCGTAATTCCTGCTGCAGCAAGTTCCTTCATCTTTCCTTCCGATGCTGCCACCATATATTCCGTAAGAAGTGCACTCTCCTCTTTACTCATCAGACGGAGTTCTCCCGGTGAACCGAATGTCCGCAACAATGTTCCGTTACAATCCGTCACCCGCTCCGTAAGGTACGGAAGTTTCAATACTCCGCCGTTTGCGACGGAGGCTGCAAGCATCAATGCATGATACGGTGTTACTAATGTCTCGCCCTGCCCAAATGCCGCCTGCACCCGGACCGCATCGGGTGTAGCCGCTTCCATGACAAACTTATCTGCCGTATAGGACAGTTCTCCATCCCACACTATGCCAAATCCGAGCCGCTCAGTTACGCTTTGATATGCTTCATCACTGATTTCCTGCCCCATCCTGGCAAACGCCACGTTGCAGGAATTGGCAAACGCTTCCTTCAGCGTCTGTTTTCCATGCGCTTTCCCATCATAACAGTTTACTGTTGTGTTTTGTATCCTTGCCGTTCCTTCGCAAACACACGTAAATTCCTCCGGCGCATGCCCCTGCAAATATGCCAACACCGTCACTGCCTTAAAAATTGATCCCGGCGGATATAAACCATTCTGTACACGGTTATAAAGCGGTGCATCCTCCCGTGCAAGCAGTTCTGTCCACGCAGACTCCACCTCATTCGGGTCGTATGCCGGTGTAGATACCAAAGTCAGCAGTTTCCCGCTTTTTACATCCATTGCTGCTACTGCACCCCTCCGTCCGTTAAGCGCTTCATAGGCAAGCGATTGCAGACTCATATCGATTGTAGTAACAATTCCGTTTCCTTCCGGCACTTCTCCGTGTACTTTCTGAAGCAGAGTTTCCCACACGTCAGTCTCTGTCTGATAAAGCGCCGTATTATACTCTGCTTCCAAACCGGTTTTTCCCATGGTATTTCTTCCGGTCACAAAAGCCGTTTTCTCACCATACGGATACACCCGGAAGATTTCTCCTGTTTCTACCGCGATACTCTGTGCCAGGATTTTTCCGTCCGAAGAGAAAATCTTTCCTTTCAACATCGATTCCTCTCTGGCACTGATCCGGCGGTTGTATTCGCTTTCTTCCGTCTGTTTTGCATACGGCAATGTCACACCGACAAAATATGCCGTCGTCACACAAAGCAATAAAAGGATCCCTGAGCAGACTATTGTCATCCGGAACTGCTGTCCTTTTTGCAATGCCAGTCTCCGCTTTTCTTCCTTCGTCTTCCGTACCCGTTTCTTCTTTTTGTCTCCCAAGATTTCCGTTTCTTCTTCCTTTGCTGCCTTTCCTCGCTCAATTGCACACATTCCCTGTATTCCCTGGAACAACACCATGGTACTGATTAAGGCACTTCCCCCGTAGCTGACAAATGAAAGTGTCACTCCGGTAGATGGAATTAATTTGATAACACCACCGATATTTAAAAACACCTGCACGCCAAACAACGCCGCCGCGCCGGTCGATACGGCAAAGTAAAACGGTTCCCTGCGCTCCAAGGCAAGCATCAGCATCCAGATGATGCAGTTAATATAGACACATAACAATAGTGCAGCAAAAATCACTCCGCACTCTTCTGCAATGGCAGAGAACATGAAATCACTTTTCACGACCGGAATACTCTTTGGCATTCCCCGCATAATACCGGTACCGAACCAGTCCCCGTTTGCAACCGCAAATAAGGATTGCGCAATCTGATATCCTTCTTTTTCGATACAGGCAAACGGATCAATCCATGCCGCCACACGCTCCCTGATATGTCCCGAATAGTAATAGGCCCCCACTGCAGCCGCACAGCCTGCCGCACAAGCCGCAATCGGAAACAGCAAATCCGCACTGACTACAAAGAGCATCAAAAGATAGACGGCAAAAAAGATCAGCGCACCACCAAAATCATTGGCAAGCGCAAGCATTCCGACATGCAGCGCTGCAACCACGCTGACAAGCAGTAGGTTTTTATATTTTTTTCCGGTTTCCCGGACCAAAAGTGCTGCCATGGAAAGCACAAACAGCAACTTGACAAATTCCGACGGCTGGAACGTTACATTCTGAATCGTCAGCCAGTTTTTTGCACCGAAGACCTCACTTCCCATGATTAAAACAACCAATAAAAGCCCCAGACCGATTGCTGTATACACCCACCGCAGGTTTTCCAGTTTTTTAATCACACGCAGTACCGGCGGTATCATGGTACAGACTGCAAATGCCAGTACTGCAAACACAAAATGCCTCATGGCATGTCCCAGTGACAATCTCGAAATCATCAGCAGACCGACAGACAAAAGAAGCATCATATTCTGATACAACATTTCGATATGGTTCTTATAAATCCGTTTCTGTAAAATATCTGCCATCATGAAAAAAGCCAGCTGCAGCAGATAAAAAGGAAGCAGTTTGTACTCCTGCGTCCTCACAAACAGCACAAAGAAGCCGTACCCATGTAACAGGTAACGGCATACTGCCATAATACGGGTAAGACCCGTCTCGAATTGACGGGTCCACATCGTAAGGTAAACTGACACTACATAAACTGCCAGCAAAGCAATCCATATGAAATTCGAGACTTCTGTCATCCAGGCCATCATAACTTCTTTTATTCAATTCCTCTCTTAAAATGTCCCTTGGTAAAACCGGTGCCGGATAGTTCCGGTGCTGTTCCCCTCCGCCATGCTTCTAATACCTTTTCCGTCTCTTCCCTTGTCTCAAACACAAAATCCATCCGGAAGCCGGCAGGAGAAAACTTTCCGGTGATTTCTGTCCCCAAGAGCGAAAAACATGCACTGTTATAAATCACATTATAGCAGGAGGAACAAATCTGGCGGACAGGGAATTTCGCTCCCATACGGTCGGATAACACCAAACCTTCCGTCTTTTTCCCGGCAGAACATGTCGCAAGATTATCACGCACACACTGTGCAGACACCATAAGCGGCAACCTTCCGTATACCAAAAAGTCACAATCCTCCACACCGTATTCTTTCAGTTCTTCTTCATTTAATTCCACCGGAGCAGTGAACCTCGTAAGCCCTTCCTCCCGAAAGAATTTCTTAGCTTCCTCCTGGAACGCGTACAAGTTGTAATTCAAACGTAATTCAAACGTTTCTGATAATCCGTTTTCTCTTAAGAAGGTAAGTTCCTCCAGAGACTTCACCAAAAATCCATGTATGGAACCCGGTACCAATTCAGGCAAAATCTCCAGATAACGTTTCTTCTCTTTGTTTCTGAAAATATGCGGCAATACAAGAAATACGCGTTTCCCATATGCCGCTGTCTCTTTTGCCAACCCAAGTTGCTCTCTTAGCGGAAGATTTTGTAAATCTACATAAACTGTCGTAATTTCCTCCGCTTGCATCACACAATCCCATTGATCTGTTGTAGAAACGAGTGCAATCTGTTCCGGTTGTTTTCTGTCTTCGGAAACCTCCCGGTCACCAGGCAGTTCCCGAGCATTGTCTTCCCGAACAGGCTCTGTCTTATATTCCCTACGATATCCGCTTAAGATTTCCTGCATCATCTGCTCAAATGTTTTTCTTCGTAAGTCCTTAATTTTGCCCACCGGAAGAAAACAGTTTCCGTCCACCTGAACATTCAACTGTTCAAAATAAAATTCACTTTCCCCCGTTTTCTTTAACTGTTCGGAAATCTTTTCTTCACTCACGGGCTGGTTCTGTGCCTCTGTCACCACGTCTCCGCTTACGGTTACTGATACCACGCGGACCTTATCTGTATCTCTTCGCGGCAACAGACTGCTTCTTTCATGACATTCGGTACTTATGGTAAGTATCACCGGTTTCCCTATTTCTAAAACCACTTCCCCGCGGACCGGTTGCCGGACTTTCTTCTCCACCAGACCGATACGCAGTTCCTGCAATAAACTTTCGTTCTTGGTTCGGTAAACCGGAAGACCCCTTTTTAGAGGAAAGCCCTTTTTTACATTCGTCTCATAAAAACTGCTCTCTTCCTCTGCTGCAGCCTTTCCTACCGTAAACTCATAATTTTCTTCCCCGGCACGTATTTCCAATACATCCTGCGCATGCAGTGTTTCCGTCAGCCGAATTTTTGCACGGATTCCCTGACTGCTTTCCACTTCTCCGACTTTCACACCGGAATGGTTCGGACGGTCCATGGACATCATAGACGGTCCATGATACTGCACATAGTATCCGTTACTAAAGCCTCCGCGGTTATAAAGATCAGCCACTCGCATGGTCTGCTCCTTTAAAAGTTCCGGATGCTGTTTTAAATAACGGTAAAACTCTTTCTCCCCATATTCCAGGTACAAATCCGTCATAAAACGATACGCTGCAGTCACACCTGCCGTGTATTCCGGACGCTTCATACGTCCTTCGATTTTATAGGAATCAATCCCTGCTTTCACCAAATTAGGAATCCGGTCCAATGTGCAGATATCCTTTGGGCTCAGCGCGTAGGTATTCTCTTGCAACCGTTTTCCGTCTTCCCATACCGTGTACGGCATCCGGCACGGCTGTGCACACCGGCCACGGTTCCCGCTTCTTCCTCCAATCATACTGCTGAACAGACATTGACCGGAATAACAATAACAAAGTGCTCCATGAACAAAACATTCCAGTTCCAAATCCGTTTCTTCACGAATTGCAGCAATCTCTGTAAAGGACAGTTCTCTTGCCGGAACCAGTCTGGTGACCGGGTATTCCGCAAAACTCTTTATTCCGTCTGCCGAAACCAATGTCATCTGTGTACTGGCGTGCACCGGAAGATCCGGAAAATGCGTAGCAAGAAAATGCAGGACACCAACATCCTGCACAATCACCGCGTCAATCCCGGCCTTGTAATAACCTTCGATAAACGCACCCAGTTCTTTTGTAAGTTCCTGATTTTTTAACAGGGTATTCACCGTCAGATAAATCCGGCGATCCTTTGCATGCACATAATCAATCGCTTCCAGTAAACTGTCCCGTCCCGGATTATCTGCATAGGCTCTCGCACCAAATCGGGTTCCACCGATATATACCGCATCTGCGCCTGCCGCCACCGCACCTTTTAAACTGTCAAGTGACCCTGCCGGAGCCAAAATCTCCGGTCTCTTTCCGATTTCTTTCACTGTTTTCTCCGATACTAATGTTTTTTGATTTCTTCCAATTCGGTTTCCACACGGATAAGTCGTTTTTGCAATTCCAGATTTTCTTCCCGGAGTACCCGGTTTTCCTGTTCTGCAGACTCAAGTCTCGTCTGCAGTCCAATCAGTTCCCGTCTCAGTTCCGCATTCTCTCTGTTCTTTTCCTCCGCATCCGCCGAAGTTTCTTCCTGGTTTCTCTTTGCCTTGAAATAATCATCTGCAATATTAATCTGCATCAAAATACTTTTCAATTCACTTTCCATACGCAGATAACCGTCCTGACGCTTTAACTCTTCACTCTTGGCATTGATATAAGAAGCCAGTTTCTGCATATATTCTTCGCTCTCATAGCCGCCAAGGTTATACATTTTACCGCCAATCACCACTGCAACATCGTTTCTCTTGTTCATCTTATCCTCTTTTCTGCAGCCTTCGTCCTCTGCGTTTTTTCTGCTTACCTGTCTGTTGCCATCCTTAGGATTCTTTGTCCGGTACCGGTAATCCAAAATGCTGATATGCCAGTTCGGATACCACTCTGCCTCTCGGTGTGCGGATAATCAATCCGTTTTGTACCAAAAACGGTTCATTTACTTCCTCTACCGTTCCCGGATCTTCGCCCAGTGTCGTCGCCACGGCCTCAATTCCGACCGGTCCTCCATGAAACCGCTCAATCATGACCCGCAAAATATCCCGGTCACTCTGGTCAAGTCCTAACTTGTCCACTTCCATATAATTCAGGGCAATGTCTGCCACTTCCTTTGTAATCTTATTATCATACTGAATCTGTGCGAAATCGCGGACTCTTTTTAACAGACGGTTTGCAAGTCGCGGCGTTCCTCTGGAACGTCTTGCCAGTTCTCTGGCCCCATCTGCATCAATCTCTACCTGCAATACTTTTGCGGAGCGGATAATAATCTGTGTCAACTCCTCTACCGTATAAAACTCCAACCGGTTAACCACGCCGAAACGGTCTCTGAGCGGTGCTGTCAGCATTCCGGCTCTTGTTGTTGCCCCAACCAAAGTAAACTTTGGAAGTTCCAGACGGATGGACTTAGCCGTAGCCCCCTTGCCAATCACAATATCTATGGCAAAGTCTTCCATGGCAGGATACAAAAGTTCCTCTACCTGACGGTTTAAACGGTGAATTTCATCAATAAACAGGACGTCGCCTTCCTGCAAATTGTTTAAAATTGCCGCCATATCGCCCGGCTTTTCAATCGCCGGTCCCGCCGTAATCTTTAAATTCACGCCCATCTCATTGGCGATAATTCCTGCAAGTGTTGTCTTTCCAAGTCCCGGAGGCCCGAAAAACAAAACATGGTCCAGAGATTCCCCTCTTGCCTTTGCAGCCTCAATGTATACCTTTAAATTTCCCTTCGCCTTTTCCTGCCCGATATATTCCTGCAGTAACTGCGGACGGAGCGAACCCTCGATTCTCTTATCTTCTTCTATTAATTCAGTTGTAATCAGCCGTTTTGCCATATCCGCATTCACCTTATCTTATAATTTCTTTAAACCCTGCTTTAATAAATCTTC
>SVEF01000030.1 GCA_015057585.1 Lachnospiraceae bacterium | reverse complement strand
GGAATCGATACATTTTCTAAAGCCTGACAGTTATTAAAAGTCGCATCCTTAATTTCTTTAATATGTCTTGGCAAATGAACATTTACCATCGAGACACAGTATGCAAAGGCTTCCTTTCCAATACTGTTTATTGATTCCGGTAAATCTGCAGCCCATAACAAAGTACATCCATAAAACGCATGATCACCAATTTTTTTTACATTTTTCTCTTCAATAAAATAAGGAACTCTAACGTTGCGAAGCGTTCTGTCCGTCACCCCTGTAATAATTACAATCCCGTCTTCTGTTATATAATTAAAATACTTGACATCTGTTGAAATCCATCCGAGTTCTTCTTCCGTAAACTGCTTTGGTTCCTCCGGTCCGCATCCTGCAGTGAAACAAGCGCAGAATATAAATAGCATTTTAATAACCCATTTTCTCATATTGTCCTCCACATAAATTATTTTTTCTTTACCTTAAAAATCAACCAAAAGAGCGCGCTAAAAACATAGTCTCTCAAACAGCAAACATCGCCGAAACCAAGAAGAACCCAGACCCGGAAGAGCCTCTGACCGGAACCGGAATTATCGGTGCATCTACCCTCTCTACAATATTCCTTGAGGTTCCTTCTGTAATATAACCATCCTTGTGTACGCTCGAGACAATCTCTCTACTTGTCCCTTCCGTGATATCTCCATTCTCATGAAGCGTATACAGTATCTTCGCGTATAGAAGACTATTCACGATATACCCGTTCTGAATATACGCCTTAATATTCCCATAATCATCGTATATCGTATCACCTTTTACTTTTCCGATTATTTTTTTTGTTGGATTCATATATGTACCCGATAAAAATTCCCTCCTATATTCCACTATTTTTAATCTAATATTTTCTTCACATGAGGATCTAGCATTTTACAGACAGGCACCGCAACAAGCAGTACTATCACATCCGCAACAAATGCAGACATATTACTTGCCACTCGAACCATAAACGGCTGTGTATACAAAATCACTTCTGTCAATGACTTTATCCCTAAAATCCCTACAGCACACGCGAGCACAATTCCGACCACTATAATCCCCATAGACAATGCCGTCTGTCTGACTTTTCTTGCAAGTAAAAATGCTGTACCTATCATCAAACCGATTGCAATATTTCCGATAGACCACCCCGGCATTCCCCGCAGTCCATTGATGATAATACAGTATAAAATCACTCCTGCCGTCCCTACGAAAGTTCCGCTCAAAATCCCAGCGGAATAACAATACACCGCCATAACCACGTAACCCAAACACAAATAATAATTTTCAAACACAGGAACTTGCAGGCACAAAGACAAAACAACAAACAATGCAACTCCAATGCCATTTATCGTAATCCGTTTTATACTATTTTTCATAGTTTCCTTCTTACTCATAAATTAAGCCCCTTCCTTCTTATTTCACTTCATAGTTTAGATCATTTTCCTTTGCATACTGTTCCGCATAAGAGCCGGAAACAACAATAAGAGTTCCGAGTCGTCCGCACCCGCAAAGTGCATCTATTCCTATGTAGGTTACACTAGCTGGAACCGACACCTCCGTATCAATCAGAAGTCCTGAAAATGCCATCTGCTCTATCTCTTCTACTCCCTCTTGAAGAGTAACCTTTTTAAGATTACGGCAATCTGCAAAAGCTGCTTCACCGATACGCTTTAGACTACTTGGCGCAGAAACACTTTGGATATCCTGATTCATATAAAACACTTCCCCAGCGATAGCCTCAATCCCTTCCGGAAGAATCACATCTTCGCCGACTCCGTTCACGGCAATTAGAATGTAATTGACAATTACGAATTCCTCCGTCCGTTTCATCTCATCCAACCATACTGTTCCCTCAAAAGCTCGTGCCCCGATTCTACACACACTTTTGGGAACCTTTACCATCGCCAACTCCTCACACGCCTCAAATGCACTTTTTCCGATTTCAACAACGCCATCCGCAATCTCTACAGATTGTATTTTTGCTCCGCAAAATGCTGTAGATGCTATTTTTCTGATTCCACTTGGAATTTCAACATTACCGGTCAACTGCGTTCCATCCAATAAAATATCGTTTACAATAACCATTGGATTTTGCTGCTTTGCATCTTCTAACCATGGCGTCTGATAAAATGCCCCTTTTCCTATCTCCGTTATGCTTTTAGAAATTATTATTTCTTTCAATGAAGTGCATCCATAGAACGCTGCTTGCTCAATTGTTTTGACCGTATCCGGAATAGCCACCTTCTTTATTTCCCGTTTACCTAAAAAAGCACTATCACCAATCGAAATCACATCCCAGTCGTTTATTTTCTCCGGAATAATAACCTGTGTATTTGTTCCTATATATTCCACAATCTCCGCATAGCAGGAAATACCATTCGATATTACATGATAGCGGTATTCGTCTTCATACTCTCCTGTTTCAACAACCACCCAGTTTATTTTCTCTTCCACTTCTTCCTTCTTCCCACATCCAAATAACAACAAACAACTCATCAGAACTAATAAAATACCTATTTTTCTCTTCTTCACTTTCTCCCCTCCTATTCGGAAAGCCTTGCTCTCGCAAGGCTTTCTGTGTCATAAAGTGATAGATTCAATTATTCTGTTTCCTTAATAAGTTTTGCAGAAACATAGCATGTCATATTTAAATCATACGAATATACCTTACAAATCTCATTTCCTTTTGCATTAAATGACTTTCCAAGGATTCTAAAACGAGCCCCATTATAGACGGTATATGCCTTGTCCGCAGACAAGTCCTCATTCAACCCTACATTGTATGAACTCCAACCTTTTGAAGATAAATCCAGTACACCGTATAACTCAACATCAGAGTAATCTGCATCAACAAACTTTGCCGCCACATAACACTCCATTCTTAAATCAGCAGAGTATACCTTATATACCTTTGTTCCCTTGCTATTCACAGCCTCATCTAAGATTTCAAAGTTTGCACCATTCCTCAATGTATACGCCTTATCTGCATACATATCTGCATTTGTACCAACATTGTAGGAGGACCACCCCTTAGAAGACAAATCTAATGTTCCTATAATTTTCCCCTCGGACGGAGCAACTGTCGGTGTTGGGGTATTGGTTGGTGTCGGTGCCACCGTAGGCTTTGGTGTTGGTGTCGCTGTTGGCTTTGGCGTTGCTGTTGGTTTTGGTGTAGACGTAGGTTTTGGCGTCGCTGTTGGCTTGGGTGTACTGGTCGGAGTTGGTGTTGTGGATACCCTTAATTCTCCTTCCATAACATTCTGCAGTTTCACAAACTTAGCAGAAACATAGCATTCCATTCTTAAATCATACGAATATACATGATACACCTTAGTTCCTTTTGCATTATAATACTCTCCGAGAATTTCCAATTTTGCACCAGGATATAATGCATATTCCTTATCCGCATACAAATCCTTCGTTAATCCAGCATTATATGAAGACCAGTTTGTTCCCGACAAATCCAGTACACCGTACTGGATTTCTTTCTTCACCTCCGGTGTCGGTGTCACCTTCGGAGTTGTTATCTTATTCGTCACATCAAATAATCCGGCAGTATCCGATTTGCTCTCTGTTACCTTGGATACACGATTAATATACGCTGTATATCCATAAACCGACCCGTTTGTATATGGAATCAGGTGTTTCTGTACGACACAATTCAACTGACCACCCGTGTTCCAGTTACTATCCAGTACACGGACTCCGTTTTCTTCCACAGAATAAACAAGCATGGAATGTCCATTCACTCGAATGACATCGCCCGGCTGTACGTATTTTTTGATATTGCTCTTATTAAATGTTACTTTGGCAACCCGTTCACCGACAAGATTTTCTGTAGCCGAATCTGCAAACAGATACCACTGTGCAAAGCATGCAAATCCAAAACAAGAATATCCCGCATAGTCCCTCTTACTTCCGTTCACATCATGGGAAGGAAATTTTGAAACGCTTACTTCACCAAATAACTCCTTAAACCATGTTGCGTTGACAATATTCCCAACACTACAATTCTTACAATCATGCTCTTTTTCCCTACTGGAAGCACAAGCCGAATGATCTACCGTAAAGTATGCTGTTTTCCCATCTACTGCTCCTAATCTCTCAAGAAGATAATCCATTTTTTCTTGAATCGTCATCTCTGTATTTTCCGTCACGAATGTGCGCATTTCTTTTACTGCCATAATAATATGGTTTTCATAGTTAAACCACTCATCAAATTCTCTGATGACCTCGTTATCAAGAGGATTTACAGCACCTTTTCTTATCATCTTCTGCACACAATCAATATAATTCTTCACAGCAGACAGATATGCAACATATATAAACTCATAATCTGCCATTTCCGTTTTGGTGATAGTTCTTCCATTGGTAGCCGCGACCATAAAATTCGTCTGCATATCCATAATTGTAGTCTTCAATGTATTTACATATGATTTCAGGAATAATGCCTGAATCTGCTCCTCAGAAAGCATTCCCTGATAAATATAGTTTACATAGACATCGATTCCAATTTCAGTCGCCACCATAATTACATTGGAAGGGAATGGTAACAAATTATCTGACAGCGCATCACAAATCAGATTAAACGAGACCGAACTCATAAAGTTGTCCAAGAAATACGCCACTTCGTTTCTTTTTCTTTCCTGAATTAACTCATTCAAATCCTCATACATATCCGAGTCTACTGGAACCAAATCTCGCAATCTTTCTATTACGCCGATTTCCATTTCATATAATTGGATTGCTGTAATAATATATTCTGCAACCTCAACACCATATCCGATATTTTTCATGATATCATTCTTTGTAGCAGAATCAACAATGTCCTCTAAGGTTTCATACGACAATGACTTACACGCTTTCGACAAATCATAAATCAACACCGATTTTCCAGTAGTTGATGAAATGGTATACCCTGTCTGCAACAATTTGAAGTTCGAGCTAACTTCATCTGCAACCTCCTCTACAATACTGCTACCATTACACACATCCCGCATCAGACATGTAATTGCATCAAATCGCATCTGTTCCTTATAAGACTTTACCTGTGAAAACAACTGTCTCGATTCAATTTCCTTCCAGATAATATCTTTTCCTTCCGAGAGCCCGGTTAAGATTGCTCCGACCAATGTGTCCTTATCATTCATGGCCATAATCTCATCTGCCATGGAAATATAATTGCCCAATACTTTATCATGTGTGTTCGTGGACAGCGTAACCGGATACCGTTGAAATAACATCACTAATTCTGCATCTGTATAAACCGGTGCTTTATATGTACCTGCAATCCGCTCTAACCACTCTTCTACACTGGAGAGATTTGTATCTGCTTTCACATCTCCAACCATATATTTTAAAACATTAACATTAACAAACCCTGTTTGCTTTATCCCGATTTCTTTTTGGAGTTTTTTCAATCCCTTCTCTGTATTAGACCCTGTAATACCATCCACAGGACCGGAATAATATCCCTTTGCCTTTAAATATCTCTGAATATCTGCGACTACTCCCAGAATCAAAGAATCTAAAACCTCATCTACCTCTCCTGTCTTTTCAAGGTGAAGTTCCCCCTGCAATTTCATGACCGCTTTTTTCGTGTTATTTCCGTAAGACCCATCGATTCCATTTGTGGAATAACCTAAAAATGTTAAGTTCCTCTGAAGCCGTTTCACCTCGGTTCCACTGCTTCCCTTTTGGTAACTCGATGCCTCTGCAAATTGCATTGGCAACCCTGTAATCACCAAAATCAAAACAAGCATAAAAGCAATTACCCTTTTCTTCATAACAAATCCTCCTTTAGCATAGGTATTTGTTGTGTATACACTTCACTTCCAAAAGTGTTACAACATTTTTCCAAAACCACTCATATTTTTCGGTTTTTTGACAAAAAAAGAGGCAATGTGCCATAATTTCATGACACATTGCCCTTTCCCTAGTCAATTCCGTAAATCCAGAAGGTTTCCCCTTCCATCACATTCAATTCCCATGCATCTCCCGAAATATGCGTCGCAGAAATCTCGCAATTTTCTTCGTTTAAAGAAACATACTGAACTCCCAAAGCCTCGTCCTTGAAATAAAAATTGTTAAAATAAACCGGTCCGTTTCCTTCTCTCGTACTGGAATGAAACTTAATTTTTACATAACACGAATCCGTGGTCTGCTTCATATCATATTCTATCGGAAACATATACAGATATCCGTCATCCAACATAACAAAATCATGCATTCTGGTAACCAGGTTCCGGTCCACTATGCTAAAATCGGTTCCCGCACTATAACAGGTAACATCCCAGATTTGTTCGGTTCCGGCAACCAGTTCCACATCGGACAAATACATACCATTCTGTAAAGAACCGAACGGCACATAAATACTGCAATAAAACTTTCCTTTCGTTAATCCCAACGGAATATTCTTAATTCGGACTGTCAATTCCGTATTGTCCATCCAATTGTCATAACCGACATCCTCTCCATCATACGGATAAAGTTCAATTCCGGTCGTAAATTCATTTCGGACAAACTCTACCGGTGCAGGAGTTGAGGTCGGAGCCGGTGTCTTCGTCGCCGCTGGTGTTGGTGTTGACTCTTTTGTCGGCTCAGGTGATACATCTTCCGGCTGCTTGGTTTCTCCCGGTGTGGCAGTCAGTTCTGCCCCTGCCGTCGGTTCTGTCGTAGGCGATAACATGCTCCCGATTTCCTGCATTTGCTGTCTTAAATCCAGCATCCAGACGCAAATAAATACCGCAATCGCAATTACACCTGCAAACAGCACAACCACAAGTGTTTGTTTCCAAATACTTCTCTTTTCTCTCACACTATCGTTGTCTTCTTCTTCCTCTTCCTCCTCCGGAGTCAGTACTACAATCCTTTTGGCAATGGATTCCGCACTCTGATTTTCTGTCGGCTCCTCTTCTTTATGCTTGGACGGATTCGGCAGCGTCGTACCCTCATAGCAGGAACCTGCTCCGGCTCCTTCAAAACCACGCATTAAATCAACCACAGACATAAAACGGTCTTCCGTACGGACGCTCAAACCCTTCATCAATGTTTCTTCTATCACCGGAGCAATCGTAATGCCGAGTGCCGAAGGCGTCTTGACTGCATCACGAAGTAACCGTTCCGGAGCTTCTGCCGGGGTAAGTCCCGTAATACAATGATACATCGTAGCACACAATGAATATACATCGGTCCATGCACTCTGTTCACCATTGCTGTAATACTGCTCATATGGCGCATATCCCGGTTTCAGCATCACGGACAGGCTCTTCTTAAAGGCCGTTGACACTGCTCTTGTTGCTCCAAAATCAAGTAGTTTTACACCTTCCTCCCCGATTCGGATATTGTCCGGACTGATATCACGATGCACCATCCCCTGTTCATGAATTTTAGCCAGTGCCTGCATCACCGGCAGCATCATCTCCACTGTCTTTTCCGGCGAAAGCTTTCCTTTTGTTTTCAAATACTCCTTTAAATCCTCGCCTTCGACATATTCCATTACAATATATGCCGTATTGTTCTCTTCAAAAAAATCACGCACGGACACGATACCCGGCTCTCCTGAGAATTTTGCCAGAATTTTGGCTTCCTTTAAAAAATTCTCTTTTCCTTTTTCAAAAAAAACAGCATCCTCTCCGAACGCATTACAATTTACCCGCGGAAGCACCATATTGGTACGACTGACATACCCTCCGGGATAATATTCCTTGATGGCAATCCGGATATCCAACGTCAGGTCACGACCGATATAGGTAATACCAAATCCTCCCTGACCAATCGCTTTCCCTACCAAAAATTTTTTATTCAGTATCGTTCCCGGAAGCAGATGATGCAGCGGTGCTGTTTCATCCAGTTTCCCTCCGCAAAACGGGCACTCTATATCCGATTCCATAATTTTTTGCATGCAGTGCATACAATATTCCATAGCATTTCCCTCATTTACTCATTTGTTTTATTTGTAATCTGAAAAATCATTTCCTCATTCGACAGCAAAATCCGGTCGCCATGCTCCAATGCATAAGCAATTCCCGGTTCCAGCCTCTGTCCGTTTAAAAACGTACCATTGAAAGAATGATTGTCCACCAGTTTACAAATACCGTCGGACAAAAAAATCATTGCATGCTCCCTGCTCACAGTACAATTATCTCGTATGACGCATTGACATATCCGTTCTAATCTGCCAATCCTGTTTTTCTTTTTTGACAGAAGCATTCGTTCTCCGGTTTTTTCCCGATAAAGAGAATATTGTACCCCTGCTGCCATTCCTTCCTCTTTTTCACATAGATTTTCGTTCAAAACCCCCATCTCCTTCAATGCTTCAAGGAAAGTCGCCTTCTTTTCAAAGGCCACCTTGGGTACCTTTTCCAATTGCATTTGCATTCCCACGGACAACATCTCCGGTACAGAAATTTCTACCGCAACTACGGTACGGTTTGCGCTCATTGCTATGTTCAGACCTTTCCTTGACTCATGGGCGTTCACTGCCGCTTCCGATAACACCATCAGATACAATCCGCAGTTTTCTATCCGGTTTCTTTTCTCCGCTTCTTCCGGTCCATGCCCGTTCTCTCGTACAAACCACACGCGATACCCATTCCGGACAAGTTCTTCTACCATAGTTAAAGCATATTCCCGGTCCTGATTACAGAAGCCGACTGCAATATAGTCTTTTGTTCCTCTGTATGGTCTGATTATATTCATACTCCCACCTCATTTAATAACTCCGACACAGCCCCGGAAGCCCCACAAACCTGCAAAGAACCCCCGTTCCGTTCCTCCGACATTTGCATGGCCGACAAAAGCGTCTTCGCCGCTACACTGGCCATATAAGTCACTCCGGAAACATCCAATTCTACACATTTGCAGGATAACAATACTGACCACAATTCATCTTCCAATTCCTCGGCGACTTCATTTGTTATCCTTCCTTGTACCTTCATCCGGAAGATTTCGTCCTTATTCTGTTCCTCAATACAAAACAACAGTATATTCTCCGCATTATATACTTCCAATACGTTCCGCTTTATCCGGCGCATGTTCTATTCTCCATTCAACTCTTATTCTTTTGATTTCTCCAGAAATTTCTTCCACTTTTCCTGGTCCGGAGATGCTGCCGCAACAACCTGCTCCAGCATCTCCATAGTCAACTCTTCCTCTGCATCCTCGTCAATCAGTTTTGACAACTCATCTTTGGGAGAAATCGCTTCCGTCGCCGCCAAAAACTGTAACAACTGTTTTACATCTTTTTTCATGGTTTTCTCCTGCCTTTCTCTCTATTCTTTTATACTTACACTTAATTTTCAAAACTGTTACACAGATTCCTTCTCTGTCATTTGTCGGCTTGCCAGCCTGAAAAACAGTCCCTTTTTATTCATCAGGTCTTCAAAATTCCCCTGTTCTATGATTTT
>SVEF01000017.1 GCA_015057585.1 Lachnospiraceae bacterium | reverse complement strand
GGTAACGGTATGGCGTTTGCCAGACAGACGACAGAATTTGGTATGAATGTGCTGGAGACCTACCGTTATCTTGAAAAGTTCAAAGGGAAATCGTATGTGGTTACCGGAGAGACGGTAGAAGTAAAAGGGGCCAAGGCATATTTTTGCTCCAATGCCTGCGCAATGTACCGCCGGGACATTTATTTTGAGCAGGGTGGCTTTAAAGAAGTAATTAAGAATGAAGATTTATTGTTTGCGGCGAATCTCCTCAGAAACGGCGGCAAGTTTGCCTATTGCGCTGAGGCTAAGGTAAAGATGAAAGAAAAGTGTACCTGGACGGATTTGTTCAAATTGTGCTTTGACAACGGTGTTTTTTATTCGGAACACCCGAGGTTGTTCCGTAATGGCGGAATCGGTCAGATGGAATTTGAATTGAGTAAGGATATTATTTCTTATTTGTGGAATCAGAAATACTATATGGAATTGGCTGATTTTATTTGTGAGAATGTGTTTAAGACAGCAGGATTTTTGCTTGGAAAACATCATTACCTGCTTCCAAAAGAGTGGAAACAGGTAATGTCCATGAATCGTATTTATTGGGAATAGAACTATTCGGTCCGGGTCGGAAGATTTTCTAAATAGCCGTCCGAAAAATGCAGCTTTCCGTCAGAAGTAATGAAAACAGCATAAACATCAGGAAGGGAGTGGACAAGTTCCATTCCCTTTTCTACACCCAGGGCGAAACAAGAGGTACTCAGAGCATCGCCCATGGCGGAGGTCGGACTGATGATGGTAACCTGCAACAGGTTGTTATTGATAGGATAGCCGGTCTTTGGATCTAAAATATGGTGATAGAATTTGCCGTCCTCATCGTAAAAATAGCGTTCGTAGATACCGGAAGACACCATGGAAACATCGCGCAGTTCCGTAATGGCAACCAAAACGGAGTCACGGTCCTCGAAAGGTTTTTGGATACCGGTGTTAAAAGCGCTGCCGTCCGGCTTTTCGCCAACCAAAAGCACATTGCCGCCCAGGTTAATGATGCCGCTGCGGACCCCTTTTAATAACAGGAATTCTTTTACCTTATCTGCAATATAGCCCTTTGCAATTGCACCGAATTCAAGCTGCATACCCGGTTTGGCAAGGGATAAGGTGTTTCCGTTTAGTTGAATATCGTTATAATCTACCAGTGCAAGGGCGGATCGGATTGCTTCATTAGCCGGTGCACTTGTCTTGTGTTCTAAGTTTGTAAAATCCCAAAGAGAAGTCAAGGGAGCAACGGTAACATCAAAAGCACCGTCGGACAACGCACAGTAGGAAAGGGAAAGCGCCAGCAGTTCCCGTAACTCGTCCGAAACGGTGAAGGAGGTTTCTGTACTGTGATTAATGTTATATACCTCAGAACCTTCCTTGGTTTTGCTGAAGATTCTTTCATAGCGGTCAATCAGTGCAAAGCACTCATTCAGGATGTCATAGTCTGCGGTGTCATAAAGTTGGATCGTAACAACCGTATTCAGCAAATCATAACTCATAGCCGAAATCGGAGAAGTATTCCCCGAGGTTAAAGGAATCACAAGGTAATCACTTTTTTCTGCGATGCCCTGCGGTTCGGTGGAAGGAGTGTTGTCCGCGGAAGGAGTCTTATCCCCGGAAGGGTTGCAGGAAACACACAGGGCAAGCGCGGTACATAGTACCAAAAGTGTAATTCTATGGAAAAGTGGGTTCCTATTTTTGAAATTTTTCTGTTTCAAATCTGTCCTCTTTCTGCACAAAAAGTGCGGTTTCTGATAAGGATTGTAAAGGTTTCTTGTCGGTGTGTCAACGGTAAAATGAGGTGGGAGACGAGTTTATGAACATTCCTTTCATTGAGTGCAAAAAGACTTTACAATAAGGCGAAAAGAGAGTATAATAAACACGGCTTGTATACAAGTAGGCATAGCGCCTACAATAAACAAAGGAGAGATTATTATGAGAAAGAGAAAAGACAATGGCTTGGTGGCAATTCTTTGCCTCGCTGTAGCAACAGTAGCTATCGGTGGTGCGTCTATCGCACTCTCTCGTATGGAGACTCCGGTGAATCAGGAGCAGCCTGGCGGACAGCAGGAACAGCCTGGTGGCCAGCAGGGTGAATCCGATAAAAAGGGTACCGAGCTTACAGTTATAGGTGATACTAAGGTACAGTCTGCTGTTTTAAATGAAGACGGCACATTTACTTTGGTAATCAAAGAAGAAGGTTATGTTGGCGAGATGGTGATTGAAGCAACCTACTCCGCAGACGGAAAGACATTACTTTCTTTTGATGTACTCAGTCATACAGAGACAGATGGCCTTGGCAGCAAGGTAGATGAAGATGCTTACAAGGCAGTACTTGCAAATGTAAAGCTTCCGATTGCAGCAAACGGCATGGACATTTCCGCGATTCTCGGCAGTGCAGCTGAGGAAGTTCTTCCGGGCGAAGAAGGCGGAGCAGAGGAAGTAACCTTAAAGGACGGTGTGTACAGAGCACAGGCTACTCCGGATGACAAGGGCAACTATGCATTTGTTACATTAACTGTAGAAGGCGGCAAGGTAGTTGCAGCAACCTGGGATGAAGTATATAACGGTTCCTTAAAGTCCGTACTTTCCACAACAGGAAAGTATGTGATGAAGCCGGTATGGCATACCCAGGCAGAAAGAGTATGTCAGTATGTAGTAGACAATCAGTCTACCGCAGGCATCATGAATGAAAAGGGCTACACCGATGTAGTATCCGGTGTCAGCATCAATGTGGCAGGTGCAGTTGGTCTTCTTGACCAGGCTATCGGACAGGCAAATGGTAAAGATGGCGTTTACGAAGTAAAGGCAGATGCAGATGATAAAGGCAACTACGCATTTGTAAGCGTAACCGTAGAAGGCGGCAAGATTACAGCAGCAACCTGGGATGAAGTGTACAGTGGTTCTTTAAAGTCCACACTTTCCAAGGAAGGCAAGTATGTAATGAAGCCGGTATGGCAGACACAGTCTGAGAGCGTATGTCAGTATGTAGTCGACAATCAGACAACTGCCGGTATCGCAAATGAAAAGGGCTACACCGATGTAGTATCCGGTGTCAGCATCAATGTTGCAGGCGCAGTTGGTCTTTTAGAAGACTGTATGCAGCAGGCAAATTCCGGTAACGGATTAAAGGATGGCGTATATGAAGTAAAGGCAGCTGCAGATGAAAAGGGTAACTACGCATTTGTTACAGTAACGATCGAAGGTGGCAAGATTACTTCCGTAACCTGGGATGAAGTATATAACGGTTCCTTAAAGTCCGTGCTTTCCACAACAGGAAAATACGTGATGAAGCCGGTATGGCACACACAGGCAGAGAGAGTATGTCAGTATGTAGTAGACAATCAGTCTACCGCAGGCATTATGAATGAAAAGGGCTACACCGATGTAGTATCCGGTGTCAGCATCAATGTGGCAGGTGCAGTTGGTCTCCTTGACCAGGCAATCGCACAGGCAAACGGCAAGGACGGCGTTTACGAAGTAAAGGCAAACGCAGATGATAAGGGCAATTACGCATTTGTAAGCGTAACCGTAGAAGGCGGCAAGATTACAGCAGCAACCTGGGATGAAGTGTATAACGGTTCCTTAAAGTCCACACTTTCCAAGGAAGGCAAGTATGTAATGAAGCCGGTATGGCAGACACAGTCCGAAAGCGTATGTCAGTATGTGGTAGATCATCAGACAACTGCCGGTATCGCAAATGAAAAGGGTTACACCGATGTAGTATCCGGTGTCAGCATCAATGTTGCAGGTGCTCTGAATCTGATTGATCAGGCAATTGCAAAGGCATCCAACACATTAAAGGATGGCGTTTACGAAGTAAAGGCTACTCCGGATGAAAAGGGCAACTACGCATTTGTTACAGTAACCATCGAAGGCGGCAAGATTACTTCCGTAACTTGGGATGAAGCATACAACGGCTCCTTAAAGTCCGTACTTTCCACAACCGGTAAGTATGTAATGAAGCCAATCTGGAATACTCAGGCAGAAAGAGTATGTCAGTATGTAGTAGACAATCAGGGTACCGCAGGTATCATGAATGAAAAGGGCTATACCGATGTAGTATCCGGTGTCAGCATCAATATCGCAGGTGCAGTTGGTCTTCTTGACCAGGCGATTACACAGGCAAACGGTAAGGATGGCGTTTACGAAGCAAAGGGAACTGCAGATGACAAGGGTAACTACGCATTTGTAAGCGTAACCGTAGAAGGCGGCAAGATTACAGCAGCAACCTGGGATGAAGTATATAACGGTTCCTTAAAGTCCACACTTTCCAAGGAAGGCAAGTATGTAATGAAGCCGGTATGGCAGACACAGTCTGAAAGCGTATGTAAGTATGTAGTAGACAATCAGACAACAGAAGGCATTGCAAACGAAAAGGGCTACACCGATGTAGTATCCGGTGTCAGCATCAACGTTGCAGGTGCGCTGAAGCTCATCGATCAGGCGCTTACACAGGCAGGCAGAACGGTTGAATTACAGGATGGCGTTTACCAGACAAAGGCAACAGCTGATGAAAAGGGTAACTACGCATTCGTAACTATCGTAGTAGCAGGCGGTAAGATTATCTCCGTAGAATGGGATGAAGTATACAACGGTTCCTTAAAGTCCGTACTTTCCACAACAGGCAAGTATGTGATGACAGCAGACGGTCCGGTTTGGGAAACTCAGTCGGAAGCAGTAGGTGATTACGTTGTAAATATTCAGGGTACAGACGGTATCATGAATGAAAAGGGCTATACCGATGTAGTATCCGGTGTCAGCATCAACGTTGCAGGTGCAGTAGCACTCATTGATGAGGCAATTGCTCAGGCTGCGGAAGCAAAGACCGAAAAGCCGGAAACAGCTCCTGCTCCGGAACAGCAGACAGGAACTGAGATTACAACCGTTGAGGTAGTATCCGGTGCAACCTTCTCCTCTAAGGCAGTTATCCGTGCCATTGATGAAGGATATGCTTGGTTACTTGAGTATTTAAAGTAAAATCATAGCGTTAATTTATGAAATTCGGAATCAGGAATTGTGTTTTGGCACAGTTCCTGATTTTTTTCATTTTTTGTGCCTTTTTGCTCTTGACATTCGCCTTGTTGGGGTATACAATGATACAAATCGCATTAACGCTATAACGAATTAAAGCGGCAAAAAGAGAAAGGGTTGAATTGCAATGCGTAAAATGGTTTTATCAATTCTTGTGGAAAACACGTTTGGTGTATTGAGCCGTGTTGCCGGATTGTTCAGCCGCAGAGGCTATAACATTGACAGTCTGACGGTAGGAGCGACAGAAAATACGGAATACTCCAGAATGACCGTGGTTGCCACAGGAGATGAGCAGATTCTTGACCAGATTAAGAAGCAGCTCGCAAAGTTAGAGGATGTAAAGGAAATTAAAGAACTGGTGCCAAACCAGTCGGTATGCAGGGAACTGATTTTAGTCAAGGTTGCCGTGACTCCGGCAGAACGTCAGTCCGTGATTTCCATTGCAGATATTTTCAGGGCAAAGATTGTAGACGTTGCACCGGATTCCCTGATGGTGGAACTTACCGGAAACGAAGCAAAGCTTGCAGCGTTCGTACAATTGTTAGAGGGTTACACAATTAAGGAAATTGCCCGCACCGGTATCACCGGCCTTTCCAGAGGTGCAGGAGATATGGGCGAGTATATAGATGATTAAAAGGAAGAGAGGATGTAAACTATGGCAAACATTTATTATCAGCAGGATTGTAATTTATCGTTATTGGACGGAAAGACAGTGGCAGTCATCGGTTACGGCAGCCAGGGTCACGCACACGCATTAAATATGAAGGAGTCCGGTGTGAATGTCATCATCGGTCTTTATGAGGGAAGTAAGTCCTGGGCAAAGGCAGAGAAGCAGGGCTTTACCGTATACACTGCAGCAGAAGCAGCAAAGAAGGCGGATATCATCATGATTTTAATCAATGATGAATTACAGGCAGATATGTACAAAAAGGACATCGAGCCAAACTTGGAAGCAGGCAACATGTTAATGTTTGCGCATGGCTTTAACATCCATTTCGGTTGCATCAAGCCACCGGCAGATGTAGACGTTACCATGATTGCGCCAAAGGGACCTGGCCATACCGTACGTTCCGAGTATCAGGCAGGTAAGGGTGTTCCTTGTCTCGTAGCAGTAGAGCAGGATGCAACAGGAAAGGCACTTGACATGGCACTGGCTTATGCAGCAGCCATCGGCGGTGCAAGAGCAGGCGTTTTAGAGACCACCTTCCGTACAGAGACAGAGACAGACCTCTTCGGTGAACAGGCAGTTCTTTGCGGCGGCGTTTGTGCCCTGATGCAGGCAGGCTTTGAGACTTTAGTGGAAGCAGGTTATGATGAGAGAAATGCTTACTTTGAATGTATTCACGAAATGAAGTTAATCGTTGACCTGATTTACCAGTCCGGTTTTGCAGGCATGAGATATTCCATCTCCAACACAGCAGAATACGGTGACTACATCACAGGTCCAAAGATTATCACAGAAGAAACCAAGAAGGCCATGAAGAAGGTACTTTCCGACATCCAGGACGGAAGCTTTGCAAAGGAATTCCTGCTTGATATGTCCGGTGCCGGCCGTCAGGTACACTTTAAGGCAATGAGAAAGCTCGCAGCAGAGCATCCGGCAGAAAAGGTGGGCGAGGAAATCCGTGCACTGTACAGCTGGAACAATGAAGAAGATAAGTTCATCAATAACTAGGTGGATTTATACGGATAGAGGGAACATTAGGGAGAATAATTGATATAGTACATAAAAGTAGCAGGTTGCACAAAAAACACCCCGTTTTTTGTGTAAACTGCTACTTTTTTTGTGCACTATTTACAGAGGTTACACTTTGTGTTATATTTGGGGCAAAGCATAGTTTCTCTGAAATCCGGCGAATGCCATTCTTATCATCTCGTGATATTTTCTGAAAATCCATGCTTTTAATCCAAAGGATGAGCAGGAGATTTTCAGACCTCCTGGACGATATTTGCGACATAGGAGGAGTTATATGGAAGAGGACAGACTTGTGTTGAAATCCGGTGAGTCGATGCGACTTTCGCTGGAGGCTATCCGAAATGGACAGGCAGGACTAAATGAACACAGGAAAAAGTTATTAGAGAGGGTTCCGGAATCCGGGGACTGGGTAATACTACAAAGAGAAAGTGTGACCGTAAAGGATATTGCATATTTGTCTGCGGCTACACAGCATGAGTTTGCGTTGTTGCGAGGGAAGAGAGAGGATGTTCTGTTTCATGGTATGGCACATCGTTGCAAATTTGAAGGAACGTTGTATGACAGGTTAATGACAGGAAAATTGGAATTGATTGCGCATACACATGCAGACAGAGGGAGAATTCTACCATCCGCTGCGGACAGGAATTTCTTAAGGAAAATCGGACAGGAGAAAAGCATTATAATATCCTATACAACCGGAAACGAACATGAATTTTTTAAAGAGACTTTCGAAGAATTATTGAAGGAGGTATTTTGATATGTTAACAGCAGAAGAAGCAAAAAGAATCGGAATCAGGGCATGTATTGACAAGATTGGCTATGAGTTTTGCAAGAAGCATGCAGACTTAGGAGTATGTTCTTGTGGGGAGAATGACGGAATTATGGAATGCTATGTCGGCGTTGATGACCGACCGGAGCCGGAAGAAAAAGAGACAGGTTATTTGCTTATAGATGATGAAGAGTTTGCTCCGTATTATGCAAGCTGTAATGTAAACATGGAAGATGGTTCCGTTGAGTTTACGGAATGTTGTCTGCCGGAGGCAGTTTAAGTAATTTAAGTGGCAAGAAAAAGTAGAAGGATGGTAGTGAAGTGCACTGTGTCCTTCTACTTTTTTTGTTTAAACGTTTTTAAATGTAAGTAAACTAGCAGCCGGGATGTCAAGCGCAACCGCAATGTCCAATAATGTTTCCAGAGAAATGGAAGTGTGCATATTAGGTGCTTCGATGTTGCTCATATGGGTGCGGCTGATATTGACTGCCTCTGCGAGTTCAAGTTGAGTAAGTCCCTTTAGTTTTCTGTAATAGGCTATATTTAGTCCAATCATTTTGTATTCTTGTTTACGTCTTTCATTCATGATGTTCACCTCACGGATAGTTTAATTGTTTTCAAAAGATAGATAAACAATACAAAATACTGCAAATGCAAAGTGTAATGTTGCAAAAACAAAGTACAAGTGGTAAAATGATAAAAAATATTTTGGGAGGAAAATGCAATGACAGAGAACGAAAGAAAAGCTAAAGAAATGTTTGAAAGAGGCGAAGCACCAGAGGTTGCGCTGTGGGATGGAAGAAAATCTGCCGCGGCAAAAACAAAAGAAATGGTAGACCGGCATAAAGGAATATTCGAGGCAGAGACAAGTTTAAAAGATGCAGAGAAGATTAATGATATATTCGCTGAGAAAGTAAGTATATGGAGCAGGGAAGCACAAGAGGCGAAAGAGCGGGAATGGGAAGCCTTAAGACAAGAAGTTATTGAGGGCGATGAGTTCGTCCGTGAACGCAGAAAAAAGATAGATGAATTTCGCGAAAAAACTATTACTTTTGAGAGAGAATGGAAGGCCAGAGAGAAAATTGATATGATGTCCAATGCAATTCAAACGCGGTGGAAAAAATATTGTAGTGAGAGAACTTATCGTGACATAATGGAATGGGAAACGATGGATTATTATATTGATCTTTTCTCTTCTTCTTGGCAAATATGTTCTGATCAATATTACAGCAGAAGACCGCGTTTTAGCAGTGTTGGTAGTATTTTGAGTTTGATGGAGTATTTTGGAGAATGTATTCGAAAGGAAATCTATTTTTTGTCTAAATATAAGAAGGAATTGAGAACAGCAAAAGTTATTACTGCAGAGATTAATACAGAGTACCTTTTGAGGAAACGTAATCAACTGATTGAGGAATATCTCAGAAAACATTGGAAAATGTTTGTGAATCCGGGGAATTTTAACGAGGGACCGGAGAGCAAGGACTGGAAATTTGGATACAAATTATCGCAACAGAGGGTTGAAAATGTAATAGAGAACTACATAACACCGATAATCGAGTGGAGAAACAAAGGATATGGAGGAATAAAAGAAACTTTAGAAAATTTCATAGTCGAGGGAATATGTATACAGGAATTTCTGAAAGAGGGTAATGCTAATACGTTAAGTTCATTTAATGACCTTTATGGTGCCGCAACTTGGGGATTCGGATGGGGGTATTTTGGCCTGTATTTTAGAGAATATTCTATCGACGAACTAAGTGATGAAACTATTTTTATATTGCTGTATTGCTTGCGTTGCTATCAGTATGCGGAATTTTTGTTGGATAAAAACGTAGGAGAGTATGAAGAAATAATGAAGGAATTTTATTCCCTGAATGACTTGAAGAAGTCGCTTTTAGGGGATCCGAACAGAGCGGGAATAATTAATAAAAAGGATGGGTTAGTATATGCATTAATAAATCCACGCTATTCAGCGAATGTATTTGATGCTATAGGAAAAGGTACAACGGAGCTGGAACGGCTAGGACGGAAGTCGGAGGCAGGGAAGGCGGAGGCAAGGAAGACTCGTGTAGGATGTATTGGTGGACTTTTGATGCTAATATTGTTCGCATGTATTTTATATGCTCTGTTAATTCGTCACTTTTTGCCGGATGCTATAATAATTGAATATAAATTGTCTTTTTGGGTTTGGATGGCATTCCTAGTTTCTTTCTTAGGAATGATTATATGCGCGCACGCAGTCGAATAAAGAACAGAAAAGAATTTCTTAATTCATAGAAAGATATTGAAAGAAAGCGGCAGTTACACTTGTAGTGTAACACAAAAAATGCAGTAATGCTATAATAATTGAATATTATATATATTGGGGAGGAACCGAAAAGGAAAATCCTCCCCTTCTCGCACGTATGGTAGTCAGTATGCTATATTGTAAAGGTCAAGCGAGAATAATAAAAAAGTGGAGGAACATTATGCGAAAGAGGGTAAAATTTTTAGTATTTATTATGGCAGTTTTATTACTTACGGGGCTGGTCATGGTTCCAGTGAGTGTCAATTCGGCTTCGGAACCGTATTACACCGGAAGTTTAAATGACGATGAGTATACCTTTGGTGACACATTAAAATTTTCGGGAACTGTTTATGGGGATGGTGGAACGATTGAGAAAATCTATATTCATTATTATGATCCGGATAACTCAAATGATTCTGGAGTAATTGCAGAAGAATTTCCATACACATCCAGCTATAGAATGTCTAAGTTGGGAAGTTTTACTATAGGTGAAGATATTATGTTTAATAGCACCACATATACGGTAAAGGTATGGGGAAAAAATGAAGGTGGAACCGGTGTTTTACTGTATGAAGAGGATGTTACAATAACAGAATTGGAAGAACCGGGCGATTTTGAGATTACAAATCCTTCAGAAGGAGATTATGTGGATGCGGATTCAAGCCTGACTGTCAAGTGGTCATCTTCCTCTAATGTGGAATATTATAGGGTTTGCCTTGTGAATCGTACCGAGGGGACAGAAATTATTCCATCTACCAAAGTAGGAACAAATAGGTCATACAAAATCAGTGCTTCTTATCTGGAACCGGGAATGAAATATCGCATTTATGTTACCGCTTATAATGATGTGGATTCCTGGGGCACCTATGTCGATTTTAAAACAAAAGCAGGAGCAACACCGACACCTGTACCGGAACCGTATGTTTCTAATGTGAATATCTCGGCGAGTGTGAAAATGGGAGATACATTTTCCTTGTCAGGTTATGTGAAGGCAAATGGCGGAACGTTGGATAAGGTACATATCAATACTTATCTGAAAAGTAACAATAACTATAATTATGTTTTGTTCTCGGAGGAAGGATTAAATGTAACCTCATTTTCATTGAGCAAAGCAGGCAGTTATGTAGTAGGAAAAGATATTTTCGAGAAGGAAGGAACCTACCTTCTGTTTTTGTATGCGAAGAATAAAGGTGGAAAAAGCGCAGAATTGATTTCGATGGAAATCAGGGTGGAGAAAGCAGAAGTAACACCGACGCCGGTGCCGGAACCGTATGCTTCCAATGTGAATATCTCGGCGAGTGTGAAAATGGGAGATACATTTTCCTTGTCAGGTTATGTGAAGGCAAATGGCGGAACGTTGGATAAGGTACATATCAATACTTATCTGAAAAGTAACAATAACTATAATTATGTTTTGTTCTCGGAGGAAGGATTAAATGTAACCTCATTTTCATTGAGCAAAGCAGGTAGTTATGTGGTAGGAAAAGACATTTTTGAGAAGGAAGGAACCTACCTTCTGTTCTTGTACGCGAAAAATGAAGGTGGAGATAGTGCAGAATTGATTTCGATGGAAATCAGGGTGGAGAAAGCAGAAGTAACACCGACGCCGGTGCCGGAACCATATGTTTGGGGAATGGATATCCCGACGAGTTTAAAGATGGGAGACACTTTCTCTATGTCCGGTTACATAGAAGGAAACGGAGCCATGCTCGATAAGGTTCATATCAATACCTACATGCCAAGCAATAATTATTGGCAGTATGTGTTGTTCTCTGAATCCGGACTGGGTAATGGTTGGTTTGAAATGAGTAATGTCGGGACCTATGAAGTTGGTAAAGATATTTTTGAACAACCGGGTACCTATCGATTGTTTATCTATGCGAAAAACGAAGGCGGAGAAAGCAAGGAACTTTATTCTGTGGATATTAAGGTGGCAGCAGCACCAACGCCAACTCCGGTACCGGCCCCATATATTTCGAACATAGATATTGAAACGACAGTGACAATAGGAGACAGCTTCTCCTTATCAGGTTATGTACAAGGAAACGGAGGAACGATAGATAAAGTACACATCAATACGTATTTGGAGAGTAATAACAACTATAACTATGTCCTCTACTCGCAGGAGGGTTTACATAAGAGTTCGTTTAATCTGAATCAGGCAGGAAGCTTTGTCGTAGGTAAGGATATCTTTACAAAAGCGGGAACCTACCGTTTGTATATCTATGCTAAAAATGAGAACGGCGGCAGTGTTGAATTGTACTCCACAAAGGTAAAAGTAGTAGATGCACCGGTGACGGTTCCGCCGACTCCTACTGAGAAAGTTAAAGTGGGTGAATTTGATATCGTTTGTCCGGCTGAGGATGCGACGGTTTCTGCAGATGCAGGTTTAATTCTCATGTGGACAGAAGCAAAGAATGCAAAATACTACCATTATGCGGTTTCGGATATAACAACGGGCTTAAATAACTGGGTAGTGCCGAGTACGAAAATCCGTGAAACGAGTGTGGTTATCCCGGCTGGGACCTTAAAGGCAGGGCGCAACTATGTGGTATGTGTAACTGCGTATTATGATGAAAATACATATCTTGGTGAGAAAGTGTATATTACGGCACAGGTGGCACCGATAACGGCACCACCGACGACACCTCCGGTAACATCCGGCCCGGAATATACTTTTGTCGAATTAAACCAGACAATGTATGTGAAAGAAGATGTCAATGTGCGCTCCTTACCGTCAACAAAGGGAGACAGATGGGGGTCGTTAAAAGCGAATGAAAAGATTCTTGTTACAGGAAAGTGCGTTGAGACCGGCTGGTATCGTTTTGTTTACAACGGAAAAACGGCATATGTAAGCGGAAATTATGTTACGGCCGGTGTTACACCGCCCGCAGAACCACCGACAATTACACCGATAACACCGGAGCCACCGACATCTAAGCCGGAATTTACGTTCACTGATTTGGAGCAATCCATGTCTGTGAAGGCAGACGTTAATGTACGTTCCTTGCCATCCACAAAGGGTGATAAATTAGGCGTATTAAAAAAGGATGATAAAATAATAGTTACCGGAAGATGTAATGAAACCGGATGGTATCGTTTGGTTTATAAAGGTCAGACGGCATATGTGAGTGGTAAGTATGTGGTGGATGATTCTTCGACAATTACACCGATAACACCGTCATCTGTTAGCAGCAAACAGGACAATTCGTATTCGGAGGAGTACCGAGCATTTGCATTTAGTGAATTGGTATATTATCCGGGAAGAAATAAACAAGCCGAAAAACTTTTGGCAGAGTATGTTGGTAATAAAGAAAAGACTGTGAACCAATATCTTGATGCACTTAAAGAGAAAGGTTTGTTAAAAAAGGTGATTGGCGATAGCGGAACATTTGATACGGAATTGTATTTACGTACTATGATAGGAGAGTGTTCTATTTTGGATTATCAGCCAAATACAAAAAACGGATTTACTGCCATGGCATTCTTTAATCCGGAAACAGAGAGCATTACGATTTCTTACGGGGGTACTGAACCAAATGATTGGCTGAAAGACTGGACACAAGATGCTGTGTTTGCAATGTGTGAGTCTCTTCCAGAACAATTTCCGGAAGCACTTGACTATTATGAGAAAATAAGAGCAACTTATAAGAAAACGTGTAAAGAAATTAAGCTTACCGGTCATTCTTTAGGTGGTGCGCTCGCAATGTATGTTTGCGCGTATACAAATGAGTCTACTATAACAGTAAACGGTGCAAATGGAATTGCATGGAATAATATTATCTTAGATGCGTATCAGAACATTAATATGAGAATAGCAAAGTATCCAGAGGCAAATGTCTATCATAAGGTGGCTGGTGATTGGAATTGTACCAATTATTTGACCGAACAAATAAAGTTTAGTGTGAATGGTTTCTTTTCTACGTCTTTGAATTATTGGTTTCATGATTTTGGCACGAAGTATACAAAAGGAATTGTGTTGCCATATCAAAAAACGAATGAAGTAGGGACGCATCATATATTTGCGTTTATGGTTTATGATGCTGAACAAAGTCGATTTACAATACCTTATTCGCTTGATCGTACAGGAAAAATTCAATACGCGTTTCCAAGTGAAACTTTGGAGAATCCATATAGCCTGAATGATCCATTTCACCAAGAATTGTCTATTGCTACGGATGGACTATTTTTTATCGGAACGATGGGTGGACACAATCAAGTGGATATAAGTGATGTAGATTATGTTGTGGTACCAAAGAACAACCTTCATGACTCTATGCTGTTGATTGATAAAAAGGAAGATGGTTCAGATGTTAGAAAAATTTCATGTATAATACACGATCCAAAAGTAAAATTACAATTTGGTGATTTGGAGACTCCGGCTGTAGTGGATATTTATATTACGGGTATTGAAATTGAGCAAAAAGATATCGTATGTACCGATGCAGGTTCAAATTACAAAGTAAACATTAAAAAATCCTTTGTTGACGTTGAACTTATCTTACCATATGGTGTTTCTTATCGTATTTATGATAGAACTGGTGCAATAGCTGTAAAACAGGATAATACATATTCGGAAGAGTATCGTGCATTTGCTTTTAGTGAATTAGTATATTATCCGGGAAGAAATGAGCGTGCTAAGGAAATATTGCAAGAATTTGTAGGTAAAAAGACAAAGACGGTAAATCAATATCTTGATGCGCTTAGGGAAGAAGGCATATTAAAAACGGTTATTAAAGATAGCGGAACCTTTGATACAGAATTATATCTACGCACCATGATAGGTGAATGTATCATTTTAGATTATATATCAATTGCGAAGAGTGGTTTTACTGCTATGACGTTTTTAAATCCAAATACAAAGAGCCTTACCGTTTCCTATGGCGGAAGCGATGATTTGAAAGACTATATAAGCGATCTTGAATTTGCGGCAATGAAAACATTATCTGAACAATTTCCTGAAGCACTTGATTATTACGAGTTAGTGTGTTTTATTTATACGGGTAAATATAAAGACATAAATCTTACTGGACACTCTTTGGGAGGAGCACTTGCAATGTATGTTTGCGCATATACAAATACACCTGCTATAACAGTGAATGGTGCAAATGGAATTGCATGGAATAATATCGTTTTAGATGCGTATAAGAATATTGATACAAGAATTGTATGGTATCCGGATGCAAGTGTTTATCAAAAGACGGCTAGTAACTGGAACTGTACTAATTATTTAACAGAAGTAGTGTCCTCATCAAACTTGATTACCAAATTAAATAATGAATTTCATAAGTTTGGTACTATGTTCACAAATGCAAGGTCGCATTATTATCAAGAAGAGAATGGTTTAAACGGACATCACATCTTCTCCTTTATGACATATAATCCTGCGAAAAAGTGTTATAGAATACCTGAGCCACGCAATCTTTATCCTAGTGAGAAATTAGAGAATCCATACAGCTTAAATGATCCATGGCATCAGAAATTGACGCTTTCAACGGATTGGCTATTTTTCATAGATGCGTCGGTAAAGCAGCAAGAGATTGACATAAGTAGCGGTGATGATTATCTTGTAATCACGGAAGAAAATCCTAATAAGCAGATTACATTGAAAGAAGGAGATAATAAAAGCAGTGTAGTCATCTTACACAAAGATAAAGTGAAGTTGCACTTTGAATATTTAGAGAAACTTCGCACGTTGACCATTTATATTCCGGGAACCGAACTTTTAGAGGACGATATTTTTGATGGTAAAGGAACTAATTATGAACTATATATTCGTAATTCGGAGGTAGATATTGAAATAACCTTGTCGAATGAAGTTACTTGCCAGATTATTGATGGGTCAGGGAAGAGATATACCTATCCAAAAGAGAATGGAGCTTGGGATGAATTTTGGGATAAACTGTTCAACAGACAATAAGTAAACAATTCAAAGTGGGCGTATGTTTTAAGTAACACAGAAGAGCTGTTCTAATAAAGGGCAGCTCTTCTGTCTGGTTGTTATTAATTCTCCGTCACTAAAATCTTAATTTCCTTTGTCACTCCATAAGCACTTACCGTCACGGTCTCTTCGCCTGCGCGTGTAGCAGTGAGGATTCCGTTTTTATAGGTAAGGCATCCGTTCTTACATGTCACGGTAAGGTCGTTTAAAGGAACCACTGTCTCAAATCCGCGGTCTTGATTTGCCAATACGTAAAGTGGCATTTCATCGCCCACTCCGAGCTGTGCGGATGGAGTCATGACATCGATATCCGTACAGGAAGGAGTAAAGGATAATCCGCCAATCAATGCGCCCAACTCCTTTGCAGCAGCATCCACTTCCTCCTGAGTTGCAGTAGCATCGTTTGCACAAAGAACCGCATTGGTAAGAACTGCTTGGAACTCTTTATACTTCGTTGCGGTAAAATCGGACTCCATACACAGAGCGGCTTTGTCAAGAGCGGTAATCAATGCGCTGTAATCCGCATTTTCTGTAGTAGTGATACGGTTGTAAGCTTCCATCTCCCAAAGGGTGATGCCACCCTTTCCTTCACCGTTATGATAAAGGATAAAACGGAACTTATCCGCAGACACTTCGTCAAATGAAAGTTCATGCAGAACCGTATTGTTATCAATCACGCTGTAAGCGGCACTTGCACTTGCTTTGGTTACCCATTCCGAGCCGTTATATATCTGGATGTCTACCTTAGTGAAACGGGAGTTTCCGCCGCCCGGATTGGACTGGTCATAGGATAAATCGGTCCGCTCATAAATGAGCAGGGTGTTGATAGTTTTGGCATAGTCAAAAGCAACTTCAAAACCGACATCCGAGCCATTGTCCACAGAGGCGAAGCGGTTGTTGGAAATCTCACCGTCCGTCATCCATTTGGTGGTGTAACTGCTGTTATATACTTTGCCGAGAATGAGCTCCAACTCTGTTTGATACAGGTGATTACGGCTGGCCACAGGACCTTCTGCGGTAGACACCTGAATTTCAAAGGCGTCAAAAGCACCGCCTCCGTCAGCTGCGGTTGCGGTCACAGCGACGGTTCCGTTATAAGCCCCGGTTACGGTAACGATTCCGTCAGCAGAAACAGTGACTTCTTTTACCGGAGCACCGGAGGTATCTTTTACGGACCAGGTGACTGCTTTGTAATCTGCGTTTTCCGGCAAGGTCTGCGCAAATAAGGAGATACTTTGTCCGATTTCGGTTAACAGTGCGACCTGATTTTCAGAAACTACAGTAACGGAGCTGACCGGTGTTTTTTTTGCTCCCGACAATACTTTGAAGTAGTCTAAGGAAACGCTGTGGTCGTTTGCCGGAGTTACTTTATCCTCCATAACTTCAATCCGGAGGGTGTGCGTACCGCTTTCCAAACCGGTAACAGAGCAAATCAAGGTGTCCGGTGTAGTAGATGCGGCATAGGCAGAGTAGTAGTCCGCGTATGCCACTCCGTCCACGGTAATCTTGAATGCGTTATAGTTTTTCTTTGCTACAGAGTAAACTTCAATTCCCGTTCCCGTAAAGTTAAGCTCTGCGGTAGCCCCCGGTGTCCAGGAGCAGTTGTTGGTGCTCTCATAGTGGTCGCTTTCCATAAAGACGGACCAATCACCGGTATACACTACCTTGCTGTTGTTAGAGTCGATAATCGCATTGCTTAACGTACCTGCTTCTGCCGGGAGGGAGAATATACCGTGCTTTCCGGCAGGCGAAAGACCTGCTACTTTATAGGTATAGACATCTTCAAAACTCATAGTCACTGCAGTTACATCAGTAATCGAGGTTTCCTTGGTGCGGAGAACCTCTGCAAAGTCACCATTGTTCATTGCACGGTAAACAACGTATTCCGTTGCTCCTTCCATACCTGCCCAGGATAAATCGACTTCGTAATCGGAGATTCTCTTTGCAGAGAACTCCTTTGGTGCAGAATATGGAAATGCATTGCGGATAGTATAGGTCTTGCCTTTTTCTGTTTCGAAGGAGAAACGGTTTTCTTTTACCTTTGTGAAAGTAACCGGATTTCCGTTTGCATCCGTAATTTTTACATCCTCGGAGGCTTCAAACTGTACCGTGCAGGTACCGCCGTTCTTAGATAAAATCGTAATTTCGCTTGCTGCCTTGTCACTCCAGGTCATGTCCACTTCAAAATTGCCGCGTGCCACGAGACCGCGGAAACTGCCGTCTGCCCATTCGTCCGGAAGAGCAGGAAGCAGATTGATGTAACCCATGTTACTCTGTATAAGAGCCTCGGTCACACCGGCTGTGTAACCAAAGTTACCGTCAATCTGGAATGGCGGGTGGGTATCCCAGAGGTTTGGATAAATACCGCTGTCAAACAAAAGTCCGATAAGTTCGTATACCTTTTCTCCGTTTCCGAGTCTTGCCCAGGTGTTAATACGCTGCCCCATTGCCCAACCGGTGGATTTGTCGGTACGGTTCTGCATGGAAACGAGAGCGGCGTCAAACCATTCCGGAGTCTCCTCGGAAATCAAATCGCCCGGATAAAGACCAAGCAAGTGGGAGATGTGGCGGTGGTTATAGTTTTCGGCGCTGGTAATACTGCCGAGATACGTTTCGTGGTACCATTCTTTAATCTGACCGCTTTCGCCGATTTCAATCGGATCCTTTAAGTTCGCGAGAACTTCCTTCCATTCGGAAATCAAAGCTTTGTCCTCGCCGACAATTTCAGCAGCGGTAATGGTATCGGTGAACAGCTGCCATACGAGCGTCTGTTCATAGGTATTGCCGTTGGTTCTCGGACCCTGCTCCGGAGAGTAGGAAGGAGTGGAAATGAGCTCGCCGTTTTCATCCTTTACAAGAATCTGCTGGTAGAAGATAGCCTGCTCCTTCATAATCGGATAAATCATTTCCTTTAACATGGTCTCGTCTAAGGTGTATTCATAATATTCCCAAACGTTCTGGATGATCCACGGCACAGCTGCCGGTGACCAGCCCCAGTCAAAACTCCATCCCGGACAAGTCCAGCCGAACGGTGTGGTCTGGGTATTGGCGGTAAATCCGTTTTCCGGATGCGTTGCATCCGACTTGACTCCAAAGTAAATTTCTGCAGTGACACGGCCCGGTTCTCTTAGTCTTTCCACGTAATCAATGAGCGGAAGTGCACACTCGGTAAGATTGGTATTATAGACCGGCCAGTAGTTCATCTGAAGATTGACATTGATATGGTAGTCAGAGCTCCAGTCGCTGCCGTTTTTGCCTACCCAGATACCCTGTAAGTTAGCAGGAAGCGTTTCTCCTCTGGAGGAGGAAATCAGAAGGTATCTGCCGTACTGGAACAGCAGTGCTTCCAGATAGGCACGTTCTTCCTGAGGAAGCGTATCTTTTTTATAAGCGTTCAACAGGTCGTTGGTCGGAATTTCAGGAAGTACCTGTCCAAGATCAACCTCGACGCGGTTCATCATTTCCCAAACGTCTGCCACATGGTAAGCACGGAGGGCTTCGTAGGACTTTTTGGCGGCGTTGTCTACGCAGGCGCGGACACGTGCCTTTAACTCGTCCATCGTCTCACCGGAACGGTATTCCGGATATGTATTTTTATAGTCGGTTCCCATGCTGAGAAGAATGGTAACCTCTCTTGCGCCGCTGATAGCAAGTTTTGTGCCGTCCTGTGGTGCAACGGTACCTTCTTCGCCGGTCTGCACGGTTAAGAAGGCACTGTATTTTAACTGATTGTCCTCCAGTGTTCCGTAAAAATCAATTTGGTTTCCGTCTGCCGTGATGGTAGTCTGCCGTTTGGCAGGGTCGGTATTTTCAGGTGTTAAGGAAAGGACAAAATCCAGAGTATCCGTTCCGTCTGCAGTCAGATGAATCACCATGACATTTTCAAGGTAACTGGTAAAAATTTCACGTTCAAAGTGGGTATTGTTTTTGTCATATACGACAGAGGCAATCCCTGTTTTTAAATTGAGGTCGCGGTAGTAGTTTGTGACTTCCTTCTTTGCAACGGTGCCGAAGTCCATATACAGGTTGCCGAACAGCTGGTAGCCGCCGTAGCCGTCCCAGGTTCCGATGAGCTTTTCACATAATTTCTGTCCGGCCTCGGTATCACCGGATAAAAACAGCCGCTGTACTTCGGCAAGGGTTTCGCCGTAATTACCGTTTTCTATAATGTTACCGCCGATGTAATCCGGACGGCTTGCCGACGGACCACCGGTCCAAAAACTTTTTTCGTTCAGTGTGATATGTTCCTTGTCGTATCGGCCGAAGATGTTGCCGCCGATGCTGCTGTTGCCGACAGGAAGACTTTTCTTTTCCCAATCGGAATAGCCGTCTCTTGCCGGATCGTCATACCAAAGTCTGTATTCCATACCTGTAATTTCCACGACAGGAGGTTCGCCTGTCTCATCCTCTCCTCCGGAGATGTCCGGATTTTCCTCTGCCGGAGTCACTGTCGGGGCATCCGGCGCTTTTGTTGGTGCCGCAGTCGGGTCGGCATCCGGTGTTTCGGTTGGTTTTGCTGCTTCTGTCGGTGCTGTTGTGCCGGTCGGTCCCGGTGTCGGTGTATCAGATGTGCCCGGTCCGCCGCAGCCGAACGTGGTCAGCAGGGATATAAGCACAAGAACAGACAAAAGCCGTTTTTTTGTGTTTTTCATAAAAGCCTCCTTTTTGATTTTAGTTAATCATTTGTTTCTATTATATCATGGGTTATCTGTTCGGAATATATATGATTCGGACGTGTTTCGTTTTTCTGCGTCTGAAAAGTGTATAAATAACTTGTGGGTTTGTTGGGAAAATGCTATACTCTGTATCAGAACGGACGGAGGTGGCTTATGTGGCAGGGGCTTGATTTTTCAAAATTGAACATTACTTTTAGGATAGAGAATGCGCAGTTCCGTTTGGTAGAGGCGAAGCGTACCTTGTTTTATGAAAATTTTCCGAATCATATGCACAGCTTTTTTGAACTGCATTATATTTGCGGCGGAGAGGGAATTTTAGTTTTACAGGAGGGGAATTATCCGTTGTCGGATGGTGTTTTGTATTTGATTCCGCCGAAGACATTTCACGAACAGAGAACACATTGGCAGAATCTGATGGAGGAATATACCTTTTGCTTTGATGTGCAGAAGGTTAAGGGGGAAGACACCGAGGATTTGTATGCATGGTTTTGGGAACAGGGGTTTTTGCTTAAGGAGAATGTACCGGTGTTTGCAGAGTACTTCAGGGCCTTGGAAGAGGAGGCGCAGAAAAAGGATGTTGCCTATCGTGACATGATTCAGAGCCTGTTAAAACAGATGACGGTTCAGCTGCTGCGGCAACAGCGCGGAACGCATACATCTACAGAGCAGGATGGGGCAGAAAACTATGAAAGACGGAAGTTCATTATTGATGAGACGATGATTTATCAATATAAGGATATTACGCTGGAAAAGCTGGCTGAATATTTGAATCTGAGTACCAGGCAGACGGCACGGATATTGGAAGAGGAATACGGAATGAGCTTTTTGGAGTTGCGGAGCCGTTCGCGTCTGAATGCGGCGGCAGCGCTGCTTCGCAGAACGGACACGCCAATCGGCGAGGTAGGGGAACTGGTCGGTTACGGGAATCAGATGTATTTTGCGGAGAAGTTCAAAGAGTTGTTTGGAGATTTGCCATCGGTGTACCGGAGAAAGGAGCAGAAGAAAAGGAAATTGATTTATGAAACTTCTGTAAATCAAAGTCCGAAACCTTGAATTTTTAGGGGAAAGAGAGTATACTGTTAGGAGCGTTTAAGATAAGCAAGAACGATTGTCAGAAACGCTTGACAAGGAAGGAGATATTTGTATGAGCGAAGAATTAAGATACGAACAGGAAGGTTCCTGTTCCGGAAATTGTTCCAGTTGTGGCAGCAGTTGCGGTTCCAGAAAGCCGGATAAGAGTGAATTTTTGGAGCCAATGAATGAATACAGTAACGTAAAGAGAGTAATCGGTGTTGTCAGTGGTAAGGGCGGTGTAGGAAAGTCGTTTGTGACTTCTTATCTTTCCGTACTGATGAACCGCAAGGGTTACAAGACCGCGGTTTTGGATGCTGACGTAACCGGCCCTTCCATTCCGAAGGCATTTGGCGTAAAGGGAATGGTACAGGCAAATGAACTCGGCATTATTCCTGCGACATCCAAGAATGATGTGTCTATGATTTCTGTGAACTTATTATTAGAAGATGAGGAGACTCCGGTTATCTGGAGAGGTCCTGTTATTGCAGGTACGGTAAAGCAGTTCTGGTCTCAGGTGCTTTGGGGCGAAGTGGATTACATGTTTGTGGACATGCCTCCGGGAACCGGTGATGTACCTCTGACCGTATTCCAGTCTCTGCCGCTCGACGGTATTATTATTGTAACCAGCCCTCAGGAACTGGTTTCCATGATTGTGTCAAAGGCAGTGAACATGGCAAAGGCTATGGATGTTCCGGTGCTTGGTCTGGTAGAAAACTACAGCTACATCCAGTGCGGCAATTGTGGTGAAAAGATTTCCGTATTCGGAAAGAGCCACATCGATGAGATTTCTGCAAAGTTCCATCTTCCTGTACTTTCAAAGCTTCCGCTTGACGCAAGTATTGCAGAGGCAATTGATGCCGGAAATGTCGAAGGTATTACCGGTGACTGGATGGATACGGCAGCTGACATTTTAGAAGAGGCACTTCCGGTAGAAAAGAGTGCAGCGGCAGGTGGCCGCGGCTTTGGAGCACAGAAGGGTGCACAGGGCGGAGTATATAAGATTGCGGTAGCCACGGACGAAAATAAGAATGTATTCGGCCACTTCGGCGGATGCAAGAAATTTACGGTTTATTCCATGGAAAATGGAAAACTGGTAGGCAAGAGTGTATTGGAAAATGAAGGGCTTGGTCATGCACAGACGGTAGCCGCATTGATTGCGGAAGGCATTGAAGTGGTTATCTGTGGCGGTATTGGCGGTCCTGCAATGGAAAGCCTGATGGAACACGGCATTATGGTAGTGCCTGGTGTACAGGGCGATATTGATGTGGCAGTCAGCAGTTTACTTGACGGCAGTTTGACCGCAGGTAATGAACCGACCTGCTCTTCTCATGACCATCACCACGAAGATGGGGAAGGCTGTGGTTGCGGCTGTGGCGGACATGAGGACGGCGGAAACTGCGGTTGCGGCGGAGGCTGTCACTAAAGGATAAGAACGTTTGGTGAAGATAGGCGAAGGTTTGTCTTTTGCGGAACAGTTAGGAGGGCCTGTCCGGAGGGAGATTCCGGGCAGGCTTTTTTATACGAAGAATATAGGGCGAAGCAGGACTGTGAGAGAAAGGATAATCAATGAAAAAAGTATTGGAAAACGAAAGATTGTTACTTGAAATTGAAGCACGGGGAAGTCAGTTGGTGCGTGTGTTTGACAAAAAGAACCAAAGAGAAGTTTTATGGAATGCAGACCCTGCATTTTGGCCGAAGCATTCGCCGCTTTTGTTTCCAATGATAGGTGCATCTTATAAGAAAAAATATCGGGTGAACGGTGTGGAATATGATATGCCAAATCATGGTTTTGCATGGACCTCCGAATTTGAGTTTTTGGAGAAAGAGACCGAGAAGTGTTTTGGAGATGAAGTTTTTGCAGTATTATGCAGTTCTGCCGAAACAAAAGAGAAGTATCCTTATGACTTTAAGTTGACTGTAACACATAAACTTTTGGGCAACCGCATTCGGGTTTCCTGGAAGGTAGAGAACACCGGGGTGTCTGACATGCTCTACAGCATTGGTGCTCATCCTGCATTTAGGATGCCGGAGGGAAAGAAGACAAGTGATATGTATCTCGCTTTTTTTGAAAAGGGGGAATTACCTTTTTACAGAATCGATGGCAGTAGCGGTTGTGCTCTTTGCGATGATGTGAAACTGCTTTCTTTGGATGAAGAGGGCTATGTGAAAATCACAGAAGATTTCTGGAATGAGGATGTGTACATTTTTGATCATCAGGAGTTGACTTCAGTTTCTTTATGCCACAACGATAAAACGCCGTATGTGACGATACATAGCAAAGGTTTTCCGTACTTTGGCATCTGGACAAAACCGGGCGCACCGTTTGTATGCCTGGAGCCTTGGCAGGGACGCTGCGACCGGCATGGTTATCAGGGGGAATTAAAGGATAAAGAGGGAATCCGGGTACTTGCTGCGGGTGTGAGCGAGGAATTTTGCTATGAGATTGAAGTGGTGTAAGGAAAAGAGGAGTTTGGCTTTAGAATTGTATCTATGCAGAAAAATTCATGTGAAAGATACAAATAGGACTAGTTTTTTTGCTTTTGGGGATTCAAAAGTATCTATATGAAAAAAAGATTGTCGGAGATACGTAAAAATGAAAATTGCCGTATCTCCGACTTACTTTTTTGTGTATAGATACTTTTAATTCAAATTAGGGGCAAATATAGATGAAAATTGAGAGGAAAAGTATCTAGAAGGTGTAAAAAAATATCCGGATACTTTTTTGAGGGGGAACATCTGGATCTATACTCTATGTAAAATAGTAATTGATGATTTGCAATACCATTTCAGGACTCAAAGGAGAATTTTTTGTTTCGAAGGTTATAATCAAATTGACAGAAGGTTTAAGGCCATGCAAAGTATAGAATTGAAGTTTCGAATAAGCGCTTTTTACATATGGTTCGTCATCCATAAGTCCAAAATGTTCCCAATAATAAAAATCTCCTGTTTTGGGATGCCGTAAGGTAAAGTCCGGGTAGAAAATGTTGTCATCTAATACAAGTTCACATTCATAGCGAAAAGGGATTTTATTAAGGTATAGCAGAGTGTCTATCATTGCTTCTGACTTTGAACGGACATAATGTCCGGAACTGCTTTTATGTATGAGATGTTCCGGATGCTTTGGATTTTTATTATAAGAGGAAGATAACCATTGCTGCAACTCTGTTGATTTTGGCGTGAAATGCGCATTCAATAAAGATTGAAATTCCTTATCACATAGCAAAGCGTCTTCGGTTGCCCCTGTGTTGTTCCGATGATGTTTCAGATAAAATTCAATGGATTTTTGCTCTTGTATCATATCCTTTACGGTGATAGAAAGATACTTTTTTAGTGCAAGTTTTTCTGCAAGAGTCCGTTGATTTTTTGGAATGTACGTTTTTTGATGACCATCGCTACGATACCATTTGGCATCGGTTGAGCCATGAGAAATCACCAACTTCCCTTCCGGCAATTCACTAATCTGCTTTTCAAATACTTTAATTTGTTCTGTTAATCTTTGGTGTTCGGATAACATGCGTTCGTAAATCGTAATGCCTACCTCCTTTTGTGTCTGTATTACATTGTTTGATGGGGAAGTGTTTGTTGAGAGATTGTCTTAAGTAGAAATGAGATTAAAAAATGATATAAATCGTATCTTTTTTATACCACAAAACATACATTGTGTAAATAAAACTTCACAAAAATCAAGAAACTTCTTTTACTCTCGTCTTGACAAAGACTATGGCAGGAGATAAAATAATCTTTAGTTTTATAAACTAAGGCAATGATTGGAAGCAGTAAGAATGGGAAGCTTTTCAGAGAGTCTGCGGGTGGTGTGAGCAGACAGGGGAACATTCCGAACTCGTCCGATGGCTCCGGGGCAGAAGAGAGAAAAACAGAAGCCGGCATCAAAAGATGCCAAAGACGGTTACTTCTCTTGCGTAGGTTCCGGCGGGGTTTCCCGTTACAGAAAATTTTGAGGTGCCCGGGAGACCGGGAAACAGAGTGGTACCGCGGTAAATATAGCCGTCTCTGGTTGATGAGAGTCAGCCTGAGGCGGCTTTCGTATTTTGCAGTAATGTACTTTCGTACAATTCCATTAAAAAAGAAAGAGAGGATTCACAATGGCAAACTACTACAATCCAAATGAAATTGAAAAGAAGTGGCAGAAGTATTGGGAAGAGAACGAAACTTTCAAGACCGATGTGTGGGATTTTTCTAAGCCAAAATACTATGCACTTGACATGTTCCCGTATCCGTCCGGGGTCGGCTTACATGCAGGACATCCGGAAGGCTACACAGCGACGGACATCATGTCCAGAATGAAGAGAATGCAGGGCTACAACGTATTGCATCCGATGGGCTACGACTCCTTTGGTCTTCCGGCAGAGCAGTATGCGGTAAGTACCGGAAATCATCCAAACGGTTTCACCCAGGAAAATATTAAGACCTTCTCGGGTCAGTTAAAGGAGCTTGGCTTTGACTATGACTGGTCAAAGGTAATTGCAACGAGTGACCCTGAGTTTTACAAGTGGACCCAGTGGATTTTTAAGCAGCTTTATTTAGACGGCTATGCAAAGTATGTGGATATGCCGGTAAACTGGTGTGAAGAACTCGGTACCGTACTTTCCAACGACGAAGTTATTGATGGCAAGTCGGAGCGCGGCGGCTATCCGGTTATCCGTAAGAACATGAAGCAGTGGGTTATCAATCAGCCTGCGTTTGCTGAAAAACTGTTAGAGGGCTTAGAAGAAATCGATTGGCCGGAATCCACCAAGGACATCCAGAGAAACTGGATTGGTAAGTCCGAAGGCGTAGAAGTGGATTTTGATATTGTAGGCGGTGGAAAGTTCTCCATCTATACCACCTGTATTGAAACCATTTACGGTATCACCTTTATGGTACTGGCTCCGGACGGACAGATTGTAAAGGATTTGATGCCGAGAATCCAGAATCCGGAAGAAGTACAGGCCTATATCGATGAAACCTTAAAGAAGAACGATATGGACCGTACGGAACTCAACAAGACCAAGACCGGCTGTATCTTAAAGGGCATTTATGCGGTGAATCCGGTAAACGGCAAGGAAGTTCCGTTATTCATCGGTGACTTCGTTCTTGCAAGCTATGGTACCGGTGCCGTTATGGCGGTTCCGTCCCATGACCAGAGAGACTTTGAGTATGCGATTGCACATAACATTCCGATGATCCAGGTGATTGATGGTGCGGATGTGAGCGAGCATGCATTTGAAAAGAAGGATTACCTTGGCAAGGGCTGCAAGCTGTTAAATTCCGAAGAGTTCACAGGTCTTACCGTAGAAGAAGCAAAGGAAGCCATTACGTCTAAGCTTGAGAAGCAGGGTGTGGCAAGAAGAACCGTAAATTATCACTTCCGTGAATGGATTTTTGCAAGACAGCGTTACTGGGGCGAGCCGGTTCCGGTAGTTCATGGTGAGGATGGTAGCATCCACGTGCTTGCAGATGAAGAATTACCGCTTATTTTACCGGAACTTTCCGACTACAAGGGAAAGAACGGCAAGGCGCCTCTGGAAAATGCGGAAGAGTGGAAGCACTATGATGCAAACGGCATTAAGGGTCTTCGCGAGACCTCGACCATGCCGGGCAGTGCCGGCTCCAGCTGGTATTACTTAAGATATATTGACCCGAACAATCAGGATGAGTTTGCCAACCAGGAACTTTTAAAGCACTGGATGCCGGTTGACTTATACATTGGTGGACCGGAGCATGCGGTTGGTCATCTGATTTATTCGAGAATCTGGAACAGATACCTCTATGACAAGGGCTTATCCCCGGTTAAGGAGCCATTCAAGAAACTGGTGCACCAGGGTATGATTCTTGGTTCCAACGGCATCAAGATGGGTAAGAGATTCCCTGAATTTGTTGTTAATCCAAGTGATGTTGTCCGTGATTACGGCGCAGATACTTTAAGACTGTATGAAATGTTCATGGGACCTTTAGAGGTTTCCAAGCCTTGGAATGCAAACGGCGTAGAGGGTGCAAGAAAGTTCATCAACCGTGTATGGACCTTCCTTACCAATGAAGAAAACATTACGGCAGAAAATGACGACACACTGACCAAGGTATATCACCAGACCGTAAAGAAGGTAACGGATGACTTTGAACAGTTAGGTTTCAACACCGCAATCAGCCAGATGATGATTTTCATGAACGCTGCTTACAAGGCAGGCAAGTGTCCGAGAGAATATGCAGAAGGCTTTGTGAAGATGTTCTCCTGTATCTGTCCTCACGTGGGTGAAGAATTATGGCAGGTACTCGGTCATGACAATACCATCGCTTACGAGGCATGGCCAACCTATGATGAAGCGGTGCTTGTAGAGGATACCGTGGAAATCGCAGTGCAGATGAACGGTAAGATGAGAGCGACTATCCAGATTGCAAAGGATGCCGACAAGGATACGGCAATTGCTGCAGGTAAGGCGGCTGTTGCAGATAAGCTGGACGGTGTGACCATTGTGAAGGAAATCTATGTTCCGGGCAGAATTGTGAATTTAGTTGTGAAGTAAGTTTATCTTAATAAAAAGCAAGGGCGTTATTTGTCTAAGGAGAAATGGCGTCCTTGCTTTTGCATTCTAACCAAATTCTAAGGAAACCCTTAGTATCCTCTTATGGTAATTTGTAAAAATCCCATGTAAGATAAGTACATAAGATGAGCACTGCGAATAGAATGCAACAGAAATGACAGTGCAGAAAACGATTTACAAGAGAGGAGAAAAAAGATGAGTTTTCTTGGAAATATTTTATGGTTTTTGTGCGGAGGCGTTTTGGGAGGTTTAAGCTGGACGCTGGCGGGTGTGTTATGGTGCATTACGGTTGTGGGAATTCCGGTCGGACTGCAGTGTTTTAAACTTGCCGGTCTGTCGTTTTTTCCGTTTGGAAAGGATATTCAATATGGTGGCGGAGCCGGATCGTTCCTTTTGAATATTATCTGGCTTTTGGTAACGGGGATTCCGCTTGCATTGGAACATTTGACATGCGGGCTCACGCTTTGTGTTACCATTATAGGTATCCCGTTCGGATTACAGCATTTTAAATTAGCCAAGCTTGCACTGATGCCTTTTGGGGCTGAGGTGAGAAACTAAATTTGTCCCCCTAAAAGATGTAACGAAAAATTCCGTAAGTGCAACACTCACGGGATTTTTCACTATACATATAAAATATTTACTTTTTTAACAGCCGGTACAGTGTTGGTTCGGCATGCAACAGTGCCAGCGTCGGAGCAAGTGCTTCGAGGTTGTTCTGTAACGTTTCTTCGGATGGACGTTGCTTTCTTACGGCACGCAAAAGAATGTTCTTTGGTGTATGCTCCATATCGATGAACTCTAAAATCTGCGTCTGGTAGCCGGCGGCCTCCAAAAGGTTGCCGCGGAGTGCATCAGTGAAAAGAGCAGCGGTACGTTCTTTGATGAGACCATATTTTAAGAAAGGAGTGAGTGCTTCGTTTTTGATTTGTTTGTTGAACTCGTGCTGACAGCAAGGGACACTTAAAATAACGGAAGCATCCCAACCGATGGCCTTGGCGAGGGCAAAGTCGGTTGCAGTATCACAGGCATGGAGCGTTACTACCATGTCAATGGCATTGACGCCCTCATAGTCGGCAATGTCACCATGCAGGAAGGTGAGGTCATCATATCCTAATTTTTCTGCCAGACGGTTACAGTTTGCAATAACATCTTTCTTCAAATCAAGACCAATGATTTTGACATCGCGTCCGTGCAGAACTTTTAAGAAATGATAAATGGCAAAGGTCAGATAGGATTTGCCGCAGCCGAAATCCAGGATGGTAATCGGGCGGTTCTTTGGCAGGGCGGGAAGAATGTCCTGAATAAATTCCAGGAAACGGTTAATCTGCCGGAACTTGTCGTACTTTGCCTTTGTGACGGCACCGTCCTTTGTCATTACACCCAGCTCCACAAGGAAAGGAACCGGAGTGCCTTCATTTAAAATGTAGTTTTTTGCCCGGTTGTGCGAGAGCGGTATTTGTTTGAAATTTTCTGCCTTTTTCTTTTTTCGCAGGATGGAAACAGCGCCCTTTTTGCTGACGAGAATCTGAACGGTCTCGGATTCGCAGGTCAGCTGTCCCTGGCGGAAACGGTTTTCAAAATAGGCAGGGAATAATGACAACAATTCCTCAAAAGAAACGTTTTTATGGAATGCCTGCGTTTTTGTAAATTCTTCAATCTGATATATGGTTTGCCCCTTGTGTATCAGAGGACGTATTTTAATTTTTTGTAATTCCTCCGAGTTAACCGGATTGCTGATAACAGCGTCTATGAGACCGGAGGAGAGAATTGAATTCAGTTCATTTTTCTGTTTTTGTTCCATGATGTGAATCCTTTCTTAAGATGCCGTGTTGATATACGTATTCATTTTATCAGATAATTGGGATTCGCTCAAGACAATATACAAATTTAGGAAACAAAACGACAAAATGTTCAAAATTTCTATTGAATAGTTCCTGCGAAAGAGGTAAACTGAGAGTGGGAGAATAAAACCTGAAAGGAGAGATTAAAATGTTACAGTATGTATGGTTGGCTATTTTTATTCTTTTAATTATCGCGGAGTGCGCAACGGTAGGACTGGTTTCCATCTGGTTTGCAGGAGGGGCGCTGGTTGCAATGTTTCTTGCAATGGCCGGTGTGCCGTCGGGCTGGCAGATTGTGGCTTTTTTGATTGTGTCCCTGTTACTTTTGATTTTTACCAGACCGTTTGCGATGAAGCATTTTAACAAGAAAAAAACAAAGACAAATTATCAGAGTGTTATCGGCACGGTAGTAAGAATTACAGAACGTGTGGATAATTTTAATCAGACCGGTGCGGCAATGACAGACGGAAAAGAGTGGACGGCCCGTTCGGCAGAAGATAATGTGATTTTAGAAAAAGACGATGCGGCAGTTGTTGTGGCTGTGGAAGGCGTCAAACTGATGGTAAAGCCTGTAGAATAAGGAGAAAACAGCATGTTAAAAATAGGTTCCCATGTCGGAATGAGCGGAAAAGAAATGTTTTTAGGCTCTGTAAAAGAGGCTCTTTCTTATAACGCAAATACATTTATGATTTACACAGGAGCACCGCAGAATACCAGAAGAAAAGAAATTGCAGAATTAAACATCGAAGCGGGGCTTGCATTGGCACGGGAACATAAAATCACGGAATTCATTGTGCATGCTCCGTATATTATCAACTTAGGAAACACGGAGAAAGCGGAAACGTTTGAGCTCGCGGTTGAGTTTTTGGCAAAAGAAATCGAACGTTCCGTTGCCATGCAGGCAAAGACAATCGTACTGCATCCGGGTTCGCATGTGGGAGCAGGAGAGTCCGCGGGCATCGCAAAGATTGTAGAGGGACTGAATCAGGTACTGACCGCAGAGATGCCGATTACCGTGGCGCTTGAGACCATGGCGGGAAAAGGCAGTGAAATGGGAAAAACATTTGAAGAACTCGCAGCGATTTACGACGGTGTAGTCCACAATGAAAAACTGAGGGTATGTTTTGACACTTGTCATACACATGATGCGGGTTATGACATCATCCATGATTTTGACGGTGTGATAGAAAAGTTTGACCGCCTGCTCGGAAAAGACCAGATTGCGGTGTTTCATATTAATGACAGTAAGAATGTGGCAGGTGCTGCAAAAGACCGCCATGAAAACATCGGATTTGGTGAAATCGGATTTGATGCCTTGAATTATATTGTGCATCATAAGGATTTTACAGAGGTTCCTAAGATTTTAGAATCTCCGTATGTAACCGCATCCGAGGAAGAACAAATCAAATCATTACCACCATATAAACAGGAAATCCGGATGTTGCGGGAAGGAGTATTCCGACCGGAGTTATTAAAAGAAATCCGTGCCGGAATTTAAGACTTGGTGATAAGAGGGATTTCTGCAGAGAGTACGCATGACCAAAAGAGAAGTAGGAGGAGACACACGTGGAGACAGAACAGAAAACTTCAGACTTTTTGGATACGAATCACTATGAGGAGACGGACCGTGTGTTGGATTCCCTATTCGAGCATTTTCCGGGATGTATTGTGCGTATCCGGTTTAAAAACAGATGTCCGCAGGTAGAATATGTTTCTTCCGGCTTTGAAAATGTGACGACCAGAACAGAAGAGGAATTCCGTGCGTATTTTAGAAAGTATGAGAATGCAAGTATTGAAGGAAGGGAAGAAATCCCGGGATATGAGTTTGCCCATGCCGCTGTAAATTACGGAAAAGGTGTGCGCAGGGAGTATTCCATTCCGGGACGGGACGGAAAAAAACACTGGGTAGAGATTCGCAGTTCCATCATTTCCAAAGATGGCGATGAAGTGTTATTGCAATTTGTGTTGTTTGATATCACAGAGCAAAAGGCAGCAGAGCAACAGATAAAGAAAGAAAAAAAGCGTTTGGAAATTGTTGCGGGTCTTTCGGCAGACTCTATTTTTGAGTATGATATTGAAGCAGATACCATGCAGTACTATAACCGGAAAGAACTTGTAATTGATGAAGAGATTAATGTTCCGTATGTAGAAAATTATACAAAACGGGTATTGCAGAGTGCGGTTTTAGGAAAGCAGTTTCATCCGGATGACATGGGAAAGATGATTGAACTTTGCAGGCAGTTACGAAGTGGAAAACCAAAGGTATACTGTGAAATCCGGAAACAGTATGAAAAAGGGAAATATTACTGGGTTTCGTTGGAAGGGACCACGATTACGGATGAAAATGGCAAGCCGACGATGGTAATCGGAAAAATCAGTAATATCGATGAACAGATAAAAAGAGAACAGGAATTAAAATTAAAGGCAGAAAATGACCCGTTGACCGGTGTATATAATACATTAACGGTAAAGAGAGTAATCAATGACCGGTTGGAATCTGCAAGCAGCAACGATGGTTTTTTGATAGTGACAGATGTGGATAACTTCAAGCATATTAACGATGTCATGGGACATCTGTTTGGAGATGCTGTTTTATGTACGTTTGCAGATGCTTTGCAGGAGATTTTTGAAGGTGCCATCATCGGACGAATCGGTGGCGATGAATTTATGGTTTATGCCGAAGGGTTGACAGAGCAGGATTTATTCCGTAAAACAGAGAAGGTTAACCAGAGATTTGAACGAATTTATTCGGCCGGAGCAGATGGGAAGAAGATTTCTGCAACGTTTGGTATGACAAAACGGAGGCTCAGCGATCGGTTTTCATTGGAAAAACTGACGAAACAGGCGGATACCGCACTGTATTTTTTAAAGGAGCATGCCAAAGGTACGGCTATATTTTATAATGAAACCCATATGCGTTTGCAGCAGAAAAAGACCAAGCAGAAAGGGTTTACGGATACTCCGGAGAATGTGATATCGACAACCGGAGATCTGGTTGTGTTTGCACATGAGTTATTTGACAGTTCTGCAGATATCAAAAGTGCATTGAGTATGTTGTGTGACACAGTTACAAGATTTTTCCGATTCCAGGATGTGTTGTATGTCAGAAAAGATACTTCTAAAGAGTATTCGCTCCGTTTTCACTGGGGTGGCGATGATGTCAAACAGTTCTACGAAGAAAAACTGGATTTTGATAAGACCCCGGGTTGGGAGAGATTACTCAAAAACGCAGAGAGAAACCGTGTAGCTGTCATCCGGGAAGCGGATATGACAGAGGAGGAAAACAGAGGGAAGTCCATACTGGCATTTTATGTGGATGATGGAACGAAAGAAGGCTTCTGTATCTGTGTTGACCGGAAAAATGACCGTGACTGGGAAGAAGAAAAGGCGACATTAACGCATTTAGGTGAAGTGGTTATGCGACAGGTCAGAAAGCACTTGGAAAAACGTCACCTGCAGGAAGAGGCGGAACGAAAGACACGGTATGACAAAGTAACCGGAATACCAAATTATTCATACTTTTTACAGTATTGTGAAGAGTACGTGGCGAAAAATCCGGGCAGACGCTTTGCTCTGGTGTATATTGATTTTGTTAATTTCCAGTATCTGAATGATGTTTACGGTTATGCAACAGGAGATGAGATTTTAAAAGAATACGCGCAGCTGATTTCGGAGGGGACCGGAATTTTCCATGCCAGAGTGACCGCAGACCGTTTTATTTCTTTGTTTGAACTTTCGGATATGGAAGGGGTTCGGAAAAAGACGATTGCTTTTCATGAAGCTTTCTGTGAGAGTGTCAACAGTCGGTATGAGCAGTGTAAGTTAGGATTTGTAGGCGGGCTGGCGGAAATTGACCGGAATCTGGAAAACTTTGCAGGAAATGTGGATAATGCCAATGTGGCACGTAAAATTGCCAAGCAGGAAACAAAATCACCGATTTTGGTTTACACAAAGGAATTGGGAGAGGAACTGCAACGGCAGATGGAAATTGTGACAAATATGTCCGATGCACTGAAGGCGGGCGAGTTTGTTCTTTATGTCCAGCCGAAGGTGAATATGCAAACCAACCGCGTGATGGGGGCAGAAGCACTGGTTCGCTGGATTAAGGCGGATGGAAGTGTTGTTTCTCCGGGAGATTTTGTTCCGATATTTGAGAAGAACGGTTTTATTACCCAGTTGGATTTTGAGATGCTCCGCCAGGTGCTTGAAATGCAAAGCGGTCAGTTAAGGAAAGGAAAAAAGATTGTTCCGGTTTCCGTGAACTTTTCCAGAAAGCATCAGGAAAATCCGGGCTATATCCGCCAATTGGATGATATGCTGTCAAAATATGAAGTGCCGACAAAATCATTGGAAATCGAGATTACGGAATCCGTATTCATGTATGATTTGGCGCCTTTGACCAAGAGTATTGACCAGTTGAAAAAGCGCGGATTATCGATTTCCATCGATGACTTCGGAGCCGGTTATTCTTCATTAAATGTTTTGTCCCGTGTGAAGGCGGACAGCGTAAAATTAGACCGTCAATTCTTGCTTGATGTGGAGACGGAACAAGGTAATTTCACGTCGGAATTTTTGCATCTTCTGATTAATATGATTAAGCAATTGGGATTCAAAGTCATTGCAGAAGGTGTAGAAACGGAAGAGCAGGTACGATTGCTTACGGAAGCGGGATGTAATTTCGCACAGGGTTACTTTTATGCAAAGCCGATGCCGGTGGCAGAGTATTTGGAATTTTTAGAAGAAAATGAAATAGAAGAATAAGACAAAGAGTCATGGGCAAAAGTGTTCCATGACTCTTTTTATGCATAAAAGGGTGGCTTCTTTCAGATACTAGGAAAAAAGGAAAGGAAGAAGAGACAAATATGCAGAGCGAAAAGAAGAGAAAGGGCAGGCAAAGTTTTTTGTTTGAACAGCCGATTAAGGTGATTGCAAGTGCCTGTATCGGAGGCTCCATGGAGAAAGAGGGACCGCTTGGAATCTATTTGGATGACTATGATGAAACGGCGAAGTTTCAGAGTGATAATTGGGAGGAATCCGAGAGTAAAATGTTGAAAATGGCAATAGAAACCGCATTGTCGAAGGCAGATAAGCGTTCTTCGGATGTGGAGTTTTTATTTTGCGGGGATTTGCTCCGGCAGATGACGGCCAGTTCGTTTGGTGTAAAGACATTAAACATACCGGTGTTTGGAGTATATGGTGCATGTTCTACCATGGGCGAGTCGCTCTTGCTGGCAGCGGTACTTATGGAAGCGGGCCTCGCGGGATGTACGGTAGCAGCGACCTCGAGCCATTATGCAACGGCAGAAAAAGAGTTCCGATTTCCGCTCAGTTACGGAAATCAGAGGCCGCCCTGCACGACATGGACGGTGACAGGAAGCGGTGCTGTTGTGTTAGAAAGAAGCGAAACACCGAGTCAGGGGATTTATGTGGTAGCGGCAACGCCGGGGAAGATTGTGGACTACGGAATTACAGACAAGTTTAATATGGGAGCCTGTATGGCCCCGGCTGATGATAGAATAGGACTATACCAAGGAAATGGCGATACATAAAGGATTGGAGCAATATAGCTCACCGACCTAAAGCTGTGACTTCGGTATCTACACACAAACTTAGTAACTGGTAGACAGTGTTTGACCGAGGGGTCAGTAGTGGAAGGAGGCTATTCTATGGCAGGAAAGAAATGCCGGAGCTTAAAGGTGTATGAGCAGAGCGGATATAACTACAAGCCGACACCATCAATCCATTTGCAGGGGCAATGGTTAAAAGAAATCGGATTTGAGAGCGGTAAGTACATTCAAGTGAAATGTGAGGAGGGGAAATTAGTTATTACCTTGGATGAAGCAAGGGAACGATTAGTTGAGGCTGAAACGGAGTTTATGGAAAGTGAAGGTGCTCAGCTGGATATGTGGTATCAGCAGGAGAAAGAAAAGAGATTTGCTCAGTTCGTAGCCGAGCGGAAAGTGAGGTACAACGCATGAGAGCAAAGGTACTTATGTTAGGAGCACTGAAAGGTGGAGTTGGAAAATCTGTTTCCAGTTTTAATTTAGCATATTCTTTGAAGAAACTTGGAAAAAAGGTGCTGGCTGTCGATTTTGACAGCCAAGCAAACCTTACCACATGTTTCGGGGTAGAGAACACTGAGGAATTGTCGGCGACGATAGGTCATTTAATGTTGTCGCAGATAGACGAGGAAGATTTACCGAATATGGAAGAATATATCATCAGCAGAAATGGTGTAGACTATATTCCGTCTTCTATGGTACTTTCGGCGGTGGATGCAAAATTAAGGATTGAAATGGGAGCAGAGCAGATGTTGTCTTCTATTTTGGAGCCGTTGAAAGCGAAGTATGATTATATCATTGTAGATACATGCCCTTCTTTGGGAGCATTGACTATCAATGCACTGGCAGCAGCTGACGAAGTTCTGATAACCGTAAATCCTCAATTGTTGGCTATGAAGGGGCTACAGGATTTTTTGAAAACGGTTAGAAAGATTAAGCGTAGAATAAATGCAAAATTGGAAGTGGCAGGAATCCTACTTACTATGTGTGAGGGAAGAACGAAGCTCTGCAGGGTTATTACGGAGCAGGTTACGGAAACATTCGAAGGAAAGCTGAGAGTTTTTGAAAGCAAAATACCGAGCACAATAAAGGTAGGGGAATCCGTATATTATAGCGAGCCATTACTGGAATATGCTCCGAAGAGTAAGGCGTGTAAGGCCTATGAAAATTTGGCAAAGGAGTTGATTGCGTATGAAGGCTAGTGCACCGAAAAGAAAGGTATTCCAAGATGCGATTGATTTACTTAGAGTGGAAGAAGTAACCAGCATTTCTACAAATGGCGGCACATCTATGATACCGGTAGAAGAAATTTATCCGTTTCATAATCACCCTTTTCGATTATACGAGGGAGAACGACTTGAAGATATGGTGGAAAGTATACGGGAGCATGGTGTACTAAGTCCGGTCATTGTGCAGAGAACAGATGCAGGATATGAAATGTTGGCAGGTCATAACCGGTGGAATGCTTCTAAAATAGTTGGTCTGACAGAAATTCCTGCGATTGTTAAGGAAGGGTTGTCGGAAGAAGAAGCTTATATATATGTGATTGAAACTAATCTGATGCAGAGGTCGTTTACTGACCTCTTACCGTCAGAAAAAGCGGCAGTTTTAGCAGAACGGTATGATAAGGTTTTGTATCATCGACACCGGGAAGCGATTATGACTGAATTACGAGAGTTGGAGAATGGTGGACATGATGTCCACCATATGAAAAATCGTGATGCTTTGGGACAAGAATATGGAATGACCGGAAGGAATATTGCACGGTATATGCGGCTCAATCAGTTAGTGCCGGAACTCAAGGAAAAGGTAGATGCAGGTAGTGTTGCATTAACTGCAGCTGTTGCAATGTCGTATTTGTCGGCAGAAGAGCAAAAGGTACTTGTAGAGCAGTCGGAGCAAGGGAATATCAAACTGACACCGAAGAATGTAGAAGCACTAAGAAATACCACAGACAAAGTAACGGCAGAAAAGGTGGCAGAAATAAAAAGCACTGCGGGAAAGGCAATTCCACAAGGAGTCACAAGCATAAAGATTCCTACGGAGATTTTCCAAAGGTATTTTACAGGTATGAAGCCGGAGGATATTCAAAAGGTTCTTCTTGAGGCCTTGGATAAATGGCATGGAAAGGCGGGGGCAGATGTTTAGTAAGGAAAGTTTGGCAAAGTTGGACAAAGTGTATTTCAATGTTATTATTGCGGATGAAACAGATGTAACAATACAGAGCAGAAATACCGGACATTTTTGGTATCTTCATAACATTCCAAATGCTGAGGGAGACGCATGCGTTATTTTTCATAAGCATAAGGGGTCACATCCGTATCATATGCATGGCAGGGCCGGTTCTGTAAATAAAGCGTTAAGAAGTATTAAGAAGCATGATACCTGGCAATTGAACGGTAGAACCTATAGGCATAAAGAATAAAGGGTAGAGCACACTCAAGAGGGTGTGCTTTTACTTTTATTTCTAAATAATTTTCCAAAAGCGTCCTTTACAAAATTCGCCATGGGGTTTATTTTAGAATTATAAGGAGGGGTGACTATGGAGAACAATAATAAAATCCGCGAGTTTATTGAATCGCATAGAGAATTTCTCAAAGTAAATAATATCGATATCGCATATTCTGATATAAGCAATGAATGGTTTGTCTACTATCGTGACAGAAGGTACAATGTATATGAGTTTTTTATAAAATTTGAAACAGTAGAGCAGTTGGTGGATATCATCTTGCAGGAAGTGGAGTTTAAGTTAAGGTGCACGATTGAAGAAGCTTGCGCTACTCCAGAATGCGAAGCGGAAAGTATATCAGACCAGATTGAAGAATACAGTAAACAGATGCCCCCAGCGCATGATTTAGAAGCGAGCATTGTTTTTCTTAAAGAAAAAGGATTGGCAGATAAATCAATGTTTTTTGAGGGCTTAATAGAATTATTACAAACAAAAATTGAAAGTAGAATAAAGTAAAAATTTCGCTTGCCGGATTATCAGTCTGGCAAGCGATTTTTGTTTAGTAATATGAAACGGTTTCAGAGGCATTGTCGGTAAAAACGGTGAGTTGTCCATCCGGGGATTCCTCTGGCAGAGTTTCATGTGATGCTTGGATTTTTCCCTGACGAGTTTTCTTTTTACCGACGGAGTATAGTTTTTCAATTCTGAGAGGGTTATGGCACTTTTTGTTATAAATAAAAAGAATTGCTTCTGCGTATCCAAGAGAACCGGCACGGCGTTCCTTTGCTGTACGGCTTACTTCTTTTGCAGATACTTTGCTGAGGCGGTCTTTGAAGGTATCATCACGGAGTTCGTCATTGTAAACGTGAATGAGTCGAGCAATACCGTTGAGCATATTAGCACTGAATGATAACGGTGTTCCTTCCCATGTTCCGATGATGAGTCGTAATGTACGGTCAAGAACATGATAGCCATATTTGTCATGAATAGTCTCTAAGGTGGCAACGGCACAAATGCCACCGGGTTGACCGCTTGCGGTGATTTGCATGTCGTATGATTCAACAAGAGCCTGTATCATCAGGTGCTTATCGCTGCCAGCTTCTATGTTTGCCATAAATATTTCATAGGGTGAAAGAGGCTTGGTATATTTCATTTGGTTTGCGAAAATGTCTGCTTCATGTGCATATTCTAAATCGTCATATACCATACACCAGACCGGTGTGTCACGCGAACCGGATACTAAGGCAATAATTTCGATAGTGTGTTGCCCGTTGAATACATAATTAAGCCCATCTCGTTTACTGACTTTTACCGGGTTGATTTGGTATAGGTCAAAATGTGCAGCAGCCTTTTGAACGTGTTTGACGGAAAGATTGCGTTGATAATCTTGGTTGGAAACAAGGTTCTTGATTGGGATCTGCTCAAAGTGCACATTCGGAACATAAGCTAGTAATTCATTCATGATAAGTATCCTCCATGTTTCTTTTTATTGTATCTATAGCTACTTGCAGTTCATGTAGTTGGGCATGTAAATTTTCTTTTGCTTTGTCTGAAATAATATGAAATGGAGCAGTGTTACAGGTGCGATATATTGAGCTGACCCAAGAGGGCATGGTAAGTGTAAGGCTGGATATTTCGGCATCCGGATCATATTTTGGAACTTGTTTTATTTCCGGCTCAGATACTTTTGGTACTGGTTTTGTCGAGATCCGTTTAGAGTTCAAAACACTTTCGATATCAGTAAGCTGCAGTCTGAACATGGCTTCATCAGAAAAACAGCAACGGACTTTATTAATATCTGCTTTTGGCATGACCGCTAAAGCAGAAACGGCATTGTGTGATACATGTATATGGTCTGCCAATATGATTCGTGCAATGTCGGGTGCCTTGCGCATAATAATATCTACTTCATCAGCGAAAATGCTATATTTGTATACGGAGCCTGCACCAATGCCAAATTCTCTTCCTAAAACGGTAGCGGTATAGTTACGGGAATCACCGGAAAAGTCGATAGGTGGACGTTTTTTATCCTTTGGAGTAGATTGGTTTTGATTCGGGTACAGTGTGGCGAAAATCTTCTTCTGTGCGTGATACAGTTTTCCAATATAGTATTTTTGATAACCTTCTGATAAGTGTGGTCGTTTAAGTTCACGGCGACACATCCAAGCAATTGCTTCTTCTTCAATTTCAAAATTGATTGATTTGGTTTTGCAACTGATACCGAGTTCTCTGCAGATTTCAAATCTCTTATATCCATCCAAAATAACATATCTCCAGGCGATAATTGGTTCCCGGCATCCATATAGAAGAATTTCATCTTTTAGGTGCTGCCGAGTATTCTTATCTAATGTTGGTTTGAGTTTACGATAGTATTCGTTGCAGATCAAATTATGAAAGTGTGGATTTCGACTCATTGTTTAGTACCTCCAATGTCGCTGACACAAGCTGCATCTTTTAGATTAAAGCAGGCAAGGTGCTCCTTTTCATATAGCTTTCCGGGAATGCGATATGTATGCATACTATCTAAGTACATTACAGTGGTGCTAATTGTTTCTACGAGATATTTACTGTATATTTCACAGCATTGGTTGTCGGAAAGAAGCTGCCATTGGACTCTGTGCGCATGATAATCTTTTGCAGTTGAACAACGGATAGCAATTGCTTGAGCATTGGGATTTACAAGTAATTGCACGAATTTAGGGTCACCCAGCATATGAAGGGTTTGCTTATGTATTCGGATACGCTTTTTTCGCATATCAATAACCACTATAGGTATGAGTGGATTGTCGGGCTTCTTCGGACTGTTCTCCGTAGGAAGGGTCGTTATTGGATTCTGCTGATTGTTCATGTGTAGGCTCCTTTCGGGTGGCATCTGAGGATTGACGTCTGGTTGGTGTCAGTTCTTCTTGTAAGCCAAACACGGCAAAGTCATCGAAGAAATTGATTTGCATGGTTTTCTTATGTTCGCTGACAGGCAAGCCGAATTGCGTCTGCCACTCTTTTGGGAAAATAGGTTGTCTGGAAGTAGAGACTTTACCATTTTCCTTGATGGTGCGGTCGAATATTTCGGCACTATTTAAGTCAAAGACGAACAGAAGCTCTCCACCGGAACGAATAAGTTTTCCGAGCAATTTGTAACGGAGGTTTGGATCCCAGTTCATAAGGCTGATTACTTTGGCAAAGAACATTCTACATGTGATTTGCTTCGGACTTCGTTTTTTGCTTCCGGAACACCAGCGGAAAGAATCCTTTTCGTCTTCGGAGCAAGGGCGAACAGCAAGTTTCTTATCGGTAGGGTTTACAAGAATTTGTACATAGTCATATTGCGGTAATTTTTTGATACAGGCAGTATTTACACCTACCTTGTAATTGCAAAATGTAATAGACGGTTCGTATACATGGGCGAAAAATTCGCCGCGGACAACTTGATAACCGTCAAAATTAAAATCGTCCACATCTAATATTTCGATATCATTTAATGTCATCTGATTGTTCATTTCTGACCTCCTGTTTCATGTCGTAGATAATAGAATCGATATTTTGCTTTATTTCTGCCTTGCTCGTTACCTGCAGAGGGGGCTCAGGATGATATGTAGTTCCGGCAGAACGAATATTTAAGTTTTGTTTGTCTGCAAGTGTAGCAAGTTCTGACGCTTGTGCTTGACTATAGTAATTATTTCCGAAAGTATGTGTCCATGAGACCGGATAAGCAAGGATATTCTTTTGCGTTCCCAGTGGCTTAATATCTTCTTCGAAAATAGGCGCATCCGGATTTGCTTCGTCAGTTTGAAGAAGTTTGGCAGGAATTAATACCTCTGTATCTTCCAAATTAAAAAAAAGCAGAGAATCTTCTCCAAACTGTCTTTTTATACCTATAATTCTGTATTTTCGTTCGGTATTCCAATTGAAGAGTTCGTATAGGTTTGGTAGAAAAGCAGCACCAGATATAACTTTTGCAAGTGTTTTACCATCAGTTTGCCTACGCCACTGAATCGCATTGTGATCCTGTTTGATGGCGGGGCGCACAATAAGCTGGTGATTCGCAGGATGTACAAAAAGCTCTATGTATTCAGTATCCAATTTTTTTACACATTCTGAGGAAAAATTGATACTGCTTGACGAGAATGTTATACAAACTTTATTACCGGTATCAAAAAACTGTGCTCGTGCGATTTCATAACCACGTAAATCAAAATCACCACGATTTACAGTCAGAGATTGACCGGGGAGGTCGATTGCTTGGTCATAAACGCTTTCCGATGCAAGGCGGTAGTCGGTGGCCTTGAACCCAGCCCAGCGGGGGTTAATGGAAACAAAGCCTTTTAGAAGTCCGTCAGGGATAACTTTGAGTTCAGGCAAAATTCCTTTATTCCCATATTTGGCGTTGCTGATAAGTCGTTGTACGGCGATGAAATCATCTCTGGAGATTATTGCATCATGATGGTTTTTTTGCCGGTACTGATTGCGGTCTTGCTTGTTCTTTTTCGATTTATGGTCGAGATAGCTTGGGGTGAATGTTTTGCGTGCGAGAACATCCCCACAGTGACGTTCATTCTGTAGTATCTGCATGATAGAACCCGGTGACCATATAGTGTTATCTTTTTTTGTTCTTCTTCCAAGGCTGGTAAGGGTATCTGCTATTTCTTGACAGGTGTACCCGTATAAATACATGAAGAAAATGAGACGTACTGTTTTTGCTTCTTCTTCGTTGATAACTAAGTTTCCGTCTTCATCATGGTCATATCCTAAGAGTGTTGGTGTCAGGAAAATACCTCTACGAAATCGCATTTCAATGGAGGCATTCATGATTTCACTTTTATTATGACTTTCTTCCTGTGCCAGTGTAGAAATGAAGGATAGGCTCATTTCGCTGTTGGCATTTAAGGTATATATGTTTTCTGTTTCGAAAAACACGCCGATAGGCGGATTGAGAGCTGCTAATTTACGAACATACCCGATACAGTCCAATACGTTTCTTGCAAAACGGGAGACGCTTTTCGTGACAATCAAATCAATCTTTCCTGCATGACAGTCTTCAATCATACGGAGAAAAGAATCGCGATGTTGAAGAGATGTTCCGGAGATTCCTTCGTCAGCATATATCTCAATAAGTTTCCAACCGGGATGATGGCTTACCACATCCTGATAATGATTTTTCTGTAATTCATATGATGAGGTCTGACGTGGGTCATCAGTAGAGACTCTTGCATATACAGCTACACGTTTTTCGCGGGTATCTTCATAAAAATTTTCCTGTGGAATAGCTGGGATAACATCTAAAGCATCAGTGTCTATACCTTTATAGCGTTCTCGGATACGTTCTTTTTGTGAAGCAGTAGTGCCAGCGCGTTCTTCGTTTTCTTTCATTTCGAGACCATCCTTTGCCTAGTATTATCAAAAATTATATTTATACGAAAATAAAAAAGAAATCGACCATAAGTTAATTATTAACCTGTGGTCGATTTGCGAGATTATATTTTTCTGTATTATTTAAGGATTGGATTCTCTTAAGGCAGATTTTATATCTTTTATCATTTTCAAAATTGTTTTCCGTTCTGTAGCGGAACAGTCACTGAACAAAGAAACTAATTCCTGTTCTTCAAGCTGGTTAACAGAAGGAACGTTGGAGCGAAGCAGCCAATCAGCAGAAACTTGAAGAACTTCTGTAAGGCGGACAAAAACCTCGACACTCAAATTAGCCTTACCGTTTTCAATTTGAGAGATATATGTTGGATGTAATTGAGCTAATTCCGCGAGTGTAGTTTGACTTATGTTTAGTCGAAGTCGAGCTTCACGGACACGGGCTCCTATTTCTTTCAATTTGTTGTTCATTGACCTACCTGCCTCTTAGTCGATAGACTATCTTTTTATAATATTGTATCTGCCTTGGTCTAAGAATTGAATAGACTACTGTCTAAGTGTTAGACAATAGTCTAAGATTATACCTGAAAAATTTTTCAGGAGGTGGCTTTTATGTCAGTGAATTTCAAGTTAATTGGTAGGAGAGTTAGGGAGGTGCGCACTGAGCGAGGAATATCGCAACAGGAACTTGCTGCCCGGTGTAAAACTTCTGCACAGTATCTTAGTCAGATTGAGAACGGCAGAAAACAGGCAAGTCTGCAGGTGCTGGTAGCCGTTGCGGAAGTTTTGGAGATTTCTTTGAATGAACTTCTTACCGGAAATCAGGTGAATAATCCGTTGGAGTACCAAAGAGATATGGTGCGCTTGTTGGCGGACTGTTCGTCGTATGAGAAGCGTGTTCTGTTCGAAATGCTGCTCAGTATGAAAGCGGTACTACGGGAAAATCAAAATCTACTGGAAAAGGAGTTGGAGAAGTTTTAGTTGAGCCGGAAGGTGAGAGGGAAGAAATTCTTTCTCACCTTTTTGCAAATGATAGATGAAAGCAATTTGTATATTCATGGAAATAGTGATATAATGCATGTAGATGTTTTTGATGAAGTCGAGGAATGCGTATGAGAATAAATATTGAAAAGCAGTGCTTGCCAGAAATGTATAGAAGGAAGGGGAAAGAATGTTATCTTGACCCGGTTCGGCAAAAATTGATTTATATTACACCGGAGGAGACAGTCCGACAAAGGGTAATTTCTTATTTGATAAATGAAGTAGGAGTTCCCAAAGAAGCTATTTTGGTTGAAGAGCATTTGTCTCATTATAATGTGGAGTCAAAGCGGCGAGCAGATATTATTGTGCATGGTATGCAAGAAGATATTGCTTATCCAGTTTTGATTGTAGAATGCAAAGCCCCAGAAGTATATCTGGATGAAAAGGCACATTTGCAAGTGTTTGATTATTGTGATGCGCTGGGAGCAAACTATGCGATGGTTTGTAACGGGCACGAGTTGTTTTGTTACAGATATTCAGACGATAAGGATATTTATGAGGAATTAAGTGAGATTCCACAATACCAAGAGATGTTGGAGGGCAAAGGCGAATTAAGAGCAAAGGAAGCATTGCCGGAGAGAGTGCCGTTTGAAATGATTGAGAATCATTTGCAAGCAGTGTTTGCTGATTATCCGGAAGATTACTATGGATCAGATATTAGTAAAGCTACTCCGATGAGAATTGCAAAGGCAGCGTTTAACCTCCAAGAAGCTTTGTATGATGTTCGGCATCAGATTCCGGCAGGAGATTATGGAATTTTCCGTCTTGTAGAAGATTATGGAGTTCGAATGCTGACTTATGGTAATGCTGGCGGTGGTCAGTTCTTTTCACCATATCGTTCTTTCTTAATTGAATACAATGGGGATACAGAGTTTGTATCTTTCGCCTTTAGTACATATGGCAGAACAGAAAAAGAAGGAGCTGCAAAAACTTGTATGTGTGTAGCACATGACAATGAAAAGGAAACACATCATGCGCTACAGTTATCTTTTGATGATAATGTACAGGTACTTGGTGATGAAGTACATTTTTACCATAGTGGACGAATCGCTGTAGGAAATAAAGGGAGTGGGAAAATTGAAGAGCTACGGATGTTTGTTGAAGAACGTTATCCGTGCATTATAGATGGCAAGAGGTTTAGTATGGGAGTGCTAAAGAACGACCATCTGTGGAATATTGACCAAGCAGATGTAATTCAGGTTATCGTGAATTGCATTTCCTATGCTTTGATAAGGGATGAATATAGGGAGTATGTAAAACAACGTAGTAAGTGATGATTTTTGGGTGGAAGTTTGACAACGTGATTCCAAGGAGGATAGCAGAGTGAAACTGGATATTGACAATATGAGTTGGTACAAAAAAATCTATTGGAGAATCAAACTTTGGCGGATGGATCACCGACTTCCGTTGTTTGCAACGCATGGCAGTTTATTGGAGCCGTCTTATTATTATACTCACACTAAAGAAGAGTGTGAGATGGAGATGCGCCGGAGAAAAGAAGAGATTATGAAGATTATTGAAGATACACCAGTTGATAAAGAAAGTTGAAGTATTTTGGGGAGTGAAAGAAGCATCACTCCCTGTTTTTCTTTATGAGATATGTCAGTGAGGGTCGTGGGTTTTATCATGTATAGCCTGTGATATATCTCGGATTCTCCAGCTCCAGTACAGACGGTCAATTTCAGTTTTTGCTTCGGTATGACGTTTGGTGACATGATGCAATAATCCTTGCAGTTGTTCTAAGGTCATATCAGATTCATAGTTCTTTTCCATAAGGATGTCCTTCCGCTTTTTATATACATATAACGTAGATGATATGGAAAGTGTGACAGCAAAGTAATAAAAACATAGCGTTACAAAAAATGTAACGAAAATGTAATAAAAATGTTGACATTGCAAAAAATATGTCGTATTATGTACTCATGGTAGGAGGCTTAAAGCGGATTACCAAATAGAACATCAAACGAAGGAGGCAATTCAGTGGACCCAAATAGTACATATGATAATGCAGAGATATGTACGCTGATTGATAAGGCACGAGGGCAAAGGAGTCTTTCCGAGTATGGTAGAGCGTGTGGCGTATCAGCAGCCCATATATCCAGAATTTATTCTGGAATCTGCAGACCGACTAGAAAACTATGTATTAAACTAGCGGATGAAAGTGCGAAGCGGGGGTTCTCGGAAAAGCAGTTCTTGAATGCAGCAGGCTACATTGATGAGTCAATTGGCGAGAGTAATTTGATGAGTCCGATATGGCATTCGATTTCTTTTCCGAAAGGACTGGAAGAAGCTGTTTATGTTGGAAGCGTAGCCAAAGCATTAGGTAAGTGTGGCTATACATATCAGTTGCTTCCGAAAGCTGGCGAATCCGGTGACAATATGACAACGGATTTCAGCTTTGCAGTCGAGCAGGATGAAACTGTAGTGAGATGGAATTTTTATGGAGAGGCGGTGGTAACTGTGTCATCAAGCGTCCTTATGGATGCATTCTATTATTTCATGGGACGTTTAATGTCGTGTAAACAAAAGGATAGCGAGAAGCATACATTGTTGCTTCGAGATGCCGGCATGTTTGAACGCATTAAACAAAGCTTGGGAGAGGTAACCCCGCGAGCAGATTTATCTGTGGCATTATTTGATTTACAGACCATGGAAATCGTCGATGAAATCATCCTGGGCTCTGGTAGCAAGCCTGCATTGCTACTAAAATAAAAACTTAATAATAATTATTTGAAAAGGAGCTGTCGCTATGATACCAATGTTAGAACAAGCATTGCTAGCGCATGTTTATGAGGTGATGAACGATACCAGTTTACGTGCAGAAGCTAGCCCGGAGTATCAAGAAGTAAGACAGCGGTTAGAAAATGGATTAAAAGACCTTGTTGCGGAGAATCCATCTATGATGGCGGCATTAATTAGATACAGTGACATGGTCACTGAGCTGCAACGGATTAGAGAGGATTATTACGCAGAGGAACTGGTAAAAAGAATTATTCATCGCTAGCCGCTCAACGTATTCATTTCGCTCGGTGCCACTACGGTGGCACCAGTCGGCGGGATGAATGTTGGTGTGGACAAGCGGAAAGCAAGTGGGACAAGCAAATAAATGGACAAGTAATAAATAAGAACTTGTTCCCGGCTTACGATTTCAATAGAAAGGAGGAATCATACTTGAATACAGCGAGAGATTATCGCCCATTGCGCAAATATTTCATAGGTTTAAGAAAGCGTAGAGTAAACTATGTTTTTGAAACAAGACCCTTTGAGATTGAAAGATATGGTGTCAACAGATTTTTTGGGATAGTACTAAATAGTGATATAGTAGTGTTGATTCGTAAGTTAAAAACGCTGGAGCGTCAAGTGAGGGCGGAAAGAAATTCAGTTGATTATCCGAAATTACTGGGTGTAAAGGCAGTGGAGAAAAAAATGAACACCCGGCAGAGTGTAATTGGAGGTAAAAAAATACGGAGTAATGGTAAAGAAATGTTTCATAATCCATATAAGCTAGGTCAACAATTTGCATTCGACATAGAAGGTAGATTACGAAAGGCTTGTATACTGTAATTGTTTTAAGGAGGATTGTGAAGTGCCACGTATTGGTTGTTAAAAAGTGTTAATTTAGACAGATGGGCTTGTATTGGACAGGCCCATTTGTTTTTTGGGGATTGACAAATCGAACAGATGTTCTTATAATAATGGTATCGCTACATTAGGAAGAGTTGAACAGTGCTGATACGTAAGAATGTAATTAGTGTTCGACCAGTTTCTCTTTCCCTTTGACTGGTCTCTTAATACAGGAGGCAGGATAAATGCAAGAAAAGTATGAAGTGGGCTCGCATGTGTTTATCATAGAGAGTAATCGAAATGTTACAGAAATGGTAGTTGTTGCACAGCAAGGTGAGTTTTATACGCTTAAGTTTTTGAACGGTGGAGCAATTAAATTAAGGGTAGGTAGAGTTTTTGAAACACGGGAAAAGGCAGAGGAAAAAATTCCGGGACACAAGAAAACAAAACGGGGTTATCGCTCTCCATATGATTTTGGAATCTGATTGGAGGGATATGAATGAAGGAAGAAGTACATGTGGCTTGTCCGTGTTGCAAAAACAAGCGACTGTTTGATGCGGATCCGGATACAGAAGGTGTTATAAAGATTAAATGTCCGATATGCAGATGTGTAGTTGCTGTAAGTTTTCATCATAAAAAAGTACGTACTGAGCGAATCGGTGCATGAGGAATCATAGCAATCAAAGCCTGACGTAGTATGGAAGTTTGTCCATATTGGTCAGGCTTTTTTATTTGTAACTTGCAAGCAAGATGAAAATAAATTGCAAATAAAATGAAATTTAATATTGACATTGCTTGCAATGTGAAATATACTTAGAGTAGTAAGGAGGTGTGCTATGGCAGAAGTAAGTATAGATAATCCTGTTCTGATGGCGGCGAATTATATTCAAGTTGGTGAACCGGATATTGATGAATTAGCATTGTTAATAAAGAAAGCAAAAGGAACCGAACGTACAATGGCGAAGTTTGCAGAAGAGTGTGGTGTGAGTTCTTCTATGTTTTCGCGAATCGCTAATAAGAAATTTGCACAACCGTTATCTCTGGAAGTGATGGGGAAAATATGTGTCCATGCGGCTAATGATGCAGGTATTACAATAGCAGATTTAACACGGGCTAATGGAATGGCATGGAAGGATAATTATGCTGTACGAGCCACCTCTGTTTTTGGAATCGAAGTTAAAATTCGCAACTTGGTGGCTACATCATTAGTCGAACGTGGAATTAGTGTTGCTAAATTAAATTCCATACCGGAAGAGACGGGAATTCCGAAAGCATTGTGCAGTAGTGGGCGTGGTATTGTTATGTTCGAAGTACATGCATATTTTACGAGGTTTCTAAGATGTTATGTGATGGCACCTACATTATTTAAGCAAGCTGGCAAGAAGACAGCAGATATGGAAGTTGATTATGAGCGGGAAGCTGACAATCTATTTCGTAGGGTGGCAGAAGTTTTTCTTCTGGATATATGGGAAGAAGAAAAACTTCGAGAGGTTATGAATACGTTTGTATTCCATGACAGGAACCTGTTTGAAGCTTTTTATAAACGTGTTAAGGATGCAAAGGTTAATAATTGGATTTCGATTTTGCTTGTTAATACAGAACGGCAGCATATTGAAAAGGAATTGATTTTACCGAGAAAAGATGGAAAAGAAGAAGAGTCGGTTTTCTTGAGAAGGCCAGAACAGGGTGAAGAAGCTGACTTTTGGTGGGATGACTAATAATTATTATGGGAGGTGCAGGAGAATATGACGAGAGTTGAAATTCGTGATACCCGTTCATGCGCTTCAATCAAACCGCGAGTTTTAGACGTAATCATTCATGACGATGGTACACAAGAGATTGAAGTGAAGGACGGGAAGATGAAAAAATCCATTTTGTTATCAGATATGCAGGAGCAGATAAAGAAAGCACAAAATAAGAAATAATACTACCGAGCCAGTGATCCGCTTGTCGAGATACCAAATTGCCGGAGTTTTTATTTGACCACAGATAATGTGGCAAGTGAAAACTCCGGCTTTTTTTTATTTTCGGCGGGAAATCATTTAATGACACGATGGATGAAAAATCATTTTACATAATAACTATGACACACATTTTTGTGTGAAAAACAATTTTCAAAAAAAGATTTTCCATAACTAAGGTGTAAGGGAAAATCTGCTTAGGTTGTAATGTGGTACCCGATATCGGGATAAATCCATTTTACTACATAAAATCAAAAATCTCAAACGTATTCGAGATGGCCATTAGAATGCGGGCGTGGGCAATAAGGACAGAACGTTAGTGATAAAGACTAGCGTTCAGAACTTAATGCACATCACCGTTTATTCGTCATGCCATTTTTACGGAGTCGGTGATGCTGTAATGGTCACCGGCTCCTTTTTGTGCCTCGCAGAGATTAGCAAAAAATCTGGAGGGACAAAACATGAAGAATCCAAGCAATGAAACAAAAGAAAAAAATTATAAGTCTCGTTATGACGCAAACCGTCCTTGCCACAGAAAAAATAAGACTACTTATGTGGAGCTGGAGTTTGTCGAATGTGAGGATGGCAGCTGCCAGTATAAGAAAGTTGAGCATTATGAAGGGGAAACTGACGCAAAAGGAAACGTTCTTTCTCTGGAGATAATGGATGTAATGCAAAGGTTTGACAATGCAGAAGTTCAGGGGGCAGAGGATATTTATAGTCGAGCTGACTTGAGCTTATGTAGTGGCAATTCGGATGAAGATGAGTTTAACGAAACTGGAATGGCACGCATTGGGACATCAAGGGTGGACGGAACAAATGTTATCAATATTTCTGGTGATGTTTTTATCAGTCCGGAATTGATTGGTCCAGAAGCGGTGCTGTTTGCGGAGCCAAAGAAAGACAGCCCACTTGTTCGTGCATTAAAAGAGAAGGTTTTTCCCCATCTTTCAGAAGAACAGAAAAACTTAATTTATGACTACTATGGTGCTGGGAAAACGATGGAACAGATTGCCGCTGAACAAGAAAAACCAGTGACAAAGCAGGCAATAAAAAATCGGTTAAACAAAATTGAAGAGAAAGTAAAGAGATACATGACTATCTGATTTTATGTGGATTTTCGGAGGGGGTTGACTTTTTTCCTTGTAATTAGAGGGATGAAAAACAACCTCCGGGGCAAACCCGTATAAGAGAAAGGAGAGCGTGTTATGAGTAGCAGAAAACATGAAGTGAATGTCGTTCTGACGCAGAAGAATTTTAGAAAGAGACAGGTGCTTTCCACAAGGAAAGTGAATGTCAGAGAGTTTTTCTTAAGGAAACTGTTCGGAGAGGCAAGACAGATTCTGGTGTTAAATCCGGGAGAGACCGTGGAAACGGTGAAGATTATTGAAGTTAAAGGAGAAGAAACAGATGGTAGACGGTTCGGTTATTAAAAGAGGCACAGTCGTTTTTGTGGAGGATGTAAATAAAACCTCCAAGGGTCATGTGATGAAAGGGAAGCATCCGGCGGTCGTGATTCAAAACGAGAAGGGAAATCTGTACAGTCCAACACTGATTGTATGCTTCCTGTCTTCGCAGCTTAAACGTTTGGAGATGCGCACACACGTGTTGCTCCAGCATTACGACAATTTGAAACTGTCGGTAGTGCAGGCAGAACAGATGGCAACAATCGACCGGACGGCAGTATTGGATGTCGTGGAGCAGCTGAGACCGGAAGATATGGCAAGAATTGATGCGGCGATTAAGTATTCGCTGGGTTTGGAGGTGTAACATGGGTGCTTCTTTATATGAATTAACAGGACAGGCATTGTTATTAAAGAAAATGGCGGAAGACAGTGAAGTTGATCCGCAGGTATTTTCTGATACGTTGGAAACATTGGATTTCGAAATTGAAGAAAAAGCGGATGCGTATGCAAAGATTATCCGCATGCTTGAGGGTCAGGAAGATACGTTGGAAGCTGAGATTGCCCGTCTGACTGGAAGAAAGAAAATGCTGGAAAACAAAGTAGAGCGTATGAAGCGAAATCTGGAACAGTCCATGATTCTTTTGAATAAGCGCAAGTTTCAGACGGATTTGTTCAGCTTCAATATCCAGAAGAATCCTGCTTCCGTGAACATCATCGGAGATGTCCCGGAAGAGTTCTTGGTTCATTTGGAGCCACGGGTAGACAAGAAAGCGATTATCGCATATGTGAAGGAACACGGCAACACAGATTTTGCAGAGCTCACTCAGTCGGAGAGCTTGCGCATCAGATAGGAGGAATCGGTATGGCATATTTACTTGGAATTATGGGCGAACCTGCAAGCGGTAAAACAACGTCGCTGAAAGGATTGCCGCCGGAGAAGACGTTTTATGTTGATTGCGATGGCAAAGGGTTGAACTGGAAGGGGTGGCGAGAGGAATACAGTCAGGAAAAGGGGAATTATATAAGAACCTCGGAACCTGAGACTGTTTTCCAGTGCATGAAAGCAATTGCTACAAATGAGAAGTACAAGCATTTTAATTATTTTGTTGTGGACACAGTAAACAATTTAATGGTTTCAGAGGAAATGCGTAGGTGCAAAGAAAAGGGATTCGATAAGTGGACTGATATTGCACAAAATGTTTGGATTTTGGTTGAGTATCCGTCTACTGTTCGAGAAGATTTGGTTGTGATTCTGCTTTTCCATCCCCAAACAGAGAGAATGGATGATGGTTATGAACGTATCCGAATTAAAACAAATGGTCGTAAGACAGAGAAGAATGATATCGATTCCAAATTTAATTGGTTATTACGCACTGTTAAAATGGGTGACCGGTATGTGTTTGAAACAACTTCCCATAATTCTTCCAGCCGCTCACCGCTGGATGCATTTGCGGAGGATTATATAGATGCTGACATTATGTCGGTAATCGAAGTTATGAAAGATTATTAATTTAAGGAGGGTAAGACTATGGCAATTAAGAGCTTTAGAGATTTTGCACAGACAAAGAGTTACGGAGAAATTCAGACTCTCCCGAAAGGTGGATACGTGATGCGTATTCTCGGTGCGACCGTGGAGGAAAACTCCATCGGTCAGTATGTAAAGATTCAGATGGATGTGGCAGAGGGTGAGTTCCGCGATTTCTTCCGTAGGGATTATGAAAATCAGCAGACGGAAGATAAGAAGTGGCACTGCAATTATCTTTTGAATGTTCCGAAGGATGACGGTACAGAGCAGGATGGTTGGACAAAGCGCAAGTTCAAGACGTTCACTGAGGCATTGGAGGAAAGCAATCCGGGGTATCATTTTGACTGGGACGAAGCAAAGTTCAAAGGCCTTTTAGTTGGCGGATTGTTCAATAATCGCCAGTATGAAAAGAATGATGGTTCTATCGGGGAAAGTGTAAATTTGGCAGCCGTTTGTAAGGTGGACGCTATTCGTTCCGGCAGATATACGCTCCCGAAGGATAAGTTGTTGGCAGCAGGGCAGGGTAAGACCGGTGCTGCAGTGACCACGGATGCGGACGGATTTATGAACGTACCGGATGGCTTGGACGCAGAACTTCCTTTTGCGTAAGAACCATGACTGTGTTAGAGCAGGAGAAAGTACTGAAAAGCATAGAAATCCTGATTGACACACGTGAGCAACCGACAGAGCGGGCACGGAAACGATATGAGCGTTTCGAATGCCCGTATCGTCGGGCTACGTTGAGTTACGGGGATTATACGTGTAATGCAGTACTTCCGGACGGAAGCTTTCTTTATGATGTAGAGAAAACGGTGGAACCGCTGTGTGTGGTGGAGCGCAAAATGAGTCTGGATGAATTGGCAGCCTGTTTTTGCAAGGGACGCAGGCGGTTTGTGCATGAATTTGAACGTGCTGCGGCTATGGGAGCACGGGTGTATTTGATTACAGAAAATGCCTCGTGGGAGAATTTGCTGAACGGGAAATATCGTACACGCATGAACTCTAAGGCATTTAAGGCATCTGTGGTTGCATTTATGGTGCGGTATAATGTCAACCTTATTTTTTGTAAGGAAGAGACCAGTGGTGAACTGATAAAGGAAATATTATACCGCGACTTAAAAGAACGGTTAGAACGAGGTGAGTTTGGATGAATACTCAGAAAGGTTTTGTTGGGGTTCATCGTTCCTTGCAGGAACATTGGCTTTGGGATGAAAAGCCTTTTTCGAAAGGGCAGGCGTGGATTGACTTGATTATGCTTGCTAATTACAAAGAGGAAAAGTTTGTGTTCAAGGATGAGGTGATACACGGTAAACGGGGAACTGTTTACCGTAGTATTACATATCTGGCAGAGCGTTGGGGTTGGGGAAGGGATAAGGTAAGCCGTTTTTTACGTCAGCTGGAAAGTGACGGAATGGTGCAGGTGTCAGCAACGACACATCAGACAACCATTTTTATTGTAAATTACGGGCTTTATCAAGGTTTTTCGGGGAGTGTGTCGGCAACCAATCGGCAACCGGTCGGCAATCAGTCGGCGGCAAATCAGCAACCGGTCGGCACATACAATAAGGAGAATAATTCTAACCAAGAGAATAAAGGAAACAATGTAGCTGCTCAGTCCAAGCAGGAAGTTGAAGCGGCGGAGGCATGGTTTGAAAGTTTGGAAGAGTGAGGTGAGTTAGATGGCATTATACGAATTTAAGCCGGAGGATGCGGAAGCATTTGCCAGTTATGTGCATATACCGGTGAGACGAAGAGGTAACGAGCTGATTTTTAAGAAGTGCCCGTTTTGTGGAATGACATCTACGGAGAAAGAAAAGTTTGCTATCAATCTTACGACCGGACAATATCACTGCTTCCGCGCCAGCTGCAGTGCCAAAGGAAACATGATTAGTCTTTCAAGGCAGTTTGGATTTAGCTTAAGCAACGCTGTGGATGAATACTACCGCAGTGTTAAGCAGTATAAAAGGTTTAAGGTATCGGAGAAGCCGGAACCGAAGCCTGCAGCTGTAGCGTATATGGAGTCGAGAGGGATTTCTGAGGAAATTACCAGGCGGTATCATATTACGGTGCAAAAGGATAGGGAGAACATCTTGGTGTTTCCGTTTTATGATGAAAAGAATGTTCTGCAGTTTATCAAGTACCGGAAGACCGATTTTGACAAGACGAAGGATAAGAGCAAAGAGTGGTGCGAAGCCGACTGTAAGACGATTCTGTTTGGGATGGATCAGTGCAACATGGAGAATGATACGCTGGTTCTGACGGAGGGACAGATTGATTCGCTTTCTTTGGCTGAGGCAGGTGTGGAAAATGCAGTATCGGTACCTACCGGTGCTAACGGATTTACATGGCTGCCACACTGTTGGGATTTTCTCTGCAATTTCAATACGCTGATTGTATTCGGTGATTATGAGAAAGAGAAGATTACGCTGTTGGATGAAATGTATAACCGGTTTAATGGAACCGTAAAGCATATTCGACCGGAGGATTATCGAGGATGTAAGGATGCCAATGAAATTCTTCGTAAGTTTGGTAAGGAAGCGTTGGTGGATGCAGTAGCACAGGCGGTACCGGTGAAGCATCCGAAGATAATGCCTCTTGCTGATGTGGAGCAGGTGGAGCTTGGGAAACTGGAGAAGTTTTCGAGTGGGATTCAGGCACTGGACCGAATACTGGGTGGCTTTTACTTTGGTCAGCTGATTTTGTTGACTGGGGAACGAGGCGAAGGAAAATCTACACTTGCCTCGCAGTTTGGTTCTTTTGCAGTGGCAGCAGGGTACAATGTGTTCTTTTATTCCGGGGAACTGATGAACTGGTACTTTAAGGCGTGGTTCGACGGACAGGTGGCAGGTAGTGAGTTTGTGAACCGCTTTGTTGCTTCCTCAGGATTTGCAAGCTACTCCGTAGATAATTGTGCATTACCGATTATCGAAAAGTGGTACCGGGACAGAGTATATATTTACGACAATAATATTTTGGCTGATAAGTCAGAAGAGGAAACTCTGTTATCGACACTGGAGATGGCGATTAAACAGTATGGATGTCGGGTATTAGTAGTGGATAATCTGATGACTGCTATGGTGGATGATACCAGCGTTGACCAGTATCGGCAGCAGACAATTTTCGTGAATGCGCTTGCAAAGTTGGCGAAGAGATATAACGTGATTATCTTCCTTGTGGCACATCCACGTAAAAGAACGGGTATGGAGTTTGATAACGACGATATAGCAGGAAGTTCAAATATCACGAATCTTGTAGATGTGGTACTTAGATATTCAAGACCGAAAGGGAAGGATATCCCTGTAGATACGGCAGAACGAGAATTGAAGGTGTACAAGAACCGACTGACCGGACAGACGAATCGTGTGGGAATTAAGATGTTTTTCCAACCGGAAACAAAGCGGATTTCAGAGAGTAGCTTTGACTTTGACTGGAGGCTTGGCTGGGAGGAAGAGTATGAACAATTGGAGTTTTTGCCGGTACGGGATGATGAAAATGTACCATTTGAGAACGGTTGATGGATGGAACTTTTACTGAGTTTATGATAAAGGAAGGAGAATGACGTATGACAGCAAAACAGTATATGTCACTTGTGATAAGTGCAGACCAGAGAATTGGTAGCAAGATGGAACAGATTGAGACGTTGCGGAATATGGCAGCCATGGGAAGCAGACTTATGACCGATATGCCGGGAAGTCCGAACCGGAATATTCATCGTATGGAGAATACCATTGTAAAAATTATAGAGCTGGAGAAAGAAATCAACGATGATATTGATAAGTTAGTTGATTTTAAGGCTGAGGTTTACGGTGTCATCAATGCTCTTTCGAATGAAGAATATAAGACGTTATTGGAACAGCGATATCTCTGCGGAAGAGACTGGAAAGATATCGCACAATATATGAAGTACAATGAACGGTACGTGTATAAACTTCATGGTAAAGCATTGGAAGCGTTGGTTTTGCCAGAGTGGGCGGAACAATCTGAAACAGGGCAGTAAAAGACATTGTATGAGAATGTCAATGTATGATATTATTATGATGAAGATAATAGATAAGGCGTTGTGACTGGAAACGGTTGCAGCGCTTTTTTTGTGGGAAGAGGTGAATGTTTTGCCTAGTAAACCTAAGCGAGGGTGTTCGGTAGCGGGATGTCCGAATCTTACTTACGGACGATTTTGTGAGGAGCATCAGAAATTACAGAATCACAATTACGAGCGATATGGAAGGAATCCGGAGACGAAGAAACGTTATAAAGGGGATTGGCCAAAGATACGTGAACGGTATAGATTGGCTCATCCATATTGTGCTGTGTGTTTTACTAAGGGAATTATGGTTGAGACAGAGGAAGTACATCACAAGGTTCCGTTGAGTGAAGGTGGGAGCCATGATGCTAGCAACCTCATAGCACTATGCTCTGGTTGTCATGCCAGACTGCATGCGGAACGTGGTGACAGGTGGAACAAAGACCGTCAGTATTCTTACTAAGGGTAGGGGGAGTCAAAATCTCTACAGGTGACTGCCGAGGGGAACGATGCGGGGGTCACGTGTGTAAAATCGCGAAATGGAAGACGGGGGGTAATCTTCAATATTTTTTATAGAAAGGGGGAAGTCGGATGGCAGGTAGAAAGCCAAAACCTACAGCGGTGAAGGAGCTGGAAGGTAATCCGGGAAAGAGAAAATTGAATAAAAAAGAGCCGAAGCCTGACAAGGGAATGCCGACTTGTCCTGAGTGGTTGCTTCCGGAAGCGAAGCAGGAGTGGGAACGGTTATGCGAGAAGCTGAACCAGATTGGTGTGTTGACAGAAGTGGATATGGCTGCGTTTGCGGCGTATTGTCAGTCGTATGCCAGATGGAAGGAAGCGCAGGAGCATATCGACGCTGAGGGTTCCACTTTTGAAACAGAGAAGGGATATCAGCAGCAGACTCCTTGGGTTGGTATTGCGAATACGAATCAGAAGCTGATGCTGCAGGCGGCAGCGGAGTTCGGTTTGACACCGTCTGCCAGAACAAGGATTGTGGCGGCGATTAGTTCTGATAAGGATTCTGAGGATGAGATGGAAGCATTGCTTGGAGGTGGTTCTTAGTGGCACAGGAAACAAGACCAAAAGGGTATCCGAAGCTAAAGAACTACAAACCGAGTCAGTTTATGCTTCCGACTTCTCATTACGATAAGGCGAAAGCAGACCGGGCAGTGAAGTTTATTGAGAACCTTTGTCATACGAAAGGAAAATGGTGTGGTAAAAGGTTCTGGTTGCTTCCGTGGCAGGAGCAGTTGATACGGGATATTTTCGGAATCGTAAAGGCGGATGGCAATCGTCAGTTTCGGACAGCGTTTGTGGAAATCTGCAAGAAAGTGGGTAAATCAGAATTGGCAGCAGCCATTGCGTTATATCTGCTTTATGCGGACAATGAACCTTCTGCAGAAGTGTACGGAGCAGCGGCTGACCGTCAGCAGGCAAGTATTGTATTTGATGTGGCACGGCAGATGGTGGAGATGTCTCCGGCTCTGCTCAAGCGTTCCAAGATTATGGGAGCGACGAAGCGGATTGTCAATTACGGAAATGCCGGGTATTATCAGGTGCTTTCTGCAGAAGTTGGCGGTAAGCATGGTTTTTCGGTGTCGGGGCTTGTGTTTGACGAAATTCA
>SVEF01000029.1 GCA_015057585.1 Lachnospiraceae bacterium | reverse complement strand
ATCATCACAGCAGCAGAAACAGACTTTTCGCTGAACAGGGAACAGGCAGAGTTTGTGTATCATAATATGTGGGCATATGCACACGGACTTGCAGTTATGTCTGCGACTGGGGTGTGTAAGTTTTCAATCGATGAGATTGCCCAGATGCTTGGGATGGCATGCAGAAGTTTTTTGATTGGAATGCGAGTACCGCGCGATGAAAGAGAAAAGACAATACCTAGTATCGGCGGAAAGATGCAGGGCGGTATTGCGTCGTATGTTGCGGTCGATAACAAGGGGGATTGAGGTATGGAGAATACGTGGATATATTGTCCGGTGTGCAATAATAAAACTCGGATACAGATTCGGGAAGAAACAGTTATGAAATGTTTCCCGCTGTTTTGTCCAAAATGTAAGAAGGAAACATTGATTGATGTAAAACAAAATCACATTTTTGTAACAGAGCCAGACGCAAAGACGCAGAGCCGATAAACAGGAGTAGAGTTGAAATCTACCGGTTTGTCGGCTTTGTTTTGTTATAGAAAAGTTGTCTTTGAAAGCCGATTTATGCTTTGTGTTGAGAATGTCACAGAGCAAGGACAAAGATAAAACATTCTCAGAAGGAGTAAATATGGCAGAGAAAAACGGTTTTTTAACAGAACAGGAAAAGCAGGCAAATAAATTAGCAGCGCAGGTAATGCAGGTTACATTTTTGTTCTTTACCCTTGCGTATATTATGAATTTTGTCGGTATTTTTAAGGTGGACAAAGGAATCATGACGATCGCGTATATTGCAGGAAGTATCTTACTGGTCGTGCCGTCGTTGTTGATTATGAAATTCAAGATGAACAGCAGCTATATAAAATACCTTGTGGTTGTCGGCGCTGTGAGCTTTGTCACTTTGTTGAGTATTACGCTGACTTATCATGTGGTTGTACTTTATGTATATCCGGTTGCAATTGCAAGTCTGTATTTTTCGAAAAGACTCAATCTTATTACTGCAGCGCTGACTGTAGTTGGAGTGTCTGTTGGGCAGATTGCGGCATTTTTTCTGCAGACACTGACGGATGATAACTTTACAGAATTATATGGAGTGATTGTCTATGGCGTGGTTCCCAGAGCGTTGATTCTGATTGCAATCGCAGCAATTTTTACAACGCTTGGAAAGCGTACTGCGGCAATGCTTTCGAATCTGATGGGAGCAGAAGAGCAGGAACGTTTGCTAAAAAACATGCAGCAGATGCGGGCAAGTGCGGTAAAAACATCCGCGGCTTTGTATGATATGGTATCGGAACTTTCTGAGATTACCGAGGGGTCCATACAGGCAAACGAGTTGATTACACAGGAGACGGATACGCTGTTGATTCGTACGACGGAAAACACAGAGTCGGTAGAGCATACGAATCAGAGCATGCAGGACATTACTGAGAAAATTACAGGTCTTAGCCGGATGAATCATGAGACGGCGCAGTTAACAGAGCAAATCGAACGGAATACGCAGGAAAATCAGAACCGTATGCAGGAAGCGACCGAAAATATGGAGCAGATTTATCAAAGTACGGAGGAATGTAAAAAAATCATCCGTACCCTTGGTGCTGCTTCGCAAGAGATTATCGGAATCGTTCAGACGATTACAAATATATCCGGCAGAACTAATATATTGGCACTGAATGCATCCATTGAAGCCGCAAGAGCCGGCGAACAGGGAAAAGGCTTTGCGGTTGTTGCAGATGAGATTCAAAAGCTCTCCGAGCAGACCAAGGCGGCAACGGAGCACATCGGAGCAATTGTTACAGATGTAGTTGCGAATACAGAGGCAGCCGTTGTTTCTATGGAGCAGAATGCAAAGTATACCAAGAACGGTATGGAAAGCATTCGTAAAGCAAATGAATCGGCGGTAACGGTTACGACTTCGAACACAGAATTAGCGAAGCAGATCCGAGAGATTGATAAGACTGCTTTCTTAATCCGGGAAAAAAGTGATAAAGTTGCAGACGCTATGCAGAAAATCAGCTATAATACAAAGCAGAATTGTATAGCAGTAGAACAAATCTCTGCGGCAACAGAGGAAAACAGTGCCGGAATGTCGAGTCTTTCCGGGTTTGTGGAGCATATCCGGGAGAGTACGGAAGAACTGAATGCGTTGGTGCAGGAGTAAAGATGCGACTACAGATTGTGTTTTATGAGGGATAAAAGCGGTGAAGAGTAGAATAAGAAAAATAAGTATAGGAATCGGAATTGTGATTGTAAGTTTCGTAGGGGTTTTCTGCTTGGGAAGATACGGATGGAAACTTTTTGGTTTTGCGCTGTGTGAGGGTGCCGGGATCGAACTGGTTGAAGTAAAGGAGAATCAGGTACATGTGATGGGGTTTTATCCCGGCTCTTTCCCAAGCGGCTTTTGCGGTTATTATGCAGAAGAAAAGGATGAGGTGCTATATGTAGGATTCCGGTTTAGTCCCATCTTTGGTTTTTTTGAGAACGGAAAGATTGATGTTACCATTCCTACAAAGGGAAAAATCAAGGCAGTCGTGTTAAAAACAAGTAAGAACGAGTATGTTTTGACAGAAAGAGCAGAGGGAGAGTCATGAATGAATACATTAATCTATCGTTGGAAAATATTGAAAAGGAACATATTTGCTGTGCCATAGGCGATGCGAAGCATCAGAAGGGAGTGAATCGCAAGAAGGAGTGGATGAAAGGCAAATTTTCGGACGGTCTTGTGTTCAGAAAATTAAATGCTAAAGGGAAAATATTTATCCAGTATGAGCCGGTAGAAACGGCCTGGGTGCCAATCAGCGGAAAAAAATACGAGTATATTTACTGTCTGTGGGTTGCAGGGAGCTACAAGGGAAAAGGATTTGCACATGAACTGCTTACTTATGCCATAAATGATGCAAAAGAGAAAGGAATGAGCGGAATCTGTACCCTGACTTCAAAAAAGAAGAAACCGTTTATTGGGGAAAAGAAGTTCTTTATGCATTATGGGTTTGAGGTAGCGGACTCCATTGGAGAGTATGAATTACTGGCGTTGCGATTTGATGAGAACGAATCGCCGAAGTTCTATGATTCGGCAAGAAGTATGAGGATTGAGCAGGAGGAGTTTACAATTTACTATAGTCCGGCATGTCCTTATGTGGAGTATGAAGTGAAGGAGCTGACGGAGTATATGAAGGAGCATGACATCCCAATTCATTTTGTGGCGGTAGATACGTTGGAAAAAGCGAAAAATGTACCTTGTATCTTTAACAACTGGGCGAATTTCTATAAGGGTGAGTTCGTATCCAATACAATATTAAATGCTAATTCTTTTGAAAAATTGCTTATTAGTGAGAGATAGTAAATGTGAGGTATATAAAGTGAAAATTCAATTTGAGAAATTTACAGAGAACTATATTGAAGAAGCAGTACAGCTTGCAAAGGCAGAGTGGGAAGCGGAGAGTGTTTACTGTCCGGATTTGCCATGTTATCCGTTTGAAGAAAGACTCAAGCAGATATTATGGTGGCTGAGTAATCAGAATTTCGGAGGAAAGGCAGCCCTCTGTGACGGGAAGCTTGTAGGGTATCTCCTGTTTGCAGGACCGTGGGACGGTATGTTCGGTAATGTAAAGGGCGTATTCTCTCCGCTTGGCGGCAGTGCATTCTCTTATGAATACGAGAATCGCGACAAGCTGGCCTCCATGCTGTTTGCTGCTGTTGCACAGGAGCTTGTGGCAGAAGGAATTTTCAGTTGTGCTTTGAGCCGGTATGCCCATGATGAAGTGGTTGCAAAATCCTTTGTATTGAATGGGTTCGGAATCCGTTGTATGGATGCTGTGCGAAGTGTGGAAGCATTGGAAAAGCAGAATATACAGAACGCTTTCGATGGCGTACAGTTCGAGGAACTTAGCAAAGAGCAATTCAGTGAGGTAGAGCATCTGCAACGTGGGCTTCACTGTCATCTGCTGAGTGCACCGGTATTCTTTCCGGTTCCAGAGTGTGGATTTGAAGCGTGGTTTGCGGAGTGGATTAAGAGGGAAACGATGCGTATTTTTGCAGCCAGAGCAGAAGGCAAGGTTGTCGGATTTATCTCCGTAGACGAAGAGGGTGAAAACTTCATCACCGAATACGAAGGGATGAAAAACATTTGTGGTGCATACTTTGACGAAGCGTATCGAGGACATGGTATTGCGCAGTGTTTGCTTAAGTTTATTTGCGATACCTTAAAGGCAGAGGGTGTGACGCATGTGGGAGTAGACTGCGAGACCATGAATCCGACTGCCCTCCGGTTCTGGGAGAAATTCTTTATTCCGTATACTTATTCTTTTGCAAGAAGATTTGACGAGAGAGTGTAAGGGTGTGAACGGCAGAGAGATATAGCGTGCAATCATAAGAAGATTACGATAAGAATAACGAGGTGAAAGAGAATGGAGAAAATAGCAAAAGAAATTGAAAAGATACTGATAGAACGCTTTGACAAGGACAGCATTATTGCATTGGCGACTACTGCAGATGGGATTCCGTATGTTCGCAGTGTAGATGCTTACTATGCTGACGGTGCATTTTATGTGCTTACCTATGCATTGTCGAACAAGATGAAGCAGATTGAAGACAATCCTACGGTTGCACTTGCCGGAGATTGGTTTACCGGTCACGGAAAAGCGGTGAATCTCGGGTACTTCGGAAAAGAAGAGAATGCGGGGATTGCAAAGAAGATGCGAGAAGTGTTTGCGGCATGGATTGATAACGGACACAATGATTTCAGTGATGTGAATACTTGCATTCTGAAGATTGAGTTAACGGACGGAGTATTGTTTGCACAGGGAAAACGGTATGAATTTTAAGTATCCTACGGAGCGTAGGTTCCGATCCGGATTCTAAAAGGATATTCTTATTTCATTGGAATAAATTTAGAAACCAGAATGGAGATAGGCAAAATGGATCAGGTAAAGATAGGTAAATTCATATCAGAACGTAGGAAAAAACAGGGTTTGTTGCAAAAGGATATTGCAGCAAGATTAGGAATAAGTGAAAAAACAGTTTCAAAGTGGGAGTGCGGAAACGGACTCCCTGAAGTTGTTTATATGGAACCATTGTGTCAGATACTTGGGATTACAGTGAATGAGTTGTTGGTAGGAGAACCAATTCCGATATTGGATTTGATGCGCTCAATCGATATGTCACGTTTGGAGTTAATGAAGCAATTAGAATTAGAGCAATTACGGATGCGATTGTACAAATTATATGATATCGAGATCGAAAGTATGGAGCCAACGGAAAATGGGGCCGGCGGGTTAACCTATATTGTAACGTCAAGTGACAAAAAGTATGTTGTGAAATATCCGAGTGAGAATGAGATGAATCATCCTGACTTGGAGATTAAAGTTTGTGAAATACTTTTAAGGAAAGGGATTCCTGCTTGCAGATTCATTCCGAATAAGCAAGGAAAAATGCTTTCGACCGATGAGACCGGAAGAAGGTTTACGGTTCAGGCCTTTTATGAGGGGTCAGCCTATGCGTACAATGAGTCCTCTTGCCATATGCAGAAGGAAGCTGCGAGTTTACTGGCAAAGATACATAACGCCATGAAAGATTTGGATGGAATTCCGGCAGGTATTGGTGAAGAATTTTTCAAATACAGAAAACCGGAATATATGAAAGAGGCGTATAGGCCTACTTTACAACAGGCTATAGATAATGGTGATAATGACATTGCAGCTGCGATTCGATCCAATATGAGAATCGTGGAAGTAATGCCATCTTATGCATTTGATATCAATAAATTCAGTTGTGGGAATACACATGGAGATTACATGATTTCTCAGTTTATCTGGAGTGGCGAAGAGATAAAGGGTGTAATTGATTGGACCTGTGTTTGCAAACATCCGTATATATGGGAAGTTGTACGGTCGTATCTGTTCATGGCACCGGAAGTGAAGCAGGGAGCAATCAATATTGAGTCTCTGATTAAATATATTAGCAACTATATGGAAATCGGTAGATTGAATTCTTATGATATAAAAAATGCAGGGAAGTTGTTTTATTATTTTCTGGCGGTTTGTAATTTCTACGGACAGTATTATGATTCGCTTTCCAAGAATAGAGCGGTTTATTTGGAACAGGCAAATATGTCATCCAAGTTGCTTGTGTGGTTTGAGAAACATCTTGAAGAATTGAATGAGAGACTGTGTGAATTGAGCAAGTCCGAAATGTTATGAGAAAGTGTAACAACATATGATAAGAGTCCTTCATACAGATGAAGGATTCTTATTTTTTGCAAGACAGGAAAAGAACTAATATTCCGACTGTGGTATGCTGATGCTGTGGAGGAAATATGAGCGTAAATAAGTTGTTGGAGCATATTGAACAAAATATAAAAGAGAAGATTACCTTGGTAGAGCTGTCAGAGCTGATTCATTATTCACCGCGACAAGTATATTACATGATCAAAAAGGAAACAGGCATGCCGGTCATGAAGTATATACGGCATCGACGCCTATTGAGAGCCGTGGGTGAAATCGCACAGGGACGGAAACTGTTTGAGGTTGCTGTAGATTATGGATTTGAAACACAGGCAGGATTTTATAAAGCGTTTCTACTGGAAATCGGGTGTTCCCCAAAAGAGTATCAATATCATGAACAACTTCATTTCGCACGAAAAAATCATCCTGCAGTTGAAAAAATCATGATGGAGGGAATTATTATGGACGACATTATAATACGAAAAGTGGAACAAAGAGATGCAAGGAGTATTTGGGAGAATATTTTTTCAAGAAATACGCCCGAAGAGGTGGAACAAAGAATTGCAGAAAGTATAAAAGAAGTGGAGGAGGGAAGAAGAGTTCATCTTGTGGCGTCAATTGAAGATAATATCATCGGGAATATTGTACTGGTGAAGGAACAATATGTATTATATTCACATCGCTGTTCACTGGCAGATGTTGTGGTAAATCCTGCATTTCAGAATCAGGGACTTGCGACACGATTGTTTCAGGAAGCATGTAATATAGCAATTGAAATGGAATTTGAGTGTGTAACGACAGCCTGTCGCGGTGATGGAACGGAACATTTTTATAAATCGCTTGGAATGCAGGAATGCGGCAGAATACCGAAGGGGATTTATGAGCCTTGGGGAGAGCATAACAGGTACGATGAGGTTATTTTATTGAAAGAATTAAAATGAAAAGAGTGGTTGATTTCTCAACCACTCCGATGTATAATCTACTCAAAGGTAATCGGATGTAACTCCGATTTGTCCTCAGTGATGTTCAAAAGACTAGCACCAACACTTGGGCGGTGGGGTGCTATTTCTTTTTGTTATCGTGATGTTCTATGTAAGATAAAGCCGCGAAAATTACTAGCAATAAAGTAAGCACTTCAATTGTGTTCATAAGGGCATCCCCTCCTTCTTGGTACTAGAGGGCATCGAACAATCGGAAAGTTACACCCGAACTTTTTTCAATTACACAAATATATCATATCAAAAATCGAACAAATGTTCAACCGGAATTTTGAAATAAGTGTTGACATATTCCGTGTTATCAATTATAGTAATGCGCGTAGCGATAGTATATTTCTTTTTATAGTTAGGAGGCGATTATTATGACAATCTTATTTATGTCGGATGTTGTATTGGTCGCCGCAGCTCTGTCCAATTTCTAATTGCACAGGGAATCTTTTGGTGAGTTTCAGGGCACGTCCGCGGATGTGCCTTTTCTTTTTGTTTCCGACTCCGATCTAAATAAGAATTTCTTTATTTATCCCAACAAAAAAACAGTAACTGAATCAAGTAAAACACATGACAAGGCAATTTTCCAGGGGAGAAGTCTGTCTTGCAGAGCATCGAAAGGGGTTGGATACCATGAAACGATTGAAACAGAAACTATTAAGCATGGAAGCAAACACAAAGACGTATAAGGAGATGTATGAAGGGCGGATGTTTGTAATTCCGTATGTAAATATGGAACCTTATGAGGATTTTGACAGTACCTATTACAGAGAAGATATCGGATACCGGATTGAACGGACGCATAAGCTGGCACAGGATAAGCCGACGATTACGATATCAATACCGGTAAAGCATCTGGGGATTACACAGACAAGTGTTGCGGGAGCGGATTATTGTTTGAGAGCATTTCTGCCGTATATTGATGAGCTAAATGAGCCTCTCTACAACCGGAACCGGCCGGACAGTGAAAAAGGAAAGTATTACTGTTATCGTCCCGGAGGCGAAGTACTCGCGCGGAATTCCGTATATTTTAAGATGTGTCCGAGAAAGGATTATACCATAGGAAGCAGAGATGAGGTGTATTTGATACCGCCGGAAGAGATAGGTGAGCCTGACCTTTGTTTGTGTCTGATGATTCAGGTACAATTGCCGGAGCGGAATCTTCGAAAGACTCTGCGGATGTTGACGCAGGATTTGCCGGATGCTGTGGATCGATATGTGGAAAAATTTAAGTTATATGAGTATACGGATGCTATGGAACTGGAAAAGTTGCAAAAGGAAATCCGTAGATGGCTGAAGAAGAGTCCTTATTGTGCGTTTTTGGCAAACGGAAGTATTTTGCCGCGAGAGGGCGGAAATGACTTGCCGTTGCAGGGTGCGATTCCATTTGTGGCGGTAGCTGAGGATGAGATTGAAGTGTGCGGAATCAAAGGCATGGGCATCAAGCGGGGAGTGACCGTGATTACCGGAGGCGGATATTCAGGGAAATCCACTTTGCTTGAGGCAATTTTCGCCGGAATCTATGACCACGCATGGGGAGACGGCAGAGAACTTTGTATTACGGATGCTACGGCCATGGGAATTGTGGCGGAAGACGGACGAAGTGTGAAAAATGTCAACATTGCGCCGTTTATCAAATGGATACCGGGGCAAGACACGGCACACTTTTCCACGGAGCGGGCTTCCGGTTCGACCTCGCAGGCGGCCAATATCATGGAGGCGGTAGGTATGGGAAGTAAACTGCTTCTCATTGATGAGGACAGGAGTGCAACAAACTTTATGATACGGGATGCTTTGATGCGTGAACTGGTAAAGAAGGAGCCGATTACGCCCTTTACGGAACGCGTGCGGGAGTTGTATGAAACAAAGGACGTTTCTACCGTGCTTGTCATCGGAGGAAGCGGCGAATATTTGTCGGTGGCAGACCGGGTGTATTTGATGGAGGACTACCGGATACATAATGTAACCGAACGTGCGAAACGGTTAGGAGAAACGATAGAAAAACTTCTGCCGACAGAACCGGCTGTATGGGAACAAAAGCGCATCCTGAGTGGGGAAGGCTTTACCTCCTTTGTGCCGGAGAACGGCAGAGAACGCCTTGCGATAACAGATGTAGGGATAATTTATGTGGGCGAAGAAGCGATTGATCTACGGATGCTGTCCGGTCTGATTACTCAGGCGCAACGAAACGCGGTGGGCTTTCTGATACGATATCTTGAAGTGTCCTTAAACGAGACGAAGCTTGATGTGGCAGACAAGCTCAAAACATTGTACCGCAGAATGGAAGAGGAAGGCTTTGATTGTATCTTTTCCAATTATTTTACCGAATGCGAACGATTTATGGATTTGCCACGGAAGGAAGATGTAATGGCAGCGGTGAATCGGATGAGAAAAGTGAGATTTTTATGAGAATGAAAGAAAAAAGGGGGCAGATAGCTGCATTGGAGACTAAGAATAATTTTACAAAAATAAGAGAATTGAAAAAAGCATTACGTTCAAATGGGCAAGGATACTTAAACGGAAAGCCGATTTCTTTCCTGTTGAGCAAATGGAATGAGACCTACGAGTATACCGATGGAATTACGGTAAGATTTGTACCGCTGAATTACAAGTATCCGGCGAATGTGGCAATGTATATTAACATGGATGCAGAGCTGTTCGGAATGGATGCGGAGGAAATCAAACGGTATCCGGTATTTTTTGAGGATTACCTGTTACGTTGCTACAGCGATTTGTTGGAAAACTTAAGCGAAAAGTACAAAGCCAACAATAAGTTGGAACGCCTGTTGTCGAAAATCCAGTGTCAGACGCCGGACTGTCGGGTTATGAGACGGAGCGGAATGCTCTATAATAAGGAGGAGCAGACCTTTGTGTTGAAGCTGTTCGTATTATTCCCGACAGGAGCCGGAGTGTCGATTCTTGGGGAACGAATCAGTCGGATGATAACGGACATCTTAAAGGTAGTAGAAGAAGGCAGTACATTCCTCGATAAGATGGAACTACAGAAGCGGCTGAATGTCTATAAAAAGCAGGCTGCGTTACGGGCGTTTTGCCGGAAAAACGGTTATGTGGCATTTGTGGCAGATGGAAGTGTTCTGCCACGAAGAGGTGATAGTGAGGAACCGATTGAAGGTGCAATACCGTTTTTATCGCCGGAACGTCTGCGTGTAGAGGTTCCCATGGAGGATGGAATTAAGCTGCTCGGCATGGGGATTCCGAAAGGAATTACGGTGATTACCGG
>SVEF01000005.1 GCA_015057585.1 Lachnospiraceae bacterium | reverse complement strand
TTCTGGCTATGTAATTATTGACATCTTTGACATTTTCGCAACGTTCAATCCTTCCGTCCGGATATACCGCTTTGGTGGATGCACCTGCTCCCAATGCCACGATAGTCTGTTTCTCTTCCATAATCAAAACGTTATACAGACCTTCTTTTCCCGGCCGTGCATAACCGATGTTTTCTAAATTGTCCGACATGTTCTTCTGCCGGTATAAATAATACGGTTCATACCCTTCCGCCTTCGCATATTCCTGGCACACCCGCATCATTTCTGTTGTCTCTTTCGAACGCATTTCACGGTACCGGTCCATTTCCGCATTCAGTCTTGCCGCACGCTTAATGGCAAGTGTATGTACCGTCAGGCTGTCCGGGGAAAGCTTTCGGATTTCTTCAAGCGTTGCCCTGACATCGGACGCATTCTCTCCGGTCAGACCAATAATCAAATCCATATTGATATTGTCATGCCCGCATTCCCGCGCAAGTGCAAATGCCTCTTTAATCTGCTCCGTTGTATGCCGTCTTCCGATAACATCTAACGTTTTTTGCTGCATACTCTGCGGATTGATGGAAATACGCGATACACCTTCCTCTTTTAACACCACCAGTTTTTCTCTTGTGATGCTGTCCGGCCGTCCGGCTTCCACCGTCCACTCACGCAAATATGTAAAATCAAAGGTCTCTTTTACCTTCTTAAGCAGTCTTCTTAACTGTTCTGCAGAAAGCGTCGTCGGTGTCCCGCCACCAATATAAATACTGACCAGTTTTTTTTCTGGGAAACAGGTTCCTGCATACTCAATTTCTTTAAATAACGCCTCTAAATACGGCTCCACATACGATTCGTACTGCTTTAGCGAATAGGAACTGAACGAGCAGTACAAGCAGATGCTCGGGCAAAACGGAATCCCGATATAAACGCTGTAACTGTCCTTATCTTCCATCCCGTAAAGGAGTTTTTGCTCCTTTTGGGCCACCCGAATGCAGAGGTCTGTTTTTTCCCCCGAACAAAGATACTCCGTTTTAAAGTAATTTGCAATACTTTCTTTACTTTCTCCTTCAAAAAGACGCTCAAGCGCCTGTTTTGTCGGACGGATTCCGGTCAGTGTTCCCCACGGAAGTTCTTTTCCGGTTGCTTCCTTCAACATTCCGTATAAACTGCGGTGTAAATAATTACGGTACATCCGTCGGTCCGGGATTCCCTCATTTTGATATACTCCCGGTACTAACTCAGAAAAATCCTCTTCGCGCACCAATGTCTTTCCGTCCCACGAAAATTTCAGAGAAAAGTGTTCCGGAAACAATTCCAGAAAAAGCACCGCTTCGGCCGGAACCTCCGTAGTATCTCCGCTTGCAATATAAAGTTCTTCTTCCGGGAAAAAGGACTTCACAAGCGGACGGATGTCCTGCTCGTAGTCCTCCCCTGTCATTCTGATTTCTATCATAATAAATTTCTACATTCCTTTATCTGTCACTGCACCATCCGCCTACATCACATACGGATTGTGTCTCTTTTCCTCACCGATGGTCGTCTCCTCACTATGTCCCGGAAGTACCAGTGTCTCTTCCGGAAGCGAAAACAATCTTTCTTTAATGGAGATGCCAAGCGCAGCGGCTCTTCCGGTCGGCAGGTCGGTTCGTCCGACGCTTCCCGCAAACAACGTATCTCCGGAAAAAAGAACGCCTTCGTTCCCGGCATAATAACAACAACTGCCTTCCGTATGGCCCGGTGTGGCAATCACCCTAAATCTCCCGTCCAGATACGGCAATATCTGCCCGTCTGCAAACAGTTCATCTGCCGAAATCCCATACGGTGCCCCAAAGAATGTTGCCGAGCAGTTTTTCTTCGGATCGGCAAGCAAATCAGCTTCTGTCGAAAGCAACCCTACCGGGATGTGATATTCCTTTCTGAGCATATCTGCCGCCAATATATGGTCAAAATGACCATGTGTCAAAAGCACAGCCTCCGGTGTCAGGTTAAGTTCGCACAGTGCATTCTTAATCTTCTCCGGTTCTGCTGCCGCATCTATCACTACTGCTTTTTTTGTTTCTTCGCAGTAGGCAATATACCCATTGGTTCTAAGCATGCCAAGTTCCAAACGCTTTATCTCCATTGTCATTCCTTTCTGCCAATACCTCAGCCCGTCGTCCGCACTACATCAATAATACTCTCGACACCTCTGATTTTTGCCACCAGATAGCTTAACTGCTCTGCCCCGTGCACTTCAAATCCTAACGTCAGTGTCACGGTTCCCTGCTTACTCACACGGCTGTTGACACTCAAAATGTCAATTTTGTTTTCCGTAAGAATCTTTGTGATATCAAGCAATACGCCGCTTCTGTTATTTGCAAAAATGTTAATTTCCGCGAAATAAAGTTCATCCTTTTTGTCCTCCAGACGGTTCCATTCCGCAGGAATAAAACGGATACGGTCTTCATCCGGTGCGTTAATGACATTGATACAATCCGTCCTATGAATCGACACACCGCGTCCGCGGGTCACATAACCGATGATTTCATCGCCCGGCACCGGCGAACAGCACTTGGAAAAATGCACTGCCACGTCATCGATGCCCTGTACCATGATACCGCTCTTTGCCTTTACCGAAATCGGCTGTTTGGTCTCACGTACCTCATTGATGGACTCCAAAATCTTTTCATCGGTCATCTCTTTCTTTTTCTTTTTATTTAATTCTTCCAGCAGACGGTTGATAATCTGACCTTCTTTTAAGGCACCGTGTCCGACGGAGGCAAGGAGTGCATCCCAATCGCGGAATCCGTATTTTCTCATACATACTTCCATAAACTCCGGCCGCAAAAGTTCCGAAATCTGAAGTGCCTTTGCCTTACAGTAGGCAATCAAAAGTTCTTTTCCATGCTGGATATTATCTTCTTTTAATTCTGACTTAAACCACTGGTTAATCTTATTCTTTGCCTGTGTACTCTTAACGAGCGACAGCCAGTCACGGCTCGGTCCCTTGGAATTCTGGGACGTAATGATTTCCACGCGGTCACCGTTTTGCAGCACATGGTCAATCGTTACCAGTTTTCCGTTGACACGCGCACCAACCATCTTGTTACCGACCGCACTGTGAATCGCATACGCAAAATCCACCGGATTGGAGCCGGCCGGCAATGCTTTTACATCACCGCTCGGTGTAAAGCAATATACGCTGTCGGAGAACAGGTCAAAATCGTTTTTGAGTCCGCTTAAAAACTCTTCGCCGTCCGACATATCCTTCTGCCACTCCAGAATCTGACGCAGCCACGCCAGTTTTTCCTCTTCGTTTGCCGTGGACTTCACACCGTTTTGTGCTTCTTTGTACTTCCAGTGTGCCGCGATACCGTATTCTGCGGTACGGTGCATCTCAAACGTACGAATCTGGATTTCAAACGGCGTTCCGTTTGGCCCGATGAGCGTTGTGTGCAGCGACTGGTACATGTTCGGTTTCGGCATGGCAATATAATCCTTGAAACGTCCCGGAATCGGTTTGTACATTTCATGGAGTACGCCCAGAACCGCATAACAGTCTTTTACATTGTCAACCAACACACGAACCGCAAACAAATCGTAAATCTGATCCAATGTCTTATTCTGGTTTTTCATCTTTTTATAAATACTGAAAAAGTGCTTTACTCTTCCGTCAATCTGCGCATCAATCCCCGCATTTTCAATCTCTGCTGCCACATCATCAATGATGCCGGAAATAAATTCTTCGCGGTCTTTTTTCCGAAGCGCAATCTTTTTTCCAAGATCATGATACACATCCGGTTCTAAGTACTTTAAAGATAAATCATCCAGCTCAATCTTGATTTTGGAAATACCGAGACGTTGTGCCAGTGGCGCATAAATATCCATCGTCTCCCTGGACTTTTCCTGCTGTTTTTCCGGCTTCTGGTACTGCATGGTACGCATATTATGAAGACGGTCGGCCAGTTTAATCATAATGACACGAATATCCTTTGCCATGGCAAGAAACATCTTACGCAGATTTTCTGCCTGCAGTTCAATTTTATCCATCTCATAATCGAGCTGTGTCAGTTTGGTTACGCCATCCACCAAAAGGGCAATTTCTTCATTAAATTCCTCGGTCAGTTTTTCCAGCGTATAATCCGTATCCTCTACCACATCGTGCAGGATTCCGGCAACAATGGTCTCTTTGTCCAGTTCCAGTTCTGCCAGGATGATGGAGACACACAGCGGATGAATGATATACGGTTCTCCGGATTTCCTCATCTGTCCGTCATGCAGACGGCAAGCCAGACGATACGCCTTTTCAATCATGGAAACATCGGTTCCCGGACGATATTCGTGTACCGTTTCAATCAGTTTTTCATACAACCGTTCCGGATTCGTAAAATCCGCCGGTGTACTGAGTGATTTTTCCTGTATTGGCTTTTTTATCACTTTTCCTTTTTTCGTCTGCTCATTCTCTGCCATGCTCTCACCAAACCTCATCTGCGTCCTGTATCTTGTCTTTTTTGCCGCCGGATGTTACCGGCAACTACGTATAGTCTTTCAATTTTTGTCTGATTTTATTTCCCCGGATACTTAATTACGGAATCCACTGCATACCCCTTCAGTTTTTCTCTTCCGTTTAAACCTTCCAGTTCCATAAGGAATGCAATCTTTACTACCTCACCGCCAAGCTGTTCCACGAGTTTAATAATCGCTTCGATAGTACCACCCGTAGCAATCAGGTCATCAATGATAACCACCTTCTGTCCCGGCTTGATGGAATCCTTGTGCATTTCAATCGTTGCGGTGCCGTATTCCAAATCATAGGTTGCCTCAATGGTCTCACAAGGAAGCTTTCCTTTTTTCCGTACCGGAATAAACGCCTTCTTCTGGTTATATGCAATCGGCACACCAAAAATAAAGCCTCTGGATTCCGGTCCCACCACCACGTCGTATTCCACATCTTCTAATAATTTTTCCATTCCCTGAATTGCAAGCTGTAAGCCGTCTGCATCCTGCAATACGCTGGTTACATCACGGAACATAATCCCCGGTTCCGGGAAATCCGGAATGGTTCTAACATAGTCTTCTACGCGTTTCATGCTAAATCTTCTCCTTTATTTCATAGTTTCTCCATTGTAAATATCATAATAAAATATTATACCACTTTCTTTAGCAATTGAAAAGTAAAAATGTCACCTTTTTCCCTCTCCGGCATAAACTGCTCATAATGCCTTTTTAAGGAGTCCTTATGCCATCCATCCTTTACCCTGCCACCGTCTCTACTGCCGCAAACAGTCTTGGCGGCTTTCAGGCAGAATTGACCGATATTATCACGAACCTCCCCATCGAAGGAGCCACTGTTACCATCGCAGCAACAAGTGCACCGGAACGGATTTTGCAGGAACTTCGCAGCGATTCTGCCGGTTTTACGCCACTGGTTGAACTTCCTGCCCCTCCGGTGGAATTCAGTCTGACCCCTTCCAATGTCCGCCCATACAGCGAATACATTGTTACCCTTTCTGCTCCGGGCTATGAACCGATTCGCATCTCCGGTGCTGAAATTCTTGCCACCGTCACAGCCAAACAACGTGTGCAGTTACTTCCGTCTGACCCGGTCCTTGCAGGCACGGAAGAAGAATTTGTCATCCCCGACCACACACTCTACGGCTCCTACCCTCCTAAAATCGTAGAAGCAGAAATCAAAGAAGCCAATGCCTCCGGTGAAATTGTCCTTGATGAAGTCGTTATCCCGGAATTTGTCGTGGTCCATGACGGCACCCCAAACAATTCCCGTGCCAGAAATTATACGGTACCGTACCGCGACTACATCAAAAATGTCGCCTCCTCCGAAATCTATGCCACCTGGCCGGAGGCCACAATTTATGCCAACATTCTTGCCATCCAGTCCTTTACACTGAACCGTGTGTATACCGAGTGGTACCGGAGCCGCGGTTATGACTTCACCATTACCTCCTCCACTGCCTTTGACCACAAGTGGATTCCGGAGCGCAACATCTACGACACCATTGATGCCGCCGTTGACAATGTGTTTAACAATTACTTGTCCCGCCCAAATGTAAAGCAACCGATTCTCACACAGTACTGTGACGGCAGGCAGGTGAGATGTCCGGGACTTATGACGCAGTGGGGAAGCAAAGACTTAGGCGAACAGGGCTACACGCCGATTCAGATTTTGAGAAACTTCTACGGAAATAACATGTACATCAACTCCACCGAACAGATTTCCGGCATTCCTGCCTCCTACCCGGGTGCTGCCCTGCGTGTCGGCTCTACCGGAAACAGCGTACGCACCATCCAAGAGCAGTTAAATGTCATCAGCAACGCCTACCCGGCCATTCCGAAGATTGCTGCCGACGGTGTTTTTGGCGACGGTACACAGGAAGCCGTCCGCACCTTCCAAAGAGTCTTTGGTCTCACTCCGGACGGTGTCGTCGGCTTTAATACCTGGTATAAGATATCTGCAATTTACGTGGCGGTAAGTAGGATTGCGGAGTATTCGTAAGCCATTACAAAAAAACTGCTGCAGCCTGTGAAAACACAAAAGCGATTTGCAGATTTTTACGCCGTTGTCCTGACTCTCAGCAGATACGTGTACGTCTGTGGCGAACACATCGCTATGATGTGTTTCGTCAAGGACGTATACGTATCCGAGGAGCGGAACGGACAAGCGTAAAATTTGCAAATCGCAGTGTATTTATTCCACAGCCTACAGCAGTTTTTTCTCAATTGCCTCACTGTTTTCTCTGATGATTGCTACGGACGCCTTAAACTTTGCAAGTTCCTCCGGCGTCAGACGAAGCACTCCGATATCGGAAGCTCCCGTACGGTTTAACACCACCGGCACACCTGCAAATACATCGTGCTCTCCGTATTCACCCTCAAGCAAGGTAGATACCGGAATAATCCTGTTCTCATCCTGCAAAATCGCCTTTACGATGCCCGCACAGGCAGAGGCAATGCCGTAATAGGTCGTGCCCTTTCTGGTCACAATTTCCCAGCCTTCCCTGGTCGTCATTCTGACAAGCTCATCCAAATCCACATCACCAATCAGTTCTTTATTATCATCTACCAAATCATAGAAGGACTTTCCGGCAACCGTTACGGTAGACCAAGGCACCATCTGGGAATCGCCGTGCTCACCCATACAGTAAGCATGTACATTTCTCGGGTCCATGTTTACCAAATCGGCAATAAAATTTGCCAGTCTTGCCGAATCGAGAGAGGTACCGGTACCAATCACCTGGTTCTTCGGAAGTCCGGATAACTTATATACAAAATGTGCCATAATATCGACCGGATTGGATACCACAAGAAAAATACCGTCAAAACCGCTTGCCATAATTGGCTCGACAATACTTTTACAAATCTTTGCACTGCCTTCCGCCATGTCAAGTCTTGACCTTCCCGGTCCGCCCGGAACCGCGGCTGTAATGATAACGATGTCTACATCCTTACAATCCTCATAATGTCCCACACGTACACGCACATTGCGGTTTAGGTAACGGATGGCATTCTTTAAATCCTTTACCTCCCCAAGTGCCTTTTCTTCATTGATATCAATCATCATGACTTCATCACAGATGCCCTGTGTTACAAGACTGAAGGCTGTAGAGGAACCAACAAATCCGCATCCTACAATGGCTACCTTTGACGTTGATACATTCATGCTTTGTTCCTCCTTACTTTATCACTACCATATAGATGACTGCAGCCGATACTACAATCTGGATAATCGCAAAGCGGAATACCGCCTGCGTATTGGACCAGCCGGACACCTTGCGCACATGGTCGTGAAGCGGTGTGCGGGTGTTCTTTAAAATCCGGATTTTAAGAAACCGGAGCAATGCCACCTTCACAAGGCCGATACCGCCGTCCACCATAAGCACCACCGCAAACAACAGATATACAAACGGTCTGCCGGAAATAAGTGCCGCAATCGCTATCAGCGTTCCCATCGCACGGGAACCCGCATCTCCCATGAGCATGGTGCTCGGGGTAGCATTGTGCCAGAGGTATCCCAAAAGACATGCCATAAATAATAACAACAAATAATTAAAGGTGCTCTCCTGCCCTAAAATTGCATTCAGGATGTAGAAGGAAAGCAGGGTAATCGTTGTCAATGTTGCTGACAGACCATCCACACCATCTGCACAGTTCGTCACATTGATGGACGCCCAGACAAGCACTACCGTAAGTAGCCCAAACAGCCATACCGGCAATGTAAGCGATGTACCGGTCGTCAAAAACGTCACGGTCGTTCCGTGATAATTGATGTAAGTTACTGCTACCATAATTGCAATAATCAAATCTAATACAGCCTTCTTATATTCGCCCCACGGATGCTTGGCACAGTCATCCAAAAACCCGGTCAGCATGGACGCAGACACCAAAAGCAGATAAATAATCCACTCCACTTCAATTGGTGCAAACAGCAGGGCTGCTGCCACAAAAATAAGTACAAATAAAAAGCCTGCCCCCCTCGGTTTTCCGGCAGAAAGTTTTCCGTCTACCGCAAAATCCCTGCCGATATCCCTCGGAAGCTTATCCTTACATTTCCATAACAAAAGCACGGTAGCAAAAAACGCGAACAAAATGCCTACGGTTGCCACCAGGCTCATATTTCCTTCAAACAAACTACTGAGCATACTTCCTCCTTATTCCAAAACGTATCCCTTTAATAATTCCAGTGTATTCGTAAGTCCTGCCTTATGCGTGCGCTCCATATTGTGGGACGCCTGCACACCCTGACCGATTAATGCACCGCGAATGTTGTTTCCGCCTCGCAGTGCTGCCGAAACATCCGAGCCGTAATGAGGGAACACATCCACTACATAGTCTAAGTTCTTTTCCTTTGCGATTGCAATCAGCTTCCCGGTCAGTTCGTAGTCATACGGGCCGGAGGAATCCTTGGCACAGATGGAAACCTTTCTCTCATCTCCGGAAAGATCCGCTCCGACTGCCCCCATATCCACCGCCAGAAACTCCGTAATTTCTTCCGGAATAAAGCTGGCACCGTAGCCGATTTCCTCGTAGCCGGAAATCACGATTTTTACATCGCACTTCGGATAGGTCTTCGTATCATGCATATGCTTTAGCAGTGCAAGTAATACCGCAACCGAAGCTTTATCGTCCAAATGTCTGGATTTAATATAACCGCTCTCACACGCCACAAAGCAAGGATCAAAGCTGATGAAATCACCGGATTCGATTCCGAGTGCAGCTACATCCTCCTTCTTCTCCACAACCTCATCCAGACGGACCTCCATGTTATTTTCGGAACGCTCCATGGTTCTGGCATCATCAAACGTATGCACAGATGGTGCTTTGGTAAGAATGGTTCCGGTATACACCTTGCCGCTTCTGGTATGAATCTTACAGTAGCTGCTCTCAATGGTCTGCATCATATAGCCACCGATCGGAACAATACGGAGTGTTCCGTTTCCGTTCACGGAACGCACCATGGCACCAAGCGTATCCACATGGGCAGAAAGCCCGATTACACGGCCTTTTGTCGGATTGGTCCCGTTTATATGAATGACTACGCCGCCCTTTCTCAAATGGGTGCAGGAGAAGCCTAAGCTCTCTGCTTCCATTTTCACATACGTCATCGCCTGTGCGGTGAAACCGGACGGACTCGGAATATTTACGAGTGTTTCCAGTTGCTTTACAATGTAATCAATCTCATTCATAATTTTTTTCCTTTCTATTCTAAACGCACCGAAAGGCAGGAGCCTTCTCCTGCCTTTTAGTAATCTATTCTTTTTTACTTCACTTCGACTACCCAGCCTCTGGTATCTTCAATTCTGCCGAGCTGGATGCCGGTTACGGTATCATAAAGTTTCTGGCTTAATTCCCCGATGCCGCCGTCTTTAATCTGCATTACCGTATCCTGGAATCTTAAGTGTCCGACCGGAGAAATTACCGCTGCAGTACCGGTACCCCAAACCTCTTCGAGTGTACCGTTTATGCTCGCTTCGTAAAGCTCATCCACGGAAATTCTGCGTTCCTCTACCTCGTAGCCCCATTCCTTACAAAGGGCAATGACAGAGTTTCTGGTAATACCCGGTAAGATACTGCCGTTTAACATCGGTGTTAAAACCTTGCCGTTAATTTTAAAGAAGATGTTCATCGCACCGACTTCTTCGATGTATTTACGTTCCACACCATCCAGCCAAAGCACCTGGGAATATCCCTCATCATGTGCCTTTAACTGTGCTGCCATGGATGCTACATAGTTGCCGCCGGTCTTTGCTTCGCCGATACCGCCCTTAACGGCTCTGACATAGTCATCCTCAATCCAGATTTTCACCGGATTTAATCCTTCCGGATAATACGCACCTACCGGAGATAAGATAATAATAAACAGATACGTATTCGATGGACGCACGCCTAAGAACGGATCGGTTGCAATAATAAACGGACGGATGTAAAGGGAAGTACCCGGCTTGTTCGGAATCCATGCCTCATCCACCTTTACGACTGCCTTTACCGCCTCGATAAAATCCTCTTCCGGAATCTCCGGGATACAAAGACGCTTGTTGGTGTTATTGGTTCTCTTTGCGTTCATGTCAGGACGGAATAATAATGTTCTGCCATCATCTGCCTTATATGCCTTTAATCCTTCAAACATTTCCTGTCCGTAATGGAATACCATACAGGACGGTTCTAAGGAAATTGGCTGATACGGTACCACTCTTGGGTCAAACCAGCCCTTTCCGGTCTCATAATTCATCACAAACATGTGATCCGTAAAAATAGTTCCGAAGGTCAATGGATTGTCTTTTGCAGGCAATGCCTTTGGATTCGTTGTCTTTTCCACTCTGATATTTAACATAACATGCCTTCTTTCCTGTTTTATTTTTTACGCTCATAGCGGCAGAACTCATAAATCAGATCATAATAGGTCTGTTCGTCGGAAATTCCCGTCATCTCCCACTCCGGGTCCTCATCCAGATTCGGAAAATAAGTATCTGCCTGATACGCATAATCAATTTTTGTCACGTGAGCCAAATCGCAGTACGGAAGCATCTGCTTATATATTTCTCCGCCGCCGATGACATAAACATCTTCTGAAGCAAACCCCTCAACCGCTTTCAGTGCTTCTTCAATGCTGTGTACCACAATGACATCCTTGCACCGGTAATCTTTCTTCCTCGTGATTACAATGTTGGTACGGTCTTTCAGCGGCTGTCCGTTCGGAAAGCTCTCCAATGTCTTTCTTCCCATGATAATTGCTTTTCCTGTGGTTTCCGTGCGGAAAAATTTCTTATCTGCCGGAATACTCACCAAAAGATCATTATTACAGCCAATGGCCCAGTTTTTGTCTACTGCAACGATTAAATTCATACTTGCCTTGCCCTCATTTCATTATACTGCTATCGGAATGTTGGTTACCTGCGGCCCGGTCACATAGTCCTCAAGACGTACATCGTCTCTGGTGAACTGATAGAAATCCCTGATTTCCGGATTCAGCCAGAACTTTGGTGCCGGGTACGTCTCCCGCTCAATCAATTCTCTGATAATCGGCACGTGACGGTCATAAATATGCGCATCTGCAATCACATGAACCAGTTCGCCCGCTTCCATGTCACACACCTGTGCCAACATGTGTACCAACACTGCATACTGGCAGACATTCCAGTTATTTGCAGCCAGGATATCCTGGGAACGCTGGTTCAAAATCGCATTCAGACGGAGTTTTCCGCTCTCCTTTGATTTTGTCACATTGAAAGTCATACTGTAAGCACACGGATAAAGGTGCATCTCATGCAAATCCTGATGTACATAAATATTTGTCATAATTCTACGACTATACGGATTATTTTTCAAGTCAAAAATTACGCGGTCTACCTGGTCCATCATTCCTTCTTTATACTGATGCTTTACACCAAGCTGATAACCGTAGGCCTTTCCGATGGAACCGGTCTCATCTGCCCAGGAATCCCAGATATGGCTGTGCAGGTCATTGATATTATTTGACTTCTGCTGCCAGATCCAGAGCATCTCATCCACACAGGACTTAATCGCCGTCTTTCTGAGTGTGAGTGCCGGAAATTCCTTGGACAAATCATAACGGTTGACGACGCCGAACTGCTTGATTGTATAAGCAAGCGAGCCGTCCTCCCACTTCGGGCGAACTTTCTCGCCCTCCGTGCTCGTACCGTTTTCTAATATATCTTTACACATACGGATAAATACATCATCTGCGTAACTCATTATCTCATTCCTTCCACATATCCCTTGATACCGGATGCATTGACATACTTGTTTACCACATCTCCCTTAATCTCAATGAGAGTCGGTGCCTGCATTACGCCATACTGGGAAGTCAGTTCTGCATTTTCCTCTGCATCCACTACCTCATAAGGAATGTCCTTTAAGAATTCCTTCGCGATGCGGCAATTCGGACAGGTCTTTGTTGTAAACAGCAGTAATCTTGCACTTTCTGTGCTTGGCACAATTTCCTTCATGCCGTTCTTGGTATCTGCTTCCTTTAATTCGCCGACCGGCATCGGTCTTGCCACTGCCATGTCGTATTCCACACGGTTCTTGTATTCCTGGCTCTTACCTTCGTTCCAGTTCTGAACCGGACGGTAGTAACCGGTAATACGGCTGTAAACTTCTGCACGCTCGCCGCAGTGAGGACAGGTAAACTGCTCACCGCTTAAGTATCCGTGTGTCTTACATACGGAATAGGTCGGAGAAATCGAATAATATGGTAACTTATAGTTTTCTGCAATGGTACGTACCAACTTTGCAGCTGCCTGCCAATCCGGAAGCTTTTCACCAAGGAACGCATGGAATACGGTACCGGAGGTGTAAAGCGTATGTAACTCATCCTGTAAATCAAGTGCTTCAAATACATCTGCCGTATAATCTACCGGAAGGTGGGAACTGTTGGTATAGTAAGGAGTATCACCCGGCTTACCTGCGGTAATAATGTATGGGAATCTCTTCTTATCGTGCTTTGCCAGACGGTAAGTGGTGGATTCTGCCGGAGTTGCCTCTAAGTTATATAAATCACCGTACTGCTCCTGATAATCGGAAAGACGTTCTCTCATGTGATTTAATGTCTTCTTCGTAAACTCGTAAGTTTCCTTGTGTGTCATATCCTTACCGAGCCACTTTGCATTCAGGCCCACCTCGTTCATACCGATTAAACCGATGGTGGAGAAGTGGTTTGCAAAGGTGCCGAGGTAACGCTTTGTATATGGGTAAAGCCCCTCCTCAAGAAGCTTTGTAATCACATCTCTCTTTACCTTTAAGGAACGTGCGGAGATGTCCATCATGTGATCCAGTCTCTTGAAGAAATCTGCTTCATCGGCTGCCATGTAAGCAATACGCGGCATGTTGATGGTAACTACACCAACGGAACCTGTGCTCTCACCGGAACCGAAGAAGCCACCGGTCTTCTTTCTTAACTCACGAAGGTCAAGACGGAGACGGCAGCACATGGAACGCACATCGCTCGGCTCCATATCGCTGTTGATGTAGTTGGAGAAATATGGTGTACCGTACTTTGCTGTCATTTCGAACAACAGACGGTTATTTTCGGTATCGGACCAGTCAAAGTCTCTGGTGATGGAATAGGTCGGAATCGGATACTGGAAGCCACGGCCGTTTGCATCGCCTTCAATCATGATTTCGATGAATGCCTTGTTTACCATATCCATTTCCTTCTTACAGTCGCGGTAGCAGAAATCCATTTCCTTTCCGCCCACGATACAAGGAAGATTTGCAAGGTCGGCAGGAACCGTCCAGTCTAATGTAATGTTAGAGAACGGCGCCTGTGTGCCCCAGCGGCTCGGTGTATTCACACCGTATACGAAGGACTGGATGCACTGCTTTACTTCCTTATAAGATAAATTATCTACCTTAACAAAAGGAGCAAGGTAAGTATCAAAGGAGGAAAATGCCTGCGCACCTGCCCACTCATTCTGCATGATACCAAGGAAATTTACCATCTGGTTGCAGAGTGTGGATAAGTGTCCTGCCGGAGAAGATGTAATCTTTCCAGGGATGCCGCCAAGACCCTCCTGAATTAACTGCTTTAAGGACCATCCTGCACAGTAACCTGTGAGCATGGACAAGTCATGAATATGAATGTCTGCGTTACGGTGAGCGGATGCAATCTCATCATCGTAAATCTCAGACAGCCAGTAATTTGCGGTTACGGAACCGGAGTTATGTAAAATCAGACCACCGACGGAATAGGTAACGGTAGAGTTTTCCTTTACTCTCCAGTCCTCTTCCTTTACGTAACTGTTTACGATTTCCTTATAATCAAGGAATGTGGACTTCATGTTACGGATTTTCTCACGGTTTTTACGGTATAAGATATATGCCTTTGCCACATCGGTGTAACCGGTGGATTCCAGTACATGCTCTACGCTGTCCTGAATATCCTCCACACTGATGGTCTGGTCCTTTACCTTGTCCTGAAAATCCGATGTTACACGCAGAGCCAGTAACCCGATAATCTCCTCTGTGTAATTTTTCTGTGTTGCAGTGAATGCCTTTGCAATCGCTCCGGAAATCTTCTCCAGATTAAAATCTACAACTTCCCCGTCTCTTTTTACTACGCTAATCATGTCTTTTACTCCTTCCCTAACGTATCTTTTTCTGTTTTTTTCATAATCCTTCTGCCACATAATAAATAACCCTGTACATTGCAATCATTCTAATAAAAAACGACCGCTATCCGTTTACCATTTTAACAGACAGATTGCGGTCGGTCAAGACCCAAACACAAAATATTGTGTGGGTATTTTTTATCAGTAACAATATTTAGTATTTTCTGAAAATTTGTTTTCTACAAGAGTAACACCCGATAAACAAAGGGTTTGCACGGTCCACGCCCCCATATTTTCCTCCTCGCGATTCCCCTTTCTGACACAGCCGGCACAAAAACGGACTTGCCGGACCCGGTTTTCTTTCCCTTGCAGTCATAAACAAAAATGTCGGCCCGGAACTCGGCGGAGGAGGTGTAAATGTAAAGCAAGAGGATGATACGAAAAGCGTCCGTAGGACGCGGTTTTAGAAAAGGCAACGGTCGCTCTCGGACAAACACGTTTGTCCAGAGACGACTATTGCCTTTTCGTAAAAGTGCTATCGCACTTTTTTCGTATCATCCTCTTTCGCTACTTCTTTTCTCTCTCCTCCGCCTCAGACAACCGGCTCCGGCACTTTTATTCCTGTCAAAGGAAAGCACCGCGTCCGGAGTCGGATTTTGTGCCGCTGTATGTCAGTAAGCGGAAAGCGCGCGGAGTGAACGGGGGCTGTGGACCTGTAGCCTGCGTTCGTTCCGCGCGCTATATACCAAATTGAAATCTTCTTTCATTTACCGGTTCAAAATCGGTATGCCGTCTTCATCCCACTGTACCTTTCGAACACGGGCACTGCGGCATGGATCGTAGAGCGGGTCGTTACCGCCGTAACCACACTTTTTGGTGTAGCATTTTTCGTCTCTGGAATGGTAGACAAATAACCAGTCGCCGTTTTCATCTTTGACAAAGGAATTGTGCCCCGGTCCGTATTCGCCGATTAAATCCTCAGAGGTAAGAAGCGGCTCCGGCAGCTTCGTCCAGGAGTCTTTGTCCATCAGATCTGCGGTTTCGTCTGCGTACATGAGACCGATGCAATACTCCGGACCGGTGGCTGATGCGGAAAAGGCAAGATAGACTTTTCCGTTTTCTACCATCACTGCAGGACCCTCATTTACCGGAATGGATACCTTTTCCCAGAAGTATTCCGGTTTGGTCAGAAGCAATGGGAAACTGGTGAGTTTCCACGGCTGTTCCGGATTGATGGTAGCCAGATAGACATTGGAGTTGCCGTCCGTCTGTGCCCATGCCACATAGTGTTTGCCGTTACATTCAAAGTAAGTCATGTCGAGGGCAAACCAGCGGAATGAGAACGTATCTCCCTGCATTGTCTGCACAATTCCTTTGTTTATCCACGGATCGGTATACGGGTCATCTCCCATGCAGGCAAGCACATGGCACTTGATGCCCCAGACATTGTTTTCTTCATTGCTGGCGGTAAATAAAACATACCATTTACCATTGATTTCATGAATCTCCGGAGCCCAGATATAGCGGAATGACTTCGGATCATCCTTTTCGTCCCAGATGACGATTTCTTCGGCATCTTTCAGGCCTTCTATGGTTTCGGAACGTCTTAAAATTACACGGTCATAACCTTCCTTATCAGCACCGCCGTACATCGGATAAGAAGCCGTAAAATAATAGTAACCATCGCTTCCCTTGTGAATGCAGGGATCTGCTCTGTCTGCAATAAAAATATCGGTTTCTACCGCCGTCTGTTTTGCTGTTTCAAATGTTGTTCTTTCGTATTCCACCTTGATTTCCTCCGCTGTCAGTGCCTTGGTATATACCTTAAGTTCGCGGCAAAAGCCCGCATAGGTTGGGTCGGCAAGATAAGAGGAACGTCCGATATACGCTACCAAATCCGCTCCAAATTCACTGATTTTCTTTGTATGTGCAACCGTCCCCACAAGTTCTCCATTCAAATAAACTGTCAGTTCGGTTTCCGTAATCACTGTTACGTAATGATTCCATTTCATATCCGTCACCGGCCCTTGAATGCCCTTTGTGGCATCAGACGGCGAAATGCCGATTTCCGTATTAAACGGTGCGTACTGGCTTTCCCCATCGGTCAGCACTGATTTTAACTTTCCTGCCGGGTTTGCCGGATTTAACAGCCAGTAACTGATCGGAAGACTCTCTGTTGTGCCGACAAACATCGCACTGGTATTGGCAGAGCCGGAATAACTCTTTAACCAAAGAGAAACCGTCAGGGTATCTTCCCCTTTAAAAATCTCCGCAGGCAGTTCTATGTATGCCCCATCGGACAAAAATACCGCCCCGTTCTTTTCTGTTTTCTTTTCTCCCGTGTAGTTGAACACGGTTCCGTCATATCCGTTTCCGGACAAATCCTTAATTTTACCGTTTTCCACAGTCTTCAACTCGTAATATGCCTTCAAGCCGTCCTCCTTCGGAACTTCCGTCGGTGATGGTGTTTCCTCATCCCACGGAATATTTCCTGTATGGTTCCCGCACGCTGCCGCACCGAGCAAGGTAACGGCAAGCAATGCTGCAAATAATTTCTTTTTCTTCATGTAATAAACCCTTTCTGTTAACCGATGTTCCGGTACTGCTCTGCATCGTAAACCGCACGAAGCAATTCACCTACACTCCAGGCCTGCGCAAAACAGCCTCTGGAAATGGTAGGAGTAAGACCATCATATATTTCAGCAATATGTCCGAGGCAGCCTTCCAAAAGCCATCCGGTCAGTCCGTCAATACCTTCCAGTACTTCACGCTCCCACACCGCATCTTTGTCCGGGTTCTTCTTAAAGTAAGCCAGGCATGCACGGAAATATGCACCAAGAGGGAAGCCCCAGACGGTTCCCTGGTGATAGGCACGGTCCCTTTGTTCCATCGGCCCGATATAGACCGGATGAAACGCTGCATCCTTCGGAGAAAGGGTACGAAGCCCCACACCGGTATACAGTTCGTTCCGAATCTTTAACAAAATCTTTTCTTCCCATTCGTCAGGAATCATCCCGAACGGCTGTGTCAGCGTCCAAACCTGATTACATCTCACCTGATTTTCTTCTCCGTTTCCGGAAAGAACGTCCTTTAAACACGCTTCCTCTTCGTTCCAGAACTTTGCAAGGAATGCCGCCTTCGCCTTTTCTGCCATCGCCTCATACGCCGCTGCCGGATTCTCTTTTGAAAGAGTGCGTGCAAATTCCGCCATTACCTTTAAGGCGCTGTACCAGTACGCATTAATTTCTACCGGTTTTCCGTGTCTTGGCGTCGGCAGATGTTCTCCCACCCGGACATCCATCCAGGTCAACTGTTCCAGTCCCGCACCTGCTGCAATCAAACCGTCTGCATCCATCCCGATATGGAAGTCTGTTCCGTTCTTGTATCCTTCTACAATCCGCTCAAGCACAGGAAAAATCTCCGGTATAAACGCCGTGTCCTTTGACCAGCGGACATATTCATACACCGTGTTAATAAACAATAGCGGCGCATCTACCGAATTGTACATCGGGTTTTCTTCTCCCTCCGGAAACAAATTCGGTAACAATCCGTTTTTCTCATATTTTGCAAATGTACGCAGCATATTCTTACAATCTGCATACCGTCCGGTTACCAGTGTAATACCGGGAATCGAAATCATCGTATCGCGGCCCCAGTCCTCAAAGAACGGAAAGCCCGCCAAAATGCTCTTTCCCTTGGTCGACTCTCTGTCCACTACATACGCATCCGCAGAAAGCACCAACTGCTTTCCGAGTTCGGTCGTAAGCGGGGCGTTTGCAAGCAGTGCAGTTTCATAAGCACGGAACTCTTCTTCCAGTTCCCGGAATCCGCCTTCCGGCAGTACACACTCCTTTGCCCCGTAGAGAATGGTCAGCGACAATGTATTTATGCCCTTTATGCTCACCACATGATTCATAAACGCACATCCGGTCTCTTCCCTGCCGTCACGTTCATCCTGTGAAAAATACATCGGTCCGAACACCGTCTGCTTCTCTTCTTTTATGGTACCGTCCGTGGCAAAATACAAGGTTCTTCCTTCTCTGGTCACCAGACCGGTTTTCGGAGACAACACCGAAAACGATGTCTTTTCTTCTGTCGTAAATTCCTTATTTTTTGCGGAAAGTCTAAGTAACGGCCGCACCGTAAATGTAACTTCGCCCGGACCGTCTATCTCATAATGCACTGCCATCTCATTCATCCCGTGACGCATCAGTGCACTTTTCCTTACCGTTACGCCTCCCGCAAAAAATTTCCAGACCGGATACCCGTCATACGTAAACTCCTCCAAATACCGGAATCCGCATAAATCCTCCGCCTCTGCCATACGCTGCGTAGTCAGTACATAGTCTTTTCCGTCTACCGTCACTGTTTCAAGCAGCCCGGTCACCAGGTGTTCCCTGATATTCGGTGCCCGCTTTGCCGACATAAAAAATGCCTGATCGCCTCTTGCCACACCGCCTGCAAGCGTCATGCTGTGATAACCGCCCTGTCCGTTTGCCATTAAATAGCAGTCCTTTTCTCCTTCCAGGAGTGAGGTGAACGCCGTCTTTTCTGCTCTGAATTTCATCGCTGTTCTCCTATCGATTCTGATTGCCTTAATGGAATAACTGCATGTAGGTTTCCTTTGGGACATACGCCTTTACATAGGTTCCGTCTTCTCTGTATTCTTCCTCAAGCAGTTGTCCGTATTTTCGGATGACCTGTATCTTTGCCGTCTCCGTGTATGGGAATACATGCTCAATGAGCACCTTACTCTCTCTTAATATCTTTTCAAGCACCGCAAGCACTTCCTCCATACCCTCTCCGGTCTTTGCAGAAGCACGCACGGTTTCGTCTGCCTTCAAATCCTTTTGTGTCTCTGCAAGCATCGCCCCTGCAGCAATTGCTTCCCGCAACATATCCTGTTTATTAAAAACAGTCACTACCGTTTTATCTGTTACACCAAGGCCACGCAACGTCTCATAAACCACATGCATATGCTTGTCGCAGTCCGGATTGGACGCGTCGACCACATGAATGATAATGTCTGCATATTTTGCCTCTTCCAGCGTGGAACGGAATGCATCAATCAAATGGTGCGGCAGTTTTCTTACAAAACCTACCGTATCCGTTAAAAGAATCTGTTGTCCGCTCGGAAGCACCAGATTTCTCGTCGTCGGATCCAAAGTAGCAAACAGTTTGTCCTCTTCCAACACCCCGGCTCCGGTTAAATAATTTAACATCGTGGATTTTCCGGCATTGGTATAGCCTACAATGGAAACCACAGGAATCGGATTACGGTTTCTGGCTGCTCTCAGCACCTCACGCGACTTCACCACATCCTCCAGTTCCCTGTTCAGCTGAGCAATCCGGTCTTTAATCAGTCTTCGGTCCATCTCCAGTTTTTTCTCACCCGGCCCCCTCGTTCCGATACCGCCACCGAGTCTGGACAGCACATGACCCATACCGATGAGTCTGGACGAGCGGTATTTTAACTGGGCAAGTTCTACCTGGATTTTTCCTTCCCGCGTTGATGCATGCTGTGCAAAAATATCGAGAATGACCATGGTGCGGTCCATAATCTGCGTTCCAAGGGCATCTTCCAAATTTTTCATCTGTGCCGGTGACAATTCATCGTCACAAACCACTCCATCTGCAGAAAGTTCTTCGATCAAAAGAAGCAGTTCTTCGATTTTCCCCTTACCAAGATACGTGCCCGGATGCGGACGTTCCCTGTTCTGAATGACCATGGCAACCGTTTCGGCACCGGCCGTCTTTACCAGTTCTTTCAATTCCTCTAAGGATTCCTTTGTATCGTCATGCTCTGACGTCGAAACGCCAACCAGAATCAGACGTTCCTGTTTTTCTTCCATATCAAATAATTCCGCCATTGTAACTTCCTTTCCGTTTTCAAGGACAAGGCATGCGACAAGTAATCACCGCATGCCCCTCATTATTCGTCTCTCTTTGACATCAAATGATATTGACGCTTATTTTCATACATCTTCTCATCTGCTTTTTTGTACAATTCTGCGCCCGTCTTATGGGTTCTGTAATAGTACACTTCATATCCGGTACTTACAGACAACAGATACCCGGTTTTCCGGCTTTCCTCTTCCATCTGCTCAGTGATGTTCCAACTCAGTTCTTCAATCTGATCTTCCGTAAAACGGCTTCCGATAATTGCGAACTCATCTCCTCCGAGTCTGGCAATGTAATCTTCCTCATCTGCTGCCCTGCGCATTGCATTGGCAATACGGATTAATGCGTCATCTCCCGCATCGTGTCCATATGTATCGTTAATCGCCTTAAAGTAGTTTGCATCCACCATCATCACAAACAGTTTCTCACTGTTGGTTACCGTGCGTACACGATCCTCCAGCTTACGTTCAAACGCACGCCGGTTGTCCAGTCCGGTCAGATGATCCTTTGTAATCATGCCGATAATCCTCTGCAAAAAAATCATGAGCAGGGAAAGTGCAATTCCAAATGGAATCAGGGAAACTCCGTAAAAAGATGCCTGAATGCCGATGGAAAGTGCAGGAGCCACAATGAACCCAAGAAGCCCAAAGGTTTCTTTCGCTTTCACTCTGTCCTGCCCGCCAGCTGCCAAAAGCACCAAACCGACTGCAATAATCATATATGTTGCGGCCATCAGAATATGGATAATGTACAGATCCCCTCTGTGATATACATTTGCTTCATCGTAATAAAAAATCCAGCCGGTCCATATATTGATAATATTGATGATTAAAATCACAGTAAACGGCACCGCATACAGGACGCGCCGTTTCTTTGTCACTGCTTTGTTCAGCAAAGTCTGCTCATCGCAATACCAAAGCCAAAGCATTCCGACAAATACAAGCATGCTGTTGTACAAAAGCGTCGACAGTTGTAACAGCCAGTATGCACCCTGAAAGCGTGCTCCTTCAAAAACCCACGAAATAATATCCGCCGCACAAAGTCCTGCATTACTTAAAAGCAATGCTCCGAAAATGCTTCGTTCCCGCCATGTTCTTTCCTGTATTCTTCCGTAAAGCATCATCACTCCGATTAGAATCAGGGCGATGATATCCGCCTCCACCGCTGCAAATACCTGCATATTTCAATCCTCCCCTTGTTTTCCGAAGGAAAATGCGAGCCGCTTATGTGAGCAGAGGATTTTCCTCCTCGGTATCTTAAATGCATTTCTTCATATAGCCGACCAGTTTCTTGTCCAGTTTCCCTTCTTCTGCCATTTCTTCCATAATAACAAACGCCTGCTGTTTTGTCATCGGTTTTTTATATGGACGGTCCGTTGCCAACAACGCATCACAAATATCTGCAATTGCCAGGATTCTGGATTCCATCGGCAGGTCTTCCCCCTTTAAGTGATACGGATAGCCCGAACCGTCTAACATCTCGTGATGCATGACCGCCCACTTCGGCGAATCCGCAAAATAATTGTCAAAACGTACTTTGGAGAGAATCCGCTCCGTCACTACAACATGCGATTCCATGATTTCACGCTCCGCCTCTGTTAGGGTGCCCCGTTCCACGCGCAGGCAATCTTTCTCCAAAGAGGTAAAATACGGAATCGTTCCTCTCTCCTCCGATATATACTCCAAAGAAAGCACCCGTTCCAGTTCCTCAGCCAGATCTTCCTCCACAATTTCAGCCGAATTGACAATTTGGGCAAGTTTAATCACCTTTTGTAATTCTTCCTGTTTCCTCGCTTCCTCTTCATTCGTCAGTTTCCCTTCCAGAAAATCAATCCGGTAATAGGCCGAAATCAGATCAAATCTTGCCTGAATCCGTTCCGTATTTGACAAACGCTCTGTTTTATTCATGATACCGAGCGGTATGACCATCTTACCAATGTCATGCAGCAGAGCAGCCATAACAAGCTGTTCCTTACGCCTTTTGTCAAAGGACTCCTGCTCCTGCCCGTTTTCGTGCAGTTCATTGATATAATCCGCCATTCTTCCGACATATTCGGCCACCTTGCGCACATGATTTGCATTGTACGGAGTTCTGGCGTCAATGGTTTCCGCCAGTGCCTCGGTAAACGACCAGAGTTCCTGCCGGATTTCATCCATGTGCTTTGTAATCAGTTCCGATATATCCCGGAAGTCTTGTTTTTCTTCTGTCATAAAGATCTCCTAATCCTCAAACGACAATATGGTTACCGAATGTTTCGGAAAACGGTAGATTACCCGGTTTCCCTTTATCTTTTCTTCAAATTGCTTTATGATTACATTGTCCGGATCCGAAAATGTATTTTCCGTCGTCAGGGCACAGTCTGCCAGCTGTTCTACCGTTACCTTTGACTTATTGTCTCCCACCAATAAAACTTCGGCTTTCTTTTCTTCTCCGGTTAAATTGACTGCCTTTACAATCGTTCTCTTCTTTCCGTCAGCCATCTCTTCCACAGACGCACTTACGTACAATTCTTCCAGCTCCGGCAATGCATTGACTGCATTGTTATACAGTTCTCCGTTGACAAACGTACGGATGTTTCTGCCATCCACCTCGATTCGTAACCGATACTCTTTGTCTTCCACATGAAAAATCCGGTGGGAAATCGCCGAACTTCTTCCGTTGTGGAAGGAGGTCAGATTGCAATCCCAGTTGTCCCAGCCGCCAAACTCCCATACAGTTGCTTCCTGTGGTGTCTTACCGATGCAGATTCTCAAGCCCTTTCTGCCTTCACTCCTTCTGAACGAGAACTCAAGTGCATAGGTTTCGCTCTCCGTATGGCAAATCAGATGTTCTTTATTTTCTTTTGTAATGATGAGTTCCGGAACTTCAGTTTCCATTGGTACTCCGGCGCAAGTTTCCGTCACGCGGATATCCCAAATACGCCCTTCGATATCATTCCCTGCAATCGTAATATCCCCTGACAGGGTTTCCGTATCCGAAAGCCGGATGATTTCCGACATGTTTTCCGTCTCTAAGCGAACTTCCCTGGTCCCCTGATGTTTCATGAACAATTTCTGGACATAGTAATTCGGTGTTTTCACAATTTTATGGTTATTAAACAAGAGCATGTCCGGTCTCCAGTTGACATAATCCACATTACAAAGCATCGGCGCATAGCATGCAAGCGCCACCGCCTTTGCCTTTTCCAGATGCGTCATATACGCTGCTTCCACAATGGCGTTGTAGTAAGTGTTTCCCCAGGATGCATATTCCCCTAAGAACACCTTTGGTCCGTTTTCATCGTAGTCATCGTAATGATGCATATTGGCAAGGTACCATTCCGGTGCGGAATAATAATGCTCATCAATCAAATCCGAACCATGCTTTCTCGCCGATTCCCAGCCGGCATCATAGCCTTCTCCCACAGAAAACGGTCCCGCTGTATTAATAATCTGAATCTCCGGATATTTTCTCCGGATAGCATTGTGAAAATACGGATACCGTTCAAAAAATCCATCGCCGATTTCTTCATTGCCGATTCCTAAATATTGGAGGCCAAACGGCTCCGGATGTCCCATTTCGGCACGTACCCTGCCGTATGGTGTCGTCACATCCCCGTTTGCAAACTCTATCAGATCCAGTGTCTCCTGTACCCAGTATCCGATTTCTTCTACCGGCACACCCTCGCCCTTGTGTGGATTAAAGCCTCCCGGAACCACCGGAAGCGGCTTTGCACCGATTTCCTCACAAAAACAGAAGTATTCGTAATAACCAAGCCCGAGCGTCTGGTTATAGCCCCAGTTACTGCGCCAGGTCGGACGTGCTTCTACCGGCCCCAGCGTTCTTCTCCAGCGGTACATGGAGTTTCTGTCATAATCATTTAAACTGCCGTCATGCGTCAGACAGCCACCCGGGAAACGCATAAACTTCGGCTTCATCTCCTTTAATGCCTCCGCAATGTCACGTCGTAACCCGCCCTTCTTCCCAAGGAACGTATCTTTCGGAAAAAGGGATACCATATCCAGATCACATTCTGTCTTTCCTCTGAACGTAAGTACCAGACGACCGCAGGTTGTAGTTTGGGTCCCTGTCAGTACAAGTTCGTATTTTTCCCAGCCATGCGGTGACCGGTCTGTTTCTGCGGGCGCGCAAAGTTCTACAATTGTAGACTCGTCTTCTCTTGTACAAATACATCCTTCTGCATCCACTACAGAAATCATGATTTCGGTCCCTGCAATTCCTCTTGCATACACCGAGAAATCATACTGCTTTCCTTCTTCCACAAAGACACCTGAATTAAAGCCCAGGTTACGTATAAAGCCATCCTCCTGCGTCTGAACATGCACATAATGTGTATTCTCTTTGTTTAACGGCATCTCTGTACGGATTTCCCAATCGACTTTTTCCGACTTTTCCCACGCTGTAAAACTATGATAGTCCCACCGGTCAATCTTATCAAACTCAAATGACCGATTCTGTACCAGTTCCGCATACAGCCCGCCATCCGCCGCATGGTTAATATCCTCGAAAAACAATCCGAACAAATCTCCCAATTCCTTATATGGTTCATTCTGGTACACTTTTATCGTTTTCATCCGTATTCCCGTCCTTCTTATTCGTTTTCGTTTATCTGTTCGGAATCATTACTTTCTGCATTTCCCTGTAAATCTTTATGCTCCTCCTTGATTTCCCAATGAATCAAAAAGGTCAGTGCCGCTCTCAGGGCAATAATCCCTGCAACCGTTACTATTTCCTGCCACTCCCGTACCACTACGGTCTTTAAAATCTCACTGCCCAGTTTAAACTCCAGACCAATGGCGAGTCCCTGTGCAAGCGTCAGTTTCATATTCGGGTTTTTGGTAATATAATAAACAAATCCCTTCAAACCGGAATAAATAATGACACCTACCCCGATGAACTCAAATACCAGAATCGCAATCTCAACGAGATACCCCATAACCTCATGTAACCATTCCAAAATAACCATAATTTTTCTCCTTCCTGTATCTTATTTCCCGGCCAGATTCTGAAGTTCCTGCAAAAGCTCCAAATCCGACTGTTTTACCTTTAAATTGGTCGTCATCTTACTTTGTCCCGGTTTTTCCACCGAAATTTCAATAATCGTATCTTCTTCTATTCCACCGGAAAAAGCAGCCGACAAAAACTGTACAAACTTCGGATGATTCTCCGTAAATTTATTCTTTGCCTGCATCATTTTCATCATTGCCATTGGATTTACCATGTACTTTTCCTCCCTTTTTTCCTTTTATGCGAAGGTCTCTGCCAGATGTTGTGTAAAACACGTTTTTTCTCATTCTGATTATACCAAGCGTTGTATGTAAAGTAAAGAAAAACATAAATTTCTTGTTACCCCTTGCCCATCGGGTAGTCGTCTAAAGCCGACCACCCGATGCGTTTTTTTCGGACTGTAATGGTAATTTATGTACAGTTGTCAGACGGGTGCCCCGACAGGCTCTTTTTATATTTCGATGCGTGGATTTCAAAAAAAGACATTACGTGCAGTCCAAAAAATCCTCACAGAACTTTTTAGACGCTTTCACCGCCTGTTCCCTTTTTGCCGTTTGTCTGAGCAGGAGGTGGAAAGAAGAATTTATCTCCACAGAATTGACCTAAAAAAGTGCAACGCACTTTTTCAATAAAACATAAAAGGGCGCTCTCGAACAAACATATTTGTTCAGAGACGCCCTTTATGTTTTTCTGAAAAGCGTTCTTTGAACACTTTTTACGGTCAATTCTGTTACTATATACTTTTGTCCACCGACTGCGAGTTACGGGAAAAGGGAATACAGGCGGCAGAAAGCGGACAGAAAGTGATGTGTAAGGATTTCCGGACTGTGCGTAGTCTTTTGGAAAGTCCACGTAGAGAATAAAAGAGAGTGCCGGGGCACCCTCTTTGCAACCATTACAGTCTCTGGTATATTTTCACATATTCCACTTCCATATGATACGGGAGCGCGTTTTCATCGATTTCGCCACCAAGGCCTCCGCCTACCGCAATGTTTAAAATCAGGTAAAACGGCTGGTCAAACGGCCACGCACTTTCACTCTGATCCTCTGTGTCGTCGGACTTTCGGAAAACACATGCCTTTTCCCCGTCTACATAAAACTCGATATACTCTTCGGTCCATTCCATACCGTAGGTATGAAATTCCGAGCAGACCTTCTCATAGTCTTTGATGACAGTATACTGCTTTGTATCCTTTCTGGTGTGGTTATGACGCTCCGAATGCAGACTGAACCAGATTTTGTCCTCCATTCTTCCGACATGCTCCATAATGTCAATCTCACCACATTCCGGCCAGTGCCGTCCGTTTCCGATGGAGTCCGGCAGCATCCAGATAGCCGGCCAGGAACCGCGTCCTTTTGGAAGACGTGCGCAGATTTCAAAATATCCGTACTGCCAGGAATGTTTTCCCGCTGTGGAAACCCGTCCCGATGTATACTCGCGGATGCCTTGCGTTTCCTTCAGGGAAACCAAATGTAACATTCCGTCTTTCACACAGACATTGCTTAAACGGTCTGTATACGCCTGCTGTTCATTGTTTGCCCAGCGTTCGCCCACTGCTACCGTCCAGTCCTCTTCCTTTAAAGCACCTTCATACGCAAAGTTCTCTTCCCAAACTAATTTATATCCTTCCGGCACCATCTCAATCCTCCAAAACTGTGCAAATCGAATGTGCCTTTAACACAAACGAATGTCCCTTTTCCTCTTCGCCGACAATCCGGGTTGACATCCAGATATCTTCTTCCGTACGGTTTAACAGTACGGTCACCAGACTGCCGTCCGGATTCTGAAAAGCCACGGCTTCTACCTTGTCGGTAAATCTGGTCGTTGCCACACGTACCGCACCGCGTCTGATATATCGGCTGAAATGTCCGATATAATAATAAGACAACCTCTTTTCCATCGTCCCGGTCTTTGTATCACACATTACCGGTGCCGCACAGAAATTTTTGACATGATTCGGACCGCCGAGTTCATCCAGCAGCAGGTTCCAGTCCATGTAACCATTGGCTCCCGCAAGCAGGTTTCCAAGAATATCATGGGCATACATCTCTGCCTTATATACCTCATTGGAATCTGCGAACCGGCTGTATTCCACACAGCCTTCCGTAAAGTACAGTTCCTTATCCGGATACTTTTCACGCACCATGGAAATAGCCTCGAAGTGGTCCCCGCTGTACCAGTGAAATGCTACACCGGCGGTATACTTTGCCGCCTTCTCATCCTTTAAGATTCCGTCTGCACGTTCAAACAAAATATCCTTGTTGTGATCCCAGACTAAAATCTTAACGTCCCCCAGACCTTCTTCCTCTAATACCGGTCCGAGGTAGTCACACACAAAGCGCATCTCATCTTCTGTTTCATAGATGCAGGAATCCCAGGTCTGTACCGCCATCGGCTCATTCTGTACGGACACCATGGAAACCCGGATTCCGATTGCCGCATATTCCTTAATATAGCGTGCAATATACCTTGCCCATGCTCCGTAGTACTCTTCCTTTAACTTTCCGCCGTGGTTCATCTCACCATTGGTCTTCATAAATGGCGGCGGACTCCATGGAGACGCAAGGAGTACCAGGTCCTCTCCTGCCTTTTCTTTTGCACGCAGAATCATCGGAATAATGTAACGGTGGTCCCTGCTGATATCAAACGTCTTAAACTCTGTATCGGTTTCATCCTCTACATACGCATAATTGTCCAGAGCAAAATCACAACTGTTGATATGTGTCCGGCAAAGATTGTATCTTAAACCATCTTCCGAAAAATACGCATCCAGCACTTCTTCCTGCACTGCTTCCGGCAATCTTGTTAAATTATAACCGGAACTTTCCGTAAACGCACCGCCAAAGCCGTTCACTTTCTGATACGTGCATTCTTTGTAGCGATTGATGACGCGCATCATATCCGCTCCGTCAGAAATGTCCGTTCTCTCCGCCCAGAAGCGGTTGTTCTTGTACTCTGTTTCATATACATGAAATCCCATACCATTTTCTCCTTTTATTCGTCTTCTTACTTTAAGATTACCACAATTTCATGCTCCGCATCTTTTCCCCAGGAAAGCAGTTCTTCCTGCGGAATGCACGCTTTTTCCCATCGCTTTCCTGCCGCCTGTACCGTCAGGACACATTCCGTAGCCGCCTTTCCTTTTGCCGATGCCGCTCTTTGATACACTACTCGCAATCTGCGTCCCGCAAATAAAAACCGGACTGCCGCTTCTCCGTTCTCATCAAACTGTCTGTCCAGCAACTTTGGTTCCAGCAACAAGTCGCCGTACTGTCCTTTGACCCCGTACATCTGTGTCAGCACGGTCATCAGATACCAGCTTGCCGCTCCTGTCAGGTAATGATACATTCCTCTGCCCCGGTCGCTGAAATATTCCGGAATCCCCGGGTAAATTTTACTCTTCTCAACGTCCACTGCCTGAGCAAATAATGTACCAAGTGCACGGTAGCCGCCCTCAGAAAAGCCTCTCTGATAGAGTGCATTTCCGAACATCACCGCCATGTGCGAAAACACTGCACCGTTTTCTTTATGCCCGTAGGCAAATCCGAACTGTCTGCCCAGGTCATCCTTTACTTCCTTAAAATCCGTATTCAGGCAATATCCGCCCCGCCTCTCATCATACAAATAACGGTCTGCCGATGTCAGCACTTCTGCAACCTGCTCTTTCGACGCTGTTCCCGACATCACGGCAAACACCTGCCCCGTCAGCATCATGCGGATATCATCCTTTTGGTTTCTTTCCACCCGTCTTCCGTGATTATCGTAATAGCCGTTAAAAAATCCGGTTTCCCCTGCCAGCCATTCCTCTGTCCGAAGCGTCTCCTTCATCCAAAGTTCGAAACGCTTCAGTCCTGCTGCCAGTTTTTCCGTTGAAACCGTTATTTTTTCACCTGACAGATTGTGCTTTACACTCTCGCAATATGCCGAAAGCCGTTCTCTTTTTGCCGCAATGTTTTCAAACACTTCGTTCTCGAAGCAGAGTAAAGCTTCCATTTCCTTTGCGAGCACTACAGTCGCACAACCGTTTTCCCGCAATTTCATCAAAAGTTCGCTCAATGCCCCCAGACTTCCCGCATACGCATAGGAAAATGCCACACTCTCTCCGCGTTCCGGTGCCATGTCAAGAGCATCGTTCCAGTCTGCACCCCGGAGTAAAAGCCGGTTATGTTCTCCCACATCGTAACAAGCCGTCAGTATCTGCAGCAACAAGTGTTCAATCACGGTACCTGAGATCACCGTGCCGTCTTCCGCCTTCTGTCCGGTGCCGTATGCCTCGTTCCAGGCCTCATCGGTTTTCGTTCCTCTTGCCGCCTGGCGGTCTTTAAAATACCCCGCCTGCTCCAATAAAATCTGCAAGTCACCGGTCTGGTGAATATAAAACTGTGTCGTATGCAATGGCCAGAAGCCATGATCCATCCAGACTCTGGTAATGTTATTTCTGTCTGCCACAAATTCTCCCGGTTTACTTCCGATAATGGTTGCATTGGTACCATCCATCCGGACACCACAGAAATTGGATAACAGCATCTGCCTCACACCATCCGGATTCATTAAAAGAAGCGCCAGACAGTCCTGCCACAAATCACGCCAGCCTCTGCCGCCTTTTCCGTAATCGTGATGCGGCAGGAAGGAACATCCGTAAATTCTGCGCAGCATCGGTTGGAATGCCACCCAACACATAAAACTGTCAAACTCCGCATCACCGCTTACAAAGCGGATATTCACCTGTTCCTGCCAATACCTTTTCGTATCTTTAAAAGACTTCTGCCAATCGGCAAATGTCCTCGTTTTTATTGTCTCTCTTAATCGGTCCCGTCTGCCCAGGTCGTCAATTCCGGCAAACACCACGTATTGTGCGGATTCTCCCGGCATAAGTACGGTTTCTTCAAAGACCAGAGCACCGATTGTCTCGTATCCGGACAGTTCGGTTCCTGCCGGCACTACCGGCACCTCACCGTAAACCGCCAAAGGTCTTGTAAAACTTCCGCCCTCCCCGATAAAATCCTCGGTCGCCGGTATCGTTCCCTTTGGCGCTCTGCCTTGTCCGTCTGCACCGTAGACATAATAAGTCACCGTATTTTTCTTGTGCCCCCGTTCATCAAAGGTCAGGGTTGGTGTAATCTCCACACCATATTCTCCCGTCAGCGTCCGATGCAACAGGGAAGTCACATGTCTGTGATCCCGGATATTGTCTGCCGAGCGGGCATACATCGGCATTGCCGCCATCGGCACAAACCGCCTTTCAGACGCTCCTGCGTTCGTAAGCGTAATCAGCATTACTTCTGTTTCCGGATATTCTGCCGGTACAAACATTGTAATTTCCGAGCGCATTTCCTTTACGACAGAAGTTCTTTTTACCGTCTGCCACATAAAGCCTGCCGTAAATTCGACAGTTTCTTCCGCTTCGGTGCCTCTTAATGCCTCTGCCTCTGCAGATACGCCTGTGGCTGACCAGGCACCGCCCTCTGAAAACCGGCACCAGAAATTTCGGGTACTGCGGTTATTATGTAAATTCTCTGCACTGACAGGCTCATATAAAAAGGTGTTCTGGTCCCGTTTTGCATCTCCGCCAAAGTCCGGGGTCACACAGGAACGGACCGCGTTTACACCTTCGCCCGCCACCGGAAAATATAAATAACTGATTCCCTGCGGATCCGACATCCGGAAACTTCCGTGTGAATCCAAGAATTCCACTTTTTTCATTCCGTCCTCCTACAATTTGACCATACAGGTATCCCTGACAATCAGACTCGGTGTAAGGCACACTTCCCTGCCCTCCGGTTCGCCTTCTTTACGCATCATACGGAATAATTCCAAGGCACTCTTCGTTCCCATTTCCGTAACCGGGTTTCCAATCGTGGTAAGTGCAGGATGATAATGCTCTGCCAGCATACTGTTATCGAAACCGATCACACTCACCTGTTCAGGAACCGTCACGCCCGCGCTCTGCAATGCACGGATACATCCCCATGCCATTTCATCGTTGGCACAAAAGAAGGCATCCGGGAGCACAACTCCCTTTGCAAACAGCTGACGGATTTCGCCGTAAGCCACCACTTCTTCAAAAAAACCGTTTAGAATCAAATCCTCTTCCACCGGAAGATTATATTTTTCAAGTACCTCCAGAAAGCCTCGGAAACGTTCGGAATCGTCAATACTTTCAATACCGTGGATGTAGCCGATTCTGCGGTGTCCCTGCTTCACCAGATATTCCACCCCCATAAATGCACCGCTGTAGTTGTCCACCGTAACACTGGAAATATGTTCCCCGCTTTGCTTACGGTCAATGAATACCATCGGCATATGGGTTCTTGCAATCCGTTCAATGTAATCATCACTGAGGGATTCGTTCATAATAATGGCGCCTTCTACACCGGAGGAGAGAATCATGCCGTATATTTCTTCACTTGTATTCTCATTGCTGACGTAAATGTTCAACATATACCCGGCCATCTTACACTGTAAGTGTACTGCCTGCAGTAACTGCCGGTAATAATCACCCTGAATACTGGAAAGAAACAGCCCCACGGTATTCTTTTTGTTGGATTTTAATGATCTTGCATTAAAATTCGGAACATACTTCAGTTTTTCAATGGCATCTAACACTCTCTGCTTTGTCCTGTCACTCACATTGTCCACCTGATTGATGACATTGGACACGGTAGAAATTGCCACTCCTGCCTCTCTTGCTACGTCCTTAATCGTTACCATGTCTGTTCTCCCTTTCTTCTTACGTCTTACAGGAAGCCCCTGCCGTTACCGGCAGGTTGCTTCTATCTTTACAATGTTTCCGTTTCTTAAGTTCTCTGCATGCTCTGTGCAAAGTTCATTTCCCTGTACCAAAGTTTCTGTTCCGTCTGCAAAGAATAACTTCATTTCGCTTACCCCCACACCGTCTGTACCAAAGGTATTCTTCTTTGCCGGATTTTTATAGACCACCTTGCAGCGGGATAACAGGACAAATGCTGCCTCTCCGTTTTCATCAAACAACCAGTCTGCAAGCTTTGGTTCCAGAACAAAACTCAGGGCTCCGTTTTGCATCTTAAATCCGCCTTCACCAAGGAACATGTAAATCCACATGGATACCATCTCCGTCGTTGAGCCGGAAAGCCTTGCAACAAAGCCCCTTCCATGTACCTTTTCATCCGGATTTGCAGAGGATGCAAGGAAAGAGGAATTCTCCAGTGTACTTCGTCCGTATATCTCCGGATTTTGGAACGGAATCAGAGCGTCCTTCATTGCTTCATAATATTCTTCTACCAGTCCCGCACGCAAAAGTCCAAGGAGGTACTTGTATTCCATATGAAGGAAAACGCTTTCTCTTTCCAGCCAGCCCGGCGTAAATGCACGCACACGTCCGTGTTCCATGGAAACACTTTCAATAGAACCGGAGGTCTTATACATCTTCAGCTTCTTATCGTAAATATCGCTTTCCTTAACTGCCTGAAACATTTCTTTCTTTTCTGCAACCATTCCCGGCACACTTGCCATCATCTTGACAGGTCCCTCTAAGAACGGAGGCACGATGTGGCATACAAACTCCGATACCGCAACTCCCGGCAAGCCATACGGAGTGATGTAAGCACTGCCGTCTTCGTTTTTGCGTTCTTCATATGCTACCGCCTCGTAAGTCAGGTAGGTTGGCATAATGCCGTTTCCTAACTTCCATGCCTTTTCAATACCCTGTCCGGTCACTGCAAGACAATTTGTAAGCAAACGACCGATGTTTGCCGCAGGTACCTTTGTCTTTTCTCCGGATACCGTAAAAGCAATGCCTGCACGGAATTCTTCACGTAACGTAGCTGCCTTATCCCAGTACGCAAACGGACTCAGGCCATCTCTTTCCTTCAGGATACCTTCCAGTTTTTCCATTAACTCTGCCAGTTCCTTTGGAAGTTCCACATCCTCTGTCACTTCGTCGTTTGTGAAGCAATCGCATAAGAAACCAAGCAATCTTGCAAGTTCCATCGTCTCCGGCATACCGCTTCCGAACAATCCCGGCAAGCCGTTCATGGCATCGTTCCAGCCCGGTCTTCCGCCGTCCATCTCAATACCCATACCTTCCTGATCAAGTAACAGGAATTTATTTACTGCCAGTGTCAACATCTTTCCAAGCAGTGTTGTGGTAACAACCTCTCCGTTTGTATCCTTTAACCAGTTGGTTCCGCCGGCCACAAAGCCTTCTCTTCTTTCCTTTTCCTTGCTGTGGTTTAACGCACCGTACTGTCTTACCTTTCCTTTGCTCAGTACGTAGGTTTCCTTTCTCGGACGTACCAGCCCAGGGCTGTCATAGAAACGGTAATCGTTTCTGCCAAGCAACAGTTCTTTCTTTTTATCCGGGAACACTAACAGATAGTTTTCCGTCAGATCCATCAAATAATCCCAGTGGTCGCTCCAGTAACCTTCTGCAAAACCTGCTTCCAGCTGTTCGCTGCAAAGTCCCAAAATATCTGCCACAAGAGCCTCTTCATCCTCTGCCGTAAGACCATTTTCCGCCAGCACGCCGCAAATCTGTCCCGGTGTAAATTTCTTTTCCAACAAGCGTTCTACAGGCGTCGTATCACCCTTCACCTGCGCCTTCACAAGAGCCACTGCTGCTTCCTTTTGCTCCGGAAGCACCGCAAACGTACACGGACGGATTTCCAAAGGATTGTAGCCGTCCATCTGCACATAATTAAAGAAACTCCACACATTGAAATCCCCAATTTCCGGATGGAAGAATACATCACTTCTTCTGTTCTGACAAACGTCACGGAAGTTGCCGTTCCCCTGTGAAAAATATTCACCGGCAATGGAGAAGAAATTGTAGTCTCTCTCCGGATCGCCGTGCTTTCTGCTGAACAGATGCACTACTGCATCCTTTTCTTTCCCGCGGAATACATACGGATATCCGCCACGCAGGAAGTTATCCAGATAACACTGTTCTATGTAATTATCAAATACTTTATCTGCTGTCGAAGTTGCCACATCGGAAACCAGTTCCTTTGCAATTGCAACCGCTTCTGCTTCCTTGCTCTCTGCATACCCCTCCCTGCAGAAGTTTTTCACCACTTCATTCAATTGAGGGATGGCACCTGCATAACCGACATACGTAGTAAACTCATACATTTCCTTTGGCTCTAACACCATCTCAAACGGAGTAAATCCGCAAGGAATCTTATTGGCAAAACACGGCTTCTGTGCCAACACTCCCGCAAGACCCTGTTCTTCAAATACAACCGGCTTAACAAGAGAACTGTCATAATCAAACACGGTTTCCGGATCATAAATCACCTCAGAAAGTGCTCCATTTGCTACGGAGCAATAGAAATATCCTTTCTGTGCCGCCTCCACAACTTCTGCCGAATCATCGCCCGAAGTGCGCATCATATATACCGGTGCCTTATGCTCCAGATTTTTAAGTTCCGTCCAGCTACGGAACAGGTTCGACATTTCTTTGTACTGTCCGTTCTGCACTCCGTAAGGAATTATCTTTGGAAGACCGTCGATACCCTCTAAAGAAATCTTTTCTCCCGAAATATTAGTCACTGACACACGTCTTACCAGTGCTCCGATACTTTCCTTTGGAAGTACATAATATGTCACCTTTGTCCGGATACCATATTCTGCATTCTCTTCTTCAATCACCAGACGGTTTTTCTCCACACTCATGGTACGCTTTGCCGCTTTATCATAAGAACCGAAAGGCTCATAACATACACCGTCTTTTCTCAAAAATGTACGGAAGCCCTTAATTGAAGTATTCTCATATGCGGTATTGGCAGGATTAAATTCCATTATGGCATTTCCCTTATGATGAATACCAAAACTATTAATTCCCTGACCTCTGTTGGTATAAAACACCCACATCGGAATTCCCTTCACACCCGCAAGTCCCGGCAAAAAACTTGAAAAAGCCGGAAGTTTTCCGTAATCCTCGATATGAAACTGTTCACCAATTAACTTGTACTTGCCCATTTTCTTCTCTCCATTCGATGTATTTTTACTTATTCACAACTGATATACGGCAGCTTATAGTACTCGTAAAGTACCTTGGCAAGCCCTGTATTTTCAACAGATTCTCCCACTTTCGACCACGCGTTTTCAATGTTCTCATAAGTAAAAGTTTCTGCGTTTACTTTCCAATTCTTCTGATTGCGGATTCCCCAGTTTCCGTATTCTGCAATCACTTTATAGGTCCAGGTCGTCCAGCTGATTCCCGTTTCGTTCACCAGCTCCATTCCCTCGTCCCAGGCTTCCAGGTTGTTGAAAAATGCAAATTCTCCCAGATAGCTTGGCACATTATAATTTGCTTTTGCAATGGCATTCAGCTTCTTTTTCATGTTGGTAATCTGCTGCCCCTTTGCATTGTCATAATCATCATACAGATAATTATGGTATTCATACATTACGTTTTCCCATCCGTATTTTTCGGGAGCCGGCAAATCCACCGGGTCCCAGGTGGCCTCCATGATAATGACATGATCTGGGTCAACCGCACGGATTCTTTCATATGCCACATCATAGATTTCCCACAACATTTCTCTTAAGTTTCTGTCCGAAAGTCCAGAATTGTACCGGTAAGTACAATACGGCTCGTTTAACAAATCATAACCTGCAACCCAAGGATTTCCTTTATAGTGGGCCGCCATATCTTCCCATATCTTATAATATAATTCCTGATTTGCTTCTGCGTTTTCTCCAAAGAAAAACTCAGAGGCATTTTTCTTGTCATCTCCTCCGTCTTTTCCTGAGTGGTCACTGCCGTTTTGCGAACCGGGTGCACCGTGAAAATCAAGGATGACATACATATTTCTTTTTGCCGCTTCCGAAACAAACCAGTCCAGTCTTTCGTAACGGTTTTCGTAAAAATTTCCTTCGGCATCTACAAGATTTCGGTACCAAAAGGGAAGTCGGATGCAATTCATCCGAAGTTTGGCACAGTAATCAAAGTCTTCCTCTGTCCAATAGGCATCCTGGTAAAGTCCGATCAGTTCCGGCATTTTGTCTTCCCCAAACCGCTCTGTCAGAACTTTGTACAAATCTTCTTCCGCCTTTACCTTGGTGCTTGCATTGGTAGGCGTCATCCAAAATTCCTGAAACAGATACCCTCCGGCGTTGGTTCCCTTTAACTGCACCACATCACCGGTTCCGGCTTCGTTTCTCAATACTTTGCCATCTGCTTTGAGCATCGGATTTTCCACTTCTTTCTCCACCCTTTCCATATCAGAAATCTGCGGGCACTGATACACTCTCACATAGTCAATTACCATCTGTTGCGGATACACGTTTTCGTCCACGCCTCTTGCACCGCCCCAGTCACCTCCGATGGCAATGTTCATAATCAGATGCATCTTTTCGTCAAACGGCCATTCCCTGTAGGTCGGACTCTGCTTATATTTCGTCGGTTCAAAGGTGAAATACACCTTTCCGTCCACCGAAATCATGATTTTGTCCGGCAACCACTCCAGCGTATACGTGTGAAACTCTTCACTGACACCATTCACCTTAATACTACTCCCTTTTTGTGTTCCGATGGAATGGTAATAAGAAAGTGTATGTACGGTTCCATGGATTCTGTCCTGGTCATAGCCTACATGTTCCATGATGTCAATCTCTCCGGATGCCGGCCATTCGCCGTATTTGCGGTCAGTCGGAAGCATCCAGATGGCAGGCCAGGTCCCCTTTCCCGTCGGAAGCTTTGCGCGTACCTCAATCTTTCCGTAGAGCCAGTCTGCCTTTCCTCTGGTCACAAGACGCGTTGATGTATAGTCCCTGGAGCCCACGGTTTCTTTTCTGGCCTCAATCGTCAGGCAGCCGTCCGAAACCGTCACGTTGTCTCCCTGGGTGTAATACTGCAATTCGTTGTTTCCCCAGCCGGATCCTCCGATGTCATAGCCCCACTTTGTTTCATCCGGTGCTCCCTCGTAGTCAAATTCATCCGACCAAACCAGCTCATACGTCAAAGAATCGTAATCGTACTCATATCCTACCGCCTTAATATCCTCCGGCTTCGGCGTCAGATAAGTACCCGGATCAACGTAGGCATCCGAAACCTGGTTTCCTACACGGAATCCATCCGACCCCCAGGGAGTCGGTGTCGGAGTCATATCGGTACCCGCATTGTTGTTACATCCGGCCATCGCAAGCGTAAACAACGCAAGTCCTAAAAATGTTATCTTTTTCCTCATGTTTCTACCTCCATTATCCGGAAACTCATTCTGTCTGTTTATTCTCCTGTAATACCGGTATTTTCAATACCCTGGATAAACTGTTTCTGTACGAAGCCATATAATAACAGCAATGGTGCAATCGAAATAAAGGTTGCTGCCATCTTATAGGCCTCATTTAATTTAAATGCACTTCCCTGCGAAGAAACCGCGCTGTCAAACTCACTGTTAAACAGGCTAAGTTTCGCCGGAAGCAGTTCAATCGTATTTCTGAGGAGCGTTCCTGTCACATAGGTTTCGTTCCAGTTCCATACAAAGGAGAACAGGAATACAACCAAAATGGTGCTTAAAGACATTCTCACTACGACATGGTAAAATACCTGTGCCGGCCCCGCACCGTCAATCATCGCCGCTTCATCCAGTACCTTCGGTATCATATTAAAAAAGTTACTGAAAATCAAAATCAGGACGGTAGAATACACTCCCTGTCCGAGCACTGCCATTGCCACCTGCGGAATCGGTGTTCCGATCAGTGTGAATCCGATCGCCTCCTGTATGGATACAAACATCATCAGTCTCGGTACCATAAGCACCGGAAGCGGAATGATGAAAGCAAGCAAAATCATCATAAACCAGAAGTTTTTAAACTTAAACTTAAATCTGGAAAGTGCATATCCGGTCAAGGCAGAAACCACTGTTTGGCAGATTGCCATAAGCCCCGAAAACCAAATGGAGTTCGTCAATGTCTTTCCAAGCTTCAATACTCCGGCAGCCACCTTTAAGTTGTTAAAGGAGAAGGTCTTTGGGAGCCATTCCACTGCCGGGTCAATGACATCGGCAGGACTCATAAAGGTCTTGGAGATGATACCGAAAATCGGCTTTAAGAATACGAAACTGATACAAACCAGGATAAAATAAATCAACAATTTTCCCAGCTTTTGCGTAAGCACGCGGACGCGTTTATTGTTTTTCATCGTATTCCTCCCTTCTTCTCCTTCTTTTCCTTAAAGATAAGAAATGCACCACCGATAATCAAAAGCACAATCAAGCTGTAAATCCACGCATAGGTTGCCGCAAATCCAAGACCACCGCTCATGTTTCCGGTTGCTGTCTGAATCAGACCATAAACCGGATTGGTGTCATAGGTTCCGAGCTGAGCAATCGTAAATACGGTACTTACCAGTGCAATCGGCTTGATTAACGGAACAATAATCTTCCATAAAATCTGCCAGCTGTTTGCCGAGTCAATCTTTGCCGCTTCAAAAAGGCTTGGATTGATTTTCTGCAAACCATTGATAAATAAGACAATCGGAATTCCGGTAAACCAAAGAATTACCGAAAGTTCATCCAGTACACTGCCAAGCAGATTCGCAAACGGTCTGGAATAGCTTTCAATCATGTTCATGATGAACAGACCGTCGTAGCGGCTCACTTCCTCCGCATATTCCGATACGTTGACATCCAGAATCTGAGACATCACCGGTCCGGACATAATAATTACCGGCAGGAAATAAATCGTACGGAAGAAGCCTTTTAACTTCACCAGTTTATTTAAAAGATAAGCAATAATAAACGATACGATAATTACTACAAAGGTGTATGGAACAATCATCGCCAGAAATTCAAGAAGCGCCGGTACAAATTCCGCATTCCTGAAAAATGCCGTCACGTAATTGTCCAATCCGACAAAACTGATTTCCCATCCCTTAATGGTAGATACTACATTATTAAAGCTCAAATAAATGGTTGCCGCAAAAGGAAAGAGGGTAAATACGAGGAAACCGAGGATCCATGGGGTCATGAACAGGTAACCGAGACGGTTCTGTCTGCGCTGATAGGCATCTCCTCTTCTTTTACTTTTTGTAACAGTTATCGCTTTTTCAGCTTTCTTTTTCATCCTCTCACCCTTTCCCCTAGCGGATTATTTTCGCGGTCAGTCCGTCTACGGACGTTCCGGAATAGTTATAGCTGTTTTCTGTATAATTGATGATAATACAGAAGGTGTCTCCGTCCTTTTCATAGGTGTTGCAAATGACTCCGTTCTCCAACACGGTACGATCCGTCCAAGAGTAACCCTTGGTTTGTGAAAGTATCTCATTTACCTTTCCGTAAATCGAAACAATCATCTCTTCATACTGTGCAAACTCTGTGGAGTATAAGTCTGCAGAAGCAGTATCTGCAAGCAGGTAGGAAGGCTCCTCAGAGAGGATAAAGGATGGTGACATATTATAATCAATCATCTTTAAAATATCGCTCTGTGTGTAGAAGGAGAAGTTCGAATACGGTGCATACATCTCCATGGTTCCATAGAGAACCATCTGTAAAAATGGCACGGTATCTGTCTCAAATACATACTGGGAAGTGCCGACCGGCATCTGTAAGTAACGGTCCGTATACTGCCATAAGTACATGTTTGGATTGACCAGATTTAACTTCACGTCCTCATGAAGCTTTGCCATGGTATCCTGATAGATCGAAATCGCATCGGTAACCGAAGTTGCAACGCCGCTTCTGTCATAAGTACCGGTGAGGACATTGGAGATTCCGCTAAACGTAAAGGAATCGCCGGCCTTTCCTGTTTTTTCCACCAATTTTTCTGTCCACTCTGCCACCTTTTCTGCAGTTGCATAACTAAACTGCAGTACCGGTGCATTTTCCGGCAAAATCCATTCTTTGCTGAGATAGATATACCAGGTGTTGACATGCTTTGCGGCCGTCCCAAAATAATTTGTCATCTTTTTATTGATGGTCGATGTTTCTCTTGCATAGGAAATATCTACGCCAAGTTCCTGATACTTTTCAATTAACCCGGTAAAATCTTTCTTTGTTCCGATGCTTCCGGAATACTTTGCCTTATCCGGTCTGGTCAGTGTTTCTCCGTTTTTTTGCCAACCGATTAAACCGGAATTGATATTGGTCACTCCATCGTCAAGCAACTGTGCCAAAATCTTATCCACACCATCGGTATCGGTTACCACTACCTGTTCCGTGCCAAGCAGACCGCTCTTGGAATCTGCCATCATAAAATCAATACGGATCGGCATCGTCCCGGAGGTCTGTTCCCTGACAGAAAGCACACCCTGCTCTATCAAATGTTCCCGGTACGTTACTGCCATACCGGTGTAATCTGCCGCATGGCTTCTTCCATCCGTACCATCCCCTGCAAGGAAGGTATACGTCATGGAAATATCTACGTGCTGCGGCTCCTCCATCCTGCTGAAAAAGCCGGCACCCTGTTTGTTGTATACCTGGAAATAACTTGTGTTATACTCAAATCTCGGATATGCCCAAGTGTATAATACTTTTTTGTTTTCTTCCGGACGAACGATAATGTCCATATATTCCGCACCGGACTGAGCATACGCAACAAATGCCGCCTGACGGTCACCATGGGCAACACCAAACACCGGAAGTACCGGATTCTTCAGTGGCACCACGTCACTTAAGTAAGAATAGTAATAAGGCTCTGTACTTAAATCACTGCCATACACATCACCGATGTATTCCGTAAATGCAGCTTCGTTATCCGCAAAACGGATGAGTCCGCCGCAACCGTCCGGTACAAGCACATACCCCGGAACCATATATTTGGATACGGCATCACCGTACTCTCCGGTTTCGACGTCATAATACTGCGCCATACCACCACTGGCCCCAAGGAACGGTGTTACCCAGATGGAAGCCATCTGGTATTTCCCCTGACCTGAGATTTCCTCGTACGGAATATCATACGTAATGGAATCTTCTGTAAATGTGATATATACCTTAATCTGTAAATCCAGTTTATCAAATGCCACATCGAGACATCTGGTTGCCGGATTATTATTTAATGTATACAGTGTGGAGGTCGCATTCTCCTTTGACGCCGAACTGATATACTTCACGGTATCGGATTCATAATACTCCACGGTAATCAAAGAATTTGCGATACCGGTATAAGTCGTATTTAAGCTCTTTTCCTTCGGCTCTGCCGCTGCGAGCAACTCTTCTTCTGTCTTTGCCGCATCAATGGCATCGTTGATATCCGAAGAGAAAGCCAGGTCGGCACCGGTCTTCCACACATATTCGTTTCTCTTGTCATAAACGGCAATCACGTCCCTGTCTTCTCTGAAGTAATACGCAATATCTTCCGTTTCATACAGCAATTCATAGCGGTCCAGATTGACAATGTCATAGCTTACCTTTTCCGGAGGAAGCTTCGTATCACGCCCGGTCGGAATATAGTTTGCCGCATAGCCGCTTAAGGCCGCTCCGCCAATCAGGATTGCTGTAAACAGTGCCGCAAACACGCCTTTTTTCTTATTTAACTTAACCAAGGACATTTCGCAACACCTCCTGACCGATTGTGTAAAGGAACTCATACAGTTCTTCCCACATAATCGCTATAATCAACACCATAACCGCTGCAATAATCATAAAGACTACGGTTAAGAGAATACTCATTGTGTTTTCCTTTGCTGAGTAATCATGTACTGTCATAAAACCAAGGAAAATCAGGATTACCGACCAAACGATACCCACCAGCAAAATAATGGTAAGCAGGAAGGATTCGTTATAAGTCATACCGTATGAGCACACGGTAATGGCAATCATGGAAACCAGCAGCGGCAGGGAACCGTATGCAGGAATCATGTACACCTGGGCAAGTGTTCCATCACCATCCTGGATGGAAGTTACCAGCCAGTTACAGAAAATGAACAAACCAAGCAATACAAAGAAACCAGCGACAATTCCGCCGATATCCATATCTTCAATTGCTACATACTGATAAATAAAGCCTTTGCTTGTCTGATACAGCATGTAAACGATGAAAAATACAATGTAAATGGCAGTCGCTCCGCCCACACTTCCTTTTCTGTGTCTGCGGATGTCGTAATAACGGTTCATCGGAGACTTGCATATCTTTGCGGCATACTGGAAATCCTTTAGCACCGGAATTTCCGCCACCCGGTTGCTTACGTGTTGTTTCAAACCTTTGATTCTCTGTTTCTTTCTGTCAAGGAAAGAAACCACCTTCGCAATAATCAAAAGAATCACTCCTGCAATAAACACATACGGAAGCACCTTCTGGATTGCCACGTTTCTCACTTCCCAGAATGCTTCGGAATAGTAAGTACGGTTGCCCGCCACTTCAAAGTGTTCCATTGCTTCTTCGTAATGTCCCGCATGGAAATATGCCTTACCTACACCGTTATGTGCAAGCACAGACATCTGATTTAATTTTAAAACTTCATTCCACTGAACAAGGGATTCTTCATATCTTCCCTGTTCGTAAAGGTCCATGGATCCGTATACGGTCTTTGCATAATCGGTCGGACGGAAGGAGGAAACATAGCCTTTATCTCCATCAATGGTCCAAATGTTTCCGTCCATGTCCACCGCAATTGCAGGAAGCGAGGAGTATAAACCTGCAACGTCCATATTACTGATACTGGAACCAAACGAGAAGATTAACTCTCCGTGTTTGGAATGTACGTCAATATATCCGGTTGCGCTACAGGAATAAATAATGCCCTGTCTGTCTACGTAAATGTCCGCAACCGCCTCTCCGACACTGTACACCGTTTCTTTAAACATGTTACCGCCGGAGGTATTATGCTTTTTCACGGCATTTTTCCAGTTGCCCATCGTTGTGGTATAAACGATACCGGCATCATCCAAAAACACGTTGGAAAAGGTCGTCGGTACCACATCCGTTACATTTGCTAACTGCTCTCTTGTAAAGAGCAGCTGCTGCAGCGCCTGTGAAAAAGTAAGTGTTGTCTTGTTTACTGTAAAATATCCTAAAAATTCACCCGTATGCGCCAGCTGGATAACACCGCTGTACACACCCTCACCGATAATGTACATGTTTCCGCTTTTGTCTACGGCAATTTTGTTCGGTTCAAAATTTGTGTCGGAAAACAACGGTGTATTCGGCTTTCCAAACGATTCCTTTAACTCAAAGTCCTTCGAGAAACGAAACACGGTCTTTGCACCGGAATCTGCGACATAAATATCACCCTCCTCGGTAACGAAAATACCTCTTGGAGTTTTGAAACCTTCATACTGTAACTCACCAATAACCTCACCGGTGCGGATGCTGTACTTCACAATTCTTTTGTTCCCCGTATCTGCAATAAACAGCATATTGTCCTTATCAATAAACAAATCCTGTGGGCCGGAAAGTCCGAGGTCCGTAATCGTTTTATCTGTCAGATATGCATCCTGTGTCCGGACAAAATATCCGTTTTCATCCAGGGTATAAGTGTAGCTGGTTGCCTGGGAAGCCATTGCTTTCTGTGGAACTCCGCCAAAGAGGGAGCTTGTAAAGACTACTGCCGCAGTCAGCAAAAGCAATGCTGTTTGTCTGCACTTTTTCATCGTTTTTTCTCCCTTCATTACTTGATACCGGAATGGCTCATCGTATTCATAACCTGAGACTGCATGCAGACAAAGATAACGAGCGATGGCAGGAATGTGATAGCGGAAGCCGCTGCCACCATACCCTGAGCCGCTACTCCATTATTTGTTCCAATAGAGCCCAAATAAAATGCCAGTGTTCGCATAGAGTCATCGGTGATGAAGTTATTGGAAGCTTCTACTGCGTTCCACACCTGCTGGAATGTCAGCACAACGGAAGTGGCTATCGCAGGCTTTGTAAGAGGAATAATTACCTTACGGATAATGGTGAAGTCCTTGGCACCGTCCATAACTGCCGCTTCAATAAGTGCATCCGGAATCTGGTCAACGAACTGCTTTACTAAGAACAGACCGACCGGCATTGCCACAAGCGGCAGGATGTGTGCCCACCAGGTGTTAATCATTCCCATACGGACAATTACAATGTATCTCGGAACCGCAACCGCTGTCGGCACAAACATGAGTGCCAGCTGATTGAGTCCGAAGAGCGACTTGTTTCCTTTGAACTTCTTCTTAGAAAATGCATAGGCCGCAGTAATGGTAATAACAATATTTAAAACCACGGTAAGCAGGGTAACAATCAAAGAGTTCAACAGATATCTGGACATCGGAACACCCGTGTTTCCGGATAAGGCAAACAAATCTTTGAAATTGTCCAAAGTAGGATTCTTTGCAAAAATGGTTGGTGGGAAAGCATACAACTCACCCAGAGGCTTAAATGCCTGATTGATTATAAACACTACCGGAATAATCATAAACACGGCAAGCGGCAACAGTATCAGATAAAACTTAATCTGTCCTGCCGAAAACCGCTTGGGATTGATTCTGGAGCCACCCAATTTGCTCCTTCTTCTCTTTTTATTTTTCATGAATAATCTCCCATCTGCGTCTGATTACGCATTCACTTAATCATCTTCGCTGAACAGTTTGTGTGCTACTTTATTAAACAGATAAACGATAATCAAAAGTACCACGGATACTGCTGCGGCATAACCCATTTCGTAACGGATAAAGCCATAGTCGTCAATATGGTTCGTGATGAGCTGTCCGGAATATTCCGGCGTCGGATTGGCACCCGATAACGTAACACCAATCCAGCCCATGTTAAATGCATTTACAATTGCCATAACCGCACCGAACAACATCTGCGGCTTCATGGAAGGAATTGTAATATAGAAAATTTCCTGAAAACGGTTCTTCATACCATCTACATAAGCTGCTTCGTAAAGCTCATCATTGATATTTAAGATACCGGAAATCATCGCAAGAAAACCAACACCCATGGCAGACCAAAGAGATACAAAAATCATAATCTCCATAAACCAGTCCTTGGTAAGAAGGAACTGTATCGGCTGGTCGATAATGTCTAACTCCATCAGGATGTAGTTCATATAACCTTTCTGGTCACCGGAGAAGATGGTCTTCCACACAACACCGATAAATACCTGACTTGCCATAGACGGTGTATAAATTGCCAATGTGAGGATGGTTCTCGGAACTGCCTGTATCTGTGTGAGCATCCACGCAATCAGGAAAGAAAGGGCATATCCGCCCGGTCCGACAACCAACGCATATAAGAAGGTATTCGGTAATACAAACTTCAAAAAAACTTCATCCTGTGTAAATAAGGATATGTAATTTAACAGGCCGGTGAAAGACGGCTTATTGATTACATCAAAGTAAGTGAAGGACAAACCCATCGCAATCATGACCGGAATCAGAATGAACATGGAAAATACGATGGCATAAGGTGCTAACAGTACGGCTCCCTTGAACCCTTCGGTATGAATCAGTGATTTTTTTCTCTTTTTCATTCCTCTGTCTCCTTCCCTGCCGCTTTCATCTGCTCTCTGATCCAGTCAATGTCACGGATGACATATTCCTTCAACAAATTGCCTTCTTCATCATAAAACCCAAGTTCGGTCATCTTCTTCTTAATTTCACGATTGATGTCAATCGTCTTTTCATCGACTGCTACCTGTGCCGAAGTACCGTCAAGCACCATTGTGTTCCAGATATCAGAAATCGAACGCTCAAGCAAATACTGACCCGGTGTTCTGGATACGTCTCGTAACCACTGTACCTGTTCTAAAATAATGTCCTTATCCGCCTGGTCAATCGGTGCATCCTGTAATGCTTCTACGTTGGACGGCATCCAGAAGAACTGCTTGCCGTACGTAGAGCGGAGCGTGTAGGTGTAAGTCACCTGTGTATCATGTGCAGTCCACCATTTTAAGAACGCCCATGCTTCCTCTGCCTTATTCGTATCACCAAAGATGACACCACCGGTACCGTTTGCTACGTAATAACGGCTGACACTTCCGTCCTCCTGTACGGTTCCCGGGTAAGCCGCCAACGCCCACTGACCATCCAGTTCCGGTGCACCGTTCTTTAACAAAATGTATTCGTTCGAATCGATAATACCCACCGGCAAAATCGAATAACGGAACGAGTTAAAGAAGGAGTGTACCTGTGTATCCAGGGAATACGCGATAAACAAATCTCCGAGAGCCTGTAATCCCTTTACGGAATTAGGCTCATCTATGGCTGTCTTTAATCCATCCTCGGTATAAAGCCGTCCGCCGTTTTGGAAAATAAGCGGTGTGGTCTGGAAGAACCACTTATAACCGACACCTGCCGAAATGTTGTGATAGAAATTCATACCGTATCTCTGTAATTCCGGTAAAATACCAATCACATCCTCCCAGGTATCCGGCACCGGAAGACCCAGCGTTTCAAATACGTCTTTTCGGTAAACAAGTGCGTGGAAATCGAGAGTTTCCGGTACAGCATACACGCCTTCATTGTAAACATATGGTACAAACGCACCCGGCACAAACCGGTTTGCCACCTGCCAGAAATCCTCAAACTGTGTCAGGTCATACAGTGCGCCACGACAGGCAAGGTCAAACGGCATGTAAGAGGTCAGCCCCAGTGCAATGTCCGGTGTCTGGTCGGCTGCTGCCGAAAGTGTTAACTTGTTGGCATCCGGCATAATGGATACCTTTACTTTAATTCCGGTCTTCGGTGTAAACTCGGTATCGGCAAGTTTCTGTAATAAGTCTACATGTGTTACCGCACGGTTTACCCAGACCGTCAGTATTTCCTCATCTTCTACTTCAATGCTGTACTTATTTGTGGTAAAGGAATTTACCAGTGTCATAAGCCAGTTTCCGACGATTTTTGCAACTCCGGCTCTCGCCTTTGGAAGTTCTTCCTCACCGTAAACATAAATCATATCCAGTGTAAAATCCTGCTTACAGATTTCTGAAGTAAAGTTACTTAAGGAAACTAACACCGAATTGTCTCTTCCGGTCAAATCCGCTGTATACAGGGCGATTTCATCCGGATATTCCGCCATTTCATCGATAAACTGCATCGCCTTATCAAAGTCAGATAAAAGTGCTCCGTTGATGCCCTTTTCGGAATGTTCCTGCAGCGTATAACGGATGTCCTGAATTAAAATTTCATACGCCTTTAAGTAATCCGGAATCTCCGGAATGTAGTTGGTCATTCTCCAGGTTCTGGACTTATCGATTTCAGAACCTGTAATTTTTGTAATCTGAAGTGCAAACTGTGCGACATGCTCTGACATCAGTCTTGCATAACGCCATGCTTTGATGACCGGTTCCGACTCTGCTTTCATGGAAACGGTGTGCGTTCCTTCGGTCAGATAAAAATAATACGGAGTTCCGTCTTCTGCGGAAAGAACCTCATTGGTCCATGCGGTACCTGTCGGTGCAAAAATATAGCTGATACACTCTTCAAACGGCACCTCACCGTCAATCTTAATGGTTTCGAACGCATCGAATTCTTTCTTTTCATTCTTGTAGTGGAAAGCTAACTGATACCAGCCTGCCTTTTCTACCGTAAATTCATATTCTATTTCTGTACCGGCCTCTGTCCAGTTCAGTGCATTGAGTACCTTGTAACGGTTATCATGCGGGGTCAGTGCCGGGTTATTTTCATATTCCAAAATCGCCTGTGTGGAGTTTTTCTTCACATAGCCGGTTGCGTTAATTTTGTGATACTCTTCTCCAAGTGCAATCGCATCGGTATTACTTGCTCCGTTTTCCTTTAAGTATTCCTCATATGTAGGAATGCCAAGATCCGGCGCACTGATGGTCAACGCACCCAGTCCGAGTCCGTCAGAGGAAATATTGGTAATCGTAATTTCATTCGTTCCTTTTTTCAGCGGAATCAAAAGAGGTGTGTCGGAAGAATAGGTATTGTTATAAAGATACGTTGTCTTCCACTCATCCATACGGACCTGCTTTGGCGCAGACTCGTCGCCATATGCGTCCATCGGGAAAACCTTTGTCTCATCCCTCCAGGAAAGAGGAAGTGCAATGGTCTTCATTTCATAATACGCCTGTTCACCGTTTACCTGAATCTCCACGGCAAAATCCGATAACGTGCTGCCCAGCGGCTTATATGCAAGACTTACATAATACCAGCCGGCACGTTCTGCCTCTACCACATAGGTAGTACTCTCTTTGTAATTAATTTCTCTTGTTTCATTTTCTCCTGCGATACAAGTACCTGTTCCGTCCGGTTCTTTTGTATACTCCAGATAATCACAGTACATCACTTCCGAAGAGGTCAGCGAGCCGGAAAGAAGTTCATACGCCCATCTCACATCTTCCTCTTTTGCGGCGTCTACATATTCTGCATTATCCCGATGAAACAGCAAATATCCCACACCGATTGCAAGTACTGCCACCACCAGGATTATTATTGCCTTCTTTTTGTTCATACCCAGCTCCCATCTGCGGATGTCTTCCGCATGTGTAATCATTCATAATTTAAGGGAAGGGGAGGTAAGAAAACATTCTTGCCAGCCCTTCCCTCCTTTATTTTTTTACTGCTTTATTTTATTACCCGATTTCTTACAAACTCTTACTTCAGATCTGCATCTGTAAGTCCGTAGTAAGTCTTTAAGCCGTTCTTAAGTTCTGTTTCCGCCTGAACAAAACGATTGTTGATGTTCTTGTTCCAGTCAGCGAGTCTGGCCTTTACGTTGTCAATCCAGTTTGGTTCCGTTGTACCTGCACCTGCTACATCGTAGTTGGTTGCATTTAACCACTCATAGAGACAGGTTGTCTGAGTTCCGTCTACCATTAAGTAGTAGAGGTAACACTTATCGGAGATATCCCAGAACTGACCCTTTTCCCAAAGCTCTACTACATAGTGGAAGCCCGGCATCTTTGCCTTGTCTGCGTATCTTGTATGTGTATTTACGGAGTACCAGATATTCATCTGCTCATCAAATGCATCTCCTGTTACCAATGGGAAGGAGTCATTTAAGGAAGTTCTTAAAGTACCGTTGTCGCTGTACTGCTGATCTGCTCTTGCCTTCATGGATTCTGTAGAACCGCACCAGAAAGAACCAAATGCATAAGCAAGTGTTAACTGTGCCTTTTCCGCATCGCTCCAAGCCGGATCGCCATCGTCCATTGCATAGTTATGTACTGCCATTGGGTCAACACAGAAACCGATGGTATTTGGCTGGTAATCTGTGCTTGGTCTTGGGTAAATATCCCAATCTGTAGATTCTACAGAGTTTACAGGCCATGTGCCGTCTGCATTCTGAGCAACTGCTGCTGCACCGAGCATCCAAGGATCTCCGTCATACGTTAAGAGATAGTTGCGGCAGAAGAAGCGGTAGCCCCACCACCAACCGTCATCCATGATTTCAGTTGGAACGTTTCCAAGTCCGTTCTGAGCCCAGATAGCGGATTTAGCCCACTTAGGGATATAAGAAAGAAGAGACATTACTTCATCAGAAGCAACATTTACTCTGTCACCTGTGCCTGCATAATTTGCCATCTGGTAGTTGATTGTCTTTGTACCTGTTGCGATAAAGCTAAGTGGTGTATCCATTGCACCCCAGAAGCCGTCCTTGCCGTCTACGGAAGTTACGAATTCTGTGTATTCATCGATGGTCCAATCCTTATCCGGAACTTCTAAGTTATTGGATTCTGCAAGTGCCTTGTTTACATATACGCCCCAAGGCTGTGTAAACTGAGGAAGACCTGCCTGGAAACCATAGAATGCCATGGAGTTCATTAAGGATTCATTAAAGGACTTGTATAATGGGTCATCCTTAAATACGGAAAGGTCAGCTACGAGACCCTTACTTACGTCACCCGCAAGGTCTGTGGAAGCATATACGTCAGGATACTTACCATGTTCAGCCTTGAAGTTTTCCATTTCCTGATACCAGGAAGTTTCGTTGGAGTTTGGATCGTCTGCCTTTGCCCAAAGGTTAATCTTTACATTTGGATATAACTTGTTGAATTCCTTAGCCATAGCATAGATAGCTGCTACGTTCTGGCTGGTGATATCTTCCGGCTTCCAATCCATAGCGCCGATGTTTTCATAGTAAACACTGTCACCGGACCAGCACATAATGGAAATGTCGCCTGCCGTGTTTGGATCTAATGTCTTCCAAAGAGGATCCTTTGCCTCCTGCTGCTTGCCACCGTCACCACTACCCGGTGTGTCGTTTCCTCCCTTGCCACAGCCGGTCAGCATTGCGGCTGTCATGCAGAGTACCAGTAATAAACTGAGTACTTTCTTGAATTGTTTCATAAATACCTCCGTTCTTATGTGCCCTTACGCACAAATAATAAATTTAATATCTCCTGCAGAACCCCTCTGCAGTAAAAACGTTTTTACATGAGGTATCATAACACTTCCATGCTGCGTTTTCAATGAATCCGGCCCAATAAAAACGTTTTTATTAGAGTTCAACGAAAAATCCTTGGTGTTTTTGTACATTTTGCACAAGTTTTTAGGTTCATTTTTTGTGCATTTCGTATATTTTCGAATCGTCAGATTATTTCAATGATTTTGAAGAGCGTGAATTTTCAGTCAAATGCGCAACTTTTTTTAGTTTTTTGCGCATTTAAAACGTTTTTATGCATCGTAACGTTTTTATACATTGTATAAAATTACCCCTTATTTGTCAAATTTTTCATGCGTTTTTTGTGCACTTTGTATGTTTCTTTCTCTTTTTGACAAATAAGGGGTATCTGCTTTTTTATTTTCTTGTTACATTACCGGAATCTCATAGGTCACAATCTGCTTTGCCGGTATCACATCCAGCACTTGCTTTTTGTCAAAGACCAGTTTTACCGGCTGGCTGCTCCTGGTCTGATTGACACAGATTACAACAATTGTCCTTCCGTCCGCTTTTTTGTATGCAATGGAGGTCACGGTATCCGCAGAACCATAATCCGACTCCACACGGACATCTCCCGGACGGATAAATCTTGCAAACTGACCGATGATTGCCACCTCCGGTGTTGCCCAGTAATCCGTTTCGCTCTGCCAGTCGCGGATAAAAAGCGTCGGTCCCGGCGTTCCTACCCACTGATGTGATTCTATTTTGCTGTCTAACATGGTTACCCATGCATTGTAGCTGACCGCACCGTTTCTGAAATACTGAATCATCCGGTCCGCACCCTGGGTTCCCCAAACCGACCGTTCCGTCAGTGCAACTACCTGATTTTCAGAAAGAAGCGTGTCCTTTACCTCACTCATCGCGGATATCGGGTCCGAATAATCATGGAAGGCAATTCCGCTGATAGCCTCTTTTGCACCTTCCACCGCAAACAGTTCTTTTGTGAACTTTACCGCGGCATCCGGATTGTGGTCATACGCCCAAAGTCCGATTTCTTCGTCCTTTAACCATTCGCTCTGCGCCATTTTTTCACGGATCGCCACTGCAAGTCTGCCTTCCTGTGTTGCCGTCATCTTACAGCTCGGGTAATCAATCTCTAACATTGGTTCATTTTGCAGTGTAATCGCACAGAGATCAATTCCGAGTTTTTTATATTCTTCCAGATAACGTACATAATACATTGCCAGATTTTCGATATGTTCGTCGGAAAGTTTTCCTCCCTTTAACAACAAGTCATTGTTTTTATAACTTCTGCTGTTTGCTGTCTGCTGTTTCATCCATCCCGGCGGCGTCCAGGAAGAAGCAAAGAATCGGATTTCCTCTTCGACACCCAGTTCTTTTGCTACTTCAAGTACCTCCTGTACCACTGCGACCACCTGTAAATCAATGTCTCTCTGAATTGAAAAACCGTTTCCCGTCACATTGTACCAGTCCGGCTCTCCGTTTATGCTGTTTGTCTCATCCAGTTTCAGTGCATCATAATATGTATAAAAAGGCTCTGCCGTAAAATCCGCCGTGCCGATGGTCAGACGGAACAATGTCATTCCCGCACCGTGTTCCGGATCAATCAGATTGCGTAAAAACTCACGACGTACCGCCGGATCCATCGCCTTTAAATGATGCACTGTCGACTCCTCCAGGGAGGTTCCCACGCCAAGCATGGTCTGATAGGTAATGTCCGGGGAAATGCGGATGGTTGTCAGGCTCTGCGTATCCTCTTCGGTTACATCAAGCAGTTCTCTCTCTGTAAGGAACGCTTCCTTTTCTAATTCCTGCTGATACCAAATGCCGTCCCCCGGTTTGTTTTCCGTGGTTGCGTAAGAACGTACCGCATCTTCTTTTATTACAGTTCCCTGCGACGTTATCTCCATCCCGTCTTCCTCCTCACGCTCCACTTTCTCTTCTACATCGAGTGGCTCAAAATACACGTAATCCAGACGCATCTTCACACCGTTTCCGGAAGACATTAATTTAAACTCATACAGCCCGTCGGACAATGTCACATCCAGTGTACTTTCCTGATAGTTTCCGTATCCGCCGGTTGCTGCAACCGGAATGGTCGTTTTATTGGCATTGCCGTCATCGGTAATATACGGTGCCGCATAATAAATCGCCACGGAATTACTTGCCTTCTCCGCCGCATAGACAAAATGCAGACGGTAGGTTCCCGGTTCAGAAATGTAAACGTTCCACTTCGTATTGGCCCACTGGCCCTCCCAGTTGCCTACATAAGTAATTTCTCCTTCTGTACCACGCTCCACCAGATAGGAATCCTGATTCATCCACTCTGCTTCCACACGGTACTCCACAGCACTCAAATCAATCTCTGACCCGGTAAATTCAACTACCGATTCCGGAGCCTCCGGCTTTTCACCGATTACAACCGTTCCGTTCTCCGAAATACTGCTGCCGTCCTTTCTAAGTCCGGTTTCTCTTTGAAACAATACCTTCGTTTCATCTGCAAACTTTTCCGTAATATCCGCCGCATACCAAGGCCAGGTATACGTCAGTGTTCCTGAAAAATCATGTCCGCCAAGCAACACATCCGCCACCCCGGCGCCTTCCGTTCCCGGAAGCCATGCTGCCACAATGGCATCTGCCATTTCAATTTCATCTGCAATTGTAATTGGTCTGCCGCTAAGCAAAACAAGTACTACCGGCACCTCTTTTTCCAGTTCTGCCATCGTCTCCCGAATATGCTCCAACACATACTTATCTTCCTCCGACAACGTCAGTTTGTTCGCTGCACGGTCACCGTTCGACTCGGCATACGGCTCTTCGCCGACAACCACAATAACTGCCTGTGTGTTTTCTGTCACAGTTCCTCTTGCACTGTAAATTATGTTTTTCTCTGCTCCTGCGACTTCACGAATGCCTTCCAAAATCGTAGTACCTGTCGTAATCTCACCCATGGCTCCCTGCCAGCTGATACTCCAGCCACCGCACTGCGCTCCGATGTCATCCGCCTTTTTTCCTGCGACTAAAATATTGTCAGCCTTTTGGAGTGTTTCCCAAATGCTGTTGTCCTCATTTTTTAAAAGTACCAAAGACTTCCTAACCGCTTCTCTTGCCACTTCGCGGTGTTCCTCAGAACCAAACGTCTCCATTGCTTTCTCTGCCGCCTCTTCTACCTCATCCATGGTTTCATCGAACAATCCCAGTTCGAATTTCACGGTCAGAATTCTGGTTACGGCATCATCGATGCGTTCCTGTTTTACACCGCCGCTCTCTACCAGCTGCTTGAGTGTTTTCATAAATTCTTTCCAGTCATACGGCTCCATGAACACATCCACACCGGCATTCACGCAGGCCTTCACCTTCTCCGCATAGGAGTTGCCCCGCACCTGGTCAATTCCGTTATAGTCACTGACTACAATGCCGGCAAACCCAAGTTCCCCTTTTAATACATCGGTAATCAGAGTCTTGTTTTCATGGCATTTCAGTCCCTGAATACTGTTGTAGGAAACCATAACACTCTTTGCCCCTGCTGCAACCGCTGCCTTATATGGTTCCAAAAGTTCTGCATAAAGCAAAGCTTCCCATTCCGCCTCCGACAGTTCTACATTCCCCTGATTCGTTCCGTTTACGGTCTGGCCTTCTCCGATATAATGCTTTGCCGTGGCAATGATGGTTTCTCCGGTCAGGAAACCATCCGTTCCAAGCGTCCCCTGAAAGCCCCGGATATATGCTGCTCCAAGTCTTGCAACAAGTTCTGTTTCTTCCCCGAAGCATTCATAGGTTCTGCCCCAGCGTTCGTTATACGGCAGACCAACCGTCGGTGCAAACGTCCACCGGATTCCCGTCGCATACACTTCCGATGCAACCACCTGGCCGATTTTCTCTGTGAGTTCCTCGTCGTTTGCCGCTCCCAGTGCAATGTTGTGCGGAAAAATCACCGCGCCTGCCACGTTGTTATGACCATGCACCGCATCCACCCCGTAAAGAAGCGGAATGCCAAGCCGGCTCTCTCTTGCCGCTGTAAGATAAGAAAGAATTCTATTCTGCCAGTCTTTTGCCGTATTTCCCGTCCCCGGTGCCGAGCCACCACCACTGAGTACCGAACCAATGCCGTACCTTTTTACATCTGCAGGAGAGGCACCGCCCGCAGACTCATTCTGCTCCGGCTGCACCATCTGTGCAATCTTTTCTTCCAGTGTCATCTGTGCAAGCAACGCTGCCACTCTTTCTTCCACACTCTTTGTACTGTCCAGATAAACACCGGTATCTGCCGGCGGCAATGGTGTCGGTGTTGCCGTCGGTTCCTTCGTCGGAACCGGCGTTACTTTCTCTGCCTCCGGTGTCCCGGTCAGATTTTCTCCGCTATTTCCGCTTTGACATCCCGCACCAAACAGGCAGAAAATCAACAATAACAAAAGCCACAGTTTTCGTATCCGTTTCATACTATTCTTCTCCTTTTTCTATCCTGGTTGTTCCCATCGTCAGGGATTTGATAAAAACGTTTTTTTTGAGATTTGCCTTTATTCTAGCACGCGACCTGTATTTTTTGGAAGTCTTCCGTCCCAATCAAAACTTTTTCGTAGGATATGGACAAAGAACGCATCGGATTTTTGGTAAATTTGCATGAAAACAAAAACGGACCCGCCGTTTCCGGCGAGTCCGCAAAATTTACTTTTTGTTATTTTATTTTAGTTTTCATTTGCTCTCTTAGCTTCAAGTTCAGCATTCATGGTAGCAAGAGTCTTCTTGTCAAGGTTGTAGATAAGACCAAGACCGATGAAGCCTGCCACTGCAGAAACTAAGTATAAAGCAGCTACCATGAATGGCATCTTGGAAGCAACTTCCCATACCTGGTTACCACCGTTTTCATCAACGTAACCGATTGCTAAGAGGATCTGTAATGCAACTGCAGGTCCGATACCCTGTGCTAACTTACGGAAGAAGGAATGAAGTGCGTATACGGTACCTTCTTCTCTTGTACCGGTCTTCCACTCGTTGTAGTCGATAGCGTCACCCATCATAGCCCAGGATACTGTGGAGTAGATACCCATACCAAGGCTGTTTAATAACTGACATACTACGTAAACTGCGATACCCTTCATATCCGGACTCATAAGACCGGTAACTGCTGCAAGGAACATTAAACCACATGCAACCATCTGAACGATGGCACCGATAGTAGCAAGTTCCTTCTTACCATACTTTGTAACCATCTTACGTGCAAGTGGTGTGAAAGCGACAATCGGAATCATGGCGAACATCGATACGATACCGGAAATCTGTACATTGTTGAAGTAGGACTGGAACAATACAGTAACTGCTGCTGCACCACCCTGCATACCAATAAACATACCAACTGCTGCAAGTGTAGCACCTACTGCAGGACGGTTCTTGCAGAAGTTCTTCATAGCCTCAATTACATTGAACTTTGGCTGGTCATCATTTAAGTTAATCTCAACTTCTTCACGGATTTCTGTGTTCTTAATCATTAACTGGAAGGTAATGAAACCTAAAACACCCATGACTAAAGCTGCGATGAATACTCTTTCACCAATTAAGTTCTGGTCTTCACCATAGATGAACTTTGGCAGAATTGCCATAGGAACCATGTTACCTACCATAGAACCGATGGATCTCCATGCAGAAAGGGAAGCACGGTCAGCCGGCTCAGCGGAAATTAAGGATAACAGGGAACCGTAAGGAACGTTAGCTACTGTGTAGAACGCATCCCAAATTACATAACCACAAATAAAGATAATAATCTTAGCCCATGTCGGAGCGTTTGGTAATGGTAAGAATACCAGTGCGCCGGCAACAATAAGACCAATGGAACCGAACCATATGTACTGTAAGAACTTATTTCTCTTATACTTACGCTTATCAGCGTCAATCATGGAACCGATAACCGGGTCGTTAATCGCATCCCAAACCTGAACGACAATCAGTAACAGGGAATACCAAGCGGATAAGCCCATGAACTGTGTCCAGAAAATCATCATTGTACCCTTAAGGGCAAAACTCATGTTACAACCAAAGTCACCTGCCGCGTATGCAAGACAGTCACGCATACCAAACTTACGGAAACCTCTGGCGTCTCTCTTTACTTCCTTTGCCATTATAATTTTCCTCCCAAAAAGAAATTGTTTTTTCCCGGCGCCTGCCGAGCTTGTATACATTATAACTCATGTTCCTTTAAAATACTAGTCCCTTTTTTGACATTTTTACTACTTTTTTGATGGATTTTTCTTCTTTTTTAGCGAAAAGACACAAAAATGTAGTGTGGTAAAGTACCAAAGGCTCATTTCTTACTTGTATACAAGTGTCTTGTTTTGTTTAAAAAAAGAGAGCCGCATGTATACAAGCCGCCCTCTTTCTTCTGTTTCCTTATTCCTTTACTTCTTAATCTTATTTAACGCCTCATTCAATGCCAGCAGTTGTTCCTTTGTCACCGTAATGTTTGCCGAGCCCGCCATGCTCATGGCACGAAGCACGGTGAAACCGCCAAGCATCTTCATCATAGACGGAGAAACCTCGAAGCCTGCCACCTTCTTCTTGCCTTCCCCTTCGCCGCCGCCAAAGAACTGCTTCATCAAATCTGCAAACAGCTTCTGTCCTTCCGGATTTGCTAAAATATCACCAATCTTATCGTTCAAAGAGAAGTAACCCTCCGGTGCATTGACATCAAACCAGTTAAGAACAGCACCTTTTTCCTTTAAACGGTACTTTTCATTAAACTTATCCACCTTATTGATGGAACTCGAATCCTGACAGTCACCCGCCACGGCAACCAGCGTGGATTTGCCCTTGTTCGGAACGTCAAAATAGAAGAAATGCTCTGCGCTCTCCTTCTTTCCGAGGCTTTTTCCGTTCACAAACAGTTCTACCTCCGGCAGATTCGAGTAAACCGTAATCTTCGTTACGTCTTCGACGCGGTCAATGTATCTCTTACCGCAGATATGTACAAACGGGTCATCCTTTGCATCTGTAAGCCAGGCCTTATAAGCATAGAAGGCATCCTTCTTATACTTACGGTCAATGGTCATCAGACCCTTGTGGTTCTGTCCGTTTTCACCGCCTTCATTTCTGGCATCCGCACCGAAGTCAAACATATTCCACACATGGGTAGCCCACAGATACTTTCTGGTGAACAGCTGCTTAATCAGTTCTTCATGATAATATGCCTGATACTCTTCCGTGTAATCGCCCTGTTTCGGGTCAGAGGTATGCCAGTCAAGCGCCTCACAACCGTACTCACTGCAGCCAATCGGAATGTTCGGATGTGTCTGATGGAAGTCATCAAACCAAGGACCGTTCATGGTCGTATCTCCGCCATACCAGCCAAAGTAATGGTTGTAGGAAACGGTGTCCGGAATCTGTACATACGGTTCATTCTTATCACACATGGATACTACCGCCATTGTCGTAAGTCTTGTCGGGTCCATCTCGTGTGCCAGATTATTTAATATATGATGATTTTCTAACAAATCATCCGTAACACCATTGATGGTAATCTCATTGGAAAGTCCCCAGACCACAATACTCGGATGGTTGTAATTCTGGGTGATGAGCTCCTTCATCTGGGAAACGGTATTTTCCCGTCCGGTCGGCATGTGCTTAGAAATATAAGGGATTTCTGCCCAGATAACCTGACCGTATTCATCACATAAATCGTAGAAATACTGATCGTGCTGGTAATGTGCCAGACGGATGGTCGTCGCACCCATCTCACAAATCAGTTCCATATCCTCCTTATGATGCTCCGGAAGCAGTGCATTACCATAGCCCCATCTGTCCTGATGACGGGAAACACCTCGCAGCGGATAGCTTTCACCGTTTAAAATGAAGCCCTCCTCAGGGTCAATCCGGAAGGTACGGCAACCGAATCTTGCACTAACCTCATCGATAATCAAATCGTTCTTTACCAGTTTTACGGTTGCCTTGTAAAGATACGGGTCCTTTCTTCCGTGCCATAAATGAACCTTCGGAATCTCAAGCACAGCCACATCTTCGCCCGGTACACCGATGCTCTTTACCACTTCATTTTCCTCAGCATCCGTAATGACAAAAATAAGTTCCTGCTCCGCTGCCGGGTTAATAACCGGAGCCTCTATGGTAATCTTTGCATTTTCCCCGTCTACAATCGGAGTCACCTTAATCCCCGGACCTCCGAAATTATCTAAATCAAAATGGGAATCCGCAACTGCAATCAGGTTTACATTACGATACAGACCTCCGTAGAAGGTAAAGTCTGCCATCTGTGGGTAAACCACCTCATTTTCTGCATTGTCCACGGCAATCACGATTACATTCTTCGCCTGAAGCTCCTCTGTCAGATTCACACGCCAGGTCGAGTAACCGCCGTCATGATGTGCTACCTTCTTTCCGTTTACATAAACATCAGCAGAAGAATTTGCTCCGCAGATTTCCAAATAGTACTGTGCAGCCACCGGCAAATCCTTCTTTGCAATTTCCTTTACATAATAGCAGGTGCCGCGGTGATAATCCGCACCACCGTCCATGCCATCCTTTGCATTCCAGGAATGCGGTAAATTCACCTTTTCCCAAAGAAGCGGCATTTTTCCCGGCACTTCCTTTGCCTTTTTGGAAAATGCCCAACGGTTGTTTAATGATACGATTTCTCTCATGTATATCTGCTCCTTTCCCATAAGTATTTTAATTATAACAGATATTTATAAAAAGAACGAGAATATTTCATAGATTTTGACAATTTTTTTATCAGAAATTGTTTATACTATCTTTACCATTTCTTTACCAAAAATATGATACAATAAGCAAGTATGATTTTTTTACGACTCATGAAAGGAGTGTATGTGTTGAAATTCTATTGTGAAGACATTGCAGAGGTACTTTCTGCAACCGGGAGTTCCGAGACCGGTCTGACTTCGGCAGAAGCCGCAAAGCGTCTCGAAGCCAACGGCAAAAACAAACTTGCCGAAGCAAAAAAAGACTCTCTGATTAAGCGTTTCTTTAATCAGATGACCGACCCGATGATTATTATCCTGCTCGTTGCTGCTGCCATCAGCGGCATCCTTGCAGTAGCGGAGGGTGAAAGTTTTGCCGATGTTATCATCATTTTAGCGGTAGTTATTATTAATGCCGTATTGGGAGTTTATCAGGAAAGCAAGGCGGAGAAGGCAATCGAAGCCTTACAGGAAATGTCTGCTGCCACCTCAAAGGTATTGCGTGACGGCAAGATTGTTTCCGTCCGAAGTGAGGATTTGGTTGTCGGCGATGTCGTTTTACTGGAAGCCGGCGATGCCGTTCCGGCAGACGGACGTCTCATTGAAAATGCCAGCTTAAAAATCGAAGAAGCTGCACTGACCGGCGAATCCGTTCCTGTTACAAAGTTTATTGACATTATCCATTTATCCGAAGGCGGAAAAGACATTCCGCTCGGTGACCGCAAGAACATGGTATATATGGGCTCCACTGTCGTTTACGGCCGTGGCACCGCCGTCATTACCGCGACCGGCATGGACACCGAAATGGGTAAGATTGCCGATGCACTTGCAAAGGCAGAGGAAGGACAGACTCCTCTTCAGTTAAAGTTAAGTCAGTTATCTAAAATTCTGACCTGGCTGGTACTCGGTATCTGCGTCGTCATTTTCGCAGTACAGATTATCCGTGCCGGCGGACTTGATTTTGAAACCATCATCAGCTCCTTCATGGTTGCGGTTTCCCTAGCGGTGGCTGCGATTCCGGAAGGTCTGGCTGCGGTTGTTACCGTCGTTCTTTCCATCGGCGTTACCAACATGTCAAAGCGTAACGCCATCATCCGTCGTCTGACCGCCGTGGAAACCCTCGGCTGTGCACAGATTATCTGCTCCGATAAGACAGGTACCCTGACACAGAACAAGATGACTGTTGTTGATTTCTTTGGCGAAAGCGATACAAAACTTGCCACCGCAATGGCACTTTCCAGTGACGCCGAACTGGATGCAGACGGCAATGTCACCGGTGAGCCTACCGAAGCTGCTTTGGTCGTTTGGGCAAACAACCTTAGTCTTCCAAAGACCGCTTTAAAAGCAGAATTTCCAAGAAGCGGCGAGGCGCCGTTTGACTCCGGCAGAAAGATGATGTCTACCGTTCATGCTAAGGACGGCCGCTTTTTACAGTACACAAAGGGTGCTCCGGACGTAGTGCTTGACCGTTGTACTCATTATTTAAAGGACGGTGTTCCGACTCCTATGACAGACGAATACCGTACCGAAATTTTAAAGGCAAACAAGGAAATGGCGGACCGTGCTCTCCGTGTTCTTGCCTGCGCAGAACGCATCTGGGATTTTGAACCGGTTTATGAAGCGGATGCCCTGGAACACGACCTTTGCTTTGTCGGCTTAACCGGTATGATTGACCCGGTTCGCCCGGAGGTTAAGGATGCCATTACCGAATGTAATTCCGCAGGTATCCGTGCTATCATGATTACCGGCGACCACATCGATACCGCTATGGCAATTGCTAGAGAACTCGGCATCTTAACCGAAGGCAAGCGTGCCATCACCGGCTCCCAGTTAAACGACTTAAGCGATGAGGAATTTGCAAAGGAACTCGAAAACATTTCCGTATATGCCCGCGTACAGCCGGAGCACAAAACCCGTATCGTCAATGCATGGCGTGCCGCAGGCTATGTGACTGCGATGACAGGTGACGGTGTAAACGACGCACCTTCCATCAAGTCGGCAGATATCGGTGTCGGCATGGGTATTACCGGTACTGACGTTACAAAGAACGTTGCCGACATGGTACTTACCGATGATAACTTTGCAACTATCGTAGGTGCGGTAGAGGAAGGCCGTCGTATTTACGACAACATCCGTAAAGCCATCCAGTTCTTACTCGGCTCCAACATGAGTGAGGTTATCAGTATTTTTGTAGCAACCTTGATGGGCTTTACTATCTTAAAGCCGGTACATCTGTTATGGATTAACTTAGTTACCGACTGCTTCCCTGCACTTGCTCTTGGTATGGAAAAGGCCGAGCCGGACATCATGAAACGTAAGCCTCGTGATGCAAAGGCAGGTGTTTTTGCCGGCGGTATGGGCTTTGACATGGCTTATCAGGGTCTCATGGTTTCCGTACTTGTACTTGTTTCCTTCTTCCTCGGACATTATATGGAACACGGGAACTGGGCAATTACCGACAGTGCAGAAGGTACTACCATGGCCTTCCTTACCATGTCCATGGCCGAAATCTTCCACAGCTTCAACATGCGCTCCCAGCGAGGCAGCATTTTCCGTTTAAACGGACAGAATAAGATTCTCCTGATTGCAGCGGTTGGTACCCTGCTTGCTACCACACTGGTTTGTGAGGTTCCTTTCCTTGCAAATGCCTTCAGGTTTACCCATGTAAACCTGACCGAGTACCTTGTTGCCATCGGCCTTGGTATTCTGGTAATTCCGGTTGTGGAAATCGTGAAGTTCTTCCAGAGAAAGTTCGGAAAGCACTAAATAAAGAGCCATAGGAATTTGAAATTTCATAAATACAAAAAAACCAAAAAGGCTTCCGATAGGTCCGGGCTGTCCCGTCACCTGTCGGAAACCTTTTTATTTTCCTTCTTATTTCACCGGCTTACATGCATCTTCTCCGAATGACTTTACAAACAGACGATCCACAGCCGCCTCATATTCCGGGGCATTCAGGCAGTAACTCATCCCGTGCCCTGCTCCCGGGACCGTGAAAAGTTCTGCTTCCGATGCACACACCTCATGACACATTCTGCTCATATAGCACGGGACAAATGTATCTGCTTCTCCATGAAATAAAAGCACCGGAATCTTACAGTGTTTTACGCTTTCTACTGCGGAAGCTTCTTCTAAGTCCACGCCGCCAAACAACCGGGCACCGAATTTCACAAGCGGATACAGAAGTCCTGCCGGAAGTTTGATGCTTTTCATCACGGAACATAAAATTTCTTTCGGAGAGGAAAAACCACAGTCCGCCATAATCCCTGTAACGTTTTCCGGCAGTCCGGTATCCGACGCCATCAACACAGTCGCTGCTCCCATGGATAATCCGCAGAACATAATTTTCTGTTCTTTTCCGAAACGTTCTGTCAAATACTCCGTCCAGGTCTTACAATCCCATCGTTCCTTTATCCCGAAAGTAATCATCTTTCCGTCACTGATTCCGTGTGCTCTCTGGTCCGGCATCAACAGATTAAACCCGTATTTCTGGGTAAAGTAAAAAATACCGTTTCCGTCACGGAACGCATTCCCCCGATACCCATGCATCATCAGTACCACAGGTGCCCCGTCCGTCCGGTGGTAATACCGTGCCCGAAGTGTCAGTCCGTCATGGGAGGTGACTTCCACCAGCTCGCAAGGCGCATCCCAGACTCTTTTGATGCCGCGCATAATCATTTCCTCATATCCGACATACTCTTCTCCCACCGGCATCAATTGCTCCGGAGTAAAGTTTTTTTCCAGCCGGTATTCCCCAAAACAAATCCGGTACACCACATACGTTGCTATAAAAAACAATACCAAAACTCCAACTAAAATCCATACGACCATCCTTTTCTCTTCTGCCCCTTATGTGTTATTTCACTTATCTTTCCTAAACTTTGAACTTCATTTTAACATAGTAACACCGGGCACGCAATGAATTGAAAAATAAACTTTTTATGAAATCTGCCTATCCGTTCGGGAGACTCTCCGACACGCAAAGCCTTCCCCAACCGGCCGTCGGATTAGGGTACTCCTCTCCGGGAAGACGAATCGCACCAAGCAGCAAATATTCCCGCAATTTCTCACCATATAAAAATGCGTCGTTTCCTTCTATGATTCCCCACTCCATCAAAAGTGCAGCTGCGCCACTAACAAACGGTGTTGCCATGGACGTTCCGGAACGGGCCGTGTAACCGCCTCCCGGCGCACAGGAAACGATATCGACTCCGGGGGCCACAAGATCCGGTTTACTGCGCCCCGATTCTCTTGCCTCTCCCCTTCCCGAAAATGCCGCTGTCTGAAAAGTTCCCTCATCATACGCTCCGACAGAAATCACACTCTCCGCCGTGGAGGGAATTGTGAGGGTCCTCGCCGGATCCGGAACGACAAAACCACTGTTCCCGCTTTCCAGCCCCCGCAAAATCCAGATGTCATATTCCCCCTGCACCACACGCTCCGGAACCAGTCTTATTTTCCAGATGCCGCTTCCCAGCCGGCCTGTCCTTGCTGCAATCTGTATCCGAACTTCCTCCAGATTCTGATACACTGTGGGTTCCCGAAAGGCAACCCGGATTTCACTCCGTTCATCCGGTGCTTCCACCTCGATCAAAAACTCATCCTGCAGATTTTTCCACAGTTGCAGCTCCAGTCTGCTCTCTCCCCCTTCTACAGCCAGTTCCAGCTCCGTGGTTACTCCGTTTTCCACGTTCCCTCCGGCATGACTTCTTCCGACTCCCTCGTTTCCTGTTCCGACACACGCTACACACTTTGCCATCGGCAGTACCGTGTTTAAATACGTCTCCAGAAGACTCCTTCCGTTGTGTGCCCCCTCGTTCGTTCCGTAACTAAAATTGAGTACGACCGGCTGACTCCTCTCAATGGCGTACCGAAGGCAAAAATCAATTCCCTCCATCAGGCTCGCAGTATCCGACGCCCCCGCTGAAAGATTCCGTTTTAATTTGACAACCAGAAGTTCACTTTCATATGCGACGCCCCGGTACTTTCCATCCGACGCCCTCCCGTTTCCTGCCGCTATTCCTGCCACGTGCGTTCCGTGCCCTGATAAATCGTTACTCGGTACTATTCTCCTTCTCTCTTCTGCCGTCTCCTGTCTCAGTGCCAGATTGATCTGTTCCTTTGAAAACAACGTCCCGACCGCATATCCTTTCGGTGGTCTCCCAAAGTCCGTTGTCTGGTCCCAAAGTGCTGCAATCCGTGTCGTTCCGTCTTCGTTTCTAAAATCCGGGTGCATATAATCAATCCCCGAATCCAAAATAGCCACAAGTACACCCTTTCCGCTTAAAGCATCCGTCCCTCTCTCCGCCGTCGGACGGTTGTTAATACACGATGCCCCTTTCCCCGTCTCCACCTGTTCAAACACTCTCGTGGAACGCTCCGCATACAGCACTCCCGGCGCATTTAAAACCGTTTCCTCTTCCCCCGCCTCAAGCCTTGCCGTCGCATAATTTCCAAGCAGATAGGTAATCCGCGGCCGCCCTTCTTCTATCTCCTGCCTTACCAGTTCACTCAGCAAAAGAATCCACTCTGTCACTGCCATCGTCTTCTCGTTTCTTCCCCTTTTCTACCAATGTATTCCGAACGAAGTACCGTTTATACCACTATGCAACATCGGCATATTGCCGCTTACGCAGCAACATGCCGATGTGTGGGAGCGCAGAAGTCTACCGCAGTTCCCGATGGATAAGAGGTGTTTTGGCTCCGGCAGGAATTCACGTAAAGCATGTAGCACCGGACCACACGACTCTGACTGCCCGTACCCTTTTTAAGACAGAAATAGAAGAACCAAGAGCCGGCTGTCCGAGGCGAGAGGGGGGAAGAACTTAAAAAAGGGATATCACGAAGAAAGTGCGTAAGCACTTTTACGAAAAGGCGGTAGTCGTCTCTGGAAAACCTCGGTTTTCCGAGAGCGACCATCGCCTTTTCTAAAACCGCGTCCTACGGACGCTTTTCGTGATATCCCTTATAAAATTTTCATGCCCCGACCGCCGAGTTCCGGGCTTGGTTCTTCTGTTTATGACTGTCGTAAAGGATACGGGCAGTCAGCAAGTCCTGCGGTCCGGTGCTGCGTTTTACGTGAATCCTGCCGGAGCTTATCTCTTGTACATCGGGAACTGCTCGTAGAACTTCTGCTTGTCTTTATACATATCGTCCTCCGCCTCATTCATCATTTCGCCGATATACTTTGCTTTCTGCCTGTAACAATATCCAATGGCTGCCATCGGTACATCACCCTCCGCATTGAGTTTGCGCAACAATTCCACCTTCCGTACAAATTCTTCTTCCGTAACATCCAATACGATTACAAGGAATTCGTCTCCACTCATACGGCAGCACATGTCATCCGGAAACACTCTCTTCATCCTGTCAGTAAATCCGCAAATCAGTCCGTCTCCGGCCGGATGCCCAAAATTGTCGTTGACATATTTCAAACGGTTTAAATCACAGAAAATCACACCGACATCCTTTTCTTCCCCGTGCGCATATTCCGTACAATATTCAATCATATAATGGCGGTTATAAAGTCCCGTCAACATGTCCGAATACGCAAGTTCATTGACATGTTCCGCCTGCTTGTTTAATTCCTCCATCATGTCCCGGAGCGCCGTGGCAAGGATGCCCGTTTCATCCTCGGAATTACATCTGATTTCCGTATTCCGTTCCCCGGCGGCAATCCGTCTGGCCGCGTCCGTCAGTTCCGCAAGCGGTCTCGTAATCTGTCTTGCCAACCTGGTACTGAAAAAGATTGCCACTGACATAATCAAAAGAAATATCGTAATCAGCTGCCACATCAACACATTTCTGGTGCGGTTTATCTCTTTTGCCGGAGCCGAGATGGTTAGAATCATTCCATTCATCAGACGGTGCGATACCATTTGCTCTCTTTCGCCCCTCCAGCGGAATTTATAAACTTCTCCTTCCGTTCCATCCAGCACAAGCGACGCCAACTCCTTAAGTTCTTCATCGAACATCTCTTTTTCTACACCTTCCGGATAATCCCTGTGATAAATCACATCGCCTTCGCCCGACACTAAAAATGCATGACCGGTCTCATATACACTGACTTCTTTTACAATATCCCGAAGTTTGGAAAGTTCAATATCCATTCCAACCACACCGATTGGTACCTGCTTATGAAAAATCGGGACCACATAGGAAATCATATGCGTTTTCACGTTTTCGTCCAGATAAGGATCCATCCAGGTTGCCGCCCGGTTGGCAATCGGTTCAAAATACCAGGAAAGCGATTCCGTGCCCCCTTCTTCCTGAGGAATTGTCGTCATCTCATGGTCTACAAAATTTCCATCCTCTGCTCGCCTCAGATAGATTCCTTTTTGCGTTTCTGCCAGATTTGGATTGATCCGGAGGTAAGCCGACACTGCACTGTCTGTACTCTCCACCGCATTCTGTAACACCTCATACACCTGTTTACAATACGCATCAATATAAAATTCCTGATACACCAACTGATTAGCCCTCGCCAGTTTTTCATCTGCGTAATGGTACACTGACTCAACCGACTGCTGTACCTTCTGAAGCTGAGCATTAATTTCCTGTACCTTTTTTTCGCCCAGAAGATCCATAATCTGAGCCGCTTCTTTTCTGCTGACTACACCGGCATTTATAATCCCCATCAGACCAATCAGAAGAGATGCAGCAAGAATACTTCCGGCCAAAAGCCGCAACAGTTTTATATGCAGCGTATTTTTGGTTTGCAATAACTTCCCTTTCATTCTTGCCACCTCCTTTTTTTAGGTCTTTTGTCCTACTTTTCTTTATTATACGATACAAATCGACAAAAAGCAACGATTTGTCAGAACTTTTGCATTTTACGCAAAAAAAGACAGCAGTTTCAGTGCTCCGCTTTTCGCAAAACTCCTACCCTGCTGTCCTGTATTCTAACTATTTTTCGTTTTCCTTTGCCGATGCACAGTTTCCCGTACAGCCTGCACAATTATGGGCACAGGTTTTACTGTCCGGACATCCAATGCATCTTGCACCGCTTTTTTTCTCTTTTCTTATATAAAATACCGCCGCACCAATCGCCACAAGGATAATTCCTGCAATCAGAATGTCTGTCGGTGTCATATTACCCTCACCCTTTTCTATAAAACTTTTACTTATATTCCTTTTCTAACTTTTTGCCCGCGTTTCTGCCAAGCACTACAAGAATTGCCGCAAATACCGCTACTGCAATCAGTCCCGGTACAAAGCCTGCACCAAAGCCTCCCGTAGTAATCAGTGTACCAATCTGATATACAAGGAATGCCACCGTGTAGCCGGTACCCATCTGAAGACCAACACCGCCCCAGAACCACTTCTTATCACCAATTTCAGAACTCATTGCACCAAGTGCCGCAAAACAAGGCGGTGTGTAGAGGTTAAACATCAGATAAGCAAGTGCTGCCACCTTGGTAAGTGCCATTGCACTGGCTACCACATTACCATCACCAACCAAAGCAAGCTCTTCTGTATCAATCACTGCGGAAAGGCCATAACAAACTGCCAGTGTACCAACAACATTTTCCTTAGCAATAAAGCCGGTTACCGCTGCTGCCGCAAGCTGCCATGCAGCCACACCTACAACAGGCACCAAAAGCACTGCAATCGGAGAAGCAATGGTGGCAAGGATGGAGGTATGGGCCGCATCCTCTTCTACCATCTGCAGGCTCCAGTTGAAGGTCTGCATGATATGTACCACAGTGTTACATACAAGAATAATCGTACCTGCCTTAATAATGTATGCCTTACCGCGCTCCAACATGGAACCGGCAGCTCTCTTAAGGCTAGGAACCTTATATTCCGGAAGCTCAATGATAAAGAAGGACTTTCTAAACTTCTGGGCTGTAATTGCCTTTACAAGTAATGCACCAAGTAAAATCAAAAGGATTCCGGAGAAGTACATTAAAGGTGCTACCCACCATTCGTTGCCGAAAAATGCACCCGCAAATAAAGAGATTACCGGAAGCTTTGCACCACATGGCATAAACGGAGTCAGCATTGCAGTTGCTCTGCGTTCTCTCTCATTACGGATAGTACGGCAAGCCATGACACCCGGAATCGCACAACCGATACCTACTACCATAGGAATGACCGACTTACCGGAAAGACCGACTCTCTTAAAGATTGGGTCAAGAACTACCGTCGCACGTGCCATATAACCGCAGTCTTCCAAAAGTGCAATCAGGAAATACATCACCATAACCAGTGGCAGGAAGCCGACTACGGCAATTACACCACCAATCACACCATCTACAAGCAGGGACTGTAAGAATGGATTTGCATTCTCAACAAGACCTGCTACCCAGCCCTGGAAACCTTCCAGAATACCAACGAACCAGTCTGCAATCCAGGTACCGAGGGTTGTCTGGGAAATATAAAATACAAGGAACATGATGATTGCAAATACAGGAATACCGAACCAAGGGTTGGTAAGGATTTCATCAATCTTATCCTGACTGTTTTTGTTCTTCGTCAGAACTTTTCTCTTTTCTACAGCCTTTACTACTGCATTTACAAACTCAAAACGCTTTCTGTCTGCCGCTTCGACCGCAGCCTTATCCTTAAGGTCGATGTCTCCCTGCACGTAAGGAGCCTTCTGGCCCTGACCAATCAGAGAAGCCGCCTTGTCAACCACTGCCTTCAGGCCATTGTCACCGGAGGCTGTGGAAACCGTTTCAACCACAGGGCAGCCTAACTTTTCGGATAATAATGCTACGTTAATTTCCGTATCCTTCTTTTCGTTGATGTCACTCTTATTGAGTGCTACAACCACCGGAATACCAAGTTCCAAAAGCTGTGTGGTAAAGAATAAGCTTCTGCTTAAGTTCGTTGCATCCACGATGTTAATAATAGCATCCGGATTTTCATTCTTTACGTAACTGCTTGTAATGCTTTCCTCCGATGTAAACGGAGACATGGAATAAGCACCCGGCAAATCTACTGCAACGATTTCACGGTCGTCGCTGTAAAAATGCTTCTTAATCGGGCTTTCCTTTTTCTCTACCGTAACACCCGCCCAGTTACCTACTTTTTCATTTCTGCCGGTTAAGGCATTGTACATTGTGGTTTTTCCGCTGTTCGGATTACCTGTTAATGCGATTCTCATACTGTTCTCCTTTTCTACCTTACGTTAGTTTTAACTAACCGAAGGTCATAAAAAATAGTGACCTTACATCACTATTTATATAGAAATAGCTTTCGCTAATTCATTATCAATGTTATATCTTGCGTCTTTAATGGAAACCACGCAGTTGTTCTTTTTGTGGTCGATTACCGTAATCGATTCCCCACTGTAACAGCCGAGGGAAAATAAAAACGCATTTAACTCTTCATCTTCTGTATCAATCGCTTTGATGATATATTCCTTTTCTTCTACAGCATCCAAGAGATTCATGGTTTTCCTCCTCTCACCATTGTTAGTTTTATCTAACCACAAGATACTTTACCATTCTATGGCAGGATTGTCAAGAGGTTTTTTATACATTTATTGATACTTTTTCTCTGTTTCATGAATGTAAATTCTTTTTGAATTCTCGGCAAATCTATGCTATACTATATGATAATGAACAAAGGAAAATACCGAGTTGATTTTTCTTGTTCTGATTATGTATTCCGGGGTTAAATGAAATGAATGTAAACGAATCTGCTGAAAACTATTTAGAAACCATACTTGTGCTGAGCAAAAAGCTTCCGGTTGTGCGTTCTGTTGACATCGCAAATGAACTCGGATTTAAGAAATCCAGTGTCAGCATTGCGATGAAAAACCTGCGCGAGCAGGAACACATCGTGGTATCCGATGCCGGGTTTATCACACTGACCGAATCGGGACGAGCTATTGCCGAGATGATTTTTGAACGTCACGAACTCATTTCCGGCTGGCTGATGAGGCTTGGCGTATCGGAAGAAACTGCACTGGAGGACGCTTGCAAAATTGAGCACGTTCTCAGTCCCGAAAGTTTCGAAGCCATCAAGAAATATATTATGAAGTAAGACGTGACATGATAATTCTTTTCAAAACGCAAATCTCCCGATTTTTATATTCCGGCACAGCGAATTTCGTCTGAGCTGTAAGGAATATAAAAACCGGGAGATTTATTCTTCAAAACATTATACTGTCACGTCTTACTTCTTTGCCAGTCTCTTAAACTCTGCGATTGCCTCATCGTAAGAATGCAGGCTCATCAGCCAGAATTCCTTCTTTGTCAGGTCAATATCACAAATCTTTGCCACATTCTCTACGCTGCGGACCGGAGTTTCCTTAAGCATTAAGTTATACTTTTCAAGAAAGCCTGCACCCTCTTTTTTATACTTTTCATATAACCCGCGGGCAAATAAGCCGCCAAACGCATACGGGAAGTTATAAAAGCCAAGGCCGGCACTGTAATAATGGCCCTTGCAAGCCCACATATACGGATGCAGCACGCTGTGGTCAAGACCATCGCCATAAGCCTCTTTCTGTGCCTCTAACATGATATTGCAAAGTTCATCTGCAAACATAAAATTCTCAGCACGGTTTTCCACCACTCTGGACTCAAATAAGAATCTGGAATAAATATCGCAGATAATCTGTGTCACGTCACTTAACTGTCCCTCTAAGAGAGCCAGTTTTTCGTCATCCGAGGTTGCATTGGCAATCGCATGGTTGGTCACCACGTTTTCATTAAAGGTCGATGCAGTTTCTGCCACCGGCATGGAATAGCTTGTATTTAACGGACGGTTATCAAAAATCATAAAATCATGATAGCCATGACCAAGCTCGTGTGCCAGAGTCACCACATCACTGAACGAGCCGTCAAAGTTAGTCAGCACGCGGAACTGCTTTTCACCTTCTAAGGACGCACAGAACGCACCGCCCACCTTGCCTGCTCTCGGGAAGAAATCAATCCAGTTTTCCTCGTATGCACGGTCGATAATCTCTGCCATCTTCGGATTAAACTGTTCAAACACATTCATCAAATATGCCTTGGATTCCTCCACCGTATACTTCTTTGTATTCTTTCCCATCGGAGCAAATAAATCATACCAAGGAAGCCCGTTCTTATGTCCGAGGCTTTCTGCCTTTGCACGCAGATAGCTGTGGAAATTCGGCATGTATTCTCTCATTGCCTCAAGGAGTGCTTCGAGCGTTGCGCGCTCCATTCTGGAGTTGTAAAGTACCCGATCCAGAGGTGATTTGTGACCACGCATCTTTGTCACGGTCAAATCCTGTAATTTGATGCTGTTTAAGGAGTACGCGATGGAATCCTTAATCTTTTCGTATGCCGCAAGCTCTGCTTCATATGCCTCCTTACGCACGGTGGCATCCGCATCGTATGCCATGTTGCGGATTGCAGAAAGCGTTACCTTTTCACCCTTAAAATCCACTTCCACAGACGAGGTTAAAAAGCCCTGCAAATCACTCCAGGCACTGCCGCCGCACACATCCATTCTCGCCAGTGCCTCTTCCACATCCTCAGAAAGTGTATACCTTGCGCTATTCTTAATCTCATGCAGACGGTCGGAATACGCTACTAAAAGCTCATCCTCCCCAATCACAGCATCTAAATCCTCAATCGCCGCAATGTACTTTTCTACGATGGTACCTGCCTTCGTCACATCACCCATCTTCTGCATCAGGCGTCCCATATAAGAAACACTGTCTGTATCGGAGGTATTGACCGACTGGCTTAAGGAACAGAAACTAAACAGTCTGTTTGCCACTTCCGTAAACGCTTCTTCTGTCAAAAGTGCTTTCTTTACGTTTTCTCTTACATCGCCCTCTGTCAGACTTTCTGCCATCCTCTGATATGCAGCAATCATCTCATCAAACTTTTCTAAATCTTTCTGAAACTTCTCATCCTCAAAGCCGGTGTATAAAACATCCAGCGACCATCTGTCATACATCATCCTTGCCCTCACTTTTTTCTTATTTTTCCGCTCCGGCGTCTGCCACCGGAATGCTATCTCTTATTTAACACCACGACTTCAAAACCGTCAAGGGTTCCGTTAAATTCTTCTCCTGTCAAAAGGTCTGTTCCGGTCATGTCCACTTTTACCGGAGTCTCGTTATGATTGAGCAGATACCGGCACGCTTCCTTCTCAACAAGTTCCACATTTTCCGGCAATTCATACGTTACAATTCCGTGCTTTTCGGAAATCAACCGTACCAGTTCCTTCATACCGGCATCATCCAGATCACAGCCAACGTAGTAGACACAGCCCTTCCCCATAAGAACGGCTGAGATTGCTGCCTTCCCTTTGTAATACTCCCCCGCATACGTACTAAGGATGCTTGCCTCCTGCGGCTCTAAAATATCACACCAGAGTTTTGATTTTCCGTTTACCATTCCCTCTACCAAAACCTCACCGGTTGGAGTAGCGAATTCACTAACCTCCGTGCAGGCAAGTTTTGCAAATACGCCCGGCACCGCCATCGGACGGATGTTGTTAAACTCATCCCTAAGTCCGCTGCGGAACGTAAACACTGCAACGCCTCCGTTCATCACATATTCTTCGATTTCCTTCGCCTGTGCATCGCTCACCACATTTGCCGCAGGGAAATATACCACTTTATAATCCGACAGGTTCCGGTTGGATACCACCGGATTGATGCCCAGTCTCTGATTTGCCTTAAAATACGAATACAACAGCACCTCATAATCAAATCCGTTATGATGGCTCTTAATCTGATGACTCCAGACATCATCATAGGTCCGGTAAATCATGACCTCCTGTACTTTCTTTCCGCAGGTTACCGTATCCCCAAGCAGTGCCAGTTCTTTTCCGGTCTTCTGAATTTCATAAAACCTGCGTCTCGGCACTCCGTCATGGTCCAGCACGCCATACCAGTACTGCTCCATTCCAAACAGTGCCGTACGGAAGCGGAAATATACGATGCCCTCCGCACCATGCGCCACTGCCTGGTGCGTCCAAAGCCTTAACTGCCCCGGTTTTGGCGCATCGCCGACACGGTCCCAGCCACAAGGTCCCGCCTGCTCTTCCATCACCACAAAGTTCTTATGCTTTACACCGTACATAATTTCATGTGCCATAGCCACCCACGGTACATCGTGGCTTCCCCACTGGTCCTGCGGGTAATTATCCCAGGATACATAGTCTAAACCTTCCCCCAGACGGTAATAGTCAATATCCGATGCATGCCCCATCATGTTATGCGTGACCGGTGCATCCGTATATTCCCTGATTATGTCTATCTGCATCTGCTGGTAGTTCACCCAGGATTCCGACATAAACCGGCGGTACTCCAAATCCAGTGACGGATTATGCGCGGGATTCGCCCACGTCTCTCCCTCACAGGCATTGTAACCCGGTAAAATCATATCCTCAAAAGAATCAAAATCCAGACTCCAGAACGTCGTTCCCCAGGTCTTATTTAGATTCTCAATCGTACCATACTTTTCCTTCAGCCAACCGGCAAACTTCTGCCTGCAGGCTTCACAATAGCACCGTGTCGTTCCGTGACAGCCGAACTCATTGTCAATCTGCCAGCCGATGACATTTTTATTATTCTTATAATGTTCTGCCATCCTGCGGACAATCTTTTTCGACAATTCCTGATAGTCCTCACTGTTCGCACAATACTCACGCCGTGAGCCCCAGCCGCGTTTTCTGCCGTAACGGTCACGGAGCAACACATCATATTTATTTACCAGCCACTTTGGCGGTGCCGCAGTCGGCGTACCAAGAATGACCTTAATATCCCTTTTTTCTAATATATCTATCGCTTCATCCAGAAACGAGAAATCATACTCTCCTTCTCTCGGTTCAAACAGCTTCCACGCAAATTCGCCCATGCGGACCGTATTAAATCCGCCTTTTTTCATCAAATCTGCCTGCTGCTCCCATTCTGATCTTTCCCAATGCTCCGGATAATAATCCACTCCAAAAATCATTGTTTTCTCCCCTTTCGATTTTTCCACATACAACACAGGTGCCGCAAACCGTCCCGGACAGGTCGTAAATGTGATCTCCCTTCCCTTTTGTCCCGGTACAGATTACACGGAACTTCGGTCATTTTACAAGCATTTGCCGCTGCCTTCATAATCATTTCACTGGCAAATTCCATCTGTTCCGTCATTAACTGCAGGTTACCGATACTTTCCTTTCGGAAAGCTCTCATGCCGCAATGGAAATCTCCGATTTTTGTATGCGACAATTTCCGTCCGAGTGCAGAAAGCAACGGATTTCCAATGCGTCTGTGTAACCATGGCATCGCCCCGGTTTCTATCTCTCCCGCAAAACGGTTTCCGATGACAAAATCGTATCCTTCCCCCAGTTTTTCCAAGAACGGCATTCCTTCCGCTACATCATAACTACCGTCCGCATCCAGCATCAGGATATATTCTCCCTCCGCCGACCTAATGCCTGCCCGCAAAGCAGCTCCATACCCCTGCTTTCTTTCACAGACAACTCTCGCTCCTGCCTCCTTTGCAAGTTTTGCCGAAGCATCGGTACTGTTGTTGTCCACAACCAGCACTTCACCTTCTATCTTATTTTCATTTAAAAACCGGATTGCATTGCTTACACATGCTCCGATTGCCTTTTCTTCATTAAAACAGGGCATCAAAACTGAAACCCTTGTTTTTTCCTGTTTCATTCCGATGCCCCTTTCTGTACTTTGTAGTTTTTTATTCCGGAATCCAATAAATAACGAGGTCGTCTTCTACCGGCTTCTTAAAATCATAATCCCAATATCCGTACTCCGTCGGTCGCAGCCATGGTTCCTGTACTGTCTGTCCCTGTACCACCCTCTGACTGGCAAACAACATTCCATATACCATGAACCTTACCCTACACATTTTTGGTGTAGGAGTCGGTGTCGGAGTATTTGTCGGCGTCGGCGTATTCGTCGGCGTTGGTGTGTTTGTCGGTGTCGGCGTATTCGTCGGCGTTGGTGTGTTTGTCGGTGTCGGCGTATTCGTCGGCGTTGGTGTTGGCGTATTCGTTGGCGTCGGCACCGGCGTTGGCGTGTTTGTCGGTGTCGGCACCGGCGTTGGCGTATTCGTCGGTGTCGGTTCCGGCGTTGGCGTATCTGTCGGTGTCGGTTCCGGCGTTGGCGTATCCGTCGGCGTTGGTGTATCTGTCGGCGTTGGTTCCGGCGTTGGTGTATCTGTCGGCTTTGGTATCGGTGTATTCGTAGCTGTCGGTGCCGGTGTGTTTGTTGCTGTCGGTGTCGGTGTTGGTTCCCACTTTTCTACGATTTCCTTCACTTCTTTCACCACTTCTGCCGGAATTTCAATTTCTTCCCCTTTTTCCTCACGGTTTTCCACTGCCTCAATCAGGAATTCAAGAATTTCCAAATTCAGTTCTTCATATTCTTCCGCTTCGAGTTCTATCGGTTCGCCTTTATACTCGGACTCCACTTCCGTCATCTCGATAGTAACCGATGTATTGGCAGATACTTTTACTACCTTTTCACTCACTTCACCGGACGGCTGAATCAGTTTGCTGTCGACCTGTCCTTCAAATACCAAAACTTTCGTCCGGGTCGGCACCGGATTTCCTTCCGCGTCAATTTCATTTTCTGTATTCACACTGACTTCAATACGGAAAATGGTACCCCTTACCGCCATAGTAGAATTTGGTGTTATAACTTCATAAACCGAATCTTCACTTAACTCCTTATCAATTCGGCTGACAATGGCTCCGGACTCCAGATAAATCGTGGTCTTGCTGTTCACACTGTCACCGGTTGCAACCAGATGCACTCTGGTTCCCGGCTCCAGTAACACATATTTATCTGCATCCAATTTCAAATACAGATAACTGGACGTTTCTACTGTTACATCATCCTCATTTTGAAGCATCATCCCTGCATACGCATCCAGTACGCCAATCACTTCACGCTCTACCTCTGCGCTTCCTTCCACATTATAGACTTCAATGGAACGGTATGCTTCCTCTTTATTCAGAAAGAGAACCAAGCATACAGCAACCACTGCTACAATGCCTATCGCAATCGGAAGAAGGATCTTTAATTTATTCTTCATAGCGTTTATTCTCCTCCCTTAATGTAGTAATAACCATACGACGGCACATAAAATTCTATCCATCCCTCGTATACCGTGGCATCTCCCTCTATCATCCAGGTGCCACCGGAGAACTGATATTTTTCGCCGTCCCAAAGATAGTTGTCACCCTCGTATACCATGACTGGATCCGGTGTCGGCGTCGGGGTCGGTATCGGTGTGCCGGTCGGTGTTGGAGATGGTGTTACCGTTGGCACAGGCGTATTGGTTGGGGTCGGTGTGTTCGTTGGCGTTGGGGTCGGCGTCGGATCTGCCACCCAGTTTGCCACAAACGTCAGATAAGTTTCTTCATGTCCGTCATAATCCAGCGACCACGTGCTTCCCGGCTCAAAAACTTCCCTTTCTCCGATATTGGTCTGCGCCGACCAGCCTGCAAAAGTATAACCTGTTCTGCCGGGCATCCGTTCCGGTATCATTACATCAAAGTAGGTTTCATACCGGACAATCTCAAACTCCGATTCCTCGACGACATCGGCCTCCCCGTTGTCGTTCATTTCCACAATAATGTCTGCCGTTTCTGCCACCATCTGCAACGTATAGTCTACGGTTTCTAAATATTCCCAATAAAATTCTATCTGTTCCTCTTCAAAGAAATGTCCCTTTTGCTGTACACAGGTCCATCTCAGAAAATATCGGGAAGAATTCCCGGCTGACGGCATTTGAATCATTAAACTGTCTGTCCCGCCTTCCTGCGTATGGGTATCACTCCATGCGACAATTCCCTGCATATAATCGCTCTGGGATGCGTAATACTCCACCGTTGCTGTCAGAAGAGGCTCCCACTCTGCCACAAACGTAATCGTCTCTCCAGCATAGGTTTTATAATCGAGTTGTAACGGTGTTCCGCTGCTATCGCATACTGTCCCCTCCGGAGTCACCTGATAATCGGTGCCTCCCAGTGTCACCTTCCATTCCTTCAAGTAATACCCGTCTGCCATTGCATTACCCGGTGCATTCAATGTAAAATAGTTCTCCTGTCTCTCTATTTCTGCCTTAGATTCATATCCTTTTACCTCAACATCTCCAAACTCCATTGCTACATCTACCCAGGTTCCGAATACCGATGCCTCGTATCCCGATGAAAGCGCAGGCCACTCCGAATAACCATCCTGCATATCATCCAGGTCATAGACCACAGTCGTTCCCGGTTGCACATAGGTATAATTAATTTGCTCGAACCACGTCAAAAACAGACTGTCCGGACCATCAGCAGGTGCATCCGCCATTTGTACAGCCAATGCCTTTGTTCCGTTGTCATCCGTCTCTTTGGTTACATAGACGGTATCGAGCACCGTTGACATATCATATTCCTCCGGATAAAAACGGATGGATGCAACCGGTATGCCGACCGCCTCAATGGTCAGATTTTCATAGCTGTCATACAACGCCAGATATTCTTCTCCGTCCGAAGACATAAAGGTTGTATTTGCCCCGGCTGTCGCCACTTCCATATAATCACTGTTTAAGAGACGCCAATACAAGAACTCATGTCTCTCTATCTTTGCTTCACCCGGTGCCGTAATCGTAAATCCACTTTCGCCATATGATGCTATGGAAATATCTTTCACACTGTCGTAATTCGTAATGTAATACGTATTGTAGTCGTCTCCCCAAACAAAATCCGCAACAGAATACTCACGGATTATTGCATTAATATTCATTGTCACTTCACCGGAATCACGCCCTTCCAGCAAAGCGTCCCAATTCAAAGTATACGTATCTCCCGGAGCCAAAAAAACAATGTCCATACTAATCGGGTCCGTCAACTGCCATGCAGTTAATATCTGTCCCTCCGACAATGAAATCTCGCGTTCCGCCGGCATCGTGATTATCACAGAATCATCCATGGTTCCGGCTGCCTCATCTACATAATACCGGTATTTTGTCTGCGTTATCGCCGCTGTCGGCCCACCGGTATTATACTCTACCGTCAAAGACACCCCACCCACCGGTGTTGCCGCTTTCGTTTCAGTTCCCGCAAAGAAAAACATCCGCATCAAAAGAGCAAACACCACAGCAATCACAACCATGGCACGTTTCCTTTGTCTAAATTCCATGCACTTCATTTTCTCTTCCTCCTTTGCAACAATTTCCAATCTACCACTTCAAATATTGCCATTAAAAAACAAAAAATAGTTCCCATATATGCTCTGTATACAAAAAAGCAGTGTACCGTTGAATGATTATGCAACACCATCATTCTCAACACCGGCAACAACCCAAGCACTAACAAAATTCCCGGTAACACTCCTGCTTCCTTTTTCCTGAATAAATAAATCATGCCTGCCACTCCCGCTGCCGCAAAAAACAGAAGCAGCGCCAGGTTCTCCAGAGTCATCTTCCCACTGAGCCCTAAGAGTAACCGTATATTTATCATCACCGCAGACAGCGGTTGCCAAAGCACCGTCCCCCCTGCTGTTTTCATAACCGCCTCCGGTATCAACTTTCCATTCACCAGGCTATCCAGTGCAAAACTGACTACGGCACCTCCTTGACGTGCCGAAAACGATTCTACTGCAGTAGTCCATCGATTTTCGCCCAAAACCCAAGAGGCAAGTGTCCATTTCAAAAAATAACTTCCCACATAAGCTGATACCCAGGAAATTCCTGCCAAGGCGAGGAACTTTGCCTCACTCCAAAATGACTGTAACTTTCCTTCCTTTGACCAAATGCAGTAGACAACAGCAAGCGGAACTACAACTGCCAAAGTTTCCGTTGTCAAAAAATCAAAAAATGCAACACATACCCCACTGATGATACACAGACCCAAAATTTTCTTCCGGCTCCCGCAACTGTATACCATCGCAATCGAAACGCCCAACATGATCAGCACAACCGATATGTACTCTATACAAAATGCCGTCATCGGAAGCTGCACCAAAGCTGCCGAAAATGCAAGCAATACCGCGGCTGTTGCCTGTTTCTTCCTGACAAGCAATAATTCAAGAAATACGAACAGTGCAATCAGCGCTCCCATAAAGACACAGCGGATTCCCTGTATAGAGAACAGCAAAAGCAGGGGTCTAAGCACCATTACCATCCCGTGCCAGTACCGGTCATAAAGGGTATCTGCTTCTGCCTCTGTTTCCAACCGCTCCGGCAAAAGTTCCAATACATTCTTCTCTGTGTTTACCCTGTCCGAGTAAAAAGGCGAAATGAACAGTTCTTCCAGCCGGTCCTTCCCATCGATGGAATACAGGATATTCAGTGTTGTGGCATCCGCATAATTATGTATTTCTGTCCGGCGGTCTCCTGTCCTCATCTGGTAAAACAAGTCTTCTGACGCAAGCAGATACCGCGCTGACTCTAACAGATTCTCCCGGATGGCACTCTTCGGAATACCGGCCGACAGCCAGGAAAGAAAAACAAGGGCACTTAAGGAAACCGCAAACCAAAGAAACCATGTTCCAATTGCCCGAAACACGGAAAAACTTCCCTTTTTCCCTGTCTTTGTTGTCTGCTCCCGCATGCCCTTTTCTCCTGCTCTACAGCACTTTATCTACCTGATAAACAAAAATTCCGTTTGATTTACCTTTCAGCGGTATCACACCTACCTCTGTTACCTCCACACGGTCCTTGACCGCCTCATACACATCACTGCTGATTAATATCTGGCCCGGTTTGGCGTTGCTCTCAAGCCTTGCCGCTGTATTTACCGTATCCCCAATCGCTGTATAATCCATCCGGAACTCACAACCGATATTTCCAACGACTGCCCGGCCGCAATTGACACCGATGCCAAAACTGATGCTCTTACCGAACTTCTCCATCAATTTTTTCTGCAGTACCTCACTTCCCGCAGCAATGTCTCTGGCAGCACAAACCGCGTGGTAAACATAATCCTCCAAATCCACCGGTGCATTAAAAATTGCCATGGCAGCATCACCGATAAACTTGTCCAAAGTACCCTTATTATTAAAAATTGCCTGCGTTGTCAAGGCAAGATATTCATTTAAAATGCCAACCACCTGCTCCGGTGCAAGGCTCTCCGACATCGGCGTAAAACCACGGATGTCAACAAACAGCACTGCCACTTCCCTGCTTTCTCCTCCAAGTGTCAGATGAAATTCCCCATCTTTACAAAGAGCATCCACAATCTGCGGTTCCATGTATTTCTTAAATGCCGCCATTACCTTTCTTCTGCGCAGGCGTTCCGCCAGATACCCTTTTCCCAGGTTCACACCATAAATCAAAAGCATAAATACAGGAATATCCACCATTCCGATTGTAATACCCAGTCGGTACAGTACCATTCCGGCTGCCACATCTGCCACACAAATGCCTGCCAGCACATATGCAGCCTGTGTTACTTTCATTTTCCCGACAAGCAGACAAAACGCAAGACATACTGCTGCCACACAAACTGCATACACAAAGCGGTTTCCTTCCACGGCGGTATTTCCTTCCAAAAGCGCCTCGATGATATTGGCGTGAATTTCCACCCCGTACATCTGGGAGCCTCGTTGTATTGCCACATTGTACGCATCCTGCATTCCGGGTGCATAGGCACCTACCATAACGATGCTTCCGGCAAATTCCTTGGCTTCTCTGGTTCCGTCTAACACATCGCACATCGACACATGCCCATATGCCCCGCTCTTTCCGGCAAAAGCAAAATCAAACCGGTTCCCCAGATAAGTCTTTGGAAGTTTTACCTCTAAACCATAGACCTCACAATACCGCTTATATGCCGCTACTGCAAGGGAATCTATTTTCTCTCCGTTATATTCTGCAACTGTTTCCGCAAAGCGGATATAGCCGTCTTTATCCTGCATTGCATTGGAAAATCCATAGCCGCTTACCTCTTTCAAACGGTCATACGGAAATTCCACCATTTGAACCCGGGTCTTCTTTACAATCCCGTTTTCACTGCGTCCAACCTCTGTTTTGTAAATACAGTTCACTGCCGTAATTACATTGTTTCCCTCTGCGGCAGCCGCCGCAAACGCAGCATCCGACGCCTCATCTGTTGTTCCGATGAACATAATATCAAGCACAATTACCGCCGGATCCTTTTCGCCGGAATTCAGTTTTTCTATCAGATCCGCCCAAATGCCGCGATCCCAGGTCTTCATATCTCCGTAAGCCGCAATTGTCTTTTCGTCAATGGCAATCACTTTGATGTTCTTATTTGCTACCGACGGTCTCTGATACAACGGATCCGTAATCATCTTATCAAGCGGAAACAACACCTGCAGATAACTGGCAAAAAAAGCCGCCAAAGTCACAGCTGCAACCAGCAATACCGATATCAACTTTTGTTTTTTTGCTTTATCCATGAGATTTTCCCTCACTTTTTCTCATTCTGTTCTTTCGATTGCTGCCATACGCCTAGTCCTGCACTGCCTCTGCAAGCCACTGTACCAGTGTTTTATCCATTTTCCCTTCTTCTACCATGCTGCCAAGAATCGCTAATGCTTTTTCCTTCGGCATCGGTTTCTTATACGGTCTGTCCGTACAGGTAAGCGCATCATATACATCCACAATCGTTAAAATTCTTGCTTCTATCGGTAATGCATCTCCCGACAAACGCTCCGGATAACCGGTGCCGTTTAAAAATTCGTGGTGCATCGCCGCCCACTTAGGAACTTCTTCATAATTTTTATTAAAATATACCTTGCTTAAAATCTTTGCCGTCATTTCCACATGACTTTCCATTTGTCTGCGGTCGTCTGCCGACAAGGTACCCTTGCGGATACATAAATTTTCCAGTTCTCCTTCCGTAAGATACGGAATCTGCTCACCGTCCGGGGAAGTATATCTCTTTGCTCCCAATTCCTGTACCTTTAAAAGGTCCTCATCCGGTAAAAATCCTGCGCTGTCTACCTTGTCAATGAAGGCTCTCCATTCTGCCAATTCAGCAGTCTCCGCCTCAAATACTTCCCGCGTAATACTTCCGCGGTAAAAATCTCTTTCATAACAGCATTTCAGTAATGCAAACCGGTCCTCTACCGTCCGTTTCCCGGCATCCAGACGAGTTGCCTTGTTCATGACACTCTTTGGAATAATCATCTTTCCGATATCATGTAAAAGTGCTGCCAGACGCAGTTTCTCCATGCGTTCTTCATCAAAAATTTCTTCCGTTTCTCCCGCCAGCTGCTTTTCATTGATTTTTTCCGCCAGCATCATGGCATACTTTGCCACCATACGGGTGTGGTTCCCATTATATGGCGTTCTGGCGTCAATTGCAGTTGCCATTGCTTCGACAAAGGACTGCATCTGCAACTTAATTTCCTTGGTGTAACGCAGATTGGTCAATTCAATTGCCGCAAGGGATGACAGCGAGTGGATGATAATCTCGTACTGCTCATCAAACGGAATGACATTGCCGTTTCCGTCCTTGGCATTGATCATCTGCAACACACCGATTAACTCGTTTTCATTATTTTCAATCGGAATCACCAGCATCGACTCTGTATGATAGCCGGTCAGTGCATCGTAACGCTTTGGTCCCGCAAAATCAAACATATCACTGTGATATACATCCGGAATATTAACTACCTTATGGTGGATTGCAGAATAGGCGCAAACATTTTCCTCCCTGAAATTTACCGGAGGGATATCGTTGATTTCCTGCCCATCACGTCCACGGTCCACATTTTGGGACAATGTCCGCATAATACGGAATTTCAACACGCCATCTTCGTACAGATACAACGTTCCACCGTCACACTTTGTAATCTCCATCCCGTTGTCTACAATCGACTCCAATAATTTATTCCTGTTCTTCGTAGTTGTCAGGTCAATTCCAAGCTGCAGTATCTTTTCAAAATCCCGATTGGTAAGTTCCATCTTCCGTTCTCCTTTTCTTTTTGCATCGCACACGTTTTTTACTATAAATAAATTCCGTTTCGTCTCATGAATTCCAATTCTTCTCTTTGTCTTGCTACCCCTTTGACTTCTACCAGGGCAGAAGCCTCCACGTGATACCTCTTTCTCATCTGCTCAAAACATGCCCAGTCAATCCTTCCGGTACCTGCCGGCAAATGTAAATCTTCTTTCAAATCATTGTCGTTCAGATGCAGATGCCGGATATGCGGTGCCAGTAATTCCAGCCACGTTTCCGGTTTCTCTCCGTATACCGCCGCATGCGCATAATCCAGACAGACACCAATATTTGGAACGTCCGAAAGGCTCTCTGCCAGCTCCAAAAGCACATCCGGTGCTTCGTCAAACATGTTCTCAATCAGAATCTCCTGTTTCGGATACTGTTCTGCCAGCTTACGGAAAAACCTTTCATTGGTACTTTTCCAATTTGTCAGATACGCCGGTTCCCGAAGTCCATAGATGCGGTTGGTATGGAACACAACGCCGCGTACTCCCATTCGCTTTGCAATCTCCATGGACTGGATGACTCGCTTTTCCGACACCTCCCGGATAAGCGGGTCCGAGCTGTGCAGAGTCACATCCAGAAAAGCTCCGTGAATGGTATCACTTGAGAAATCACTTTTCACTTTGGCATAAGCTTCTATCATTTCTTCCTGAAGTCTTCTGTCATCTAAAACCGACGCCAAAAAGAAATCATTGTACTCATATGACGCGTTATATTCCTTTCTCAATTCCTCAGACTCGGATAACATTTCCCTGTCCGGAATCAGATAAATCCCCGATTTCGTCTTCACCTGCACTGCCCCCTTTGTTCCATTTTCTGAAAATAACTATACTTAATAAAATATTATCAAACGCCTTTAGACATGTCAATTCTTTATCGCTTTACACAGCCGAATTTCCCACAAAAAAACAGCAGGCATCTCACCTGCTGTTCGTGTGTCTTTATTTATCCGACTTCCTTCTTCTTCCAGCCACCCTGTACATACCTGCCAACCGAAAATGCCAGCGAAAAAATCCAGCCAATGGCAAATGCCCACCAGATGATATCCACACCAAACGTTCCTGCCAGCCCAACTGTCAAAATCAGACGGACCACAAAACTGAGCAGTGTCACAAATATAAACCAGAACATGTCACCGGCGCCTTTGAATGTGGCCTTTGTTAACATCATCACGGAGAACAGGACAAGAAATGCACCGACCACACGGACATATTCCGCACCAACCGTAACCACCTGCATCATATCCGCATCCGTTTCCGACACAAACATACGGATAATCGGCTCTGCATAAATTTCAAAAATCACGGTAATCACCAAAGATATTCCGCCACAGCAAAAAATGGAAGAAAACAGACCCGGGCGGATTCGCTCCAGTTTTCTTGCTCCGACATTCTGCCCGACATACGAAGCGTATGCATTCGCATAGTTAATCGGAATCGCACTCGCCAGGTTAATCACCTTAGCCGCAGCCGCACTACCGGCAATCACTGCAGAACCAAAACTGTTAATCGTTGCCTGCACCACGACGGAGCCAACGGAAATAATCGACTGCTGAAGAGCAGATGGCAGTGCGAATCGTAACATGGTAAGTAATAATCTGCCATCAAAAGCAACTGCCTTTTCCGTACGTTCAAATCCGCTTAACAGTTTCGGCACATCAATGAGTGCCAAAATCATCGCCAGTACCTGCGATAAAGCCGTGGCTGCCGCTGCACCGGCAACACCCCATTGAAAATTCACGATAAATACCAAATCTAACACCACATTCGTCACCGACGAAATAATCAAAAATTTTAATGGCGTCTTTGAATTTCCCAGCGCATTGTACACACTGGACAATGCGTTATAAACAAAAATCGGAACCGAGCCAAGAAAATAGAAGCGTAAATAGTCCACACCCATTCCCACAATCTCCGGCGGCGTATTGGTCATCAATAAAATCGGCTCTGCCCAAATCCACATGATAATCGTGGAAATCAAACCAACTACGCCCGAAAATATCGCGGATGTACTCGCACAGCTTCTGATTTTATCTGTCTTTCCTGCGCCAAAATACTGCGACACCACAATCGAGGCCCCAATTGCCAGCCCCATCGCAAGCTGCACAAACACTGCCGTAATACTGCTCGCACTGCCGACCGCCGCCAGTGCATCCTTACCAAGCCTGTTTCCGACAATCAATGTATCGATAACATTGTAAAACTGCTGGAACAGATTCGATAAAATCATCGGCATCGCAAACACAAATATCGTTTGAAACGGATTTCCCTCCGTCATTTTTTTCGTTTTCATACATTCTCCCGAAACAAGTAAGTCCTTGTTTTCCCATTCTACGTATTAAAACGCCACAAAATTCAAGTTTTATCCTACAGAACCCGCTTCCGCTTCGGCGAAAACGCAACGGTACTAAACTCGAAAATACCTCGTTAAGTACCGGCGCTTTCTAAGAGTTCTTTCCGGATAAAACTTGTATTCTGTGGCTTTCTAAAATAGTGTAAGCCCAAAAACAAGGACTTACTTGTTCTCTTCAGTTACTTCAATTTTGCGGATTTCTTTCGTTCTGATTTCCTTACAAATATCCTCAACGAAAACATTGAGTGGCTTCTGGCCTTCATCGCCAAGAAAACGGCTTCTTACGGAAACGAGTCCGTCCGCCTGCTCCTTTTCACCCACAACAAGCATGTAAGGAATGCGATCGAGTCTGGAAGCACGGATTCTGTAACCAATCTTTTCGGAACGGTTGTCAACTGTAGCAAGTACACCGTTCTTCTTTAATTCCTTGCAAACAGATTCTGCATAGTCGTTGTACTTTTCGGAAATCGGAAGTACACGAACCTGCTCCGGACACAGCCAGGTCGGGAACAAACCGGCATACTTTTCTGTCAGCCAAGCCAGCGTTCTTTCATAGCATCCCATGGAAGTTCTGTGGATGATGTAAGGACGAACCTTATCACCATTCTGATCGATATAATACATATCAAACTGTTCCGCCAGGAGTGCATCCCACTGGATGGTAATCATCGTATCTTCCTTGCCGTATACGTTCTTTGCCTGAATATCTACTTTTGGTCCGTAGAATGCTGCCTCACCGACACCTTCCACAAACTTAATATCAAGCTCTGTTAATACGTCACGGATATGCTGCTGTGTCTCTTCCCATACTTCAGCAGAGCCGATATACTTCTCAGAATTATCCGGATCCCACTTGGAAAGACGGTAGGTTACATCTTCTTCTACACCAAGTGTCTGTAAGCAGTGCTTAGCCAGTGCAAGACAATTCTTGAATTCTTCCACCATCTGGTCCGGACGCACGATTAAGTGTCCTTCGGAAATGGTAAACTGACGCACTCTTGTCAAACCGTGCATTTCACCGGAATCCTCATTACGGAAGAGTGTGGATGTTTCACCATAGCGGATTGGGAGGTCCTTATAGGACTTCTGGCTTGCCTTATATACGTAGTACTGGAATGGGCAGGTCATCGGACGAAGGGCAAATACTTCCTTATCCTTTTCCTCTTCACCCATGACAAACATGCCTTCCTTATAATGATCCCAGTGTCCGGAAATCTTATACAGGTCGCTCTTTGCCATTAACGGAGTCTTTGTACGCACATAGCCCCACTCATTGTCCTCTAAATCTTCAATCCATCTCTGCATGGTCTGAATCATCTTTGCGCCCTTTGGCATCAGAAGTGGAAGACCCTGACCGATCACGTCAACCGTTGTGAACAATTCCATCTCACGGCCAAGCTTATTGTGGTCGCGAAGCTTAATTTCTTCCAGATGCTTTAAATACTCATCTAAGTCAGCACTCTTTGTAAATGCCGTACCGTAGATTCTGGTTAACATCTTATTCTTTTCACTGCCTCTCCAATATGCACCGGAGGAAGAAATGAGTTTGATTGCCTTTAATGGCTTTGTGCTCATTAAGTGCGGTCCTGCGCAGAGGTCGGTAAACTCACCCTGACTGTAGAAGGAAATCACCGCATCCTCCGGCAGGTCATTGATTAACTCTACCTTGTATGGCTCGCCCTTTGCTTCCATGAACTTGATTGCCTCGGCTCTCGGAAGTTCAAATCTGGTAATTTCCGCACCTTCCTTGATGATCTTTTTCATCTCTGCTTCAATCGCATCCAACGCCGCACGGTCAAAGGATGGAGCATCAAAGTCATAGTAGAATCCCGTATCAATGGATGGACCAATGGCAAGTTTTACATCCGGATACAGTCTCTTCACTGCCTCAGCCAGTACATGGGATGCTGTATGACGGTACGCCGCCTTACCTGCCTCGTCGTTAAATGTTAAAATACTCAATTCGCAATCTGCGTCAATTACGGTTCTAAGGTCTACAACCTCGCCGTTTACTTCTGCGGCACATGCCATTCTGGCAAGACCTTCGGAAATGTCCTTTGCAATGTCAATGACAGCCATTGCACTTTCGTACTCTTTAAAAGAGCCGTCTTTCAATGTGATTTTCATAGTCAATCCTCCTTGTTTTTCGAAGAAAAATGCGAGCCTCCTCATGCGAGCAGAGGATTTGCTCTCCCTTTCTAAAATAAAAAAACTCGTCACCTTCCAGTATCAATGATACTAAAAGGGACGAGCGTACAATTCTTTTACCCGCGGTTCCACCCTGATTAAACGAAAATACTGCGCATTTTCATTTCGGCTTCATTTACGATGGTAACGGAATCACCGGGACGTTTTTCGTCCACTCCGAGGTGGTCTTCGGCTGTTTCTGTTGTTAAGATGCTCCCAGCAAATGCATCTCTCTCTGGAACCTTCCACAGCGTACTCTTCTCATCAACGCGTTCATTTATATGGTACGATTATAGCACTTTCAAATGATTTGTCAACCAAAAACGCTATACATTACTTCGTAAATATTTTAAAATATCTTCTTTTGCGGTATTTCTATAGGTTTCGGTTTCCAGCACCGCCCGGCAAATCTCCTCTTCATCTTTCATAAACGTAGGATTTTTGTCGAATGTAAGAAGATAAGATACTATTAGATCCTTTTTGAAAGAATTCCTATGTTACACGACTATATTAACATAATTTCATTTCCCACACAATCTCGCAGAATCACCAAAAAAACAGCGTTTTTTTGTTTAAAATGACAAAACTCCGCCGGACATTTCTATCCGGCGGAGCAAAAGATATTATCTTATTTTCAGTTTATTCTTCCACCACGGTGGTCACCTTGATATGCGGAACATAAGCCGCATCCGTAAATGCCAGAATCAGCGTGGTCGCTTCTCCCGTGTATTCAAAGGTAACTACACTGCCATTATGGTAACAGCCCTGTTTACAATCCTTTGTCTGCGTCCAGGTGCCGTCTGCATTGGTCATCGTAAGAGAAGTTGCAGCAGAGTACGAACAATCGCCCACTTCCACGACTACAGAACCATCCACTTCGATTTCAATGCTGTTTCCGTTCTTAAAGTAAACTCCATGCTGTTCATCATTATAAGAATATGCATTGCTTGGACCTACCTTAACTGTCAAATCACCGGAGTTTACATCGCTCTTTCCGTTCGTATCGGTCGGAATAATGGAACCGTCTCCGAAATCATACTCTGTTACTACCGGCTCCTCCGGAAGTTCTCCGTCATAAATAAACGGAGTCACGCGGATGTATGGGATATAGACCTGATCTGTCAACTCCAGTATCAGTGTCGTTTCCTCTCCGATATATTCAAATGTAATCTCCTCGGTACACGATATCCCGGACGCCTTTGTCTGGGTCCAGGTACCGGTTTTATTGGTCAATGTAAGCTCCTTCATACCGGAATAGCTACAGTCTGCAATTTCTATTCTTGCCGGGCCGGTCACAAAAATCTCAATGGTATTTCCGTTTTTAAATGCCACACCATGCTGTGTACCATTATATTGATACGTTGCTGAATCGCTCTTTCCAATAAATAATGGGCCGTAGAATATGCTAAACTTTCCATCCGTGTCGGTCGGAACAATGGAACCATCCCTAAAGTCATACAGAACCGGCTTTGGCGTTGGCAACGGAGTATCACCGGACACTCTCATTTCTATCACCAATTCCTTCGCTGGCATGCCGCCAACAGTAAACCAATATTCTACCGTCTTTGTTTTTGTGCCGTCCGGATTTGATACAACCATGGTATCTTCCACATATTGCAACTCACACCGCTGACAAGAATACCCTATTTGCTCATGCCAGTTTCCTTCTTCATCCCGATAACTTGTATCGTATTCCGTAAAGGTACACTCAAAAGCATTATTAATGGACGTTCCCTCTCCACACGCACAATAGTCTATTTCGTAGTAGCCCTCACAAAGCATAGCAACACCATACTCCGATGCATCAAACTCCATTCGTTCCAGTGTTTTAATATGTCCGTGACCTTCGCCGGACTCCGTCTCACCGCACTCTTTACAAACCGCTTCGTAGAAATAACCGTCTTCACAGGAGGTTGCACCTTCCGATAATTCTATGGAAACGTAGTCCCATGTATGATTTATGTAATAATTGTCTGCAAACATCTCCTTCACAAGTTCATCATTTACATACAGTTTCAGAGTATCCCGATAATCCACTGTACAATCATCATTTGCAGTTTCCATGTAATCTTCAACCAGTTTGAAAGGACAATTCTTACAGGTATAGGTTGTTACCGTATGCAGATGCCCTTCCGTATCCTCATACTCGCTACATTCAGGCGCACCATACTCGCAATATGAGTTAATGCTCGTCCATTGCTCTTTACCGCAGGCGCAGGAATATTTTTTAAAAACTCCTACGCAAAGGTCGTCGAATTCAGCAAGTGAAAACACATCCGTCAGTGCACCCTTGTGCTCATTATATATCTCCTCATTAAATTCCGCTTTACATTCCGTACAATACGAAACCACGCGGACACCATCTTCACAGGACTCACTGCCCTCTAACAGTTCTGCTCTGGAAGCTTCATTATGACGGATGCTCATTCCTCTTTCTACCAAATTGTTGACAAGTTCGTCCCCTACATAAATCTTATAGTCCTGACTAAACTCGTATTTACAGCCTTCCGCCTGTTTCCAGACCTCAACTCCTTCAAAACGGATGTCCTTCGTACGATGGGTACCGGTAATTACAAGGCTACCGTCCTCATCATATTCTTCATCCACCGTCCATTCTGCCAAGGCCATATAATCAAACCCATAGCGACACTGCATGTCACATGCTCCGCACAGACACTTCTCTATCACGAAGCAAGCACCGCAGCCTTCCGCATATTCATCCAAATCAACGCGGGCTTTTTCTACCATATAGTGGCGCTTAGTGCCCCCCTCATACAGCACTGTACCGCAGTCTTCGCAGACACTCTTTATAATCACGCCATCCTCACAGTTTGTGGAACCCTCTTTCAGTTCTGCGGTTAGCTTAATCTTCTTGTGTTCTTCACACGGCTCCTTCGGTTCTTCCGGTGCCAGCGTTGGTTCCGGTGCTGCCGTAGGGGCTATCGTCGGTGTCGTTGTTGGTGTCACTGTTGGTGTCGCCACTGGCGTTACTGTTGGCGCTACCGTAGGCACTACAACCGGCTTGCTCGGTGTAGAGGATGCACCATTGTTCATTTCATACATCTCATCCGGAATCGTCTTATCACATTCACCAGTGACATCTGCGCCCGGTACTGCCAGTTGCACGTTTTCTCCCGTAACATCTGCAGACTCCAAGTTGCCCCAGCCGTAAATCTTTGTCTCATTTCCTTCTACTGCCATGTGTCCAACATTAGCAGAAGAAGTCAGAACCACCTTGTTTCCTTCACCGGCAACGGTCATTTCCTCGACGTCACCATACAACTTCATTGTCGTATCTGCTGCGCTTTCTTCCAGGTGAACTTCCTTCACATCTACCATGGATCTCACATAAATCGATCCTGCGATTTCCATATCACCAATCACAGCATCCTCACCCTGCATAGCGCAGTATGCATTCTTTGCATGGATATGTACATTTTCCGGTTCCGAACCTCTAAGGTCCAAAAGCACCTTTGCCATGGCTGAAGAACCATCGGTGGCTTCTGCTTTCATTTCAATTGCGCCATCATAATTCTTTACACCAATGCTGAGCGGAATACTTTCATCTAATGCCTCTATGTAAACCTTGTCCACTTCTGCTTTCTTTGTGTTTACAGTTGCATTTGTCTTAATCACTACTACTTCCGTCTTTGTATTTCCGGAAAGAGTGAGTTTTGGCACCTTGTTCTTTAATTGGATCAATGTGCTTGTATATTTTGCATACTGAATCCAGGCAGCACCCTTGTTTTCGCCGGATTCCAGTGCCTTCGCAAGTTCCGTATAGTTGATACCCTCTGTCTGAGGTTCTTCCACAACAATCTTCTTAATCGAAGATGCATTTACCTGAATGTTACAATTCATACCACCTTCAATTACCAGTTCATCTGCGGTAACTCCCTGAAGAATAATCTTTTCCACCTTTTCACTGCGTCTGATAATAACACGGTCCCAGTTGCCTCCTGTCACTGCGATGTTCCCATCTTTATCTGCTTCTTCTCCGGTCAGTACTAATGCGTTCTCACCTGTAAGAGTTTCCAAAGAGCCCCCTAAACCGCTTCCCAGAACCTCCGCAGCGTGTGCCTTCACAGGCATTCCGGCAGAAGAAATCAACATTGCAAGAAGCATACTCCATGCTACTGCACGTAAACCCCATTTCTTCACTTTCTTATCCTCCTTATACATAATATAATTTCCAGCTTCCGCTTACTTTTATAATAACTCCCTTTCTTTTTCTTCGTCAACGAAAATTTGCGAAATGCATTGACTTTTGTAAGCGTTTTCATGAAGTGTTTTCACCACTTCTTTGTCTGACACGTCAAAAGCGGACAACCTTCGTCGCCCGCTTTCTTTCACCCCTTATTCCTATAGACAAAACGCCGCATATAATGGCACCACCTTAACATCCTTGTCAGCCGTACCAAAATTCTTTTCAGAAAAACGTATCGAATATGCCGGTTTGTATTTTTTTATAAACTCAGACAGACTCTTGGATTTCACATGCTGCGCACGTTTCACTTCAATTCCGATAATCTGATTTTCTTTTTGTATTACAAAGTCCAGTTCAGCAATATGTTCACTCGTCCAATAATATAACGAATGACCATTTGCAACTAATGCCTGTGCTACATAATTTTCACATACCGCCCCCATAAACAAATTAGGCTCTGCAGAAAGAATCGTCTGCAACGACATCCCTGACCTTGTCACCAAAAGACCTGTATCTGCCATATAAAGTTTAAACGACGATAGATCTGCATAAACTGCAACCGGTTCAAACGCCTGCTCAATTTTTTGACACTTCATTACAACTCCTGCATAATTTAACCATTCAATGGACGCCCCGAAAATAGTAGCAGAACCTCCCTTTTGCACAACTTTATACTGAAACTTTTTATTTTCTTTTGCCAGTTGTGCGGGAATGGATTGATAGCAGGCTCTTATCTTTACACTTTCACTATTGCTTGCATACTTTGACATGTCTGCTAAATAATCATTCAAAATCTTACTTTGAATATCTTGCACTCCTATCAGTCGGTTGGTTGAAACAAACTCTTTTACTGCCGCCGGCATCCCGCCCACAATCAAATAATATCGATAGTACTCTGTTGCTTTATTATGAAGCGCTTCCGGCATAGGTTCTAATGTTTCAAAATGTTTCCGAATCTCATTTGCCAGTAGTTCTTCTCCCGCCGCCCATAAAAACTCCTCAAAAGTGAAAGGTTGCATCGTAATCGTATCTACCTTGCCCACCGGAAACGAATATTTTTCCCGATGGATCGCCACGCCAAGCAAACTTCCGGCAGCTACAATGTGATATTCCGGAGTTTCCTCACAAAAGTATTTTAATGATGTCAATGCTCTTTCACAGGATTGTATCTCGTCAAAAACAATCAATGTTTCCTCCGGTATAATTACTTCCCCCGAATAGACCTCAAGGTATCGAAGTAATCGTTCCGGTGAAATATCCTGACCGAAGTAATCCGCCACCGCCAAATTTGTCTCCAAATTCACATAAACAACATTCTTATAATTCTGCTCGCCAAATTCTCTCAAAATATATGTCTTTCCAACCTGTCTTGCCCCGTTTACAATCAATGGTTTTCTATTTTTCGAGTTCTTCCATTTTAACAGTTCTGCTTCCACTCTGCGTCTCATCCATTTCCCCTCCTTTTCTATAGAATACCCTTAAAAATAAAGTTATGTCAAGAAAAATCATAAAATTCTGATTTTTCTTGACATAACTATCAAATTCTTTATTTAAACATCTCCCCAACCAGCTTCTCATACTCCTCCAATCCGGTTGCTTTCTTTATTTTCTTTAACAGTTTTTCCTCTTCCGGAAACTGTGCACCCAAAAACACCCACAGTTCCTTCATCTTAAACAACACATTCGTATCCCCGGACATCCGTTCCACATAGCGGTCATACAAAAGGTCATGATACTTCTTTATCTTTTCTTTTGACACCGTATAACCGTTCCAGGCCTCTCCGCATGCCGCACGCGCTTCGTATGCCTGAATTTCCATGCCAAGCTCCGGATTGGCTAATAACCCTCTTCCAATCATCATCTTTTCCACCGTCGGGAACCGTTCCCTGACTTTAAGATAATCCGAAAAAGTGCAGATATCCCCATTGTAGCATAACGAATGACGGCTTACCCGCACCGCATCCGCAAATGCCTCCAAATTTGGGCTATTCTTATAAAAATCCTTTTGCACTCTCGGATGGATAATTAACTCCGATAACGGATATCGGTTATATAGTTCCAGCAAAGTCACAAAATCATCCGCATTCAGCATACCCAGACGTGTCTTTACCGAAATCCGCGGATACACGCAGTCTGCCTGCCCGCCTGTAACTGACGCTGCTCCATCCACTTTTTCAATCTCTTCAAACACTTCCTCAAAAAATCGCTCCAATTTTTCTGTCTCTGCCAAAAATCCGGAGCCCTTCCCTTTGGAAACTACGGTCTTTGATGGGCAGCCCAAGTTCAAATTAACTTCCTCATAACCATGCAATTCCTTCAGTTCCCGTGCCGTCGCCAGAAAATACTCCGGTTTATTGGTTAGTACCTGCGGAATTAGTGGTACTCCTGTGTTATTTTCCGGCAGGATATCCTTCTTTTCCTTCGGGTTAATGGCATGATGCTGGTTTGGAGATAAAAACGGAGAAAAATACGCATCCAGGCCCGGATAACAGGCACAATGGACATTCCGGTATGTGTAATTTGTAATCCCTTCTAAGGGAGCAAAATACAATATAGTCTTACGATTCATTTCCCGATTCCTCCCCAAACAACTCTGCTAACAGCACTCTCTCCACAATTGCTGCTGCACCTTCTATTGTCTTTAAACAAGGACGTTTCCTATAATATTCTTCCGTTCTTGCCTCCGGAGCCGCATCCTTGTTTTCTCCGGAAGAAGCTGCTGCTACTGCTCCTGCCCGCGATAACAGTTCCCTGCAAATATAAGTTCCGCCGTTTTCCTTTTTAAACTCTTCCGCTAAAAGCTGTACCACTTCGTAGTTATGCTTTTTGGCCGCCTGGTCTGCCCCTTCGGTCTGTCCGGTCAGCATGCCGGCCACCATAAACATCCCGCAGGCGGCTCCGCATACCTCACGCATCCTTCCGATTCCCGCACCAAACGATGCCGATACCTTTAGGGCAGTCTCCTTGTCCATGCCAAACAAATCCGCATACGTCACAAATACCGACTGACTGCAATTATATCCTTCCCGAAACAGTGCCACCGCCTGTTCTTTTCTTGACTCCATTTTCTCTTCCTCCTCCGGAATTCATGGCATTTCTTATATAAAACTTATGCCGCCTGATGTTTTCACACCAGACGGCACATCATGAAACACTACGCTTCTAATTTAAACTTATTTACTTCGCCGTTTAACTCTTCTGCCAGTGTCTGGTTTGCACCCGCCTGACCCTCAAGTTCCACAACGCTCTGTGTAATTCCTGCAATCGTTTCGGATGCTTCGGAAATTCCCTTTGCATTTTCATCCATTGCCACATCTACAGCCTGAATTGCTTCCTGTACACTGGATACGGAATTTTCCATGGAAACGGCCACAGCCTTGAAGTTTTCCATTGTCTCATTCAGACTTGCTGCATCGGCACTGTATGCTTCGCAGGTCGAAAGCAGTTTGTCATAGCCCTGCATCGCCGTTGTTTCGATAAACGAAAGCATTTCACCGGTTTCTGCCGCCAGGGTTTCTACAGCCCCCATAACTTCCTTACTTACCTGCTGGATTTTTGCAGCCGCATCTGCGGAGTTCTGCGCCAGTTTTCCGATTTCACCGGCAACCACCGCAAAACCACGGCCTGCTTCTCCGGCTCTGGCTGCCTCGATGGAAGCATTAAGTGCTAAAAGATTAGTTTCTTCAGTAATCTCTAAAATATTCTGTGTCAGTACATCAATCTGCTCAGCAGCCTTAGAGCGGCGCATTGCTTCTTCGGCACGCCTTGCCATTTCTGCAGAAAGTGCCTTTGCCTGCTCCTGCTCTTTTTCTGCTTCAGAACGTACTGTCTGTGCTCTCTTATTAATCTCTGCCGTGTAATCCGCACCGCTCTTGGCATCCTCTGCCATCACTGCAATCGCATCGTTCATATTGCCAACCGCTTCCGTAACATGTGTTACGGAAGCTGCCGTTTCTTCGGTTGCCGCATTCATCTCCTGCATTGTTGCCGAAACATCCACAATGCCTTCTTTTGCTGCCACCATATCCTGTAACATCTTGTAGGAGGAATCCTGTAAGCTTTCGGAATTGTGTGCCACGTGCACCATAATCTCACGGATGTAGGCAAGCAAGCGGTTGATGGAATTTCCCATCACTTCCATTTCATCACCGGAACGGACATCGAGTGTCTGTGTCAGGTCTCCCTCGCTGCTCACCAGTTCTTCCAATTTGTTGTTTACCAAATTAATGCTCTTTGTAACGGTTCTGATTCCCCAGGTCATAATCAAAATAGAGGCAACACTGCCGATGAGCATAAACAGAACCATCTTCATCTGCATATTCGTCAACTCCGCATGCAAATCCGAGCCGTCATAGTCTACGCCAAGCACACCGACTACCAATCCGCAGTCATCCTGAATCGGCACATAGGAGGTAATCAGCTTTACACCGTTTTCATCTTCATCAAATTCGGCTACGGCAATGGTCTGATTCTGTTCAAATGCCGGCATCAGTTCTTCATAACTGACTTCAAATTCTTCACCGATGGCACAGCATTCTTCGGACTGATCTCCGTCAATACCGTAATAAACCACGCCATCCTTCACATATAAGGTGTACATATACTTTACACCGGATTGGCGCATCATGGTCGCCAGTCTGGTCTGGATTTCCTTGTAACCGGCGGTTCCTTCATCTCCCACCTTTAACGTATCAATGACATTCCAGTCAATTTCTCTGGCTGCCATGATACCGATTGCCCTTGCCTTATCCGCAGCCATCTCAATAACCTTATCCTGCATGGTAATATAAGAAACCGTTCCGATGGTTACTGCCACAGCAACAATACAAAACGTTGCTGCTGCCAGAATCTTGCTTAAAATGCTCATCTTTCTTACTTTCTTTTTCTTCATCTCATGTTCCTCCTTACATCCGCTTATTTGGTCGTACTGCCAAACCCGCCATTACGTATATCGGTTACTTCATCGTCCTCCGTTATGCCAAACGGAAGGAAAATGCCCTGTGCAAAGCCGTCACCGCAAGGAAGTGTAAGCGTTTTCCCCTCGTTGGAATCATTGGTTACCTTAATAAAAATATGTCCTTCATTATCCGAGCCGTAATAATCACTGTCTATAATACCGACCGTGTTATTTAACTGCAAACGGTACTTAAACCCAAGCCCGCTGCGCGGAAATACGGCCAGCACATAGTCCTCTCTCATCCATGTCCGGATGCCGGTCGGGATTTTTATCGTCTCCCCCGGTGCAAGTGTAAACGCAAGCGGACTGTAAAAATCATACCCGGCAGACCCTGTTGTTGCACGCCTCGGAAGACGGATGCTGTCATAAACCGCCGCCGCTCCTTCTGCAGTTCCCCCAAAGGTATCTGTCCAGTCACGGACAAACTGTCCTTTGCTTACCTTTTCAAATCTTGCCACCCGGTTCATTTTATAACTCCTTTAAGAAAGCCACATAGCCCTGCTTTGCTTCGTACACATCCGACTTGCTGACAATTTCCCATGGTGCATGCATGTTGAGTACCGGTACACCACTGTCGATGACCTGCATGTTGTACTTTGCCATGATGTATGCAATAGTACCGCCGCCGCCTTCATCTACCTTACCGAGTTCTGCTGTCTGGAACGGAACCTTGTGTGCCTCCAGTGCCGCACGGAGCTTTGCAATGTATTCCGGATTTGCATCATTGGAACCGGACTTACCGCGGCTTCCGGTATACTTGTTAAATACAAGGCCTCTGCCAAAGTATGCCGTGTTCTTCTTTTCATTGACACCCGGATAGTTCGGGTCAAATGCCGCACTCACGTCAGACGATAACATATGGGAATTTGCCATTGCGCGTCTCACCTTTAACTCAGAATACTGGCCCATACGGTCCATTACCTCTGCTACTGCATTTTCAAAGAATACGGACTGCATGCCGGTAGCTCCGACGCTGCCGATTTCTTCCTTATCCACAAGCAGGCAAACTGCGGTACGGTCTGTCTTCTTCATTTCAAGCAGGGCAACTAAAGAGGTATACGCACACACTCTGTCGTCATGACCGTAACCCATGACCATGCTTCTGTCCAGACCAAAGTCTCTTGCCGGACCTGCCGGAACTGCCTCGATTTCTGCAGACAGGAAATCCGCTTCCTCGATATCGTACTTATCCTTTAACATCTTTAAGATGTTTGCCTTTACGGCGTCCTTTTCTTCTCCCTCAAGCGGCATACTGCCGATTAAGATGTTCAAATCTTCTCCTTCAATCACTTCCGAAGCCTTCTTGCCCATCTGCTTTGCGGACAGGTGAATGAGTAAGTCGGTAATACCTACCACAGGATCTGTCACATCTTCACCGATGCACACATCCACTACGGTACCATCCTTCTTTACTACCACACCGTGAAGAGCCAAAGGAAGGGTTACCCACTGGTATTTCTTGATACCGCCGTAGTAATGGGTATCCAGAAGCGCCATATCCGTATCCTCATAAAGCGGGACCTGCTTTAAATCGATACGCGGAGAATCCACGTGGGCGCCCAAAATCTTCATACCCTTCTCAAGCGGTTCGGAACCGATTAAGAAAAGCGCCAGCGCCTTTCCCATGTTGTTAAAGTAAACCTTATCTCCGGCCTTTAACTTCTTATTCTTTGCAATCACTTCATTTAAATCCACATAGCCCTGTGCCTCTGCTATGCGCACGGCTTCTGTTACACATTCTCTTTCGGTCTTACATTTGGAGATGTACGCTTTGTATCCTTCATTTAATTCAAACACTGCCTTTTTGGTTGTTTCGGAATAGGAAAGCCAAGCATTCTTCTTTTCGTTTTTCTTGGTTTCCTTTGTCTTTTTTGCTGCCATATGATGCTCTCCTTTTCTCCTATAAAATTTCTATTAATTATAAGCCTTTTTTTGACAAAAAACAAGATTATTCTGCACTCTTTAACGACTCTACCATGTCAATCTTCTTCAGTTTAAAAAACATGCCGAAGTTGACCAATACTGCAAACAGTATCGTAAGCAATACGCTGTACACATAACTTGGCAGGAAAATCTCCCGTCCGAACATCAGCATATCCACCTCTACCGTAAGGATGACATAGCGGTGCAGGAAAAATCCCATCACTATGCCCGCAACAATACCGATTACTGTCAGAAGTACATTTTCACGGTAAACGTAACTTCCCACTTCCCCGTCATAAAAACCGAGTACTTTTAACGTAGCAAGTTCTCTTCTCCGTTCAATGATGTTGATGTTGTTTAAATTATATAACACAATAAATGCCAGCATGCCTGCTGCCACAATTAAGACAACCACCACGAGTTCCAATGCCTGCATCATGATTGCAACCGACTCCTGTAACTCTCTTACATAGGAAACGGCATCCACCGCATCGTAAGAAATCATCGCTCTTGAAAATTCTTCTTCCTGTGCTTCCGTCATCGGCTTCATCTGCAGATACAACTGATTGTATTCTACCGGTTCCGCAAAGACCTCTTCATACAGTTTCGGACTCATATAAATGTAGTGAAGCATATAGTTTTCCGTAATAGCTGTAATCGTCACCGAACGTTTTGTGACCTCGTCCACGTGAAGTTCAATCGTATCACCCACGGAAACCTCTAACATCTTCGCCAGTTTTTCCGTAACGATTACCCCGTCCTCTGTCAGGGCATAGGTCTCTTTGGAGATACGGTTCTTCAAATCCACAAACTTATCCAGTTCCACAATATCCTCCGGCACAAAGAGGTTTGCAGATTTTACCGAGTTCTCCGACTCAACATCCAGCGTCTTACTGTAGACGAACATCTCTTCCTCAAGCCAATCTGCAAATTCCGTTTCTTTTACCGCAAGGCTTGTATCATTCACCGAAAGATACGCATCATAGGTCCAGATGTTTTTGTACTGGTTATTGACAATCTCCATAATGGAATCCCTGAGACCAAAGCCGACCAGTAAAAGTGCCATACAGCCACCGATACCAAACACCGTCATAAAGAAACGCTTTTTATAGCGGAACAGGTTTCTGCAGGTCGCCTTCCAGGAAAAGTTCATGTGATTCCAAAGCGGCTTAATATATTCCAGAAATACTCTCTTGCCTGCTGCCGGTGCCACCGGTCGCATCAGGATAGCCGGTGCTGCCGCAAGTTCCTTATAGCAGGAGGAAAGTGTTGCTACCACAGTACAAACCACCGCAATCAATACAGATACCAAGGAAGTACCCCACTGTATCGGTGTAAGCACATGCGGAATATTGGAATACAGAATTCCGTACGCATTGATAATCACCCATGGGAACAAAATACTTCCCACCAATACGCCGAACACACCGCCAATCAATGTTGCAGAAAGGGAGTACCACAGATATTTGGAAACAATCGCCCCTTTGCCGTAGCCGAGAGCCTTCATCGTTCCGATCTGTGTTCTTTCTTCTTCAATCATACGCGTCATGGTAGTTAAACTTACTAATGCCGCCACAAGATAAAACACTGCAGGAAAAACATCACCAAGGTTTCCGATACGCTCAGCGTTAGAGCCAAATTCCACAAACTGCTGCACGGTATTACGGTCCAGTACATACCATTCCGGCATTTCAATATCTTCTAACTCTGCCTTGGCATCCGCCAGTTCCAATTTCCCGTCTTCGAGTTCTTTTTTACCATCTGCCAATTCTATCTTTGCATCTTCCAGTTCCTTCTTACCGTCTTCGAGTTCCTTTTTACCATCCTCTAACTCTCTTTTACCGTCCGCAAGTTCGATCTTGGCATCTTCCAGTTCTTTCAGGCCATCCTCATACTTTTTCTTTCCGTCCGCAAGTTCTGCCTTCGCGTCTTCCAGTTCCTTAACGCCGTCCTCATACTTTTTCCTTCCGTCCGCAAGTTCTGCTTTCGCCTCTTCCACTTCTTTCAGGCCGTCTTCGTACTTTTTCTTTCCATCAGCGAGTTCTGCCTTCGCATCTTCTAATTCCTTGACACCGTCTTCGTACTTTTTCTTTCCGTCTGCAAGTTCTGCCTTCGCATCTTCTAATTCCTTGACACCGTCTTCGTATTGCTTTCTCCCGTCCGCAAGCTCTGCCTTTGCATCTTCTAATTCCTTGACGCCGTCTTCATATTTCTTCTTGCCATCCGCCAGTTCCGCCTTGGCATCTTCAAACTCTGCCAGACCGTCTTCATACTGTTTCCTGCCATCTGCAAGTTCGGCCTTCGCATCCTCAAACTCTGCTAAGCCATCTTCGTACTGACGTCTTCCGTCTTCCAGTTCTTCCCGTGCTGCCTCCAGTTCCCAAACGCCTTCTTCGTATGCTGCACGTCCATAAGCAAGTTCCTCCCTTGCCGCAGCAAGCTGTGCCTCACCTGCAGCAATTTGCTGATAGCCGGCAGCAAGTTCTGCCTTTGCGGTTTCTAACTGCGTTCTGGCTGCAACTAAAATTGCCTCCTGCTCCAAAAGTTCCGGTGTCATTGGAAGTCCCATCGCCTCCAGCTGTGCCTTCGCCTGCGCAAGCTGTTCCTCTCCCTGCACCAGCTGTGCCTCCTGTGCAGCTATTTGTGCTGCTGCCGCTTCCAGTTGTGCCCTGTTTGCTGCCAGGGTCTGCTCACCTGCCGCAAGTTCTGCTTCGCCTTCTTCCAGTTGCTGCAAGGCTTCCCCTAGTTCCCATTCACCGGCTTCAATCTGCGCCTCGCCATCTTCGATTTCTGCCAGCGCATCCGCCAGTTCTTCCTCGGCTTCTGCCATCTGACGTTCTCCGTCTTCTATCTCTGCCAGTGCATCCGCGAGTTCCTTTTCCGCATCCGCAAGCTGCTGTTCGCCATCTAAAATTTTCGTCCGGACATCTGCCAGTTCTTTTTCCCCATCGGCTATCTGCTGCTCTGCATCCAAAATTTCTGCCCACGCATCTGCCAGTTCCTTTTCCCCATCGGCTATCTGCTGCTCTGCGTCCAGAATTTCCGCCCACGCATCCGCCAGGTCATGTTCTCCCTCATCAATTTTCCGTTCTGCATCTGTAATCTCTTTTAACGCATCAGCAAGTTCTTTCTCCGCATCCGCAAGTTTCTTCTCGCCATCTTCGATTTCCGTCTTTGCGTCCGCCAGTTCTTTCTCTCCGTCCGCGATTTTTTGCTCTCCATCTAAAATCTCTTTCTGTGCATCTGCAATTTCAATTTCCGCATCCGCAATCTCTTTTTCGCCGTCTGCAATCTTTTTTTCCGCATCCGCAATCTCTTTTTCTGCATCCGCTATCTCTATTTCCGCATCTGCAATTTCCTGTTCACCATCTAAAATCTTTTGCTCCGCATCCGCAATTTCTGCTTCTGCTTCCCTCACATCCTCCCAATATGGTCCGACCGCTTCTTCATAACGGATTTCACAACGTACATCCGCGATGGCTTCAATGCGCTCCACGACAGTTTCAATATAGTCTTCATACTCTTCCGAATACGGGTTATACTCCTTCGCCCCTTCCACTGTCGCATAAATTACAGTAAACACCTCATACGCAAAGGCATCCTTGTGCAGAAAGACAAATCCGTCCTCGGCACCGGTACCGATGCTGACCGCACCACGTTGCCAGGAAAGGTAACTTGGAAACTTTCCGTAGCCCACAATTGTAAAAGTATTCACGGAAAGGACATCCGAAACCTCCACGTCCTTTTCCGGCTCCATCGTAATGACATCCCCGATGGCATAACCCATGTTCTTTAAAAAGTCCTCATCCACAAAACATTCATCTGCCGCCTCCGGAATCCGTCCTTCTGTCACAGCAACATGATTGATTTTTTCTCCCAGGGACATCACCGTCATCTGGTAATTTCTCTCCTCTGCCAATAGGAACAGTTCCGTCTGATATCCGCCTTCTACTTCAGATATTCCTTCAATTTTTGCAATTTGCACCACGTCATCTTCGGTCACTCCAAGCGTTCCGAGCACGCGGATATCCATATAGTTGGTCTCATCAAAATGTCTTTTTGCAGAAAGCTGCATATCCGGCTCTGCCGACCGCACCCCGGCATAAAACGCTACGCCCAGGGCCATAATCAGCAAAATGGAGATATACCGGTTAAAGCTCTTTCTCATCTCTCTTATTAAGTCTGTTCTTTGTGCTCTCTTCACGTTTTTCTACCTACCATTCAATTTCTGCCACGTCCACCGGGTTCCCGTTAATTCTCATTGCTCCGACTTTTCCGTTTTTAATTTCAATCACGCGGTCTGCCATCGGTGCAATTGCCTTGTTATGTGTAATGACTACCACCGTGGTCCCGGTTCTTCTGCAGGTATCCTGAAGTTGTTTTAAAATGGCCTTACCTGTCTGGTAGTCAAGTGCACCGGTCGGTTCATCACAAAGCAACAGTTTCGGATTTTTCGCCAGCGCCCTTGCAATCGAAACTCTCTGCTGTTCGCCACCGGAAAGCTGTGCCGGGAAATTTTTCATACGGTCTTTTAAGCCCACTTCTTCCAGGGCTTCTACTGCGCTCTTCGGATTCTTAATAATCTGCTGGGCAAGCTCTACATTTTCAAGGGCCGTCAGATTCTGTACCAGGTTATAAAACTGGAAAACAAAACCGACATCCTCCCTGCGGTATTTTGTCAGGCGTTTTTGGTTATACTTTGCCACGTCCTCACCATCTACCAAAACGGTTCCTGACGTTGCACTGTCCATTCCTCCCAGGATATTGAGCACGGTCGTCTTTCCTGCCCCGGAAGGGCCAACAATTACTACGAATTCACCCTTTTCCATTTCAAACGTAATCCCGTCCGCCGCATGAATCTCAATCTCTCCTGTTTTGTACACTTTGGTAACGTCCGTCAACGCTATATAAGCCATGTTTTCCACCTGTTTCCTTTCTTTTTTGCAAAAAAATGCATAATACGACATTTTATCGCATTGATTATATCATAGGAACCGAAATCCGTGTATGAACTTTTTCTAAAATGTACTTTTTTTCGCCGGAAAATGCCCAAAAAAAGCCCGGGGCTGGTCAATGCCGTCCCCGGACCTTCTCCTTACTTCACCATATATTATTTCGGACATTTCCCATTAGTCCGTTCCCATCACATTCTGCAAGGCCCGTACCAGGACTTCTCCTTCAAAAGAAACGGCATATACATAGTTGCCCTGCACCAAAATGAGAGCATCCGTCCCATAATACAGGGAACGTGCACGGTCGATTTTTTTCAGAAGACGGTCGCCTTCGATAAACGCATAATTGTAATAGCTGTAGCGTTCCTCCATCTCTTCAAAAATGCTCTCCGACTCCACTTCTTCCATTTCGCCGGTTCCGAGCACCCAGATTTTGACACCATCTAAAATCTCATACGTATACTCATGTGCTACCAAATCCTCACAAACCGGAGTTCCTTTGTAATAAAGAGTCATGTAATACAACGGAATCTCACTGTAATATATACTGTAGCCGTTTTGTATCGTTTCTCCACTGTCCTCGGAAATACGCACATAACCGTCTCCGTCATATCCAATCATGACCACCGTATCCTCACCACGGAGCGAAACCGTATAGGAAAGTCGCCCCTCTCCGGCACGGTATTCTTCGATGTAAAGATTCCGTCCGTTTCTTGCATAAATCAGATAATCCTCATTGGACCAGTTGGTAATCACCTCGTCTGCCGCTCTTCCGTCCCACAAATGCACGCCGGAACCGTCATACCTGCGATAAACCATCTCTCCCATCTCTGTATCCCAATAGGAATACATATCCGGGTAGAAGGTAGCGCCCTGTGCTTCGTCCTGTGTGAGATCACAAAGTTTTGTCAGAAGATTCAATTCCCTGTCTACTACATACACTATATCCTGATAGTAGATACCAAAGACCGTCTTTCCTTCCTCCATGGTCGGCGTGTAAAACGGCAGAATACACTCGTAATTGATCCCGTCTCCGTACCGGCTTAAAAATCCGGATTCTGTAATCAGAATCTCGCCATTCTCATCTACCAGACAGCCGTGTTCTCCCATCAGATAATACTCTACGCCATCGATGCAGTCTGCATCATCCGGAATTCTCACTGCCTTTTCACAGAATACCTTCTTTAACTTCAGGTTTTCATCATAGAAACGGAAAACACCGCCGTCTTCCCAATTGACATAATCGTAGAACATCTCCATGTAACCATTACCACGTGGGAAAATGGTCACACTCTCCATGTCACAATTGATTTCTTCTATGAGAACTTCTCCATGCGGTCCGATGACCTGATACAGCGGCAGCATTTCCCATTCCGTGCTGTCCTGTCCCGGTACACAATAATAACACCGGTCCGCATCCAGAACGTACAGGTTCTGAAACTGCGGTGGCAGGGTATATTCTCCGGTCTCAAGGTCATAAATGCCGTAGCGGACCTCCTGTTCGCCTGCCGTATTCTGACGAATCTGTCCCACCGGAAGATATCTTGCCGTATGCACGCCTGCCACACTCTGGTTTAATGTTACATTATAAAAGTTGGCAATCTCTTCCCAATCCGCGTTATATACGGTCATATCTCCGTAATAATAATCCGAGGTTGTATTCTGCGGATTCACCATCACAAAGTACTGTCCTTCTTCCAACGGTTTCGTTGCAAGCACTTCCCTCTTCACTATCTGTTCCGTCTTTGCATCGGAAATATCTGCTCCTGCCGGCATCTGCACCGGCACATAACCAAGGTCAAGTACCAGCTGCTGTCCTGCCTCTCCGGTCAGCCAGTCAAAGAGTTTCCTTGCATTGGAATCCTCCGGTTCATCCACTCGGATTGCTGCATAAAACGCATTGATACACGGATAGGTTCCGTCATAAATCGTCTGTGTGGACGGTAACACCCCGTTGACACCCATAAACTTTAAGTCTTTTTCAAAATACATGTTATTCGCATAATAAAATACGGAATAACCAAGGGTATTGTCCTCTCCGTTATAGGAAAGCATTCCCTCCAAAATATCAGACATGGTATTGTAACGGAATACGTTATCTCCCGTCGTCATCTCTATCCCCTGCATCACCAGTTTCTGCATGAGGCTCTGGCTTCCGGAGCCTACCGGACGCTGGAATGCCAGAAGTTTTTCTTCCTTTCCTCCAACTTCCGCCCAGTTTTCCACCTGTCCGGAATAAATAGCAACCAGCTGCTCTATCGTAAGGGAATCCACCTCATTTGCCGCATTTGCCATAAATACCAGCGCATCCAGTCCGATCGGTTTGATAAGAATCGGCTCGTTCTGCATTCTCTCCACCACAGCTTCCGATGGTTCATATACAATCAGCAAATCCGCCTCTTTGTCATACAGCCGGTAATACGAATTCGTCGTTTTCGTGTGCCTGATATGGAGTGCCGCTGTCTCTGCACTTTCTCCCGTCGCCGTCATAAACACAGCCTGTGAAAGCGGCAATGTCGCTGTGGAACCGTCTACTACCGGATAAGTCTCTATGGTCATAGTCCCCGTAATATCCGTAATCCCACTCTCCGGTACCGGACTAACCATAGCAAACGGAGCAGTAATTTCTACCGGTTCTACGGTTGGTGCTTCCGTCGGTTCTGCCGCCTCTGTAGGCGTTGGTATTGGCGTTTCTGTCAGTTCTGCTGCTTCTGTCGGTGCCGGCGTCTCTGTCGGTTCCGGTGTTTCTGTCGGCGTTGGCGCTTCGGTTGGAGTAGGCGTCTCTGTCGGTTTCGGCATATCCGTTGGCGTCAATGTTTCCGTCGGTGCGTTCGTCGGCACCACCGGATCCGGATTTTTCTCCTGGCATCCCGCCAGACAAAGCACACATATCAGTAAAAGTGCTGTCAGTTTCTTTTTCATTTCTCACTCCTCCTATCCCTTTTTCTATATGCATATCCTTCCGGTTTCTTTCATCCGGAATCACATTCTGTACAAAATAGCCGTAGAGTTACTTTCATCTTACCACATCCTATCGTCAAATCCGTGGCAATTTTGTTACAACAGGGTAACGATACAATAAATTTTCTGTAAATTCCGTCGACGGTTTTTGCATCGGCATATTGCCGCTACGCAGCAACATGCCGATGTGTTTGGGGAGATGAAATAGTTTTTATGTAACCGGACCATAAGCTTCTTAAGTTCCCTGTAAAAAACATGTAGTGTCATGCCGCAGGACTCTGGCTGTGTGTCCTTTTCCGGCGGCAGGAATAAGAGAGCACGGAGCCGGCTGTCCGAAGCGGGAGGGAGGAAAAGCGCCCAAAAGAGGATGATGCGAAAAGCGTCCGTAGGACGCGGTTTTAGAAAAGGCACCGGTCGCTCTCGGACAAACCCGTTTGTCCAGAGACGACAGATGCCTTTTCGTAAAAGTGCTCCGCACTTTCTTCGTATCATCCTCTTATTTACCTTCTACCCCTCCCGACCGCAAGTTCCGGGCCGTGCTCTCTTTCTTATGACTGCCGATAAAAGGATGCACAGTCAGCAAGTCTGCGCGCGTGGCAGCTGCGTTTTTAAAGGGCCTTAAGAGGCTTTCCCGGTTGTAAAAACTATTTCATCAATTTTTTCAAATCTTCAACCTCAAACACATACTTCTTATCGCAGAAATGACAGTTCACTTCAATCGGCTTGCCCTCATCAATCATTTCCTGCAAATCTTTCTTGCCTACACTGGCAACTGCCTTTTCCACACGCTCCTTGGAACAGTTGCAGTAATATTCCGTCGATACCTTTTCTAAAATCTTCGGTTCAAAATCTGCCAGAACATATTCGAGGATTTCCTCCGGTGTCATGCCCTCATCCAAAAGCCCGGAAATGTGCGTCACCTCCGTCAGTTTTTGTTCCAGTCTTGCAATGACTGCTTCCTCTGCAAACGGCATCAACTGCAAAATGAAGCCGCCGGCCTGGCGCACCGTATTGTCCTTGTTCATCAGAACACCGAGTGCTACTGCAGACGGCACCTGCTCAGAAATGGCAAAATAACAGGTTAAATCCTCCGCTATCTCACCGGAAATCAAATCCACCTGTCCGACATACGGCTCTTTTAATCCGACGTCACGGATAACCTGTAACATGCCGTGCCCTACTGCACCACCGACATCCAACTTACCTTCGGCACTTGGCGGAAGCATTACCATCGGCTCATGAACATAACCTTTCACCCTTGCCTTAGAATCTGCTGTAACTACAATTCCGCCAATCGGTCCGTCGCCACGGATTTGAAGCGTTGTCAAATCCTTCTCACCCTTCATCATACTGCCCATCATGGCACCGCCGGTCAGTAATCTTCCGAGTGCCGCTGTCGCTACCGGACTGGTTTGGTGAATCCTTCTTGCCTCTTCTACTAAATTTCTGGTTGTTGCAGCAAATGCACGTACCTGTCCGTTTGCTGCTGTTGCTCTTACAATATAATCTGTATATTCCATTTCGTTTCACTCTCCATTTTTCATTTCTGTCACCAAGTGCTCATTTTACCCTACTCAGCCAATGCCGTCAAGCAGTTCCATCACAAGCTCCGCAATAAATTCCAGAATATCTCCCCAAATGCCATAACCCTTGGTTTTATTTGCTTCTGTCTTTACCGTCTTCCGCTCCGAAACCACATAATCCACTGCCACATCCTGCGGTTCCGCCGGTAATACGGACGGATAAAACTGCCGGTGAAATGCCAGACCAATCCGTACCGGTTTCTTTCCTGAAATATCATTTAAATATCGGTCATAATATCCTCCGCCATAGCCGATACGGTTTCCGGAATAATCAAAGCACGCCCCCGGGAGCAGCATGACATCCCTCGGCCCCGGACTTACCGGTTCGGTTCCTGCAGACACCTGCGGTTCCAATATTCCCCGGTATCCCGGAAACAAATCTTCCCAAAAACCAACCGGATAAAACACCAACGTTTCTCCTTCTACCTTCGGCAGTGCCACCGTTCTTCCTTCCGACACCAGTGTCTGTATCAACTGTTTTGTCGAAACTTCACTCCGGTAAGACGCATATAAAAACACGACCGGTGCAGATGCCACTTCGGGCATGCGAAGCACGCGTTCCGTGATCTTACGGCTGGCCTTTTCACGTGCTTCCGGCGTCAACGCATTCCGCTTATCCAGATACTTTTTCCGGATACTGCTTTTCTTCTCTTTTTGTCTCTGTTCCCCTTCCGGGGCTTTCTTTTGTTTACTCATAGTACTTATTTTCCTGATATTTTTCTCTTGCAATAAAATACACTCTTTCTTCCTCTGCCTTTGGCGCCTCCTTCGTCCCGACACCATAAACCGCAACAAATTCCAACCCTGCTTCACAAAGAAGTTCCTTTATGCGTTCCACCGGATATGCCTTTTGAATATGGGTCTCCTCCAACCGTTCATAAAGAGGCATTTCCGGCTCGTCATCCTCGTCCTCTTCTTCAAACTCTACCTTGGAATAGATTGTAATATCATACTGGTTCCATCGTTCCTCTTTATCGTAATAATTCTCCCAAATCAGGCTGCAGTTTTCACGGTTTTCTGCAATCACACGGTCTCCGATGACAGTCTCATACTTATAGATGGTATTCATGTCAAAGATGAAGTAACCGCCCGGGTCCAGATAATTGTTCACCAGCCGGAATACCTTTAGCAAATCCTCCTCCGAGGTAATGTAGTTCATGGAATCGCAAAGGCTTACCACGGCTGCCACTGTCCCAAACAGTTCAAACTCTCTCATGTCCTGATGCAGATACAGGATATCCTCTTCCGACTCCGGATGATCGTATCTGGCAATGTCAAGCATCTCCTCAGACAAATCAATCCCAATCATATCATAGCCTGCTTTTGCCAAAAGTCTCGTCATGGTACCGGTTCCGCAGCCAAGTTCTGCCACCAGTCCGTCCTTAATCCCATACTCTTTTAATAACCCAATCAGATACTCCGCCCACTGCTCATACGGCACATTGTCCATGAAGGTTTCGTATACTGCTGCAAATCCTGTATATGCGTTCATTCTGATTCTCCTATTCTTTTTTTATATGTTTGTTTTTTTATTGTCTTTGTAGCATATTTTTCTTCATTCTATCACTCTTTTGGCAATTTGTCTTTACTATTTCATAAACCTTATGGAAAGATTGGAGTCATTGGGGTCTATATAAAAAAATAAACCTCTCAGACCCAATCCTCCAATGATTTTCCAAGATTTTAAATGAATTTTGGGTCTGGTAACCACTATTTTTCTGCATAGACCCAATTTGGCAATGAAATTCTCGCAAATTGCAAAAAAGCGGACAGTTTTTGGGTCTGACAGACAAATTTTCCTCTATAGGCCCAATCTGCCGGCACTGTAAAAAAAACATTCATCGAAAACAGTTGCCAAATTCCTGTCTTGTCAAATATTCTCCAAAAAAGTATACTAATTTTAACCGGTGCACATCGCTCCGGTTAATCTGACAACGCAAAATAAAAAACTACCACATAGAAAGGACAAATCACTATGAATCTTATCTTCATCCGACACGCAGAACCAGATTACAGCATCGACTCCCTGACCGAAAAAGGCTGGAAGGAAGCTGAAATCCTCTCCCGACGCACCACGAAGTGGGACATCAAAGATATTTACTGCTCCCCTCTCGGCAGGGCAAAAGATACTGCTTCATTTACCTTAAAAGCATTAAACCGCGAAGCCGTCATCCATGACTGGCTCAAAGAATTTTACATTCCGGTTAAAGATCCGTTCACCGGCGAAACCCGCATCCCTTGGGATCTCATGCCGGAATGGTGGACAAAACAGGAAGCATTTTACGACAAAGACGACTGGCGTGACCATCCGCTCATGCAGACCGGTCCGGTCAGGGAAGAATATGAAAGTGTCCGTACCGGCATAGACAAAATCCTGGCTGAACACGGCTATGTCCGTAACGGCAATTGTTATGACGTTGTACAGTCAAACGACGATACGCTCGTCTTCTTCTGCCACCTTGGTGTCACATTTACAATGTTAAATCATTTGCTTGGAATTTCTGCGCCGCTTTTATGGCACAGTTGTTTCGTTGCGCCTTCCTCTGTTACTATTCTTACAACAGAAGAGCGCAATCCGAAAGTGGCACACTTCCGCTTAAAAACCTTAGGTGACACCGCGCATCTTTATGTAGCGGGCGAACCGGCATCCGATTCCGGCTTCTTCGGGCACGGCTTTAAGGATGCTTCCGTAAAATAAACGTTTGAAAACAAACAACGGCTAAAACAGGTTGTAACTCTTTTCTTCGCCAAGAGTAGAACGCTCTGTTTCAGCCGTTTTCTTTTATTTCATTTTGTTAAATCTGGATTTTATTTCTATTCATTTACTACATCATCAAAGACAGGCTTCAAGGCAGGATACAATTTCCTGAATACCTGATACTTCTTTTCGTACCTTGCCACGAGTTCCGCATCCGGTTCCGTCACATCTACCACACGGATTAACTTATCACCGGCTTCTTCCACGCTCGCAAATGCACCGCATCCGGTTGCCGCAAGGATAGCTCCGCCGTAGCCGGGACCTTCCTCGCTGTTGATGATTTCAACTGTCACATTCATGATGTTGGCAATCATTTTTCTCCAAAGCGGACTCTTCGCACCACCGCCGGTTGCACGCACACGGTCAATCTTTACGCCAAGACTTCTTGCAATTTCCACGGAATCACGAAGTGCAAAGGTCACACCCTCAAGCACTGCCTGTGTCATGTCTGCACGGGTTGTATCCATCGTCATGCCGATGAAGCTGCCTCTTGCGTTTGGATTGTTATGCGGTGTACGCTCACCCATTAAGTACGGCAGATAATACACATGGTTCTCACCAAGCTTCTCAATCTTCTTCTGTTCCTCACCGTATTCCTTTGTTCCGATGATGTCGTCCATCCACCATTTGTTGGAGGATGCTGCGGAAAGCATACAGCCCATCAGATGATATTTGCCGTTTGCATGCGCAAACATATGTAATGCATTGTCATCGTCCACTGCAAACTTATCACAGGAAACAAATACCGTGCCGGAGGTACCTAAGGATACGATGCACATACCGTCCTTTGTCGTACCGGTACCAATCGCACCTGCTGCATTGTCGCCGGCACCTGCGATAATCTTCACGTCCTCGGAAAGGCCGAGACGCTCTGCCACATCCTTTTTAATGGTTCCGACCACTTCATAGCTTTCATAAATCTTAGCCAGCTGTTCTTCCTTTACACCGCAAAGTTCCAGCATTTCCTTGGACCAGCACTTATGCTCAACATCCATAAGAAGCATACCGGAAGCATCCGAAACATCCGTGCAATGCACACCGGATAATAAATATGCCAGATAATCCTTTGGCAGCATAATCTTTGCAATCTTTGCAAAGTTTTCCGGCTCATTCTTTCTCACCCACAAAATCTTCGGTGCCGTAAAGCCGGTCAGTGCCATATTGGCTGTATAAGCAGAAATCTTTTCTCTGCCAATGGTCTTATTTAAATAGTCGCACTCTTCCTGTGTACGGCCATCATTCCAGAGAATTGCAGGACGAATCACGTTATCATTTTCATCTAACATCACGAGTCCGTGCATCTGTCCGCCAAAGCTGATGCCCTTGATTTCCTTTAAATCGCACTGCTCGGACAACTTCTTAATGGAAGCTTCCATCTGCTCCACCCAGTCCTCCGGCTTTTGCTCTGACCAACCCGGCTTAGGAAAACTCAGTCCGTATTCCCCACCGGCCGACGCCTTAATCTCACCATTTTCATCCATAACCAAAAGTTTGATGGACGAAGTACCCAAATCAATACCCATGAATAACATAGAATCTACCTCCTCTTAGAAGTTTTGTCCGTTCCAGCCCCAGTCATTAACGCCATGATACGTCACATACACGGCACTGCCCGGAATTCCGAGTTCCTTCTCAAAAATGCGACAGATACTTCCTGTCATCTTGTTGTAGCACTCCGAAGGCGCATTGCCGTACAAGCTTACCGCAACATATGCTCCTTTTTCTAACTGTCTGCCCCCAAGATACAGGTCATAATTGTCCTCAAAACCAATCATAAGATAAGTCTCGGTCTTGTGCAAGTCAGATATTGCTTTTCCTAACTCAGATTTAATCACGTTTCTTTTTTCCTGCGATACAGGAACGGTAATTTTTGCATCAATAAATGGCATGGTAATCCTCCTTTAGTTTTTCTCCTATTCTTTCTTCCATTTTACTACTTCCTCGCCACAAAAGAAACCACTTTTGTCTGCAAATCGCAAATTCCGTTTTCTCTCGGAATGTCATATTGCTGCTCTTGAACCGTAAATTTTAATATCGTCCAACCTTCAAATGTCCGGTTCAGAATCTCCTGCAGTTTTATCGTCTTTAAATTCACCTCAAACTGTGCCGGAAGCTCCGCTCCGGTCACCTTATCTGTCTCTCCGACCTCCGAATTTATTACCAGACAGACCACTCCGTTTTCACAGATTCCATCTCTAATCTCTTCCAGTTTACTTAGAAAAGCCTCCTCTGTCTCTACATGCTCCAACGCCGATACCGCAATAATAAGATCATATGTATTCTCTTTTATTACGTACTCTTCGATTGGCTTTACAACACCGCGGATATGGTCAGAAACTCCGTATTTCTCTGCATTGAAATGTAACTTTTCCACCGCCAATTCAAGGATATCCACGCACTCCACAATGCAATCTGTCTCTTTAAACTCCTCCGCAATAAAAATGCTATTTCTTCCGACTCCACACCCAAGGTCTAATACACGCAATTTCTCATAAGCCTTAAACAGCGGAACAATCTCTTTTATTGTCTTTATTGGTCTGGTAAGCCAGCTCCCCGGTTGATATATCTCGTCGTTTGAATACATTTCAATGTGCGATTTCTTTTCACTTTCTCTGATTTGTTTGATACTGTTGTCCAATGGAGCCCCCTGTGATAAATTTTATTATTCTATGTCTACATACAATATTATAATTACACTTGATGGTCCAGTACCCACTTAAGCATATCTTCATATTCTAGGCTGCTATCAGCTACTGAAAGCACCATTTCATACAATTCTTTTTGCGTATATCGTAATTCGAGTCCATTCAAAGCAAAGAATACAAGCATCGCATGTGTTCCTATTCGTTTGTTTCCATCCAACATACAATGATTCTTTATTAAGCCATAACCTAGACGTGTACCTTTTGCTTGAATCGTTGGATACAACTCTTCTCCACCAAACACTTGAAACGGAGTCTCTATAGCAGACTCCAACAAATTGAAGTCTCTTACACCAGCAGTTCCTCCAGTCTGCTCTATAAGCTGTGAATGAAGCATCAAAATCTGCTCTTTACTCAGTCTTTTCATTTAGCAAGCACCTCATAAGCATCTTTATTCTGTGCAAGCAATCTCTTAGAAATCTCAAGCACATCCTCATCCTTAGCAACAGCACTTTCCTCCGCCTTGCTAAAATCAATTACTAAATATCTTGGTGCATTATTCTTAAGTATCACAACTGAGCCAAGTTCATCCACTAATCTTGCAACCTTTGAAAAGTTCTGGTTTGCTTCTGTAATTGAAACCATTGTGTTTGTATCTACTGTCATATGAACACCTCCATAATCTTATATAGATAGTATATCACTTTTTCTAGGATAAATTCAACCTATTTTATATAATTTATATAATTTCTATAATATCTGCAACCACCACGCCCATCGCCATATCGCTTCGCGACATGACGATGCGTTTTGCGCAGGGATTGCGTTTTCGGCCGCAGTCCCTTCTCTGCCTGAGCAGCTCCATGTAAAAATGTGCAGGGATATGCCGCAGGAGTCTGACAGTTGACGTTTTTACGAAAGGTAGGAATAAGAGAGCATGGAGCCGGCTGTTTGAAGCGGTCGGGAATGAAAATGTAAACAGAGGATGATACGAAAAGCGTCTGCAGGACGCGGTTTTAGAAAAGGCACCGGTCGCTCTCGGACAAACACGTTTGTCCAGAGACGACAGATGCCTTTTCGTAAAAGTGCTTCGCACTTTCTTCGTATCATCCTCTTATCTATACCTTCTCCTCCCGACCGCAAGTTCCGGGCCATGCTCTCTTGTTTATGACTACCATTCAAAAACGTCAGCGTCAGCAACTCCTGCGAGCGTATCAGCTGCATTTTTACAGGGAACTGCCTCGGGCATAAAAAAGGGACTGCGGCCGAAAACGCAATCCCCTTAGGCTATTTCACAAATTTTCCTGAATTCACATCCGTTGCAAATGTCACTGCATTGTAAAGCACTAACACATCTGTCACTCTGTACTGCATCATGAATTGGGAAATCGGCATATTAAAATAGCGGAAATCCACCAGATATACCTTTTCGTAATTTCCTACGGTCATCGGTGCGAAACAGTGGGAATAGGAATCCTTGATAATTAAAAGCACTCCCTTGCCTTCACTGTTGGAGGCAATCTCGGTCAGACCGTGGTTGCCGTCTAAATAGTAGGAATACTTATCCTTCATGGAGAGATACTTATCCACGTACATGGAATCAAATTTCTCCGCCAGGTCCACCGTCACCTGCACCTTCGTCGGTGTATTCGGCAAAGTAAACACACTCATGATATCCTTGCTGATATCTAGGTTTAACTTCGAATGTACCGTTCCAAGGAAGTCCTCGGAAACTACCGTCTGCTCCACATCTTCTAATGAAGGAACGTCAAAACCCATCGACTTACAAAATTCCTGGTATGCATAAAATGCACCAAGCGTAGTCCAGTGATGGTCCGTCTTGTAGAAAATATACTCATCCGCATGTGCCTTTAATGCCTCGCGGACATCCAGTGCCGTACCCTCCGGCAGGCGGCTGTATATCTCATCAATCATGCCGTTCTGGTCAAAGCCGGTTGCAAACGGAGGTAACTTATCTGTTAAAATCTCTGATGCCGTAGGCACCAGCATTACCTTAATGTGGTCCGCGCCAAGGCGTCCCACATGCTTTTCCACAAACTGCACCAGACGGTCCTTACTCTTTTCCAGCATTTCAAAATCCACCTTGGAATCTTCATGGCGTTCAATCAAATAGCCGTCTTTTGAAATATATACACCGTTAATATCCTGCTTGTTTAATACAATTTCAGCAATTGTCTTTAACCGGATCCAGTCGTCTCTCAGGAAAAACTGATCCGTGATGTATGTTTCATAGTCTGCCATGAACTCACCGGAAAACAACGTTTTCCAGGAAAACTCAGGCATGGTCGCCAGTACCCTGTTTTCGTTATCCGAAAAGGTTCTCTCCGGAGAGACAAACGTAATTGCCGTAAATCCGAAGACAAACACAAGAAATACTATGGCAGCACTTTTTGCAAAATGTCTTTTTGTTTCCATATTCATTTATCCTCTCACTGTCCGCCTAAAAACGGAAATATAAAAACGGATTATACGTTGCATCTACTAAGTAAGCAGTCGAAATAATAAACACTGCCGCCACAAACACACACTGCAGCACTGCAGAAATCACACTGCCGGCTGTTTTTGCCTTAATTCCCTCAATCTTATCTACAAGTTTTGCCGCAAGCATCTTCGGATACGGCGTTGCTGCCAGAATAAGTACAACCAGCATCACTGCGTAGCTTAATAATAAATATAATGTTTCTGCATTGACAAAGCCTGCACCCGTCAGACCAAACATCGCCTTGATATACTGTGCACCCTTTGTCATGTTGTCAAACGCAAAGATTGCCCAGCCGATCCAAACAAGGAAAATCGTATATACATGGGAGAAGATCTTGTGTTTCTTAAGGAAATCCAGCCATAAGAATTTCTCTAAAATCAAAAATACACCAAAATAAATTCCCCAGATTAAGAAGTTCCAGCTCGCACCATGCCAGATACCGGTCAGTAACCATACCACGGCAATATTGCGCATCTGAAGTTTTAATCCCTTACGGTTACCGCCAAGAGGAATGTACACATAAGAGCGGAACCAACTGCCTAACGACATGTGCCATCTTCTCCAGAACTCGGTAATACTTCTTGAGATGTACGGATAGTTAAAGTTCTCAAGGAAGTGGAATCCGAACATCTTGCCCAGACCGATTGCCATATCGGAGTAACCCGAAAAGTCAAAGTAAATCTGGAATGCATACGCAGTAATACCAAGCCATGCCATCAACACCGGTACCTCACCGACGTTTCTTGCACTAATCATATCCCAAAGCAAGCCAATGTTATTTGCAAGTAAGACCTTTTTGCCAACGCCGGTCATAAAACGCATTGCGCCGGTTGCAAAATCGTCCATCGTTTCTTTTCTTCCCTCCAACTGCTCAGCTACCGTATTATACGCTACGATAGGACCTGCAATCAGCTGTGGGAACAATGCCACATACGCACCAAAGGAAATGATATTCTTCTGCGGAAGCGCATCTCCACGATATACGTCAATCGTATACGACATCGTCTGGAACGTATAGAACGAAATACCAATCGGAAGTGCAAGATTTAAAAGCGGAATCTCTACTCCCGGAATCAAGTTCAGGTTTGTAATAATAAAATCTGCATACTTAAAAAAGCCAAGCAATGCCAGATTGATTACCATGGAAGAGGCAACCACAAATCTTGCTTTTCCCATCTTATTTTCTTGTTTTAACTTATACACAAGAGCCCCATGTGTAAAGTCTACAATGGTTGAAAAAATCATCAATACCACATAAACCGGCTCACCCCACGCATAGAAAATAAGACTCGCAATAAACAGTATAAAATTTCTCAGCTTCTTTGGTGCCAGAAAATACAAAATCAGCACCACCGGCAAAAACCGGAACATAAATAACAAGCTACTGAATACCATATTGTCACCTTTTACTCATTCTCATCCGAAATAAAGTCCGGACGGACGTATTTTTCAGATTTCTCCGACCATACAAAGAAATCCTGTTCCCTTGTTACCAAAAGCAGTGTGTACTCTCCGTCCACAGTCAAATAACCGCTTTCAAACGTAGCACCACCCACTTCAATCTGCATTCCCGTGCAGAGCTTATCTATCAGTTCCACACCTTCCGCAAAACGCACCACAACAAGCGCACGTTCGGAGGCAGGTGTTTCTTCCATATTCATATCACGTAATCTTAAGAAAACCACATTATGATCCGCATCAATGGATTCTACTTCCCCGTCCATATAGGAAAGTTCCGGCAATATTCTTGGTTCCGGTACAGCAAACGGTACATTGTCCTCCGACGATAACGCAATCCCCTCATTTCCACCCTGTGGCGTCTTCCCGGAATTGCCAAGTGTCATCGCACCAACGCCTGCAAGCCCTAAGCACACGGCAAACATTGCTGCAACCTTCATTGCTCTTGCCGCAAAATTCACACGAATTATTTTGGTTTCTTTTTCTTCTGTATAAGAAGCGGCCTTTTCATAAATGCCCGCTATAAATTCTTCGTTCGACTTCATATTCCCTCTCACTTCTTAAGGGATAAAAGGAGTGCCTTTCTGGCACGGTGTGCAAGCACCTTTATCTGCGGAACCGTCTTTCCCATGACCTCCGCCACATCCTTTAATTTCATCCCTTCCAGTTCTGTCAGTACCAGAACTCTTTGGTATTCTTCTTTCAGGCCATCCAGTGCCCGATACAATTCTTCTTTGTTCTCCTGCTCCAGCGCATGCAGTTCCGGACCGCTTACGCTGCCCATACTGTTCTCTTCTTCTGCACTAAAATCGGTTAAGTACTCTCTCTCGGACTTTCTCACATAATCCACTGCCTTGTGATGTCCGATAGTATATAAGTATGTTTTAAACGATGCCTTGCCCGGCACAAAACGCTCCTTGTGGACATACACCTCCACAAAAGCGTCCTGTGCCAAGTCTTCGGCAATTGTCATATTCTTTATGATTCGGTTCAGATAATAGATTAATCCGTCTTTATAACGGATAACGAGCCGTTCAAAGCCACTATTATCACCGTTTAGAAAATCGGAATAATCCTTTTCATCTGTGTTCATGCCATTCCTCCAAGTATCTGTCTGTCGAATAAGTTACCGCTAACTTATATCATACCACAATTCGACACGTAACTTCAACCGGATTTGCATGGCAATCAATTTCTGAACTATTTCTTAAGTAATATCCTGTCGTAAAAAATTACTCCCAGATACCAAGGTATCCTCTTACTGCCCATTCCGCATTGCTGTTCTGGGACTCATAGTACATCAATAAATCTTCATCGGAGTAGATGCCCATTTCTTCCGGATTATCTACTGCACCGCCAAGGATGGAGAAGATTGCGTAATCACCAACGGTTACTACCCAGGCAGTCTGCACACGAGGCTTGTTCATCGGATACTGCATGGAGTCCTCAATCAGGGACTGCTTGTGAGCTTCCAGTGCAGCCTTTACATTTTCCAGGTTACCTTCGGTTGCATGGATTAAGATGAGCTTATCTGCGTTTGCGCCAATCATCGGAATTTCAACAACTGCTTCATCATACCAGGAAGCATCTAACTTTAAGAGTTCCTGCATGTAAGCCGGATCATCCTGCACCTGTACATTTGGGAAATACTTGTCTGCATATGCCTTCATGATAGCAGCACGAATCTTCTGTGTCTCTGTCCAAGGAGTTACTACGATATCGCCGTTTACCACGCCAGTGATGGTATCCACTGCAAGCTGTGTGTTTTCCTTACAAGCTGCAATCAGAGCTGCTTCGTCCGTGTATTCCATATCGTTTACGGAAGAAGTAAGTACTACAAAGTATACATATTCACCAACCACGCCGGTCTGTGCACCCTGGGAACGTGTTACGGTAGTTGGGTACCATGCGTTTTCTGTTAAAGTTGTCTTATAAGCTTCCATTGCATTCTTTACGTTCTCAAGATTGCCCTCGGTCGGATGAATGATAATGAAGGTATCCGGAATCACTGCCATGCCCATTACTTCAACGATTGCTTCATCGTACCAGGAAGCATCTAACTTTAAGGTGTCTGCCATATAGAACTCATCTGCCTGCATCTGCATGCTTGGAGCATAGAAGCTGCCGTACGCTTCCTGTACTGCCTGATGAATGTTGTTTACCATCTGCTTGTGATCCACTGTCGGAGCAGGAGTTGCTTCTGCACCCTGTGTTGGAGCAGGAGTGGAAGGACCGTCACCTCTGTCAGGATTCGTTGGCGTTGCCTGTGTGGTAGGGGTTGGGGTAGGTGTTGTATCACCGTTGTTATTGTTGCCGCATGCGGTAAGCATGGTTACTGCTGCAATGGTTGCTACTGCTACTAAAAAACTCTTTCTCATGAATATTATCTCCTTTTCTTTTAAAAATGCCCCTGCAAAAACAGGGGCATCTTTTCTCTCTGTTTTTTGACTTACACTCCTTATTCGTGCAAATCAAAAAAAGGTTACACTTCTTTTAAAAATTTTTTTAATAAATTTTCCTCCGATATACACTGCCTCCAGATTCCAGTCCGCATCGACTACAATAAAGTCCGCTGCACGGCCACATTCGATGCTGCCGGTTTCATTTTCCAGCCCGACGGATTTTGCCGGGAGATAGGTTGCAGAAAGCACCGCCTGCTCCTCCGGCACCCCGAAACGGATGGCATTCACCACAGCGTCATAAACACTGATGGTCGAACCGGCAATCGTTCCGTCTGCCTGCGTCGCCTTTCCGTCTTTTACATATACCTTAATTCCGCCAAGCTCGTATTCTCCGTCCGAAAGTCCTGCCGCCTGCATGGAATCCGAAATCAAAAGAACCTTTTCCGGACACAGGGCAAACATCATGCGAATGATTGCCGGATGCAGATGGATGCCGTCACAAATCAGCTCCACATACATTCCCTTGTCTACCGCCGCACCGATCAGTCCCGGTTCCCTGTGATGAAGCGGCTGCATGGCATTAAACAAATGCGTCACATGGTCAGCGCCCCACTCTGCCGCCTCGCAGGCCGTATCATATCCGCATGCCGTATGTGCAAGCGATACGGTAACCCCGTCTTCTTTGCATCTATGTATCAGTGTTTCTGCTCCGTCCAGTTCCGGATCAATGGCAAGCAGACGTAACGTCCCACCACAGGCTGCAAACAACTCTTCATATTTCTCTGCATCCGCTTCCCATAAATATGCGGCATCATGTGCACCCTTTTTCTTTTCTCCGAGAAACGGACCTTCTGCATGCACACCGAATACTCTTGCGCCTTCCGCCCCTGTGGTTGCCTGTTCCTCACAAAACGCCGCAATCGCTGCCATGGAACGCTTCATCGTCTCCGGCTCATTGGTCATGGTAGTGGCAAGCACCGCAGTAACACCGTCTGCCGCATAGGAAGCACACAGTTTCTTTAACACGGCTTCGTCCGCAAAGCTGAAATCCTCCCCCGCTCTTCCGTGTGTATGGATATCCACCAGCCCCGGTAAAATCTTCTTGCCGAATGCCTCCAGCACCTCTTCTCCTTCGGATGCTCCAAGTGTTCCGGGTTCCTCTATCTGCAAAAACACCCCTTCACTTACCCTGAGATCCCTTCTGACATATTCACCACCTAAAAATACTAATCCGTCTCTTATCAGCATAACTCTGCCCTCCCAAACAAATTGTCCTTCTTCTTTGTATAATAACATCGTTATTAAAAAAATTCTATTGAAACCTTTCTCCCATACTACTATAATATAAGAAATGATTTTTATCAAAACATGGGGGAGTCCTAACATGCAAAAGAATAAAATACATACTGTTTTAAAAGAATATTTTCTTATGACCGCCGGCGTACTTCTTGTCGTTATCGGTGTCTACTTTTTTAAATTTCCAAACAACTTCGCCATTGGCGGTGTTACCGGTCTCGCCATGATTGTCAGTGATTTGTGCGGTGGTGCGTTAAGTTCTGCCACAATTGTTACCATTGTAAACTCCATACTCCTTGTCATCGGAATGATTGTTATCGGAAAGGATTTTGGTATTAAAACCATCTACGGAAGCTTACTTCTTTCCCTTTCCCTGCAACTTCTGGAGGTCATCTATCCGATGTCCGCACCGTTTACGGACCAACCGGTATTGGAGCTTGCCTTTGCCGTCGGGCTTCCTGCAGTCGGTGCAGCTATTTTATTTAATGTCGGCGGTTCCACCGGAGGCACCGACATCGTAGCCATGATTTTAAAAAAGTTTTCTTCTTTTGATATCGGACAGGCCCTGTTTCTTTCCGATGTAATTTTAACCTTACTTGCTTTTCCGACCTTTGGTATGCAGACAGGTCTTCTTTCCTTCCTCGGTCTGATTTTAAAATCTACCGTGGTGGACATGGTAATTGAAAGCATGAACCTCTGTAAATATTTTACCGTGATCTGTGATGATGCCGCAGAAATCAGTGATTATATCGTGCACACATTAAAGCGCAGCGCTACTGTCTGTGATGCAACCGGAGCCTTCTCCGGTCAGGGGAAGAAAGTGGTTCTGACCGTAATGAACCGGTCCCAGGCAGTCCAGTTAAGACAGTTTATCAAACATGCTCAGCCGGGTGCATTCATTCTGATTACCAATACCAGTGAAATCATCGGAAGAGGTTTCCGGGGATTGACCTGATATCCCACACCCGGAATTCAAAAAGCCGCGTCCAAACCGGACACGGCTTTTTATTTTTCAAATGCGCTCAAATTTTTCTTCCGTAATAATCTCTATTAATCTCACTTCCGTCAAAATGACGTGCGGTAAACCGCTGGAACAGGGCATCAAATGCCAGAAATCCGATAAATCCGAGCAGCCCTCCGATGATTCGAAACAGTACATCGTCTACATCACAGGTTCCCCAGTGAAATGCCAGTTGAACTGCCTCCAATAACACAGGAAGAATCACCAGCAAAAGAATCCGGATGACACCATGCAGTTTTCTGCAAAGCATTGCCACAAAAAAACCATACGGTAAAAAGAAAACAACACGATTTAGCAAAAACTCCGTCACGCGCCAAATGGAAATGGCATCTTTCATCACACCGTCTACCAAAGCCGCAAAGGTTGCAAACGGAATCCACTGTGTATAATTTCCGTTTTCTGCCACAATCTGATTAAAAAATGCACCGTAAACCATCAGTCCGAAATAGACTACATAAAAGAATACGGTAGCTCGAAGATAAAACTTTGCAAATCCTGCAAGTTCACTAGTTCCGTTTGCCAAAGTGTAAATTACCGAGTAAAGAACAGGTACGAGAAAAGAAAACAGGCATCCCAACAATGCGGTCTCACTTTCCGGAAAAAACGGAATTTCCGCATGCGGAAGCAACAGTCCCATACTTCCTGAAAACACACACGGGACCAAAAGATATCCCGCCAATTCCTCCTGCTCCTTTGTAATGAAGTGCACCAGCACACTGCCAACCAACATACAAACTACCGCCAGCAAAATTCCAAACCAGCCACCACTTACAAAATGATACACTGCAAACTGAATTCCCGTTATCAATATACTAATCAGAATAACCCAAAAGGTTTTACTCTCTTCAATTCGGTTTCCCAATACATTCCTTCGATTCATCCACATCGTCCTTTCTAAGACTAACCCCGTATATAAACCATAATAACTGTTCTGCGTCCATCTGTCAATTCGTTTTATTTGTCAAAGGCAGGGTTTAATGCATAGAAGTTCTTGCTGTTTAACCGATCCTGTACACTGCGGAGTGCTTCACCGAATCTCTGGAAATGCACGATTTCTCTCTCGCGCAGGAAACGGATTGGGTCACACACCTCCGGATCGTGTACCAGACGCAGAATATTGTCGTATGTTGTTCTTGCCTTCTGCTCTGCTGCCATATCTTCCATCAAATCTGTAATCGGATCTCCCTTTGACTGGTAATACGCCGCCGTGTACGGAACACCGCTTGCCGCCGCATGATAAATCCCCGTTGTATGGTCAACGTAGTAATTCGCAAACGGCGTACCCTCAATCTGCTCCGGTGTCAGGTTCTTGGTCAGCTGATGCACAATGGTTGCTACCATTTCCTCATGCGCCATCTCCTCCGTTCCGATATCCGTTAAAATTCCCGCCACATTATGATACGGCATGGCATAACGCTGGGACAGGTACCGGCTTGCTGCTGCATTTTCTCCGTCCGGACCGCCAAACTGGGAAAGAATCACCTGGGCAAGCTTCGGATTGGTAAAGTTGATATTTACCGGATACTGTAATCTTTTCTCATAACTCCACATAACCTCGTTCTCCTTTCCTGATTAGTTCTGCCATGGCCAAGGTCTGGTTCCCCAATCCCAATTGTCACAATTCGGATTTCCGTAGGAACTGAGCGGACCATACTTTGCCTCATACTCTGCTACGACTGCCATTCTCTGCCGCTGCAGTTCGTTATACTGCGCCAGCGCCTCCCTGCAATCCGGATGGGTATCCAAAAACAGACGTAACTCATCCATTGCAAAGCTAAGTTCATTGATTCTCATCAGTAAAGCGTTATGATACACAGCCATCAGTTACATCTCCTTCCCATGAAATCGAAATCCAGACACGGGAACATCGTACCTCTGTTCAGTCCCTGCTGCATCGGGTACATGGTTCCGAAGGTCTGCCAAGGAACATACGCCATGCCGAGCGTCTGCTCTTCCAACAGCGTATTGGCACAAGGTGCTCCGCAACCGGCACCGTCATTTACACCGACCACAATGCCGCCCTGTCCGCCGCAACCCGGTGTACAACCCTGCACAACTCCGGACGGAATCACATTTCCAGTCACGCAGGAATTTGGTCTGCAACCGGAATTTACAGGACGGTAATTCTGTCTATTGCAACTCATAAAAATACCTTCCTTCACATAAAATGATTACAGTACATTCTATGAAAAGGAAGGTGAAAAGTTCATATCGGAAAGTCAAATTTCTGCTAATTTTCTCCTTCTGCTCCATCCCAGAAATTTTTCAGTTTATCTCTCACAGTTCCAATTTGTACTGTTTCAAACGGGAACCATTCCCTTGGGAACAATCCCTGATAGGAAGCGGTCAAAAACCGCTCATCCAACAATAAAATCACCCCTGTGTCCTCTGTGGTACGGATAACACGCCCTGCCGACTGCATGACCTTGTTCATGCCGGGGTATAAATAAGCATACTCAAATCCCCGTCCGTTTTTTTCTTCAAAGTAATAACGGAACAGTTCTTTTTCATTGCAGACCATCGGAAGCCCTGTTCCAACGACCACCGTTCCGATCAGACGGTCATTTTTTAAATCAATGCCTTCTCCGAAAATACCGCCCATCACACAAAACCCCGCAGTCGTTTTCTCCGGCTGTTCTGAAAATGCCGCCAAAAACTCTTCTTTCTGCCGTTCCGTCATTCCGGTCTTCTGTATATACAGGTACACCGGTGTCTCTTCCGGGAACACAAAGGTACCATCCTCCAGACGCTTTCCTTCCTGCCACAAGAGTTGTTCCTTTACTACCTCGGCAGTACGCTCCAGCATCTGATACGAGGGAAAGAATATAAAATAATTCCCCCGCTTTGCAGAAGTGACATATTCCAGATATAAGGCAATTTTTTCGTACTCGTTCTGTGTCCTTCTTGTATATTTGGTACTGACATCTCTTCCCACCATCAAAAGACGTTTTTCCGTGTCAAACGGAGACGGCACATATATGGCGTAGTCTTCCGGTTCCCCACCCAATTGTTCTTTATAATAAGCAATCGGAAGCAGTGTCGCGGAAAACAGCACCGCACTCCGTCCCTTTGCCATCCGCTCTTTTAACTGCCTGGCAGGTTCCATACAAAGCAGCTTCAAACGAAAATTCCCGTTTTCCAGATAGTCTGTATAAATTCGGTAATCCTCCTGCATGACATCGTGGACCTCCAAAAACTGTCGTACCGCAAAATAGAGATTCAGGACATCCTCCTTTGCTGCAGGATCCAGTACCGTTTCCTGTAAAAACTCCTCGAACTCTCCGGACAACCGCATCAGATGCACCATAAAATCGCCGACATTTTCCCAGACCTGGAATTCTTCACATTCCCGTTTCAACCGGAGAAGCGCGCTGTTACACGCCTCCAGCTGCTTTTCCATCCGTCTGCTCTTACCCTTGAGCAGGCGTTTCACCGTCAGAAAATCTTCCTTGACCAGTTCTGCACTGTACATCTCCCTGGCACGCTCCACCAGATTGTGCGCTTCATCAATTAAGAAGATATAATCCTTCTTTTTCTCCTCGGCAAAAAAACGCTTAAGCGCCACCGTCGGATCAAAGACATAGTTATAGTCACACACTACGGCATCTGCCCATAAAGATACATCCAGACACATTTCAAACGGACAGACATTGTGTTTTTTAGCATATTGTTCTATCAGTTCCCTGGTAATCGTCTCCTCCGACGTCAATAAATCAAATACCGCATCGTTTACCCGGTCAAAATGGCCCTTTGCCCGCGGACAGCTTCCCGGATTGCACTCCGGCTTTTCCAAAATACAGATTTTTTCTTTAGAAGTTATCGTCACAAACCTAAACCGCACTCCGTGCTGTGACAAAAGAGTAAACGTATCTTCTGCCACCGTCCTTGCAATTGTTTTTGCCGTCAGATAGAACAGTTTCGACGAAAGTCCTTCTCCCATGGCCTTTACCGCCGGAAACACCGTAGATATGGTCTTTCCTACTCCGGTAGGTGCCTCTACAAACAGTTTTTTCTCCCGTAGGATGCTTTTATAGACACCGGTTACAAATTCCTTTTGGCCGGGCCGGTAATCAAACGGAAACTCCAGCGTCTTAATACTTTCATTTCTCTTTTTCTTCCAACGGATTTCCCAAAACAACCACTTGGCGTATTCCTTTACAACACCGTCAAACCACGCACTAAGTTCCTCTGTTGTATATTCGGTCCTAAACCGCCTTATGGCTTCGGTTTCAATGTTACAATATGTCATCTGAACCATCATCTTATCCAAACCGTTTTGCTGCGCATAGATACAAGCATAGCATTTTGCCTGGGCCAAATGTACACCAATCGGTTCCTGCATATGCTCCACGTCCTGATACATACTTTTAATCTCGTCGATGCAAACTCCCGGCTCTCCCTCCGGATTTTCCCAAACACCGTCAGCACGTCCTTCCACAGTCAAAAGCAGTTCCTCATCTCCGTCCAAAAGAGGAATTTCTGTCTTTATACTTACCTCCGCCGTGTAATCCGACGGCATACTCTTTTGTATTTTACGGTGCAGTCTTGTTCCTTCCTGCATCGCATCCGGATCTCTGTACCCTCTTGTATTGTCAATATCTCCGGAGTTTAAAATAAACTCTACCAGCGCCCGCACCGAAATACTAATCTTTTCTGCCATGTTCCATTCCTCTTACTTTTTCTCCAGAAAAACGGCTCTCTTGACCGCTCCGGCCCCGAATTTTTTCCGGATATCGTCCATTGCCTTGTCCGCCTTTTCCTGCTTTTCATAGTCCGTGGTTTCAAAAAAAGACAGCTGCCGGCTTTCCTCTTCACTAACCCTTCCTGCTGCAAAGTTTAACAGACGGATTGGTCTTCCGTCCCACATCTCCGCAAATAGCCTGCAGGCATACTCATACAATTCTTTTGTTACCGAAGTCGGATTTTGCACCACACACTGATGCGTTGCAGAAACAAAATACGCATCTTTTATTCCTACCGAAACCACTTCTGCCTTTTTTCCATCCGCGCGGATACGTCCTGCCACCTGCTCTACCAAAGATAATAAAATCTCTCGGGCTTCTGCCTCATCCGTCACATCATGGCCCAGTGTCGTTTCATTACTGTAGCCCTTTGCCTCGTGATGCTTTCCGCCCAGTCCCTCATCGATGCCGTTCGCAAAATTATGGATGGTCTCTCCCATGGACTTTAAATGCGTATACAACATCTGCCTGTCGCTTTTCGCCAGTTCTCCGATGGTATGAATTCCCAAAGTATGCAGTTTGGCCGCCGTTGCCTTTCCGACAAAAAACAACTCCTCCACCGGGAGAGGCCACATTTTTTCTTCTATCTCTTCCGGAAACAGCGTATGCACACGGTCCGGTTTCTGAAAATCACTTGCCATCTTTGCCAAAAGACGGTTTGTCGATATTCCTACGTTCACCGTAAAGCCCAATTCGTCCCGGATACGGTCTTTTATCTTGTGGGCACAGGCAACCGGCTCTCCGAATAATCCTTCCATGCCGGTCATATTCACAAACGCTTCGTCGATGCTGTATTGCTCCACATCCGGAGAATATTCCGACAGGATTTTCATAAAAGCCGCGGAATATCTGCCATACAGCCCGTGTTGCGACGGAACAATCACCAGATCCGGACACTTTTGCAGGGCCTTTGCAATCGGCTCTCCGGTCACAATCCCGTACTTCTTTGCCGGAGTGGATTTTGCCAGAACAATCCCATGCCGCTGCTCCCTGTCACCTCCGACAATCGACGGTACCAGACGCAGATCCTGTGTCTCTCCACACTCCCTGATCCGCCAGACCGCTTCCCAACTCAAAAAAGCACTATTCACATCGATATGAAAAATCGTCTGTTTTCCCATGGCAACCGCTTCCTTTCTTTGCTTCTCATTGTAGCACAGACCCTCTGCAAAAGCAAACGGTAGTTCGATTGACAACCTCTCTTTCTCTCTACTATAATATATTTGTCAGGAAATAAAGAATCCGCTGCAGTTTGCGGCAGAAATGAGGTTATTATGAGCAATTACGAAGAAGAAATGGACCAAATCACTTTAACTTTAGAAGATGACAGCGAATTATTATGTGACGTCATCGCCACCTTCCCTGTTACCATTAAGGGTGTTGAGCAGATGTATGTTGCACTGCTTCCTACCGATGCAGGCGAAGACGCAGAAATTTTCTTATACCGTTTTTCCGAAGACGGAGACGAAATCGACATTCAGAACATCGAAGATGACGAAGAATTTGAAATCGTTGCTGATAAATTTGATGAATTACTTGACGAAGAAGAATTCGATGAATTATTTGATGATGAGGAAGAGGACGAAGAATAATTACAACGTACAAAACCTCCCCGCAAAAAGCGGGGAGGTTTTTTTGTATCCAGGCACGCCGGGCCTATATTTTTACATATTGTTCTACATTAACAACAAAAATGGTTGCACCACCTACATCTACCATCACCGGGTATGCCTCAAATCCCTGATTCGCAGACCCCACCGGCGGTGTATTCGCCGTGATGCGCTGTCTCGGTCCGCATTCTTTTTTTACAATGTCAATGACCGTTCCAACTTTTTCTTCTTCTGTTCCGACGATGAGCGTTGTGTTTCCGGAACGCAGGAATCCTCCGGTCGTCGCCATCTTGGTGCCGGAAAATCCTTTCTTATTTAACTGTTCCATGACTCTGTCGTCATCGTCACTGCTTACAATAATATAGATGAGCTTCATGTTTTTATTCCTCGGTAGGAGCTATGATAGTAGCTTCATCAATAATAAAATCCATTACAAGATTCATTAAGATTACGGTTTCAATTTCTTCCTTCTCGTAAACTTCTTCAAACTCTTCTACAGTTTCATAACCATAGCTCTTTGCATATTCGGCTGCCTTTTCTGTATAGACATCCTTTGTGAGCTTGATGCCTTCGATTTCTGCAATCTCTTTTAAGATAATTTCGTTCTTAATTACCGAAGTTGCATATTCCTGTGCGTACTGCTGGAGAGCCTCTGTGGACTCAAAGCCCATGAAGTAGTAAAGTGCCATCTCTGTATCAATACCATACATGGACGCATAGTATTCTGCATAAGAAGTGTACTGCCGTACCATGAGCAATGCTTCTTCTGCAATTTCATCGGCAGGCATCTTTTCTACAGTACTGGATTCCATAATCAGTTTGGTAATCTGATTGTAAAAAGTATCCTTCTGCATTTCATCGTGAAGTGCCTTTGTCAGTTCTTCTGTTGTACTGCCGTACTGCGGATAATTCTCAACCACAAATGCATCCGTCAATTCCGGAATCTGTGTTTCCTGCACCTTATTTACGGTTACGGAAAATACCACTGCCTTACCGGCAAGGTCCGGATTGTTTTCGTAAGGATCCGGGAATGTCAGGTTCAAATCCAGTTTCTGACCTGCAGTTGCGCCAATCAGACCCTCTTCAAAGCCATCAATAAAAGAATTAGAACCAAGTTCCAAATCCGTTCCTTCTTCGGAATCATCTGTGCCGCCTTCAAATGCAACGCCGTCCAATGTACCGACATAGTTAATGTTTACCGTATCACCTTCCACTGCCGCACGGTCAACTTCTACGAGTGTTGCATGGCTCTCTAAAATGGCAGCCATCTCATCCTCTACCTCTTTTGCGGAAATGTCGGTTAATTCGAGGCCCTTATACTGACCAAGTGTTACCTTTGGTTTTGCACAGCCTGCTGCCATAGCAAGTACCATAACACCGGCAAGTGCTGCTGCTAATACTTTCTTTTTCATAGTAAAAATCCTTCCTTTTTCGTTCTGTCTCAAGGTTTCCCTCCCGCACCTTATTGTCCTAAAGGTGCCAACTTTGACATCATACCATAAAAACCACAAAAAGAAAAGCAATTTTATCGAATTCACAAATTCTTCAAAGAATTCGTTTTAGTTGAAAAAAGAAAGGTTACATGATACTATGATTTTAAAGATAGTTTTCACTGTCACAATAAAAAAGGTGAGGTAAGGTTTACTTATGAAACAGAAATTTATTGAAACTTATATTGATGAATTACTTGAAAAAAGCACTTTGGATTTCCCTGCATGGAACATTGAGAAAAAGCGTCAGGGAATCAAATCGGAATGGAACTACATTGACGGATGTATGATTAAGGCGATTCTTGAGATGTACACCATCACCGGAAAAGAAAAATACCGCAAATTCGCCACAGAATACATCAGTTACCGTGTCAAAGAAGACGGCTCCATTTCCGGCTACAATCCGGAGAAATTTAACATTGATGATGTCAATGCCGGCAAAACTCTCTTCGAACTCTATGACCTGACCGGTGAGGAAAAATACCGCAAAGCCATTGAACTGGTTTACTCCCAGGTAAAACGCCAGCCACGTACACGCGAGGGTAACTTCTGGCACAAGTTAATCTATCCGGCACAGGTGTGGCTGGACGGTATGTATATGGGACAGCCGTTTTACATGGAATATGAAACCCGTTTTAATGACAAGAAAAATTACGATGATATTTTCCATCAGTTTTTTAACGTTGTGGACAAAGCCAGAGATGAAAAAACCGGTCTTTATTACCATGCTTACGACTGCTCCAGAGAAATGTTCTGGTGTGACAAAGAAACCGGTCTTTCCAAAAACTTCTGGTTAAGAGCCCTCGGCTGGTACGCCATGGCACTTCTTGACACGCTGGATAAATGCGATGCCACGGTTTGTCAGGAAAACTACGACAAATTAAAAAACATCTACATAGACTACATGTACTCACTCAAAAACTTTCAGGACGAAAGCGGCATGTGGTGGCAGGTACCAAACTTCCCGGGCAGAGAACGCAACTATCTTGAAACCAGCGGCAGTGCGATTCTCTCCTATGCCTTCTTAAAAGGCGTTCGCTTAGGCTTCCTTCCGGAGGAATTTGCCGCAGCAGGCGAGAAGGCCTTTCATGGCATCTGCGACCGCTACTTAACCACCGAAGAAGGTAACATGAGTTTAGACGGTATCTGTTTAGTTGCCGGCCTTGGCGGCAAAGAAATGCGCGACGGCACATATGATTACTACATGTCCGAGCCGATTGTCAAGGACGATGCCAAGGGCGTCGGACCGTTCTTACTGGCATATACGGAGATGTTACGGAGACAGTAAATGAAATGGCAGGGATATACGAAGTTTGTATATCCCTGCTTCTTCTTTATCAGACCCTATTTACTACTAAATCATTTTACCACATATGGTATGCTATTTTCTTTTGCATAAGTTTCTGCTTACATCGCCCGATTGCCTCGCAACCGGGCGATGTAAAGCGGCGGGTAAGTCTTAACGGCCCTATACGTTTGCAGCAGCATATCCCGTAGAAAAACATGCAGTGACATACCGCAGGACTCTGCATAACAGTTCTTTAGGTAAGGCAGGAATAAGAGAGTACGGAGCCGTTTGTCTGAGGCGGGAGGGAGAACGGAAACATAGAGCAGGATATCACGAAAAGCGTCCGTAGGACGCGGTTTTAGAAAAGGCACCGGTCGTCTCTGGACAAACAGGTTTGTCCGAGAGCGACCGGTGCCTTTTCGTAAAAGTGCTGTCGCACTTTATTCGTGATATCCTTTATATACATTTCGGCTCCCGACCGCCGAGTTTACGGTCCGTGCTCTCTTGATTATGACTGCCGTTAAAGAACTGTTACGCAGCAAGTCCTGCGAGTGTGGCAGCTGCGTTTTTTGGGGGATATGCTGCTGCAAACGCATGAGACCGTGCGGATCACTCCGCACGGTCTCACACATAAGGAATTTGGATGTATTGACGTTACACGCTTTCGCATGTATGTGAAATACCTGAATTTACAGTTCCTCAATATAGCGTACTCCTTCCGCTAACGACAATAGCTGAATGATTTCCGCATGAGGACGTTTCTTTTCCAACTTCAGAGTCAAAAGAACCGCAATTCCGATATCCTCTGCATTGTTGGATTTTGTCATTTCGACTTCGGTCACCTTAATGCCATGTTCCTTTAAGTAAGACATGAATGTTCCAAAATCCGACATCTTCTCAAACTCCATGTACAAATCCATGACCTTTGTATTGGCTAACATCCAGTTGTCCATCCGGTGTAACCATGACATTACCACGAATATCATGACACAGCCGATGATGGCTGCCGAATAAAAGCCAATACCGATTGCCAGTCCCACGCAGGCATCTGCCCACAGGCCGGCCGCTGTTGTCAGCCCTTTGACACGGTTTCTTCCGGTAACAATGATTGTACCTGCACCAAGGAAACCGATGCCGCTGATTACCTGAGCACCGAGTCGTGCCGGGTCCCCCGTTCCATACATATCGCAAATATATTGGTTGGTCAGCATAACAAGTGTTGCGCCGACGCAAACCAGCATATATGTTCTGAAACCGGCCGGACGGTTTTTCTTTCCGCGCTCCATACCAAGTGCACCACCGCAAATCAGGGCAAGAGCCAACCGTACAAATGTCGATACCGCATTGATTTCTCCCAAGTATGCAGTCATCGTTTCATACCATTGCATAATTTCAACCCCTTTACTTTTTTCTTATTCTATCATACCGGGTGCGCTTTTCAGGCTCAGGTTACTGTTCCTTCTTTGCATCTGCAGCATATGTGAATCCGCGCAAATTAAGTTCTTCCGCCCTGTGACATGCACAAAGTCTGCCGTTTGGCATCTCTCTTAATTCCGGAACTTCATTCACACATTTCTCTGTACAGTAATGACATCTTTCATGGAAGTAACATCCACTCGGCGGATTTGCCGGGTTCGGAATTTCTCCCTTTAACGGAATACGTTCAATCTGAACCGTAGGATCAGCTACCGGCACTGCGGAAAGCAATGCTTCCGTATACGGATGCATCGGCTTTTCAAACATCTCCTCGGTATCACCAAACTCTACCATACGTCCGAGATACATAACACCTACCTTGTCGGAAATGTGCTCTACTACCGATAAGTCATGGCTGATAAATAAATATGTCAGGTTCAAATCCTTCTGTAAATCACGAAGTAAGTTAATTACCTGTGCCTGAATCGATACGTCAAGTGCGGATACCGCTTCGTCACAGACAATAATCTGCGGTTCTACAATTAGAGCTCTTGCAATACCGATACGCTGTCTCTGTCCGCCGGAAAACGCATGCGGATAGCGCATCAAATAAGTAGGGTTTAAACCAACCTTTTCTGCCATGGCCTTTGCCTTCTGGTCCATTTCAGCCTTCGGCATGTTCGGATAATTGGCCTTTAATGGCTCCTTAATAATATCAAGAACGGTCATTCTCGGGTCAAGGGAAGAATACGGATCCTGGAAGATCATCTGGATTTCCTTACGGATTTCCTTCATCTTCTTTTTATCAACCTTTAAAAAGTCAAGTTCTTCCCCGGCTCTGGTACGGTAAAACACTTCGCCCTCGGAAGCATTGTAAGCACGAACAATACATCTTCCCAGTGTTGTCTTACCGCAACCGGACTCACCTACAATACCAATCGTCTCGCCCGGTTTTACATTAAAACTTACATCAGTAACTGCCTTTACGGTAATACCTTTGGAGGTAAACCGCTTATGCAGATTTTTCACTTCTAAAATAGTATCTTTATTCATTGTTTCCACCCTCCTTTTCTTTCAGGAGTGCTTCTACCCTTGCACGCTGTTCCTTACATGCCTCATGCGGGCAGTTAAAGCAGGCAATCATGTGTCCCGGTGCTACTTCCACCAATTCCGGATCTGCCTTGTCACAAAGACCTTCAATACGTGCATCACATCTGTCATAGAAACCACATGCCACCGGAAGATTCATCGCAAGCGGAACGGTACCTTCGATGGAGAACAGTCTGTCTTCCTTCTTGGAACCAATCTTATGCACGGAACCGATTAACCCTCTGGTATACGGATGTTGCGGATTTGCATAAATCTCCTTGGAGTCTGCGCTTTCCACAATCTTACCAAGGTACATAACTGCCACTCTGTCACACATTTTTGCTACTACGCCAAGGTCATGTGTGATGAAAAGAATCGCCGTATTGAAATCCTTCTGTAACTCCTTCATGAGTTCCAGAATCTGTGCCTGAATCGTAACGTCAAGCGCTGTGGTCGGTTCATCGGCAATCAGTAACTTCGGGTTACAAACAAGTGCCATCGCAATGAGTGCTCTCTGTAACATACCGCCGGAGAACTCATGCGGATACTGGTTGTAACGCTTTTCTACGTTAGCAATGCCAACCTTACGCATTACTTCCATGGAAATCTCTTTGGATTTCTTTTTATCCTTTGTGATATGAAGTCTGGTTGCTTCATTGATCTGGTTACCAATCGTGTACATCGGAGAGAAGGCTACCATCGGCTCCTGGAAAATCATCGAGATTTCCTTCCCGCGGATGGAACGGATTTTGTCGTTCTTCTTCTCATTTGCAAGACTGATAAGCTCTACTTCACCGTGCTGTGCCGAGTCAAACATAATCTCGCCGCTCGATACACACTTTTTATCATTAATACCAAGGATTGCCTTACAGGTCAGGGACTTACCACAACCGGATTCCCCTACCAGCCCTAAAGTCTCACCCTTTTTCATTTCAAAATTTACGCCGCGTACGGCAGTTAACAGACCCTCTGACATATGAATATCCACATGGAGGTCTTTTACTTCAAGAATATTATCTTTTTTCATTTTATATGTACCTCCAATTTTACTTATATGGGTCAGCTGCGTCTCTTAAACCATCACCAAGGAAGTTAAACGCAAGTACTGCCACTGTTACGAAAATAATCGGAATCAACTTGTGCGGATGACTTGCAATTTCCGTTACCGCACTGGCCTCCTGTAAAAGTACGCCCCAGCTGGTTGCAGGCGACTTAATACCAAGTCCTAAATAGGACATGGAGGTCTCACCTACGATAGAGCCCGGAATACCAAGGGTCATGGATACGATTAAGTAGCTCATGAAGCCCGGCACCAGATGCTTCCAGATGATGTTCCAGGTGGAAACACCGGAGAGTCTTGCAGCCATAACATAGTCTTCATTCTTTAAGGACAGCATCTTACCTCTTACAACTCGTGCCATACCGGTCCAGTTGATAAAGGAAAGAATGAGTGTCATATAAAAATACATCTTAATTGTAGAAATACCGGCAGGAATCGCAGTGGAAAGTGCCATCCACAAAGGAATCTGCGGCACTGCACCGATAACCTCAATAATACGCTGCACAATAATATCAAACATACCTCCGAAATAACCGGAAAGAGAACCGATTAAAATACCGAGGAAGAAGCTGATAATTGCACTGGCAAACGGAATCGTAAGGGATACCTGTGAGCCATACAGGACTCTTGAGAACAGGTCACGTCCCAAAGAATCCGCGCCAAACAGCATCACCTTTGCTCCTGTGCCACCATTGCTTCCTTCACCCGCACCAAATAAGTGCAAATCACTCTTAATAAAACCTAAAAATTTATACTCCGAACCATGTACAAAGAACTTAATCGGATAGTACTCCGATGTGTTCTCCGTAATCGTTACCGAAAAATTGGTTCTGTCGATTGTCTTTTCTAACTTATATACGAAAGGACCTACAAATTCGCCCTCATGCACAAAACGAATCTTAGTCGCACCGGTGTTGCGATATAAACCATCAAATTCTTCCAGACCGTAAGGTGCAAGGAAATTGCCAAACAGGGCACCAAAGTATAAAATACCAAGAATGATCATGGAAATACGTGCCAACTTGTGCTTTTTTAACTTTCTGCCCATCAATGTCCACTGGGAAGCAAGATAATAGTCTTCTTGAGACTTTTCTTTTCTCTTGAGAATCTTTTTGAAAAAGTTCATTATCTTCCACCTCCCGAGTAACGGATTCTAGGATCCAAAAATGCCAAAGCAATATCAGAGAACAGAATACCGATAACAACTAAGATTGCCTGTGTCATAACAATACCACCTGCAAGATAAAGGTCCGCTGTCTGCAGAGCCTTTAAAAGTTCCGGTCCCTGAATATCAATCATAAGTACCATCGCTGTTACCGTAGAACCGGAGAACAGGCTGGATAATACACCGCCAAGACCGGATACGGTTGGATTCATTGCTGCTCTGAAGCAATATTTCATAACAATCGTTCTCTCCGGAACACCCTTTGCTCTGGCGGTCAGAGTATACTGTCTGCCCACTTCATCAAGCATCTGCGCACGCACCGAACGGATGATGCCGCAGGTGCCGGAAGTTCCGATTACGAGGAACGGAATAATCATACTCTTTAAGAACGGGAAGAATCCGCTCATGTCTAAGCCGACGTTTGCATTACCGGTCCATTTGTACGACCAGTACATCAGCATAAATGCCAAAATAAAGTTTGGTATCGCCGCCCCGACAAATCCAATAAAGGAAGATATGTAGTCACCAACCGAATACTGATGAGTCGAAGCATACACTGCAATCGGGAGCGATACTCCATACTGGAAAATCATAATGAGTGCTGATACTAAAATTGTAAGCCCCAATCGGTCATCAATAACGTCCCATACGTTTTTACCGTAGGCAAACGAATATTTCCAGTCATGGTGAGACTCATAAAGTCTGTAGTACGAAGAATCGGTTGGAGTCCAGATAATACCTCCGATCCATTTTAAATACCTTTGCCATACCGGCAAATCAAGGCCGTACTCTTTACGAAGAGCTTCCGCTTCTTCCTGGCTTAAAAACTCACCTTCCATGGCAAGTTTAGAAATCTCTCTGTCTACATAGTCCGTTTCCGGAAGCTGTATAACAAAGAAAGTCAGGATTGAAATCAAAAACAGTGTCGGTATAAACATCAAAAGACGCTTTACAATATACTGCACAAGATCTTTTTTGAAAAATTCTCTAACTGGTTCCAGAACTTTCCACACTGATTTCAGAAAAGGTAGAACTTCCTCTTTGATAAACCTACATATAAATTTTACCCAACGTTCGAACGTCTTATCATCCATTTAAATTCCCTCTCTAAAAAAACGGAGGCGTGGAAACTGGCTTCCCCGCCTCCGAAAAACTAATCAAAATTTTTTGTACTTGTAACTATTACTGAGCCTTGAACAGGTTCTCATAGTGAACGATGTTAGCATACATATACAAGTCAGCGCTTACCAGATTATCCGGATGATTCTTAAGCTTGGAGTTAACCAATCTGTAAGTACCTGCACCCTGCAAGTAAGCGATTGTCCAGATATTTGCCTTATGAATCTCATAAATTTCTAAGTTGTAAGCATCTCTTTCTGCAGTGTCAGGAGTTGCTTCCCACTTTCTCCAGATTTCTACTAACTTAGCCATATCACCGGTAGGTTCCACACCGCTTTCGCCATTTGTACCTACCCATGTACCGAACTCACCGTACCACTCAGCTGCCTGCTGTACAGGAACGAACGGAGCTACACGGTCCTTCATGGAAAGACCACCGATGGAGGTGTGAGGTCCTAAAACTGCTGTCCATGTGTTGTTATCAATTTCCATATCAAAAGCTGCTACTTCATATTCCTTGAACGCGCACTTGATACCAACTGCGTTATAGTACTGCTCAAGTACAGGGAAATCATCCGCTGCGCCGGAATCTAAGTAACCATAGAAGGTAAGTAAGAAGTCGGAGCCGTCTGCGAAATCATAGAAGCCGTCGCTGCCCATCTTAAGACCGCATTCTTCTAATAACTTCTTAGCTGCTGCTACATCATACTCTGTCCACTTCTGCATCCATTCTGCATCATAACCGAAGTTACCAGGAGCCGGAGCACACTGACCCGGTTCAAGGAAACCGTCGGAACGTAATTCAGAGAGCTGTGTACGGTCAACTGCAATGGAGATAGCCTGACGGAACTTAATGTTGTTGAATAATGTTGCATAGTTTGCATCTGTATGTGTGTAGTTGAATGTAACCTTAGTTGCACCCCAGTCAACGCCAGCGAAAGTACGAAGAACAGCCTTGTCACCCATATCCGCAAGGATAGAAGCGATATCCTGCATTGCTACTTCAATGATATCAATTTCTTCGGAACGGAACATCAACTGATCCTGACCATCTGCAGAAGTCTTTGTAAATACGATAGCGTCACAGTATGGAAGCTGCTGACCCTTAGCATCTACCTTGAAGTAGTATGCGTTACGATCCATAGTACATACTGTGTCGTTTCTGGAGTTGCCTGCTCTTAATACGAAGGAGTTTACAGTTGGCATACCGCCTACATTCCAGAAGTAGTAAGCAATTTCCTTACCAAGATCCTTTACTGTAGCCTTGTCAACGCCCTTAGCCTGTGCGTTCTTTAATACATCTTCATCCGAAAGACCTGTGTTTGCCCAGTACTCATTTTCCTGATAGTAAGAAGCAGGAATGAGATCCTTTAACCAGTGGGATGGAGCCCAGCACCACTTAAAGTCACCGTTTTCGATGAAGTCAGCAGGGAACTTAGGAGTTGTAAATGTCCATGTTACTGTGTAATCATCCACCTTTGTTAACTTAGCAAAACCGTCACCATCCTTAAGTGCTGTCCAGCTTGCCTTTGTATCATAGTTGTTGATATGACACATATAGTACCAGAATGTGATATCGTCTGCATTGAAGTCATCACCATCGGACCACTTCATGCCTTCTCTTAAGTGGAAGGTCCATACAGTGTAATCCTCGTTATACTCATAGCTCTTGATTACGTTAGGAATGTAAGTACCATCTGTATTACGACGGATGATGGTTTCCAGAGTAGGTCTGGATAAATCCCAGGAACCGCCGCCGCCAATCAGATTGATTGTGCCGCCGTAGGTACCGATCTCAAGTGTAGCACCTGTAGCATCTACCTGAGATACAAATACGTCATCCTTTACAGGAAGTCTGTCTGCTGCATCACCTGTAAGTGTTGGGGAACCTGTGAACTTCATTTCTTCTACAGGAACCGGTGTAGGAGTTGGAGTTGGATCCGGCTCCTTGGTTGGGTCTGGAGCCTTTGTTGGCTCAGTTGCTGATGTTGTTGGTGTTGGGTCTGGTGTCTCAGAGCCACCACCGCCACAAGCACAAAGGGAAAGAACCATTGTACTTGCTACTAAGAGTGCGAGTAATCTCTTTTTCATAAATACATCCTCCTTAAATTGTCTCTAATAAAAATAAAATCGCCATCGCCTGTCCGTAAGGCATCGATTTTATCTCTATTTCTTTGTAAAACTGCTTTGTTTCACGGCCCATCGCGGTGCCGTAGGATACCTGGTTCACAATACCGTCTTCACTGATGTTTGCAAGTACCGGTGTGAGTGCCTTTATCGCAAGCTCCTCGTATTCTTTGCCAATCAGTCCGTCGTGTACTGCTTTTAAGATTCCGTAAGAGAATCCGCAGGTTGCACTTGTCTCCACATAAGACGTCGGGTCATCAATCAGTGTATGCCACATTCCGGACGGATCCTGGAATCGTTTCAGACTTTCCACCTGATTGCGAAGGGTTTCAACTAAAAATCTGCGTACCGCCGGTTCTACCTCGATAATTCCAAGCAGTTCAGGAATTGCCGCTGTCGCCCAGCTGTTACCGCGTCCCCACAGAGCTTCTACGAAGTTATGGTTTCCGTTGAAAGTCCAACCATGGAACCAAAGTCCCGTCTTTTTGTCGGACAAGTACTTAATATGTAAAAGGAACTGGTATTTCGCTTCTTCTACCCACTCCTTATTACCGAAAATCACGCCACATTTTGCCAGGAATAACACAGACATGAACAAGGTGTCGTCCCATAATTCCTGATCGTTTAATGTGTCGGAGGTCAGATGCTGAAACCCGCCTTCCTTTGTCTTTGGAAGATCTGTCATCAGCCATTGTGCCCACTCCTTACAAAGTTCACCGTACGTCTCATTCTTTGTGTGCTCATACACAAAAGCAAGTGTCAGCATCGGTGCTGTCGTATTGACGTTCTTTGCAGGAAGGCCGATTCCCAATTGTCTCTCATAATATTTTAAGAGGATCTCCAGATATTTCTGTTCTTTTGTCTTTTCAAACATTTTCCACATGCCGTAAAGACCAACGCCCTGTGTCCACTCCCAGAAGCGGTATTTGTTAATGTCATCCCCGGCAAGGTTTCTGGTCTGCATGCCCTTTAAGAAACCATCATCTTCTTCATACAGAACCTTTTGGAAACTTTCGAACAGCAAATCCAGCGTTTTCTCAATCTGTGCCTTCATGTGTTTGTTCCCCTTCTGCACTTTAACCTAGTAAATCTTTGTTAGGTTTTTGTGCATTTTTACTTTTTTTCTTCTCTTTTTTTGTACACTTATTGTAACAAATGCCTTCCTTCTATGCAACGCATAATTTGCGTACTTTGCATGAAATTATTGCATTTTTTGCTTTTTTGTGGTATAAATATGTCAAAAGACATGATATTTTAACGCTTTGCTTTAGTAAATTTGTACATTTACCCTCGGTTTTCTAACAAAAAACGATGCAAAATGTGCAAATATTTCAGTTTTTACCGAAGATGTAAACGCTTTCAAAAAGCAAAAAAGGAGAACTTATGTTAATTGACAATTTAATATTATATGAAAAAGCCTTTGTCACAGAACTTGGCAAACCACATCATGGTACCTATTTTTTGTTTGACTATGACGATCGTTCTGCTGACATCAATATGGAGTTCCAGCACTTCCACCGTTTTTTTGAGATTCACATTCTTTTAGACAAGGAAGCAAACCATCTGGTGGAAGGTAACATGTTTCATTTAAAGAACTTTGACATCACCCTGCTCTCTCCCGGCATTCTGCACAAATCCGAGTACCCGGACGGTCCCGCCGTCAAACGTCTGATCATTGACTTTAGCATGCCGATTATCGATCACTTCTCACTGCATGGAGATTTCAAGAAGGTCTTATCTGTTTTTTATAACGATACTCCGGTATATCGGTTTGATCGCGAAATACAGGAACAACTCGCGTCCTATTTAAATAATATTTTCCGCATCTGCAAGGACTCATCGGATATCATGAACCTGCAGTTGCATTCCGAGTTAACGCAATTTCTAACGTGTCTGTATCATCATCGTGAAAAAAACATCTATAACAACAGAAACGAAGATAGTCTGACCTCCAAGATTTATGCCATCACTTCCTACATCCATGCACATTTTGCAGAGGACTTATCTTTGGACGAATTGTCAAAGCAATTTTACATCAGCACGTATTACCTGTCACACCAGTTCAAGACTGTCACAGGCTTTACCATCACAAACTACATACAGATGACACGTATCCGAAATGCACAGCAGATGCTGCTGTCCGGAGATAAAAAGATTACAGAAATTGCAGAAGCTTGCGGTTTTAACAGCTTTTCGCAGTTCAACCGCGTCTTTAATAAAGTATGCGGCGTTTCACCAAGTAAATTTAAGAGTGCACCGTTTGCAAAACCGGTAGAATAAAGCAGGACCACGGAATATCCGTGGTCCCACTTTTCTTATTCTATTCTACTATAAATGTGCCCAGTTCTTTTGCCAGCGCATTTGCTTCTTTCTTTAAGGAAAGAACCACCTCATTTAATTCTTCTGCCGCTGTCTTTGACGTATTACTCATGCGTTCCACATCCTCAGAAGCCGCTGAAGTTTCCTCCGCAACCGCAGATATGCTTTCGATGGCAGCCAGTGTATGCTTTTCTGCTTCTTCCATTTCCGTTACGTACTCACCGATGTTTGCCATACGTTCTGCAATCTCTTCGACATTGTTGCCGATTTTCTCAAACTCAGCCATCGTCTGTACCACCGCACTGCCCTGCTGGGCAACCACCTCATCTGCCGTTCTCACATTCGCTACTGTATCTTCTGTCTTTGCAGTAATCGAAGCAATAATTCTGCCGATGGCACCGGCTTCTTCTGCCGACTGCTCTGCAAGTTTCCGGATTTCTTCCGCAACTACCGCAAACCCTCTTCCCGCTTCGCCGGCTCTTGCCGCCTCAATGGAAGCATTCAGGGAAAGAAGATTCGTCTGGTTTGCAATATCATCAATGGCCACGACAATACTCTGGATTTTCTTTGTTTCTTCAGACAAGCCTTCAATGTCAAGAATAATCCGTTTTGTCATCCTGGTTGTTTCTTCCGCACGTTCCTTTAAGTTCTGCACTGCATCCATACCCTCCCGGGTGGAAACCTTTGCTCCCTCTGCCATTCCTTCGACCACCTGCACATTTTCACGTACTGTCTGAATCCGTTCGGTAAGTTTTTCCGCATCCGAAAGACATTCTGTGGAATCCTCCGCCTGAAGTACAATACCCCGTCTGATTTCTTCCAGCGAAGTCGCAATCTGTCCGGATGCTTCCATCAGATTTGATGATGCGATATTCAGTTCTTCTGCCGATGTATTCAAAGCATCTGTCGTTGCATTGACATGCCCGATCAGTTTCTTTGTATTATGCATCATGCGGTCTGCCGCATTTGCCACCATACCAAACTCGTCTTTCCGCTTGGAATGGATTCTGACATTTAAATTTCCCTCTGCCGCCTGCTCCAGCGCATGCACCGTCTTGCGGATAATACCGGAATATCCCATAGATACAAACAAGCCGAGTCCTGCCGAAACAATTGCCGCAATCAACACCATAAGCACTGTGGTTGTTCTGATTTCCGCTGCTGCACCCTGAATTGTGCTTACCGGAATCTTACCAAGAAGCATCGCCCCGGTATCGGCAATTTTACTGTAGATATATAAATACTCTGCATCCTGCTCCGTTCCGAGTTCTTCCGATGCTGCTAATGCCCTCTGATAAACCTCAGTGCCGTAAAACAGAACAGTACCGTCACGTAACACGCCATCCTTTGTTGTCTCCACTCCATCCGGTGTTACGAAAGCAAGCACACTTCCATCACCCAGATCCACCGTAGACAGGCTTTCTACCGCTGCATCCAGGCGGACGTCCACGGAAATATATCCGAGTTTCTCATCCAACGCGCTGTAAAACGGTTCCACATAGACAATGCAATACTCCTGTTCCGACAGTTCCATGCTGTCGATATAGGAATGGGTACCTACCCATCCGCTTTCTGTTCCTTTTGCATCCAAATATGCTTTTTCTGTTGTCTTATCATATTCGGAAGCCGCCGGTACAAACAAAGTAAAATAATTACCATTGGATGACATCGCCGTTCTGGCATAGGAAAGGATAGATAAATCCCCAACCAGATGGTCAGAAGCCACACTCTTTTTCAGTGCTGCCGCCAAAGCTGCCTTTGCATTCTTTTCGTCGTCGCTGCCGGCCTCATAGGCACCGCCGTAATACGACTTCAACGTTGCCTCTCCCATAATCTGGGATACCTTTGCCTTTGCAATGGAACAAACCATCTCAAAATAAGTGTCAGCAGACTCCACTGTCGACAAAGCCGATTCTTCATAACTGCTCTGCAATGCCGCAGATGCATTTCCGTAGGAAGATACGCCTAACACTACAATAAACAGCACCGGAATCAGAAAGAATACCGTCAGCTTAATCCGAATACTTAACCCCTTTTTCATATTATAAACCTGTCTTTTCTGCAATATAGGCTCTTGCCATCTTTGCGTATTTGAACGGATTTGCCTTTGCCGGATCCTGCTCTGCTTCCACAAGAAGCCAGCCTTCGTAATTCATTTCATCCAATGCTGCAAAAACGGAATCAAAATCCACACAACCGTCACCAGGTACGGTAAATACGCCTTCACGCACTGCCTTTAAGAAGGACCACTTGCCTTCTGCTGCCTGCTTTCTAACCTCAGGGCGCACATCCTTTAAATGTACATGACCGATTCTCTCCGGGTACTTCTTTAAGATATGCATCGGGTCTTCTTCAGAGAAAGTGAAGTGACCGGTATCGTAGCAAAGGAATACCAATTCCGGATCAGTATTATCCATCAGGCGTTCTGTCTCTTCTATGGTCTGAACACCGGTACCCATGTGATGATGGAAACAAAGCTTAAAGCCTCTGTCCTTTGCAATCTTACCGAGGCGGTTTAAACCATCACACATCTTATCCCACTCTTCATCGGTAAAATGTACCTTACAGTCATAAATGGAAAGGTCTTCATTTCCCTGTACGGAATGGCTCTGCTCGGAAACATTGATTCTGTCTGCGCCCATAGCACTTAAATAATCTAATTCTTTTAAGAACTCTGCTTCTGTCTCTTCATAAGGCTTTGTTGCAAGGAAAGAAGAAAACCACTTGCTGGCAATTCTCATGCCGCGAAGGTCCAATGCTTCCTTCAAAACTTTGGTATCCTTTGGATACTTGTTACCAACTTCACTGCCTGTGAAGCCTGCCAGTGCCATCTCGCTGATGCACTGCTCAAATGTATTTTCTCCGCCAAGTGCCGGCATATCGTCATTTGTCCAGCCGATTGGTGCAATTCCTAATTTTACTTTGTCCTTGTTAAACATGCTGTTGTTCTCCTTTTATGTATAATTTTATTAGTACAGTCTTGCTTTCTCCAGATGGCTCATCCGGTTTTCATAACTTGCATGAATCTTTTCATTCGTCTTGCTGTCGCCAAGCCCTACGTTCCACCAGGAAAGATAACCGTCGGTCATCGTCTTCGGAAGCACTTTGATATCAATCAGGTTGGATACGGTATCCTGTTTTGCCGCTTCCAGTGCTTCTTCCAATTCCTTCATGGTAGTCGCCGTGTAGCCCTTCATACCATAGCCTCTTGCAATCATTGCAAAATCGGTATGGATTAAATCACCGGTCTGTTTTCCGGACTCGTCACGGTAACGGAACATGGTTGCCAGACTTCCGATACCGTTTGACATCTGCAGGTTATTGATACAGCCAAAGCCGCAGTTATCAAACAGCAGCACGGTAATCTTCTTTCCTTCCTGCAGGGAGGTCGCCATTTCCGAATGCATCATCATGAAGGCACCGTCACCCACCATTGCATAAACCGGCTGGTCAGGCTTTGCAAGTTTTGCACCAAGTGCCGCACAGATTTCGTATCCCATGCAGGAGAAGCCGTATTCCATATGGTAGGAATCCTTTTCTTCTGTCGTCCACATACGCTGTAAATCTCCCGGAAGACTGCCGGATGCTCCGACCGCAATTGCATTTTTCTCAATCTTTTCACGGATGAGTCCGAGTGCCGCGGTCTGTGTAATCACACCGCCGGTGGTCTTTACAAACTCTTCGAGTACGCCCGGTTCCATCGCGGAAATGAGAGGCTTGTAAGTTTCATTATATTCTGTGGAAGTTAAGTACTGCATTTCCTTTTCCCATGCATCCTTTGCTTCCTTAATTTCTGTTGTATAACCGCTCTTATAATCCATGGCATCCAGTTCTGCTGCCAGTGCTTCTACCGCCACCTTTGCATCACCGACTACCGAATGTGCATCCAGCTTCAGCGCATGGAATCTGGAGGTGTTAATCATTGCAAACTCTACCTCCGGATTTTCAAACAGTGCCTTAGAACCTGTCGTAAAGTCACTGAGTCTTGTGCCGACACCGATGACCGCATCTGCCTTGGTACAAATCATGTTTGCAGAAAGGTTTCCGGTAACACCGAGGCCTCCCATGTTCAGCGGATGGGAAGTTGCCGTCACGCTCTTTCCGGACTGTGTCTCACAATACGGAATATTAAACTGTTCGCAGAAATTTACTACCGTTTCCCCTGCTTCGGAATAACGCACACCGCCGCCTAAGATGACTACCGGTTTCTTCTTATTCTTTATCATTTCTGCTGCCGCGGTCACTTCCTCCATATCCGGAACCGCACGTAAAATACGATGCACTCTCTTCTTAAAGAAATCCACAGGAAAATCAAAATGCTCACCCTGTACATCCTGTGGTAAGGAAATGCATACACCGCCTGCGGTGGACGGGTCAGTCAAAACACGCATGGCATTTAACATCGCACTCATCAGCTGCTCCGGACGGTATACTCTGTCCCAATAACGGGATACCGGACGGAACGCATCACTGGTGGTGATGGACATGTCATGGAACTGTTCAATCTGCTGAAGAACAGGGTCCGGCTGTCTGGTTGCATACGCATCACCGGTAAATACGAGGAGAGGTACATTATTTACCGTAGCGTCTGCTACTGCAGTTACCATATTGGCCGCGCCCGGTCCGATAGAGGACGCGCAGGCAATGATTCTTCTTCTGTTGTTCTGCTTTGCAAAGCCGGCAGCCGCATGCGCCATGCCCTGCTCATTTCTGCCCTGGTATACCTTTAAGCCGCCCGGATTTTCTTCGAGCGCCTGACCGATACCGAGCACAATACCGTGTCCGAAAATAGTAAAGATACCATCTACAAACTTTTCTTCCTTTCCATCCAGGGAAACATACTGGTTATCCAAAAACTTTACAATCGCCTGTCCGACGGTCATTCTGATTTTTTCCATGTCCTAATTCCTTTCTACTGTTCTAACAGCCAGGTATGTGCCGGATCATTGTCTCTCGTTGTCCAAGGATTTCCGTCCAAATGACGAATCATCCAGCAGTAATACATGTTATAGCCCGGTGCTGCCGTCTGCGGATGGGTAAGACCACCCGGAATGTTGGCCGCACTGCCATCCGTTACCTTAAATACATTGTCTCCGATAAAGCAGCCGCCAAAGCCCTGCGGCTTTTCAAACTTGTAATAATATACCTCCGGCTGCGGATGGGAATGCGGAATGTAGCTGGACCAGCGTCCCGCCTTTGTAATAACCTCACCGCATACCATATTGGAGTATGGTGCATTCTGGTAATCAAAAATGGTAAGAACCTCTCTCTTTGCGGTACCTTCCCACTGCTTATCACCCATTACTTCAATCTTACATTCGTTTGGTGTGTAGAAGACGGTTGCGAACTCCCTGTCATTCTCTGTCATCTGCAGGAGCACTTCACTGTCCTCGTCTGCAACCACCGTTGCCTTCTTTCCTTTGCAAATATGTAAGCAGTACGGTGCATCATCAAATACATTTGCTCTCTTTGCCGTTTCTCTTCTGTCCTCGAAAGAATAGGTTACCTTTCCTTCAAACAGCAACAGTGCCGCCTCCTTACCTGCCTCCATAACCGTTACGGATTCACCCTTCTTTAAACGGTATACTAAAATATCCATCATCATATCGGCATTCACACCGCCGATTTTGGACACTACCTTTACGCCATGTTCATCAAATTCCAAATAATCAAACATCATAACGGTTTCTCTCCTTTATGCTCTTGCAATCATTTCCCCGTATAATTCTTTTTCTTCCTTAATGAATTTCTTTACGCTTTCTGCATCCGGCATATCCTCAGAGCATGCATGACTTGCTACCAGCATTGCCGCAGATGCCGAACCGAATTCCAGCGCATCGATAATTTCCCAGCCTTCAAACAAGCCGTACAGGAACGCGGAAGCATAACCGTCTCCACCGCCAAAACTCTTTAACAGTTTGACAGGGAAGGACTTGATGGTGTAACTGTTGCCATCGTCCGTGTAAGCCGTAGAACCTTCCTTTCCGTGCTTGATGACAATAATCTTAACTCCCTGCGCATGCCAGTAAGCCGCCGATTGTAAGTCATTTCTTCCCTCTTCAATCAGACGCTCCGTCAAATCTACTTCTTCCCTGGATCCAAGGATGACATCCGCTTCCTTTGCTACCATAGAATAATAGATGGAAATCTCATCTGTATTCTTCCAGTTATATGGACGGTAATCAATATCAAAAATCACCTTGGTATCGTTTCTTTTTGCAAATGCAAGTGCCTTTAAGGCAGCCTCTCTGGATGGGCTCTGTGCCAGTGCCGTACCGGAAATCAACAGTGCCTTACTGTTCTTTATGTAATCTTCGGAAATGTCCTCCACGGATAACTGCAAATCCGCAACGCCTTCACGGTACATTAAAATACTGCTTTCCGTCTCACTCTTAATCTCCGTAAAGGTAAGTCCCAGCTTTTCGCCGTTCTTTGCTCTTGTCACGTGTGTAATGTCAATGCCTTCCTGTTGGAAACGGTTCTCGATAAAGGTTCCGAACTGGTCATCCGATACCTTTCCGATAAAGCCGACCTTTTTACCGAGCCTTGCCATACCCACTGCAATATTGGCCGGGGAGCCTCCGAGATATTTCTTAAATGTCGTGCTGTCATAAAGCGGCTTGTAATAATCCACCGGATTCAAATCTATTGCCGCACGTCCCAAAAGGACAATATCAAATTCTCTTGTTTCATCCAATGTCAAATATCCCATCTTATTCCGCCTTTCCTTCCGAACCGAAAATCCGGATATGTTTCTTTACATTTTCATACGCCAGTTCTGCCATATGTGCGCTCATCCGGAAATAATCACGCCTATCCTCTGCCGCATATTCTCTTGCCGCCTGTTCCACTGCCATGAAAGTTCCGGTTGCCACATTGACCTTTCGGATACCACCCTGAATACACTTTTTAAAATCCGCATCGCTGATGCCGGTCCCCCCGTGAAGCACAAGCGGCATTCCGGTCAGTTCTCTGGATTTCTTTAACACTTCAAAATTCAGTCGGGGCTCCTCTTTATAGAGGCCGTGTGCATTTCCTATGGAAAGTGCAATCGCATCCACGCCGGTTTCTTCCTTGAGCCGTTTCACCTCAAACGGATCCGAGTAAATCCGTTCTCCTTCCTTCTTTCCATCCTCCGACACGCCAATCTGTCCGACCTCTGCCTCCACCGTCGCGCCATAGCGGTCTGCCATTTCGCGCACCTGCTTTGTCAGACGGACATTTTCCTCTATCGGCCGATCCGACGCATCAATCATCACAGACGTAAAACCAAGTTCCAAAGCTTCTGCAATACAATCCAGAGTCTTTCCGTGGTCTAAATGCACGGCCACCGGTACACTTGCATTCTTTGCTGCCGCAAGCATCATCGGTGCAATGATTGGAAGAGGGGAATACGGCAGTCTTATCTGTGCCACCTGTAAAATAAGCGGCGACCTCAGTTCCTCCGCTGCTCTTACCGCCCCAAGAATCATTTCCATATTTGCCACACTGAATGCCCCCACGCCATAGTCACCGCGTTCTGCATCCAGCAATAAGTCTTTCATTGGTACTAACGCCAAAACTCTCGCCTCCTCTTCTAATTGTTATTAACTTTTTGTGAACTTAACATAAAAGTTACCACTTTTCGCACAAAAAGTCAATTAAAAGAGGAACCTTTATTTATTCCATTTCTACCTTAACTACCTGCAATTCTACATTATTTTGCGCACAGAGCTCGACAAATGCCTTATCCGCTTCTTCGTCCACAATTACTTTTTCCATATCGGTAATATTCGCATAAGTCAGAAGCGAACTTCTTCCATATTTACTGGAGTCCACCAGCAAATATACATGTACCGAGTTTTCAAGTGCCGCGCGCTTTACCTCAAACTCAAGTGGGGAAGAGTTTGTCACATCGCCGTTTGCCGTGACTCCCGCAGCTGCAAGGAATGCCTTCTGGATATTATAACGCTCCAGCACGCGACCGGTTTCCGCCGAAACAAAAGAATTTGTCTTTCTTTCCAGTGTCCCCGGGAGGCAGATAATCTGCAGATCCGGATACGGCAGGGCTCTCATAATTGCGTTCAGGTTATGTGTCAAAATCGTAATGTTTTTGCGGTTCTCCAGGAAATCCACCAGATACATGGCCGTTGTTCCGGAGTCGATATAAATAATGTCTCCATCCTCTACCAGTTTCGCTGCCGCACGACAGATGGAACGCTTTCTGTCATTGTTTTTCATCTTTCTTTCTTCAAACGGCACAAGGCTGTTCTGACGATTGCTTGTTACTCCGCCATACACTTTTTTAATAGAGCCTTTGTTTACTAACTGTGCCACATCCAGTCTTGCCGTGTTCATCGAAATGCCGAACTCCCTGCAGAGTTCTTCCATGGATACGGTTTCCTTTTCCAGCACATACTGCTCCATTCTGCGGAGCCGGAATGATTTCATGCCCATAGTAAATTCCCTCGCTTTATATGATATTTAATATTTTTGTTCATTTTAACCCCTCAATATCACCATTCTACCATAAAAATTAGCAAATTCAATGCTTTTTCAACAACTTTTTCAACTTTTTTTGATTGACTTGCTATTATTTTGTGTTATAATATACTCAAACTTAACAAAAAGTTAATATCTCCGTAAGAAAGAAGGATATTTTTATGTTACAGATTGGTATTATTGGTGCCGGCCGTATCGGCAAAGTGCACAGCGAAAGCATTACCTATCATGTAAAGGATGCTGTTGTTGCAGCTATCGCAGATCCTTTCATGAACGAAGAGACCAGAGCCTGGGCGGAAAACCTCGGCATCCCTGCAATCTCGAAAGATTATCATGATATTTTAAACAACCCTGCCATCGATGCAGTGCTTATCTGTTCATCCACAGATACTCACGCTGACATCTCCATCGAGGCGATTAAGGCAGGCAAGCATGTTTTCTGTGAAAAACCGATTTCCCAGGATCTTGCAAAGATTAAGGAAGTTATGGAAACCTTAAAGGGTTCCAATGTAAAATACCAGGTTGGTTTCAACCGTAGATTTGACCACAACTTTGAAGCAGTCCGTGCAGCAGTTGCTGACGGAAAGATCGGTGATGTACATATCGTAAAGATTACCTCCCGTGACCCGGATGCTCCGCCACTGGAATATGTCAGAGTTTCCGGCGGTATGTTCCTTGACATGACCATTCATGATTTTGATATGGTTCGTTACCTCTCCGGTGCAGATGTTGAGGAGATTTATGCAAACGGTACCTGCCTTGTAAATCCTGCGATTGCAAACGAAGGCGATATCGATACTGCTATTATTACTATGAAATTGACCAACGGCGCGCTTGCCGTTATCGATAACTCCCGTAAGGCAGATTACGGATATGACCAGAGAGCAGAAGTTTTCGGTTCCAAGGGTCAGGTTGCTGTAACAAACGATGCAGGTTCCACTGCAGTTATCAGCACAAACGCAGGCGTGACAGGCGAAAAGCCATTGTACTTCTTCTTAGAGCGTTACATGGCATCCTTCTCAAAGGAAGTTTCCCTGTTCGTTCAGGCTTGCTTAAACGACACCGCTGTACCGGTTGACATCAACGACGGATTACAGCCGGTACTCATTGCAAAGGCAGCTAAAAAATCCTTAGACGAAGGTCGTCCGGTTAAATTAGCTGAAATCCTTGCTGAGTTTTAATATTTGCTAATTATCCTATATTTGTTATTCTCCTGGAGGAGTTATTTTAGAACTCGAAAGATTTCTAAGATGACTCCTTCTCCCATTTTTATCCGGCCGTTTTCTTGCCGGAGGGACTTTGGAAATGTGGTTGTTATTTTTTTCACTTTATGCTATACTATGTTAAGATTTATTTTGTATGGCTTGTTTGAGCCTTGACCATTGACATCTCATGTATAGGAGGGACAGGAATATGAAGAAGTTTTTTAAGTTCTTATGCGGAGCCGCTTCCGTAGCAGCTGTTGCTTTCGGTGCTTACTGCGTATACAAGAACGTCATTGCAAAAGATGAAGAAGACGATGAATTTGATGACTGCTTTGAAGAAGATACCGAAGCAGGCGAAGAAAACCGCGAATATGTTTCCATTAACATCACAGAAGATGCTCCTGAAACAGAGCCGGAACCGGAAACCGAAGAACCGGTGGTTGAAGGTACCGCTGAAGAAGTTACCGAGGAAACTACAGAAGAATAAACAATCACAAAAGGGTCTGCCACATCCGGCAGACCCTTTTTCATTGCCCCTACTCATATTAAGAAAAAATCTTCTTTGTAATCTCCTGCGCACTCTGTGTAGCCGCAATACCGCCCTGTGCCGTCTCACGAAGCTGTGGCGGCAACATTCTTCCGACCTTATACATGGATTCCACCACTTCATCCGGCGTCACAGGGAGCTTCATTCCCGCCATCGCAAGGTCAATACAAGTCAGTGCGTTCACCGTCTGGGATGCATTTCGCTGTGCACAAGGCACCTGCACCAGTCCTGCAATCGGATCACACACAAGTCCCATACAATTAACTAACGCCAGACACGCTGCCCAAATCGACTGCTCCGGTGTACCACCGCAAAGTTCCACCCCCGCCGCTGCCGCCATTGCTGCTGCCACACCGCACTCTGCCTGGCACCCGCCTTCTGCACCTGCCACAGTGGCGTTTTTCATAATCACGGTCCCGATGCCGGACGTGGTAAGGAGAGCATTTAACATTGCCTCCTTCGGGAGTTTTTTTGCCTTCTCAATGGAGAACAATACAGCCGGTACGATACCGCATGCTCCGGCAGTCGGTGCCGCACAGATACGTCCCATCGAAGCATTGACTTCGCTGCCGGAGAGTGCCATTGCCATTGCCGTGTTCATAAAATCACCGCAAAGTGTCACACCCGCTTCCGTGTATGCATTTTGTTGCATTGCAATCCCGGTAATCAGATTTCCTGCTGTCGGCAGACTTTCATGCAACGCCTTACTTGCTGCACGTTTCATAACCGCGTAGCGCTCTTCCAGTTTTTCATATATTTTCTCTTTGCTGTAGCCAAACTGCTCCATCTCATTATCTAAAACGATTTCCGAAATAAGTACTTCCTTATCCAAACTCTGTTGTAATAAATCCTTTAAACTATGATACATACCCTTATCCTCTCATCACTGTCTTATGATTCTGCACCCCGCAGTTTAATTAATCTCTTTTACACTATAAACTGCTTCAATCATCTTCAATTCTTCTACAACAGCGTCCGGAATATCCGAATCTGTTTCTATCACGCAACATGCCAGTGCACCTTTTTCCTGACGGTTTAATTTCATCGTTGCAATGTTGATATCATTTGCCGCAAGTGCTCTCGTAATCTGGTAAATCACGCCCTTTGCGTCCTTATGCATAATAATCAGCGTTGTCATATTCAGCGACATTTCCAGAGGGAAACCGTCAATGCTGCAAATCTTAATCTGTCCGCCGCCGATAGAGGAACCGATAATTTCTCTTGTCGAACCATCCGTCATGGAAAACGACATACACACCGTATTTTCATGTGCACCACCGATTTCCGTTTCATAAAACGTATACGTAATACCTCGTTCTTTTGCTAGGGAAAATGCATCTCTTAACCGCTCGTCATCCTGACGAAAGCCTAAAACACCTGCTACCAGAGCAAGATCCGTACCATGTCCCTGATAGGTCTTTGCAAAGGAACCATGCAGTCCGAAATCCACATGCGTAAACGGTCCTTCCACAAGTTTTGCTGCCATGCGTCCAAGTCTTGCCGCACCTGCCGTGTGGGAACTGGACGGTCCAACCATAATTGGTCCTACTGCTTCAAAAATACTGATTTCCATAGTTTTTCTCCTATATACTCCATCAAACTGTCATTACATAAAAAATCCGTTATACCAGGCACCTCTAGTATAACGGATTTCTAATCAAATTACAAACAGTATTATTTTACTTCTTCTTTTTCCCAAAGAGAACTGCCACAGCCGCGCCGATAGCTCCAAGTACTGCCACACCACCGGCAATCCAAGGCAGTGCAGACTTCTTTGGAGTCTCTGCTGCTGTACTGTCAGGCTCTATGTCCTCCGCCGGGGCTGTTGTCGGTTCCGGTGCATCCGTAGGTTCCGGCTCAGGTGTACTTGTCGGAACCGGTGTCTCGGTCGGAGCAGCCTTTTCTTCCTCCGAAAGCTTTGCAATCGCAATACGGTCAATATTCGGAGCATATGCCTTTTCATTATACATACGGATGGTATTGACACCTTCCTTTAACTCCACCATGATTGTCTCACGGCACGATGCCTGCCAGTCATTGGCGTAAGAAATCATTCCCTTTAAGACAATTGGTTCTCCACCATTGATGCTGATATAAAGGTCTCTCTTGCTTCCACTGCTGAAATAGAGCTTCATCTCATACGTACCGGCTTTGTCCACTGTCACATGTTCAAATGTCACATCATTTGCCGCACCCATGCCGAGCCAGCTGACATGTGCAAGTCCCGAAGCATAATTGGTCACATCGATTTTTCCCGCACCGCCAATCTTTTCATCTTCTGCTTCATAATAGGTGTAGTCCCTCTCATAAGAGGTCACTGTCTCAATTTCACGCTCGGTGATGATAGCTGCCGCACCGCCGTTTGCAAGAAGCGAAAGTTTCAACACATCCTTTGCCGTTACGGAAATCTTTTCAATCTCCAAATCCTTTCCGGTTGCATCATCATGGTACAGATATACGTTATAAGTTTTTCCTTCTTCCAGGAAATCAAGAGGCAATTCCAGTTCTCTTGCTTCTGCTGTCATGGCACCAACATACCAGTCCGCACCATGTTTTCTTGCTGTCCAGTTAAACTCTCCAGGATATCCGCCATAAATGGACGCATCCCATACGGTTGGCACCTGATTTAAGAAACCGAGCACCTTAGAACCTTCATAAACATAAGCCGAATGTGCAAAATGCTGTACAGAAGACTCATATACGATAGTCTGTGCTAACTGGAATCCATAAGTTGTTTCCGAATTGCTCAGGCGGTACGCGGTTGGTGTAAAGTCCATATTGCCGGTTACGTTTCTGGTATATAAATAAGTAAGCAGTGTCGCCACATCTGCCTGTCCGTTCCACTTAAAGTACTCCTGTCCGCGAACCGCCTCATAAGAAACGATATTTGGATAGGTCACATCCTCACCGTTCGGATTGGTACAACCATGGTAAATCAGCATCAGCTTATGCTCTGCCGCACTGTCTGCCAAATCATATAAAATCTTCATGGCAGTCTGGGTATCGCTGTTGATATAGTCTACCTTAACCCCCGCAACACCAATGGACTGACACCATGCAAACTGTTCATCGATGGTTGTTCTGTTATCCAAATCAAACACATGAGCACCGTCATACTTGTCCACACCATACCAGACAAAGACATCGACGCCCTTTTCCTTACCGTACGCCACAATGTCTGCCACTTTCGTCTGATAGTCATCCCAAAGTTCCCAGCCATAGTCTACAAGGCAATACTCCCAGCCGTTTGCCGCCGCAAAGTCAATGTAATCCTTCTGTGTCTGTGGTTCGATGGCATCGTAGGAAGTACCCCACCAGGACCAGACAGCCTTACCCGGCTTTACAAAACTCCAGTCCTTCGTCTCATCTGCCGGCGGATTTAACTTTGCTACCAAATCACTTCCGGCAAGGTCATTGATGTTATCTGTAATAATCGCTACACGCCATGGGCTGGTAAACGGATAGCTCACCACCGGTGAAGTTTCCTGTTTCCGTCCGAAAATCCAGCGGATATTTTTTTCTCCGTCTTCTGTTCCGAAAATGGATGCACAATAAGGCTCTTCCACATTAAACACGCTCGCCTCCGTCATCAATACCCAGTGCTCGTCATTCTGCACCGATGCAAGGAGCGGTCTGGACATCTCAAGCACACTGTTTTTAATGGAGCGGATGGTTCTCTTGTGATACTTACCCTCATAGGTATCGTTCGGCTCTCCTGCCCATACAACCGTCTCTTCAGGAAATACCACTTCACTTGCTTCAGAAAGAATCGTTCCGCTTTCCACGCCTTCTTCCTCTATCACATAGCGGTATGCCATACCGTCTTCATATACTCTCATGATAACCGTAAGCGTTGCCTTTTCCTTCTTCAACGTAAATGTCAGCTCATTATACTCTGTGTTTGCTTCTCTCTTTACGGAATCCTCCACAAGTTCCAAGCCTGCCGACAAATCCACGCTCTCTGTCACCATGCCAAACTTAGAAGCATGTAATATTGCGTCTTCCCCTGCTGCAGTCGAATGAAAATATCTGCCGGTAGCCGCATCCGTATAAATCCCCGTTACCAATGCCTCACTTGGCGACGCCACCTCAAATAACTTTGTCAATTCTGTTCCGTCTGTATACTGACTCATGCTGTCCACAGCCTCCTTTTCTTCGCTAAATTCAATCGAATCATCTTCAAAATCCCAAATATATTTTGCATCCTCCGGCAATTGTGCTGCAAGTGCCTGTTCCTCATTTAAAGCATACGTATAAAATGCTACATTGTCATACATCGCACAAATATCCGTGTCCGTATTATACACGGAACGTCCCAGCGCATTGTAACAGTACTTGTCTAATATTCCTTCGGAAAGCAACCGCTTCCATACAGTACGGTTTACCTTTGCCTCAAAAGCTTCTCCGCCGTAATACATCACGGCTTTTTCTTTGGAAACGGTAATAATCAGCCGCTTCCATTCTCCTTTTACAGCCCCATTTCCCCAATGAAATGTCGTTTTTCCGGATGCTGTAGCTCCGGTTCCTATCATAACACTTGTTCTGAAATTCGCAAATTCACATAAGTCTACGGAAAAATCCGAGGCATCCCACGCTCCCGTGTTTCCGGTGCCTAATTTAATTGGTGTACTCTGGAAAATCCTCTGATAATTTAGTGCCTTATCCATAACAAACAAATCCATTGCCACGGAGAATCCGTCTGTGACACCTGCATATAAATCTTCCGGCAATGCCAGATAGCCCCCATTTTCCTCTGCTCCGTTCAGCATCAGCACCTTGGAGTTCTTCTCTTCATCCCGGACAATCACTGCATTGTCTCCTTTTATAACCGCAGCTGTCTTCTCACTACCTTTGCTTATTATCTTTGCATTTTCATACTTCATGGTTCCTTCCTCTGCCAACACGTTTCGGGGTGTCATCATGCTCCCAACCAGTATCAAACATGCCAGAAAAAAAACTCCCATCCGTTTTCCGTTTTTCATAATTCACCTCTCCATTTTTATCTTAATCTCCTTCTTTACTATAGTTAATTCTTTAAATTTTGTAAAGCCTCAATTCCATACCTTGCCACCTTAAAAAAGTTGTGCTATAATGACCTAGTTTGTAAAAACGCAGAAACAATACACTTTACTAATATATCACATTCATTTATGGAGGACCTTATGGGACAATACGCAGATGAAATTAACAAGCGTCGTACCTTTGCCATCATCTCCCACCCGGATGCCGGCAAAACGACTTTAACCGAAAAATTATTATTATACGGAGGTGCTATCAATTTAGCCGGTTCCGTCAAAGCAAAGAAAACCGCGAAGCATGCCGTTTCCGACTGGATGGAAATCGAAAAGGAGCGTGGTATTTCCGTTACCTCTTCCGTAATGCAGTTTAACTATGACGGCTACTGCATCAACATTCTTGATACACCGGGCCATCAGGACTTCTCGGAAGATACGTACCGTACCCTGATGGCAGCCGATTCCGCGGTCATGGTCATCGATGCATCCAAAGGTGTGGAAGCGCAGACCATCAAACTGTTTAAAGTATGTGTGATGCGCCATATCCCGATTTTCACTTTTGTAAATAAGTTAGACCGCGAAGCCAGAAATACTTTTGAACTTTTAGATGAAATCGAAAGTGTCCTTGGTATCCAGACCTGTCCGGTCAACTGGCCAATCGGTTCCGGGAAAAATTTCCGTGGTGTGTACGACAGAAATACCAAAAAAATTACCCGCTTCTTTGCCGCAAACAGCGGACAGACTGAGGTTGAAACAGTAGAAGCAGAACTCGGCGATGCAAACTTAGATGAATTGATTGGAAGAGAAAACCACCAGAACCTGGTAGATGAAATCGATTTGCTCGGCGGTGCAGGAAGTGAATTTGACATGGAACTGGTGAGTGCAGGCGAACTGACACCGGTGTTCTTCGGTTCCGCATTAACCAATTTCGGTGTGCAGACCTTCTTGGAGCACTTTTTGCAAATGACCTCCACTCCTCTTCCCCGCAAGTCAAACGAAGGCATTATTGATCCGGTAGAAAACGACTTTTCCGCATTTGTTTTTAAGATTCAGGCAAATATGAACAAGGCGCACCGCGACCGCATCGCTTTTATGCGTATCTGCTCCGGCAAATTCGAAGCAGGCATGGAAGTAACCCACGTTCAGGGTGGCAAAAAAATCCGCCTTTCCCAGCCGCAGCAGATGATGGCACAGGAAAGAAAGATTGTCGAGGAAGCCTATGCCGGAGACATTATCGGCGTGTTCGACCCGGGTATTTTCTCCATTGGCGATACCATCTGTATGCCGGGTAAAAAGTTCCAGTATGAAGGTATCCCAACCTTCGCGCCGGAGCATTTTGCAAAGGTCCGCCAGGTGGATACAATGAAACGTAAACAGTTCATCAAAGGCATTTCCCAGATTGCACAGGAAGGTGCCATTCAGATTTTCCAGGAGTTTAACACCGGCATGGAAGAAATTATTGTGGGTGTTGTCGGTGTTCTGCAGTTCGACGTATTAAAATTCCGTCTGGAATCCGAATATGGCGTGGAAATCCGCATGGACCAGTTGCCTTACGAATACATCCGCTGGATTGAAAACAAGGATATCGACGTTGCAGCACTCAGCGTCACTTCCGATACAAAGAGAATCAAAGACTTAAAAGATCGTCCACTTCTTTTGTTTACTCACGAGTGGAGTATCCGTACCGTACAGGAAAGAAACAAAAACCTGGTACTGTCGGAATTCGGTCACGACTAATGAAAGAAACGGCTGTCACCCTCCGGTAACAGCCGCTTTTCTATTTGTTTCTGATTTCAATTCCCATCTCTTTTGCCCGTTTTACATATGCTTCACTCAGAGGCTTCGTTATAACGAGTACCTTTTTTGCATACTTGCCGCCAAACCGGTCAGCTACGGTTTCGAGTTCATACAGGGCAGACAGGGTTCTTGTTCCTTCCAGCCTTCCGCTTTTACAGGAAATAAAGGTTGGAATATTCCCACGTAATACCAGTACATCAATTTCGTTCAGTACATCCGCATTTTGCGGAAAGGAAATCTCTCCGTCCCAATCCAGGTGCACACCGACCCTGCAGTCATCCGCCGTTGCCTTTTCCTCCTGGTAGACAACAAGTTCCAAGATACTTCCGCCATCCCACAAGCATTCCTTTATGAACCGGTTTTTATATTGAAACCGGTACTGTCCGTTCTTATAGTCCAGTTGCAACAACGCCCCGGCCTGTTCCAACGCATCCAGCATCTCATTTAATCCGTCCACGGAAAGTCTCGTTTTTCTCTCCTTCAGTGCCCGGAAAACTTCTCCCGATGAACGATTCACCGACAAATCATTCTCTGCATCCAAAACCTCCCGCAGAAAACCGGAAAACAAATTCCAAAGTTCGTCATAACGGTCGGCAACCGCCCAAAGCCTCTTTATATCCTCCGCGGTTTCTCCGGAACCGGCTTCTCTGAGCCTCTTCTGAAGCCTATAGTTAATGACTCCTCCATGCATGGTCACCACTTCGTCCAGTGTCATTTTCTTTGTGCGTTTTGCGACATCTGCACTGATGGAACCTTTTGCACCTTCTTCCAATTCCATTAACTTATCCTTGGAAATATCAAAATGATGAATCGGCATGTTAAACTCTTTCGAGAGCATTCCAAACGCCGTCAAAATCAAACTCTCGCCACCGGTCAGGTCAAAATAGATCTGATTTCCCTTCCCAATCTCATACGAGATCTCGCGCCGCATCGTTGTAAGCATGGACTGCAAATCAGCCTGCGGCATCGGATGACAGACTACCTTGGATACTCCGCAGTACTTCATCAAAAAATCACTCGTACTCTTTTTCTTCTCCAGAATCAAATCGTAATAGCCGAAGAACACCACCTTATCCACCTGATAATGCATACAGGTGATGACATTCTCTATTGGCTCTTTTCCCAGAAATTCAAATAAAACATTCATGTTAGTTTCCCTTTATTTTTGCCTTATGTTCATACATCCGCTCATCTGCCAGCATGTAAACCTTATGTACCGATTCCTTTTCACCCTGTCGCGCGGCCCCGTATGCCGAACTGACCGTAATTACCTTATCCTCTTTATTTGCTGCAAGAATCGCCTCGGAAATCCTGCCGGTAAAAGTCTCGGGATCAATCAATTTTGTATTTCGGATAATCGCCACAAATTCATCTCCGCCAACGCGGTATGCCGTTACCTCGGTTCCGCATACCGTATGCAAAATATTGGCAAACTTCTTAATCAGGGTATCTCCGGCATCGTGCCCCATCGTATCATTAAATTTCTTCAAATCATTTAAATCAAAACAGACAATCCCATACGATGTCGACTCCTGATTTCCTTCCAGCCACTGCAATTCCTCTTCAAAACTTCTTCTGTTTTTCAGTCCTGTCAGCACATCTGTATAAGCGATCTTTTTATACATCGCCGCATACAGGGAATCATACAGTACCCGGCTGGTCTCCATGACAAGAGCAATCGATGCCAACATACCCGCCGCAAAGAAAAATACTACAAACAGATATTCCTGCCAGCGCCAGATATGAAGTATCTCGTTCAGTCTGGTATAACGGAGCTGGAACGCAAAAATCGCAAGGATCGCCCCGATTAACACCATAATCACCGACCAGAAATACAAATATCCGGCTTTATCCTCTTTGGAAGCCAGGTTCTTTGCAACCAGAATCTGAATCAAAACTTCAATTACAATCAGACCGTAAAATAAATTTAAAAATTTCACATAACTGACCACATTTAAAAAATGAAGAAGGGTCGTAACCACAGCAAACGTCACACAGGAAATCCTGCTGATTGCATACAATACGCGCAAGTATGGTTTACTCAGTCTGTGACGGTCTTCTAAGAACAAATATACCAGACTGATCGGAAGAATGTATAAACTAAAAAACTCTACTGTATTATAAATCTCCGGTTGCGGAAGAATCATCCGCACAAACTGTGCTCTGCAAAGCGAATACACGCCTACAAACAAAAGTAACATACCGAGATAAAAAATCTTATATAAATTGTTCTTCCGAGAATAAAAAATCGCCCCCAGAATCATCGCAATCAATCCGACGCCTACCATAACGGCAGCAGGAAACAGTAACGGATATAAACGGTTGAAATACTCTACCGACATATCATCGACATCGGCGAGTCCAATCGGAAGCAGTCCGCTCATGGCATCCTTTTCCGTACATACCATATCAATGTGCAGGATTTTCTTCTGATACCCTTCAGGAAGTTCCACATAATGCCGGATGTTTCCGAGCATTTTTTTTGACCCGATGTATTCCTGATTCCGGGAATAAATTACCTCGCCGTCCAAAGAAACCGTAACCGCGACATGCCAGGTATCCAAAATCATCCTCGCTTCCTCAAAAGGGAATTCGGAAAGCCGACGCTGCAGGTGAATCACATCGCCTTCTTTTAAATCAAAAAAGGAATAATCCGACAGGTCTTTGGTCGGCTGAAGCACATAGTCTCCGTCATTAATTGCAATCTGCCAACCTTCATGAATTGTACGAATTTCTTTAGTTTTATCTTTTGCATTCTGTACTAACGAAACTGCAAACCAAAGACATCCCAATATCAATAAGACAGAAAAAATGACCGATTTTTTTGATTGCATCTTATGTCCCTCCTGTGCGACTGTCAAAACACCCTGCTTATCGTTTATTATACCTCATTTTTTTTCAATCAGCAAGAATAAAAGAGAGCATACCTCTTACCTCTTTGCATGCTCTCCTGTCTCTATTCCGAAAGAAATCTCTCGATCAGTTCATATCCGTTTTCAATTACAATACCGCTTTGCCTTGCTTCTTTTTCATTATAATATCCGATTCGCTTCCGCCCCTTAGTGCTGTCATAAATCAAAAACGGTACCGGTTCTGCCACATGGGTACGAAGAGAGAGAGGCGTCGGATGATCCGGCGTCACAAGCAACCGGTACGGTTCCCCTGAAGCATCCATTTTCTCCTTAATACTCCGTATTACCTTATCGTCCAGGTATTCAATCGCCTTCACCTTTCGTTCCAGACTTCCCTGGTGTCCCATCTCATCAGGCGCCTCAATATGGACATAGGCAAAATCAAATCCGTCATTCAGCAAAGCGTGCACTGCTGCTGTCGCTTTCCCTTCATAATTGGTATGCAGGGTACCGTCTGCTCCTTCGACTTCCACCACTTTCATGCCTGCACCAATGGCAATTCCTTTTAACAAATCCACAGCAGAAACCATGACGCCGCGTTTCCCTGTTTTTTCTTCAAACGAAGTGAGCGCAGGCCTTGTTCCTGCTCCCCAGAACCAAAGCGAATTGGCTTTATTCTTTCCCTCTTTTGCACGCTGTTCGTTGATCGGGTGATGATTTAAAATCTCATAACTCTTCTCCATCATAAACCGGAGAGCATCCTCTTCCGGCAGATATCCGCCAATCTTCCTTCCAAGAATATCATGCGGAGGAACCAAATCCACCACTGTTCCGTTCTCCCAAATCGTCAGATGACGATAACTGGTCCCGACATAAAACTTATATTCTTCATTTTCCAGTTCCTTACGTACAGCTTCCAGTAAGACCGCAGCATCCTCTGTGCTAATTTCACCGGAACTGTGGTCTAATATCGTTCTGTTTCCATATTCCGTATCTTCTTCCGAAACCGTTACAATATTACAGCGTAGCGCAATATCCGTTTCCTTCATCGCCACACCGATGCTCAGCGCCTCCAACGGAGACCTTCCGGTATAATAAACTTTCGGATTATATCCGAGTACCGCCAAATTCGCAGTATCCGATCCCGGACTCATTCCTTCCGGTATCGTGTGCGCCAGGCCAACCACACCCTTTCCTGAAAGTTCATCCATAACGGGTGTGTTTGCATGTTCTAACGGCGTCTTCCCCTCCAGTTCCTCCACCGGATAATCCGCCATTCCGTCTCCCAAAACTACGATATATTTCATATCCGCCTCATTTCTGTGCCTATGCACATTGCCATTCTCCCGATTCCTACTGTGCGTCCCACTCTGCGCGGATTCTGTTTAGAACCGTAAGGCGTACCGCCTTTTCAGCAAATTCTCTTTCACTCATCTTTGGTGTCATAAATGCGAACTCACCAACCACTCCGGAAGAGGCAGGAATCCGTACTTCTTCCAATCCGGCAAACACAGCCTTTGCAGTTTCTTCCTCTTCTTCCGGTACCCGGACAAAAAAGCCGGATTCCGAATCCATCCGGTCAGAAAGTGCCAGTTTTTTATTACTCCATATGGTCATAATGTTAGTGCCTTTATGTTTTGCCGCATCCACAACGTCCGCCACAACCGCACTTGCTGTCGGCAGTTTTCCTGCACCGCTGCCGTAAAACATAACATCCCCGAGCAGGTTTCCTTTTACCAAAATACTGTTAAACACACCTCTGACCGGATACAACGGATTGTCATCGCGAATTAACTTTGGTGTTACCATCGCATAAAAACTGTCGCCGGTCCGTTTTCCGGTCGCCAGGAGTTTAATATCTGCTCCCATTGCCTGCGCATATTTAAAATCCACATCTGTGATTTTTGTGATACCTTCCATATAAATGTCTTCATAGTCCACCTGCATGCCGTAAGCAAGAGAGGTTAAAATCGCAAGTTTTCTTCCTGCATCATAGCCTTCGACATCGGCTGCCGGATTTCTTTCCGCATAACCAAGTTCCTGGGCTTCTTTCAGTGCGTTTTCAAAGGTAGCCCCTTCTCTGCTCATCTTGGTCAGGATATAGTTGGTTGTACCGTTTACAATACCGGTAATCTCCATAATCTCATCAGCGGTCAGAGACTGGTTTAACGGGCGGATAATCGGAATTCCTCCGCCCACGCTTGCTTCAAATAAAAAATTCACTTTCTTTTGTCTGGCAATCTCTAAAAGTTCTGCCCCATGCTTTGCTACCAATTCTTTGTTGGAGGTACAAACACTCTTTCCCCGAAGCAAACTCTCTTTAACATAAGAATATGCCGGTTCCACTCCACCCATGGCTTCTACGACACATTCAATCTCGTCATCCTGCGCAATCGGTGCAAACTCATGTACTAAAATATCTTCAATCGGATTCCCCGGAAATTCCCGCAAATCAAGAACATACTTCACCTCGATTTCCTTCCCGGCACGTTTTGCAATGCTTTCCCTGTTTGTTTCAATTGCCTCTACCACACCGGAGCCAATGGTGCCGTATCCTAATACTGCTATTTTCATACTTGTTCTCCTTCTCTGTCCCGTTTACTCTATTCAAAACCTAATACTTTCAAATAATGAACGCCGTCTATCTGCTGCATATGCTGCATCAGACATTCTGTGTCCTCTGTTTCCGGCTGAATCTCCACGCTGAGCGTAATAGAAGCAATGCCTCCCGTCGGAATCGCCTGATGAATGGTCAAAACGTTCGCTTTTCCGTTTGCCAAAACAGAAAGCACCATGGACAGCAGTCCCGGCTTGTCATCTAACTGAAGCATAAACGTCAACGTTCTCCCCCGTGTTTTTTCATGAAACGTATAAATATCATCCTTGTATTTATAAAAGGAACTTCTGCTGATATCCACCTGTTCTGTTGCCTCCTGCACGGTCATGGCCCGCTCGGAATCTAACAACCGCTTTGCTTCTACTACCTTTAGCAAAACTTCCGGAACCGCTCTTTTCTTTACAATAAAGAAACTCTCATCATTCACCTTTTGCACCAACTTCCCTTACTTTGTGTACGTGCAAGAAAAACACTTGTCCGTATGGCGAATATCTTACCACACTTCTTTTCCTATTTCAAGTACTAAAGTGTACAAAAATACTCCTTTTGGGAATACCTACAGTATTCCCAAAAAGGAGTTTCTTTATTTTGTTCCTCTATTTTACTTTTTTATTTCTTCCAGCAGATGTTTGATTGCTGCCTGTAACTGGTTATCCTCTTCGTGTTCGATTACCACCTTCTGCAGCAGTTCTTCGTTTAATTCCACTTCAATATCCGGCACAACACCGGTTCCGTGAATGCAGACACCTCTTGGCGTAAAATACTGCGCCACCGTAATCTTTACTGCCGTGCCATCCGTAAACGGTATAATCGACTGTACAATGCCCTTACCGAAACTGGTCGTTCCAAGAATGGTCGCTGCCTTATAATCCTGCATGCAGGCGGCAAAGATTTCCGAAGCGCTGGCACTGTTTCCGTTAATCATGACTACCATCGGCATAAACAGGACATCCTTGTTAGTTCCTTTGATTTCGTCGCGATTGCCATACTTATCTTCCGTATAGACAATCAGTCCTTCCGGAAGAATGTAATCCAACATCTCAGCCACAATATCAAGGAGTCCGCCCGGATTGTCTCTCAAGTCAATCACCAGGCCCTCCATTCCCTGTTTCTTTAAATCCTTAATCGCATCTATAAACTGTGTCGCCGTCACTTCCTCAAAACCGGACACCAGAATATAACCGATGTGATTATCCAACATTTCGTATTCTACGGTTTCTACTTCAATCCACGCTCTGGTAATCAAAAGTTCTACCGGCTCGGATTCTCCGTCACGCACCACCGTAACTTTTACCTGTGTGCCCGGTTCTCCCTTCATCATGGCAACCACGGAATCGATTTCCATTCCGGTAACGTCTACATCATCTACCATATAAATGATGTCCCCCGGCAACATGCCTGCCTTATAAGCAGGTGCATCCACATACGGCTTTACTACCGTAATGTACATCGTCTTTAAATTCTGCTGGACTACCGCACCGATTCCGGCATAAATTCCGCTGGTAGACTCCATCAGAGCGTCAAACTCTTCTGCCGTATAATAACAGGAGTACGGGTCACCCAGACCCTCCAACAAGCCTTTGTAAATACCGGTCTGTAACTCTTCTACGGAAATCTCATCCATATAGTACTGGTTAATCACATACTCTAAAAGTTCCAGTTTCCCATTCAGCGACTCACTCAGCAATGCTCCGTCTGTCGTCGACGGCACCTTTGGTCCTTCCGACGGCGATGCCCCCGGCGTATCCGTTGCCTTTGGTGTACTTTCTGTATCCTTTTGTGCAGTCTGCGGCTTTTCTTCTCCAATCTGAACCTTGTTTCCGTCGTTTTCCTTGTAATGATTCAGCAAAATCAAACTGCAGCCATTGCAAAACACCAGACAAGTCACTAAAAAAACGATCAGAAACTTCTTCATTTTTCCACCTTTTCTCATGCCATTTCTCCTTGCTTTTCTTACTTATTATCTTCATATGTCACATAATCGAGCGGGTTTACTGCGACTCCGTTTATAAACAGTCCAAAATGCAAATGCGCACCTGTCGATACCCCGGTGGAGCCAACCTTGATTACCGGCTGTCCTCTCTCCACATAATCTCCGGCTTTTACTAACAATTTAGAAGCGTGAAGATACTTGGTTTCCACGCCGTTTCCGTGGTCGATTACCACATAATAACCGGAAGTCGAATTATACGTCGCCTTTGTCACCGTGCCTGCAATTGCCGCAATTACGGTAGTTCCGGTAGGCGCTCCCACATCAATTCCCTTATGATAGGTGGATGCTCCCTTTGCAGGCGCTTTCCGGTATCCGAAATAAGAAGTAATACGACTGCTGGCAGGAATCGGCCAGATCATGTTATCAATGCTCTGATTTTTCTTCATCGCTTCCTGTTTTTTCCGTTCTTCTTCCTCTCTGCGCAGACGTTCCTCTTCTTCTTTCCGCTTTCTCTCTTCCTCTGCAATACGTTCTGCTTCCAACCGTTCCAGTTCCTCGACTGTAGCTCCCTGCTCCATAATCTCTTCCCAGAAATTAAACAGCATTTCCTCATCTACACCGATACTTTCTGCCAGTGCCGCAAGTTCCACTGCTTTTGCCGCACTCAACTCTTCCACTGCTGCAAGCTCTGCTTCCTGCGTTTCTTTTAGTATATGTAATTCCGCCAATTGTGCTTCCAAAAGTGCCTCGGTATTAATTACCTGCAATTTGGCTTCATGGTAGCGGTCTAACAATTGATTGTCATACCTCGTAATTTCTCTCCGGTACTCCATCTGGTTAAACAAATCCGACAGGCTTCCCTGTCCTAAAAGCACCTCCAAAAAGCCGGTCTCTCCGTTCTCATACATATAGCAGATACGCTTTTTCATTGTTTCATACTGATCTGCTTCTTTTATCTTTGCTGCTTCCAGTTCCTCCTGTGTCTGCTTCAGGATTTCCTCGCACGCGGCAATTTCACCTTCCAGGTGGTCGATATCTTCAAGCAGGGACATGGTCTTTTCATCCAGCGCAAGCATATACTCTTCCATATCACCCTGCTTTTCTTTTAACTCTTTTATCTTTTTTTCCAGTTCCTTCTGTGCCTGTTCCAGTTCCTGCTTCTTTTTCTTCGCTGCATCAATCTGATCCTGGTAGGATTTTGATGTGCCCGCAAGCACTTGATTGACTGCCGAAGGCACCATGCCGATTCCCAATGAAAGAAGCAGCAGCGAAACTAAAAACCATATTCTCTTTCTCTTCTTTTTCACTCAGAGCCCACCTTTCTTCTTTAGTGCTGCATCTCAATCTTACGGATCTGTCTTTTTGCTGTCACATGACTGGCAACTAAACCGATTCCCAAACTAAATAATAAAGCAATCGGAACAAACCGGTTCATAATCTCCACCCGGTCCAAAAACTTCATCGAAGTAAATACACCTTCAAACTGCTCTTTCAATGTAGCAACCACTTCTCCGTATACCACATACAAAAGCCCTACAGGCAGGATGGTGCCCAAAAATCCGATTATCAGTCCTTCTACCACAAACGGTGCCCGGATAAAGAAATCTGTCGCACCAAAAATGCTCATAATGGAAATTTCTTCCCTGCGCACGCTGATACCGGTGGAAATCGTGGTACGGATTAAAAAGACCGCCACTGCCACTAAAATCGCAATCAATCCGACGGAAATGACCAAAACCAAAGTTTCGATTCCTGCAAAACTCTCTGCTACCGATTCCGAATGATTGACTTTTCGGACTCCGTCGATGTCCTCTGCAAAACGCACCAATGCTTTCTGCATGGTAACGTCATTTAAATAAACCTCCAGCGACGCCGAATCTTCCAACGGATTATCCGAACCGAATGTTTCAATCAGTTCTGCACTTAGGTTTTCCTTTTTATATGTTTCCCACGCTTCCTCCGCAGATATGTAGACAATATGATCCACCTCTACACGAAGCCGGATTTCTTCTTTTATTTCCATCATGCGTGCTTCCGTCGTGCCACGCTCAAAAAACACGGTAATACCTACCATGCTTTCCGCAGATTTCATAGCATAATTAAAATTTGCAACAACAAAATAAAACACGCCCAAAAGCAAAAGGCACGCCGTAATGGTTCCTGCGGATGCAAGTGAATAAACCCTGTTTTTCCATACGCTGCGAATCCCCTGCTTCATACAGTAAAATAACGTTCTAATTCTTTGCATACTTGTACCTTCCCTTTTCCTCGTCGCTGATTACCCTGCCGTTTTTCAGTGTAATGACACGTTTCTGCATCCGGTCTACAATTTCCTGGTTGTGTGTTACCACAACTACGGTTGTCCCTCTTTTGTTGATTTCCTCCAAAAGAGTCATGATTTCCCAGGAATTTTTCGGATCCAGATTTCCGGTCGGCTCATCTGCCAAAAGAATCACCGGATTATTTACCAGTGCTCTTGCAAGCGCTACTCTCTGCTGCTGACCACCGGATAATTCACCCGGATATGCCTTATATTTGTCCGTCAAGCCAACCAACGACAGCATCTTTGGTACCTGACGCTTGATTTCACGGATTGGCGCTTCTACCACACGCTGCGCAAACGCTACATTCTCAAACACATTTCTGTCTTTCAACAGACGGAAATCCTGGAACACTACGCCAATACTCCTGCGGTATTTGCTCACCTGACGGCGACGGAGCCGTCCGATTTCCCTGCCGGCTACAAACACCTTTCCCTTAGACGGCAGAATTTCCTTCATCAAAAGACGAATCAGCGTGGATTTTCCCGAGCCACTGCTTCCTACAATAAAGACAAATTCGCCTTTATAAATACTGATATTTATATTTTCAATCGCAGCAACACCTTTTTGGTATTCCTTTGATACATTTTCAAACAAAATAACCGGAGCCTCAATTTTGCTCATCTCTCTCTGGATATCGTACTCTGTCATAAATCCTCCTACGGTTTCCTCCCAATTAAGCAAAGAAGGGCCGCCGATGGCAGCCCCTCGTTTTTATTCTACATGTTCCATATATTTCATGTACTTTACAACCATGAGTGCAATCTTAAAGGTAATCGCATCTTCAAACACACGAAGATCGAGATTTGTAGTCTTCTGAAGTTTGTCCAGACGGTAAACCAGCGTATTTCTGTGGATATACAACTGTCTGGAAGTCTCAGAAACATTCAGGCTGTTTTCAAAGAACTTATTGATGGTTACAAGCGTCTCTTCGTCAAACTCGTCTAACGACTGATTCTCGAAAATCTCCTTGATAAACATCTTACATAAGGACATCGGAAGCTGATAAATCAGACGGCCGATACCTAAGTTTGCATATGCCACTACATTTCTGTCGCTATAGAAAATCTTTCCGACATCGAGTGCCATCTTCGCCTCTTTATAAGAACGGGATACGTCCTTAATCTCGTTTACAATCGTACCGTAAGCCACATTTACTTTCGTCATGGCTTCTGTGTTTAACATGTCAAGGATGACCTTTGCTGTCTTATTGAGATCTTCATAGGTCTCGTTCACCTTTAACTCTTTTACCAGAATGATGTTCTTTTCATCTACGGCTGTAATGAAATCCTTTGTTTTTCCCGCAAACAGACTGCGTACGGTCTCCAGCGCATTCGTATCCTTTTCATTTTTTGTTTCAATGATAAAAACAACACGTCTGGCTTCTGTCTCGATATGTAATTTCTTTGCACGGTTATAAATATCTACCAAAAGCAAATTATCCAGCAACAGATTCTTGATAAAGTTATCCTTGTCATAGCGTTCCTTGTAAGCCACCAACAGATTCTGAATCTGGAAAGAAGCCACCTTGCCCACCATATAAACATCATCGCTGTCACCCTTTGCCAGTAACACATACTCTAACTGATGTTCATCAAAAATCTTAAAGAACTGGAAACCCTGCAACACCTGCGAATCTGCCGGAGAATCGACAAACATCTGCACGGCACCTTCGTAAACCTCAGCATTCGGAATGGTCGTTGCAAGTACCTTTCCCTCTGTATCAAGAATACAGATATCAACTCTGGTAATCGTTTTTAAGCCTTCGATTGTACTTTGTAAAATCTGATTGGATATCATAACCCCTTACCTCTCATTCTGTAAAAAAACGTCCTTGTGTCCCATGTTCACATTTTAGATTATTGTACCACAAAATATTGTGAATTTCAAGAATGCGGATAAACAAGTTAAAAATTGTCTATCCGCATCAAATGCTGTCATTATTCGGTTCTGAGCGCTTCTACCGGATCCTTCTTTGCGGCCACGCCGGATGGAATCAGTCCGGCAATTAAGGTCAGTGTTACACTGATGATTACCAGAATGGTGCCCCCCACTGCAGGAAGTTTCGACACATCCGGAATCTCTGCAAAGTAGTAAATAACCATATTGATCGGAATATTAAGAAGTACCGTTACCCCGACTCCGAGAAGACCGGATACCAATCCTACAATCATGGTTTCTGCATTAAATACTCTGGAAATATCCTTCTTGGAAGCACCGATACTTCGCAGAATGCCGATTTCCTTTGTTCTTTCGAGTACGGAGATGTACGTAATAATACCGATCATAATGGAGGAAACAACCAGGGAAATTGCTACAAACGCAATCAACACATACGTAATTACATTGATAATCGTACTGATAGAAGACATCATAATCCCGATGTAATCGGTGTACGTAATCTGGTTTGCCTCTTTACCGTTAGCCTCACACTTTTCGTTATATTCTTTAATCTTATCCTCTATTAAGTCCTTGGAAGCAAAGTCAATCGGATAAATACTGATGCTGCTTGGCGTTTCCAAAGATTTTAACCCAAACAGTTCCAGATTTCCTTCATAAGTCGCCCTGGAAACCGCATTCTGCGCATACTGCTGCATGAGTGCCTGCAGTTCTGCTTCACTCAAAGAAGCCAGATACATCTGCTGTTCCGGAGTAAGTTTACTCATATCAAATGCATTTTCCTGTGCATCTGCGGCCTTGTCTCCATCCGCAAACGGTTTTCCGGTCAGGATATCCGTATCCGGATCCGCCTTCTGGTCTGCAATAATCTGCTGCTTTGCAGTCTCATTGATGATATATTCCGTCAGTTCCTTGGTATATCCAACGGTACCGGTGATGGCCGTTGCCACGGCATCCGGCTTCGGACGGATAATGCCGACTACTTTCAATTCCATCGCTCCAGCAAGTACCTGCTCTAAATGCACCGCATCCTCACTCATATCCATCCAGCGGCCCAGTTCCTCGTTGTACTTATAATAGTCGGTATCCAAAAGGATCTTATACCTCAGATTGAGGAAGTCATCATACGTATAGGTTGTATGGTCAGTTTCAATTTCCTTGCCCTCTGTAAAGTTTTTCAAATCCTGCTGGTCCTTTAACCCGAGGGTATAAAGTGCCGTATCGGTAATAAAATTCTTTTCGGTAATGACAAAAATAAGTTCGTCCTTCTCTTCCGGCCAGCGTCCTGCCACAACATCATACTGAGACTCCAGCAATTCGCGGTTGTCAATCAATTCGCAAAACACGTCCATATTGGATGCCGATGACATCGGACTCATGGAAGACATTGTCTCGTACATGGACATCATGCTGTCCATTCCCATTGTCGTCATAACCATACTCGGATTTACACGAAGGGTATCCCCATTGATATCCTTGCCGTATATCTTCAAATTGGCATTGTAACCAAACTGGATGGCACTGGTCAGTTCTGCAAAACCATTCGCCTCATCCAATAAATACTTACGGAATTCGCCCAGGTTGTTCGCCTGCTTTTCTGCCACCATGGCATTATACATTTCCGTCATCACGACCATCGGTCTGACTACATCATCGCCGTAGTCTTCTGCCTCTTCTTCGATTTCCCCGGACATAGAACCGAGCATTGCGCTCATATCCATCGTTTCATCCTGCAGGGTAATCGGATAATTGGACAGCGTATCCTCCTGCACCTTGTCAATATATGCCTGAAAACCGCTGGACAGAGAAAGTATCAGGGCGATACCGATAATACCAATGCTGCCGGCAAATGCCGTCATAAAAGTTCTGCCCTTTTTTGTCATCAGGTTATTCATACTAAGAGATAATGCCGTGCCAAAGGACATCGACTTCATCTTTCCCTTTTCCTTCGTCACCGCCGGAAGAATTTCTGCTTCCTCCTCCGGCACATACGCCCTGGAATCATCCACTACTTTTCCGTCAAGCAAACGAATGATACGGGAAGAATATGCCTCTGCCAGTTCCGGATTATGAGTTACCATGATAATCAGACGATCCTTGGAAATTTCCTTTAACAACTCCATAATCTGTACGCTGGTGGTGGAATCGAGCGCACCGGTCGGCTCGTCTGCCAGGAGAATATCCGGGTCATTAATCAAAGCACGTGCAATGGCCACTCTCTGCATCTGTCCGCCGGACATCTGATTTGGCTTTTTATGTATCTGGTCAGCCAAACCCACCTTGGTGAGCACTTCTATCGCGCGCTTTCTTCTCTCCGACTTGGAGACTCCGGAAAGCGTCAACGCAAGTTCTACATTTGCAAGTACTGTCTGATGCGGAATCAGGTTATAGCTTTGGAAGACAAAGCCGATAGAATGGTTCCGGTAAGTATCCCAGTCCCTGTCCTTAAACTGCTTTGTAGATTTTCCGTTGATAACCAGATCGCCACTTGTATACTGATCTAACCCTCCAATAATGTTCAAAAGCGTCGTCTTACCGCAACCGGACTGACCCAGAATCGAAACAAATTCGCTGTTTCTGAAAGTCAGGCTGACGCCGCACAGAGCATCTACTTCGGTATCTCCTGTTTTATATTTCTTTACGATTTCCATTAACTGAAGCATGTTCTCTTCTCCATTTCTTTTAAATGAACACTTTACCATTTTATCTACGCTTTCTTAGTATATACACTTTTGTGGAAATATCAACTAAAATTTTCATAAACTTCGGGAACAGGCAAAGTTCCGGCAGGTATGCGACATATAAAAACTTATTTCCCCCCAACTCTTGACAAAGAGCCAAAAAAACCCCCGACACCTGAATGTCGGGGGGGGGTATGTATTATACTATATGAATTAGTGAGTGATAACCTGCTCTGTTTCCTTATCAAAGATATGAATCTTGGAAAGGTCCATGGCAATCTGGATTGTATCACCAGGTCTTGCGGATGTACGAGGATTTACTCTTGCTGTAATATCTACAGTATCAGCAATTGTGAAGTATAAGAATACTTCTGCACCGAGTAATTCGTAAACTCTTACGGTAGCGTCAAATGCGCTGTCCTTAGAAGTTTCAATGAATACCTGCTCATCCTTAATGTCTTCCGGACGGATACCAAGGATAACTTCCTTGCCAACATAACCGCCTTCGATTAACTTCTTAGCTCTTGCTTCCGGAAGCTTAATGGAACGCTCAGCAAAGTTAAGGAGAACATCTTCGCCATTCTTTACAACTTCACAGTTGATGAAGTTCATCTGAGGAGATCCCATGAAACCTGCTACGAAGAGGTTGTCCGGTCTGTCATATAAGTTCTGAGGTGTATCAACCTGCTGGATAACACCATCCTTCATAACGATGATTCTGGTACCGAGTGTCATAGCCTCTGTCTGGTCATGTGTTACGTAGATGATGGTTGTCTGTAACTTCTGATGTAACTTGGAAATCTCGATACGCATCTGTACTCTGAGCTTTGCATCCAGGTTGGAGAGCGGTTCGTCCATTAAGAATACCTTAGGATTACGTACGATAGCACGACCCATGGCAACTCGCTGTCTCTGACCACCGGAAAGAGCCTTTGGCTTACGGTCTAAAAGATGTTCAATGTCAAGAATCTTTGCTGCTTCATGAACGAGCTTATCGATTTCATCCTTTGGAGTCTTTCTTAACTTAAGACCAAATGCCATGTTGTCATACACAGACATATGTGGATACAGAGCGTAGTTCTGGAATACCATCGCGATATCTCTGTCCTTTGGTTCTACGTCGTTCATCAGTTTATCGCCAATGTATAATTCACCTTCTGTAATTTCTTCGAGACCTGCAATCATACGAAGTGTAGTGGACTTACCACAACCGGATGGACCTACAAAGATGATGAATTCCTTATCTGCGATCTCAAGGTTGAAGTCCTTAACTGCAACAAATCCGTTCGGATATGTCTTGTTAATGTGCTTTAAAGATAAACTTGCCATTCTAATCCTCCTTGTTTTCCGAAGGAATTTACCCGTCCTGCCTGCGGCGGCGGATTTTCCTCCTGATATTTGTTTAAATCTTTCGTTTCAGTTTTCCATATGGTTATACTATACACTAATTACAGAAAAAAAACCATGTTGCATTTCCACAAAATCGGATTTCAGTTTTTGTTCAATTTGTATAATTTAAATTTTTTTTGTTCATTTTGCCTATTTTTTTCGTTTTTTGTGATATGTTTACTGTGTAATTTCAATAAACCCTTCTCCCATAACCTCCCGAACATCGTTCACAATGACGAAAGCGGATGGGTCAATTTTGTGCACAATATCCATGAGTTCCACGATTTCTTTCTTCGTGACCACGCACATTAACATTTTTTTCTCTGTTTTCGAATACATTCCCTGCACCTTAATACCGGTTACACCGCGGTCGACATCCTGCAATATCACTTCTGCAATCTCCTCCGCCTTATCTGAAATAATATGTGCCATCTTTGCAAACTTCAGACCCTCGAGCATGCCGTCGGAAATCTTTGCCACAATGTAAACCACCACAATCGCATACATGGCATTCTCAATGCCAAACACTACCGCACCAAGGACCACAATCAATCCGTCAATAACCGCAAGTAACTGTGGAATCGTAAAATGCCTGTTCTTTTCATGAATCAGTGCACTGAGTAAGTCCGTACCCCCCGTAGTCGCCATTCTTGAAAGTACCAGCCCAATGCCGACACCTGTGGTTACCGCACCAAAAAGTACACCCAATACATAATCCTCAAACAACTGAAACACCGGTATCACTGCAAGGAAAAAGGACAGGGAAAGCGTCGCGAACAAAGTCTTTGCAATGTACTTCCATCCCTTCATAAAAAATGCTGCAATGAATAACGGTCCATTACACAAGATATTAATCAGCCACAGCGGCACTCCTCCGTCAATCACAAAAGAAGTAACATATTTTATGACAATGGCAAAACCGGTCACACCTCCGCATACCAGCCCCATCGGATCCTGCACCCAGTTGACTCCCAATGTCATAATAAAGGTTCCCAGCAAAATAAAAACAATATCTTTCCATAGTCCGACATCCGTCTTTTTCATATCTTCTTTTTTATCCTCTCTTCATACACTTTTTCACTATTCCGTCTCAAGGCTCTGTGCCCGCTCCATCAGTTCTTCCAGACGAAGTTTTGTCAATCCCGTCGTAACCAGGTACTCCGCCATCCCCTCTGCACCCGGCACAATCTCCTTTTCATGCAAAACGATATCTTTATAACTTTCATAATATACCCAGCGCTCTTCCACCGTAAGATCCGCTTCTGTATGTTCGATCCATTTGTTATATTTCAAAAAGAATTCTTCGGGTGGTTCCTCCTTCTGTGTCAAAGCCAGCAGTCCTTCGCTCCAGGAATCCATGGCGTCTTTGTCCGCTACGATATAATGCACAATTTCCACTCCCAGCACTTCGGACAAAATCCGGTTGCAACCGGTCAGACAGTATTCTTCAGAAAACCACTCACCCATATTAGCCAGTTTGAAATACTGCGGAAGTTCGGGAGAATATGCCTGCAGTTTTTTATATAGTTCTGTGGATAATGTCACTTTTGTGTGTATAGGTACTTCCATATAATACGCGTTTTTCGTCCCCGTATGAAATACTTCTATATTTATTCCGGAAAATTTTCCGTCATCTCCTCTTTCATAGACAGCGGTCAAAAGCAACTCTTCCGGTTCTTTTACTTCTTGTTTTTCCTGTTCCTTCGGCAATTCCGCAGGATTTACCTCAGGTACCGAAAGCATACTCAAAAGAGCCGGATAGATGCCGGCAATCGTCAACCATATCAGAATAATTCCAAAAGTTCCCCATGCCGCAATCTTTATCATTCGCAAGTGCTTCATCCACATTTCCACCTTTCCGGAGTCATCGTTCCTATTGTAACCGAAAATGTATAAAAATACTAGGAGAAATACACAAATTTACCATTGGGATTTCTGAAAAGAAATATCTTACAAAACCAAAGAAGTATGATATAATATCGGCAGATTATAGATACTGGAGGATTTAAAATGGAACGGAAGGTTATTCTCATTACCGGTGCATCCCGCGGAATCGGCCGCGCCATTGCACTTACCTTTGCAAACCACGGCTACGATGTTATCATCAACTGTTCAAAAAGCGCCGAAGCGCTCGCCGGTCTTGAAGCAGAAATTAAAGCCTTTGGCGTACGCTGTCTTGCCTGTATCGGCGATGTCGGGAATCCGGAATTTGTGGAATCCATGTTCCATAGCATCCGCCAGGAATTCGGCCGTCTGGACATCCTGGTCAACAACGCGGGTATTTCCTATGTCGGGCTTTTAACCGACATGACCCCAGCCGACTGGAAACGTGTGATCGATACAAACCTTTCCTCTGTTTTTTACTGTTGTTCCAACGCCATTCCTCTGATGCTTTCTAAAAAGCAGGGTTGCATTCTCAATATTTCCTCCATGTGGGGAACCTGCGGTGCCTCCTGTGAAGTTGCCTATTCCGCATCCAAAGGCGGCATGGACGCTTTCACCCGAGCTCTTGCAAAAGAGCTGGCACCCAGCGGCATTTGCGTGAATGCCATTGCCTGCGGCGTCATCGATACCGAAATGAACCGTTGCTTTTCCGAAGAGGAACGCTCTGCACTTGCAGAAGAAATCCCTGCCGGTCGTTTCGGAACTCCGGAAGAAGTGGCGGCTTTTGCACTCCGGCTCGCCGAAAGTCCGGCCTATCTTACCGGTCAGGTCATCCGTCTGGACGGAGGATATGTATAAACACCTGATTTTGTTTGATTTATTTTGATTTTTGTTTGCGTTTCCTTAATTTTGTTTGCGTTTGAACATCTCCGGGGTATACAGAACAACTTTTTTCCCATATACCCCGGCCACTGTATTCTCTCAAACTTTTTCTATAGTTTTCCTGCCTTTCTCTTCGGTTTCATCTTTACACAGAACACATTCTATGCTTAAATACAAATATCCACCTAAATCCACACTAAAAGGAGGAACTATCTATTTATCAAAAGATTCATGACAAGCAAAAACTACTTGATAAACAAATCCATGATTTGCAACTCAAATTAACTTCTTTGCCCGACGGCAAACTCATCTGTGCCCGCAATCACAATCGCTACAAATCAGAAGTATTCATCGACATGGCCTTATTTACAAATAACATTCCGTTCCGTTATGAATGTGCTCTGGAACTTGGACACTCTACGTTGTATCCCGATTTCACCATCCGCCATCCCAAAACCGGAGAAATCTGCTATTGGGAACACTTTGGACTTATGGATGACCCTTCCTATCGAAATTATCAAGGAATACTTCTTGTAAAACAACTTTCATCCCGTTTCCAATACGGACTTCTCCACAGTTGCACAGCTAACGGGATGACCATAATCACCCACGATACCGGCTCTGCCAGAATCACTCCCCAATATCCGATGAGCGGCACCAAAAGTCTTGCAAGCACAACCTTACCAACCAGTTCTAAAGAACTCGATACAATCGGAACCATGTGACTGCCCATACCCTGCAAGACATTACGAAACAGCGTAACGCCTGCTACTACAGTATAAAAGCTCGCATTAAAACGCAGATAGACCTTTGCGGTTTCGAGCACCTCTTCCGTTCTCGTTCCGGTAATCATTGTAACCAGTTGCGGAGCCGCTGCGAATGCAATCAGCACGGCAATCATAGCCCAGCACGCCTCAAATGCCATGGCTCCCAAAAGCCCCTTCCGCACACGGTCATATTTCCCGGCACCGACGTTCTGTCCGACAAACGTGCACATGGCAGAACCAACGATACTGAATACCATCATAAAGATTTCTGTAACTTTTCTTGCCGATGTATGTGCCACCACAATATTTTGTCCTAAGCCGTTAATTGATGTCTGAAGCACCAGCGTTCCCGTCTGTACCAGCGAACCCATAAATGCCATGGAACAGCCGGATGCCAAAAGTTCCTTTAACATTCCCGGTTCCGGTCTTAAATCCTCCATTGTAAAATGTAACAACGGATATTTCTTCCACAAATAAATCAGACAAAGCATTGCGCTGATTGCCTGGGCAATGACCGTTGCAAGCGCCGCACCAAACACCCCAAGATGCAACGAACCGATAAAGTAAATATCCAAAATTACATTTAAAACACTGGAACATACCAGCATCAAAAGCGGCGTCACAGAATTTCCGAGTGCCCGGAGCACCGATGCCCCCAAATTGTACGCAAAAGAAAAGAAGACTCCGCAAAGGAGGACCACACAATAACTTTTGGCATCCGCTCGCAGTGATTCTTCTATTTTCATGAATACCATCAGTTCGTCCATGAAAATCTGTGAAAACGTCACAATCAGAGTGCAAAGCAAAAGTCCCATCCATACCGAAAGTGCAAACGCTTTCCGCAATTTCTCCAGCTGCTTTCCTCCGTAAAACCTTGCCATCGGCACCGAAAATCCAAGTGTCATGCCATTGACAAAATTAATCAGCAAGTTACATAAAATTGCCGAGCCTCCGACGGCTGCCAGTGCCGCATCTCCAAGATAGGTTCCTACAATCCTCGTATCTGTCAGTGAATAGAACAGCTGAAACAGATTACCGAAGAAAATCGGAATTGCAAATATCAAAATTGTTTTAAATATTGGTCCCTTAGTTAAGTCTTTCATTTTTCCTTTGTCCTGCTGTTGTCCTTCGCTCTGTTAAATTTACAGGTTGTTATCTCTGGTTACTGACTCCTGCCAAATCCTTAATAATTTCAGACGCAATAATCAGTCCGGCTACCGACGGCACAAATGCCGTACTTCCCGGTGTGCCGCGCTTCTTTGCCACAGGGTCCGTTTCTTCTAATGAGAATTTTGGCACCAGCGGCTGTTCCTTCGAATACACCACCTTCACGCCCTTGATTCCGCGGTCTTTTAATTCTTTCCGCATTACCTTGGCAAGCGGACACACGGAAGTCTTGGAAATATCCGTCACTTCCAGTTCCATCGGATTTAATTTGTTTCCGGTGCCCATACTGCTGATAACCGGAACCCCTGCTGCCTTCGCACAAGCAATAATCGAAAGTTTTGCAGTCACGGTATCCACCGCATCGACCACATAAGCATATTCACTGAAATCAAATTCTGCCTCCTTTTCCGGCAGAAAAAAGCACTGCCTGGTCCTTACCTTCGCCTTAGGGTTAATGGAAAGGATGCGTTCCTTCATCACTTCCACCTTGCTGCGTCCAATGGTATCGGTTGTCGCAATAATCTGGCGGTTTAAGTTTGAAACGGAAACCGTATCGTTGTCAATCAGATCAAAACTGCCGATGCCGCTTCTTGCCAGAGCTTCCACAGCGTAACCCCCGACACCGCCTACACCAAATACTGCAACGGTTGCCGCTGCAAATGTTTCCATTGCCTCCTCACCAAGGAGTGCCTCTATTCTAGAAAACTGTTCTGTCATCTTATTTCTCCTGTCATTGAAATCCTTACAAAACTATTTACTCTCTTCACTATAACGGCAACCGTTCAAAAAATCAATTGCAAAACATCGGAAATTCCTTTCCCTTACGGTGTCAGGCGGTTGATATCTCTCGGGAAAAGGGTCGCATAACGGACATTTTCAAAGCCGAGCAGTTTTGCCGTCAGTCTCTCTAAACCAAGTCCCAGCCCTCCGTGCGGCGGCATACCGTACTTATGCATCATCAGATAACTCTCAAATGCTTCCGGCTTCATTCCGCGCGCCTTCATCTTTTCCACCTGCTCCGGATACGTATGAATTCTCTGTCCTCCGGTCGTCACCTCAAGTCCACGGAACAACAGGTCAAACGAAAGTGTCTCCTCCGGGTTTTCTTTTGAGTCCATCGCATAAAACGGGCGTTTTTTGCTCGGATAATGCGTTACGAATACAAACTCACTTCCGGTTTGTTTTCTCACAAGTTCGCAAAGCAGTTTTTCTTCTTCCGGTTCGAAATCTTCATAATCTTTCATTTCCCGATGATATTCCTTTGCCACCAGTTCTTTTGCCTCGTAAAATCTGATCGCGGGAATTTCCGTAAATTCCGGTAACACAACTCTTAGCAGTGACAATTCCTGCTCATATTTTTCTCTCAAAAATTTCATCACATAACGAAGCATTTTTGTCTCCATCTGCATGATTTCCTCAAAACTCTCGATAAAGCCCATCTCAAAGTCCACACTCGTGTATTCATTTAAGTGTCGTGCCGTGTCGTGCTTTTCGGCACGGAACACCGGTGCAATCTCAAACACACGCTCAAACACGCCAACCATCATCTGCTTGTAAAACTGCGGACTCTGCGCCAGATAAGCCTGTTCTCCGAAGTAGTCCAGACGGAAAATATTAGCTCCGCCTTCGGCACCCTCTGCCACGATTTTCGGTGTATGGACTTCCGTAAACCGTTCTTCATATAAAAACTCACGGATTGCACGGCAAATCCCCTCCTGCAGTTTAAACACAGCCCGCTCCTTTTCATTCCTAAGCGTCACCGGGCGGTAATTCAGCAAGTTTTCAATGGAGGTGTCCACCTTCTTATTGTTAATCACAATCGGCGACAATTCCTCCGGCACGGATACCACTTCCACCGCAAGCATCTGCAGTTCATAACCGGTTCTCGAACGCTCCTCTGCGATTACCTTTGCAGTAACCTGTACCGCACTTTCCTCCTGTAAAAGTTCTAATGGAAACTCACTATACTCTGCACTGTAAATACACTGCACCACCGCACGTTTTGTACGGAGAAGCACAAACGCAAAATCACTCATCTTCCGGATTTTGTATACGAAACCATGCATCTGCACGGTTTCTCCGATATAGTTCTGCAGTTCCTCTGCTTCTGCCTGTTTTCTTGTTGTTTCACTTTCTGTTATTCCCTGAATCTTTTTCATAGCGATATCTTCCTTTCTTATCTTCTTTTCTTTATGATAAAGAATCCAAAGTACAGATACTTCTTTTGAAATTCGGGCCCGTTTTGCAAAACTACTTTCCATCATCGGAAATAATTCTGCAGAAAAGCAAAAAAAGACCGCACTCGGATTCTACTATCCCGGTGTGGTCAAAAACAGTCGGTCACATTTACCATGTATCCACTTATAGTTTAGCCACACAGGTACAACACGAATAGCGCATGTACCTGTGAAGCCTATGTCCCAGCTACATGCGCACTCGATCGTCGTCCCTGTTCAGTTGACAAAACTGATACATTGTCATCTCGGTGTGCACCTTTCTTAATTGTAATTGTCAGTGATTGTAGCACCGATTTCCCGGATTGTCAAACACTTTTTCACTACGGATTCACTACGTTTCTGCTCTCTCCGCGCTGAAACGCTGCGATATTCTCATAAACTTCTTCTACGCAGCGGGTACGCGCTTCCACGCTTGCCCATGCCAAATGCGGCGTAATGAGGAGCCTGTTGCTGTCTTTAATCTTACTAAGCGGGTTCGTTACTTCCAAAGGCTCTTTTTCAATAACGTCAAGACCTGCCGCCTGGATTTCCCCACTCTCCAGTGCCTCATACAAATCTGTATTGTTTACCACCGGTCCCCTTGCCACGTTGATTAAAATAGCCGTCTTTTTCATTTTCTTAAATTCTTCTTTTGCAATGAAATTTCTGGACAAATCACTGAGCGGACAGTGTAACGATAAGAAATCGCTTTCTGCAAGCAGAGTGTCTTTGTCCACCTGCTGCCAGTCCGTACAGGTGCTCTTTCCGGTAATGGAATGGAAAATAACCTTGCAGCCAAACGCTGTTGCAATCTGAGCTACCTTTTTCCCGATATTTCCCATGCCGACAATACCCCAGGTTTTTCCCGCCAGTTCGTAAAACGGCACATCAAAGTTAGAAAAGCGATCCTGCGCGCTGTACTCGCCGGATTTCACATACCGGTCATAATGAGGTAATTTCTCACTCAAAGCAAGTGCAAACGCAAACGTATGCTGAGCCACCATATCCGTGCAATAATCTTTGACATTCGCCACCTTGATTCCTCTGGATTTACAATACGCCAGATCACAGTTGTCAAAGCCGGTTGCCAGTTCACAAATCAGTTTCACATTTGGTGCCTCTGCAAGCGTTTCCCCATTCATCGGTGCCTTATTTGCAATGATAACGTCTGCATCCTTTACCCGTTCCTTTACCTCTTCCACCGTCACAGTATTTCTGTAACAGGTCACCTCCCCAAGTTCCTTCCAGCAGTCCACCGACACATCGGTACCTGCGCTGTTCCTTTCTAATGCTACAATGTTCATGTTCTGTTCTCCTCTCCGTTTTCCCAAATTACTAAAAAATGATATTTTCTCTATTTTATCTCTTTTTTTCCCGGAAAGCAACTTCCAATGAAACCTCCCAAAAATAAGCGGACACCAAAGTGCCCGCTTATTTTTAGGAGGTTACCTATGAAAAACATTAAAAGATATGTATTTTATCCGTAATCTGCTTAGAATACACCCTGTGCTAACATTGCTTCCGCTACTTTCTTAAAACCTGCGATATTGGCACCGGCCACAAGGTTGTAACCCAGACCGCATTCCTGTGCTGCCTTTGCAGACTCATCATGAATTCCGATCATAATGCGGTGCAATTTTTCATCTACTTCTTCCGCAGTCCAGCTGTATCTCTCGCTGTTCTGGCTCATTTCCAAACCGGAAACCAATACGCCGCCGGCATTGACTGCCTTAGACGGAGCTACAATGACATTTTCCTGGTCCAATAAAAACTTTAATGCATCGTTTGTTGTTGGCATGTTTGCGACTTCAATATAATACTTCACACCGTTTGCCACAATCTTCTTTGCCTCATCCATGTTCACATCATTCTGGGTCGCACATGGCATTACCACGTCAACCTTCTGTCCCCAAGGCTTCTGTCCAGGGAAGAACTGGCATCCAAATTTATCGGCGTAGTCCTGCACCTTGTCACGACCGGAGGAACGCATCTCTAACATAAAATCGATCTTTTCATCCGTCACAATACCATCCGGATCATAGATATAACCATCCGGGCCGGACAATGTCACTGCCTTACCGCCAAGTTCTGCAATCTTCTTAGCTGCACCCCATGCCACGTTACCGAAACCGGACAGCGCAAAGGTCTTTCCTTCAATGGATTCTCCCTCGTGTTTTAACACTTCACAAGTATAATAAACAGCACCGTAACCGGTTGCTTCCGGACGGATTAAGGAACCACCGAAGGAACGTCCCTTACCTGTCATTGTACCGTTCTCAAATGCCCCCTTAATACGACGATACTGTCCGTACATATATCCTACTTCGCGCGCACCGACACCGATATCCCCTGCCGGAACGTCCACGTCCGGACCGATGTGACGATATAACTCTGTCATGAATGCCTGACAGAATCTCATAACCTCACCATCGCTCTTACCTCTAGGATCAAAGTCGGAACCACCCTTGGCACCGCCCATAGGAAGTGTCGTCAGGCTGTTCTTGAAAGTCTGCTCAAAGCCAAGGAATTTCATAATGGATAAATTTACGGACGGATGGAAACGAAGTCCTCCCTTGTACGGGCCAATCGCACCGTTAAACTGTACACGATAGCCACGGTTTACCTGTGTCTGACCGTTATCATCCACCCAGGCTACACGGAACTCAATCACACGCTCCGGCTCACACATTCTCTCAAGGAGCGCTGCCTTTCTGTACTCTGCTTCATGCTGGTCTACTACCGGTTTTAAGGAAGATAACACTTCCTCCACCGTCTGTAAAAACTCCGGTTCATTTGCGTTCTTTTCCGATACCTTTGCAATTACTTCATCTACATACGACATTTCTTTATCCTCTCTTCCTTCTTATTCTCCGTCTCGACAGTTTCTGTGTCGATTTAATGCTATGATGCATTATTATATTAGTCCGCTAAAGTTTTTGCAAGAGGAAATTGCAATTTTTTTCACTTTTTCTAAAAAAATTTTATTTTACTTTCCTCTGTTTAAGAACTCATCAAAAAAATTCTCTCCGTACGGTTGCAAATAGTACTGCTGCAACAACCTAAGACTTCTCCTTTTCTGCTCCGCCAGCGCCTCATCTTCCGACAGCCGCGACGGCAGCTGTGCTATCTCCTCCCGCACAGTTTCCTGAATTTCCTTCCAACGGATGACAAAGGTTTCCAGCGCCGCCGGATTCTCTTCTCCAAGCCATTTTTCAATCTTTACCTTGGTCCGGTTCTCCTTCTTACATTCTCCGGTCATCAAAACATACGAAAATCCTCCGTCATGATAATATCTGCCAAGCGGAAACAGTCTGCAGATACCGGGACGGAACGCATGAATGCTGCAACGCCCCTCTTCATTTAAGAAAGGACAGGTTCCCGTACTTTCCATATTCAGGCTCGGCAAAATCAGTCCGTCCACCACAGAAAGCATTACCTCCGCTCCAATCATCCGGGCAAACGGTTTCGCCAACCCTCTTTCCAATCTCCACACATCATAAGGGTCTAACACGACGGAATTCCCCATTCCCCTGCAACAGGCAGAACAGCCCTCACAGTCATTACACCCTAACTTTGCCACATCACCTTTCCGGTATAGTTTTCCGTCGGTCAGTCCCTGCAAATTGCCTTCGCGTCTCACTGTGTATCCTCCTTTTTCACTACATTTCTGTCACTACGCAACCCTAACCCATCTATAAAATTAACATGAATTTACTTTACGAAAGATTGACAACTTTTTCTTCAAATGTTATCGTAATACTGTTTAAAACATTTTGTCAACCCATGACAAACTCTGTCGAATGACAGATAGCACAACAGGAGATATTATTATGTTATACTTTTTCATTAACCCCGCTTCCCGTTCCGGCAAAGGTGCCAGAAAATGGGGTGAGGTAGAAGAACTTTTAAAGAAGGAACAGATTCCTTACGAGGCGCATTTTTTAGAGGCCAATGTCTCTCCGCGCCCGGTTATGGACGAAATATTTACAAAGGAATGCGGTGACGTTTCCATCGTTTTAATCGGCGGTGACGGTACCGTAAATCAATGTCTCAACGGCATCCCGGATTTTGACCGCTTACTTTTAAGCGTCATCCCAACCGGCTCCGGCAATGATTTTTGCAGAAACAAGGCCATCCCTTCCACGTTAGAGGAGCAGCTTGCAAATATCCTGGAAAAGAAACACCGGTTAGAGGTTGACCGTGCAGTCATTGTCCTTCCGGGTGAACATGGCGTCGAATCCAAACGCTCCTTTATCGTCAGCACCGGCATCGGCTATGATGCGGAAATTTGCCACGAGGCCAATCAGTCGAGATTGAAAAAGGCATTAAATAAAATCAAACTCGGAAAATTAGTCTATCTTACCATTGGTGTCAAAGGCCTTTTCAGTGCAAACCTTTCTGACATGACGGTCACGATTGACGGACAAACGACAGACTACCATAACGTTTTCTTCATCGCCACCATGAACCAGCCGTTTGAAGGCGGCGGTGTTGCCATGACACCAAAAGCGGATGACACCGACGGTCAGTTTGATTTCCTGATTGTACACGGCATCAGCCGTCTGAAAGCCCTTTGCACCGTTCCGTTATTGTATATAAAGAAGCATGCCGGAAAACCGGGAGTAACCTTGCTTACCGGAAAAGAGATTACGGTTTCTTCCTCCAACAAACGCACCTTCCATACCGATGGCGAATGTGAAGAAGGCTGTGATGCCTTCCGCGCTTATATGGACGGAAAAGTACATTTTATTTATTAACCAAAAAGGATGCCGAATTTGATATGTACCCTCTTTACTGGACGAACCAGTAAGGAGGGTATTTTTATGCGTTACAGTTATGAGTTCAAGAAAAGATGTGTCGAACTCTATAGATCCGGAGTATATC
>SVEF01000004.1 GCA_015057585.1 Lachnospiraceae bacterium | reverse complement strand
GTACGCCTGCGCCGACAGCAACAAACACTCCGGTGCCGACAGCAACAAGTACCCCGGTACCGACAGCAACAAACACTCCGGTGCCGACAGCAACGAGCACTCCGGTGCCAACGGCAACACCAACACCGACAGTGGATGCAAATGTTGCATTGTCGCAGTATACGGAAAAGCAGTTGCTGGATGCAGTATCAGGCTTCTGGACGAACGAAGATTGGTATGAGATTGCAATTGCCGAAGGACATTTGAAAATTGAAATTAAGGACTATTCGAGGGGATACTCGGAAGTAAAGGCTGATACCGATTGGAAGTATGAAGGACTGGTAACACTGGAAGGTCGCTGTTTAACGAGCAAAGATGCTGAGGCTGTGGCATACGTCGACTCGGTTTATGTGATGCTTGAAAATGGAGTATGGACAGATTGGGATGGCAATGTATACAGTGACGAGGACGTGACAGACAGAGAAGGCTACGTTGAATCGATTTATGTAGATGCAGTGGTTGTTGGTGCGGTATATGCAGACGGTGTATGGAAGGATGCGGAAGGCAATGTTTACAAAGATAAAAAGGCGTATGTGAGCAACTTCTATATCGGAGAAGTGTATGTAGAAATGCGCGAGGACGGAATTTGGGAAGGCAGTGATGGCAGCATTTATGAGAAAAGAGACGGAGCGTGGCATGAGTATTTAACAGATAATGTGTATGAACTTGATGATATGACGCAGGTTAACGGTACCGTTTACATAAGTGAAGGCTACTATGAAAGAGAAGCTGATTATGTAGAATATATAGATGGAGTATGGACAGATTGGGATGGCAATGTATATCCGGAGGAGGATGTGATTGATATCTATGGCTATGTAGTACCAAATATAGAATTGGATACTAAGACGAGAGCATTAAAGTTTACAAGTGACGGCTACGAATTTTACCTTTATCGTGGAGCGGTATTTAATGTGGGTAGCGGACTTCTGATTATAGAGCGTAAGAATATTGCTACAGACAAAACCGGTACGATTGCTTACGGACAGTTCAAAGAAATAGATGATATAAGTTACAGATTTTGGGACATCCTGAATTAGATGGAATAAAATACACAAATGAGACCGGGTTAACATGACAAACAGAAGCAATCATCAAAAAATGGTGGTTGCTTCTGTTTTTTTCGCCGCAACGGGTTTCCGTTGCGGCGTTTTTTTGTTATTTTTTTAGTTCTTCTGATAATCTTTCGTAAATTTCCCGAATCGCATCCGGTGTTTCCTCCACTTCATCTGCAATCACTTCTAAGGATTTGCCTTTCTTGATTTTGGAAGCAATCTGTTCGTGGAGATGTTCGTTACGTCCTTCAATGCGTCCTTCAATGCGTCCCTCTTCACGTCCTTCTTCCAATCCTTCTTCTCTTGCACCCTTTTTGAAAGCGGCCTCGTCAAATTCAGCTAAATACATGGATTTTACCTCACTTTTGTGTGCAATCAAAAAGTCGCGTAAGACATCGGTTTCAATGCATTCGTCCACGGCTTTGTCAACTGCATCTTCAATCATCATGGTTTTGTGGTACAGCTGTATCTTGCCGATCAGATAGGTGTAATCATAAAGCGGTTTGCAGCGGGACAGTAAGTCGCCGTTGGCTTCATGGTTTAGGTTGATTACCGTTGCAGTCCATTCAAACTCACCGCTGCCGTCCGGAATCTGAAAAGCGTCGGAGAGACGAAGTTTTTCCACGGCAGGTCTTTTATCGATACCGTTATAAAATACCACGTATTTCGGAGTAGGTATTTTAATGTGCTTTTTAAGGAGAATACTGAATTCATTTGTTTTCAGATACTTCTCATAAAGGCTGGCAAAGTAAAGGAAGCCGCGTAGCGGCATGTTAGGGTTATGAGTGGATTGCTGCTCGTATAAATTCATCCGATCTGCAATAACAAAGGAAAGATCGTTCTTCATCTTGATGTATAAAGCATCCTCCAGAGTTGTAATTTCCAGTTCATCTGCATCGGTGTAAGAAGAATGATTCAATGCATTGTAGAGAGCCAGAGTGTTGGCCTTATTCTTTTCATCTGCAAAGAGAAGGCGGAAGATGCGGTCTTTATGCTGTCTGTTAATCTGTGTCACAAGTGACCTCCTTTTGTGTGGTCTGTCGTGACTGAAACTGCCTTTCCTTGCTCTCAGTATAACGTGGCCGGTGTTATTTGGCAAGAAAAATAAGCAAAGGATATATTTCGGTATCTTGCTTTTCGTCAGGGTGTCAGTCAAGAACAGAAAGTAAGACAAATGACTATAAATAGCAAAGATACAAAACGTTTTGTAATAAAAAGTATAAGGTAATCTCCGGGGAAAAACAAGGTTATGACGCGTAGAAAAATGAGGGTGTTTTTTGTGGAAGATGCACAAGGGATTACGAAGATGAAAAACAAGGTCCACACCGTGACGTGTGGACCTTGCAGGATATCTTGTTTTGAAATCTTTAGTAAATCCGAATCAGGAAATAATCCACGTTATCCCAACCGTAGATATAGTAATCACCAACCCAGATGCCGTTATTTAAGGCACTGACATCGGTATTTACATCCAGACGGCTTGTCTCGCCTAAGATGGCAAGAATGTCATTAGCCATGGCAAATGCTTTTTCCTTCGAGGTGTTTGCAACACCAACGTTGTAAAAGTCGCCGGTTAAGGCTTCGATGTATAAGTCTACCTGGTTGTAGTAGTTGGCGGAATCTGCGGTGTAGTATTCGGTATAAAAATAGCTGTCAACGGAAGAATAAACGTTACCCGAAATCTCGTAGAACGTACCATATTCCGAGTAAGGGTTATCAAGGACGGTAGAACCGTACTGCACCAACAACTGACGCTGTTCGTCGGTAAGCGCTGTGCCGTAGATGCCGGTCGAGGTAAGACCGAGGGCAAGCACTTCTTCTTCCAAAGCGAGGAACTCGACATTGCCGTATTCGTCCGCGGCATATCCCGTCAGGACGGAGAAATCATATTCGGAAGTTGGCTCCGGAGTAACGGAAGGTGTTACTGACGGTTCTTCTACCGGCGGTTCCTCCGGTGTGACATCGATACCGGTAAAGCCTTCGTAAAAGCCGTACAGGAAAGCGGAAACCGCTTCCGGCATTCCCTCTGCCATTGTTTCGATATCAGCATAGAAGGCATCGGCATCAAACTGCGCGCGCCATGCCTCTGGTTCCAACCAGGTCTCCGGCATGGAAACCGGACGCATCTCACGGATGATATAATCTGCAGTAAGGGTAGCTAACTGTGTGTCATAACTGATAAGAGCCATTTCCATGTGGGCAAGCTTTCCTTCCATAACCATGGAACAGGTGACGGAAATATCGGTCATTGCAAAAGTAAATCCGTAGGAGATTTTATTCTCTGAAAAATCCCAGTTGGCAGAAATGGTAATGTCGGACTCCGGTTCATAAAGGTCAATCTGGTTTTCTCCCTTAGTATAGACCAGAGTGAGTGGAGATTCCTCACTTGGGAAATAAAAAGTACCTTCGGTGTCAGAGGTTTTTTCGGTATAGAATAAAATCTCTTCGCCGGTGTTAAAGAAGCAGAGTCCGTTTTCAGCGGAGATAACTCCGATTGTGTCTGCGGGTGCACTATCAGGGTAACAGGACCATCCGTAGATACCTTCCTTGCCGGTATAGTAATAATCCAGAACGAGATTATCAAAGTCGGTAATTTCAAGTTCCGAAAGATTCAAATCTGTTCCCGGGAACAGGCTCTGATAAATTTCTTCGTATTCCTGCAACAGGGTACTGAATTCGCTCATGGAAAGCGTTGCAGAAAATTTCCGGCCGGTTACTTTGTAGGCATCTGCTTCCAGGGTGGCATTGTCGGTGTAACCGTCTACCGGACGGAAGTTTAAGAAGGAATCAGAAATAAATTTCCGGGTTAATTCTGTCAGCTTTGCATAGTCAACGGAAACAGCTGCATTATCGGAAGCAGAGCCTTCGGCCGTTTCGGACAGCATATATGCGGAGGAATACTTCGGAACGTTCATCAGAAGCTTCTCATAGTCGTATAACATCTCGGAAGCCAAAAGGGTTTCATTTCCGAGAGAAAGTGCCATGTTCATACCCAAAAGTTCCTGATTCATGTCGGCAGACAGGTCAATTCCAATCTGATTTAAATCCGCCATACCGAGGAGACTTAACAGCATCTGGTTAACAGAAACGTCTATGGTAACGTCATAACCGATACCCTTGGTCATATCAAGGTCTGCAGTACCGGTCCGGGAAAGCATGGCCTGTAGCTTTTCTTCCAGACGATCCAGTGCATTCACTGCTTCGTTTTCAGGAACCGGTGTCGGGCTAGGCGACGGAGTCGGCTCAGAAGTCGGGACCGGAGTCGGAGTGAGTGGTGATTGCTTGTCACCACCACACGCTGCGGTAAAAAGCAGAGTAATGCAAAGACAAAACAGAGTAACATATTTTTTCATAATAGTAACCTCCTTCTTAGGTTTGGGCCAAACCTTATTGATTATATATTAAGCCGATGCGGTAAAAATGTCAAATGATGCAAACGAAGATAGAAGAACCTTATTGACTTATGTTTGTCAAAGGTCTAAAATTACGATGTAGTATATCTGCAGGATGCCGCATAAAGAGAGGTAGCAGGAATGAATCACATGGAAAAAGATTATTTGACAAATTTACCGAGCCGCAGAAGCCTTTACCAGTATTATAACAGTCTGGATGAAGGAGACAAAGTCCATGGCATGTTTCTGGACGTGGATAATTATAAAAGAATCAATGATTTTTACGGTCACTCCATGGGCGACCGGCTGATGGTATGTATCGGCAGGTTTTTGCAGGAGAACGCAAAAGGCTTTGCTGCCCGTATCGGAGGGGACGAATTTTTCGTTGTGTTAGACGGCAAAATGACAGAAGAGGAAGTTTCCAAGCTTGCAAGGAACCTGATCAAACAGTTTAAGGAAATGGACTTTAGGGAAGAGATTCTTTCGATGATTTCCTTAAGTATCGGTGTGGTTTTAAATCAGATGGCATCGGTGCCGCTTGACGAGCTGATGGAAAAAGCGGACATTGCGATGTATCGTGCGAAACTGGACGGAAAAAACCGTCTGGCAGTCTACCGGGAGGAAGATACTACGTATGAGATTAACCGGCGCATGGAGGCGGAGATGGAGTCTGCGCTTCGCCGGAGAGAGTTTTTAGTCTATTTACAGCCGAGAGTGAATATTGTTACTTCGGAACTGTATGCGGCAGAGGCACTTTCCCGCTGGGAGCATCCGCAGGACGGACTGCGTCTTCCGAAGGTGTATCTGACCTTGTTTGAAAAGACAGGCTTTATTTCCAAAATGGATTTGTACATATTTGAAGAGGTGTGCCGGTTGAAGGCATCCTGGAAGGGGACGGAATTGGAGCATCTGCCGATTTCGGTCAATATGTCGAGAATGCATCTGTACGACCGTAATTTTGCAGATACTTTAGAGGAGATTGCGAACGAGTATCAGGTGAAGACCTCGGAACTCGAAATCGAGATTACGGAAAAAACGTTTGTCAAAGACAGCGAGATGTTGATTTTGATGGCGGAAACGCTGAAGGCAAAGGGCTTCCAGGTGGCAATCGACGACTTTGGTGCAGGATTCTCGGCACTGTATTTGTTAAAGGATATTCCGGTCGATTGTATTTCCATTGATAAAGGAATGCTGCGTGCCGCATCGGAGGATTTGCGTGGTAAAAAAGTTCTCCGCAATGTCATTTCCCTTTGTAAGGATTTGAAAATGGACGTTGTGGTAGAAGGCGTGGAAAGCAAGCAGGAAATAGATTTTCTGACCAGCTACGGCTGCCAGATTGTACAGGGCTTTTATTACTCCAACCCGTTGCCGCCGGATGAGTTCCGCATTTTTGCACAGAACTACATCGGCAATGAAAAGGACTGCTACAGCTTCCGTCTGAACGGAAATTTGAATGCCGAAGAAGGAGACTTCCGCGGTCTGCTCAGCGGAGAAGGCTTTGAATACCGCGCCGGTATTTTTGCTGACAGCAAATCGCTTCATTTCCCGGGCGGGCCAACCGAAGAAAACACGGTACATATTCCGTCCAACGTTTTGGTAAACGACAGCTTTACAGTTTCCCTCTGGGTGCGTCCGGAGGTGTTAAGGAACTGGACTTCCGTCTTTTATGTAAAATACGAAAGCGGATTTTTCAGTATGGTGCCGCTGGCATGGGACGGGAATTCTGATTTCCGCATTCGCGATTCCAAGGAGGTAAATGGCTGGTATGACGTGACCGGTTGTCAGCTCTGGGAAAACACCTGGGCGCATTTTGTGGTTTCCTATAATGCAAAAACGGAAACGGCAACCGCATTTATCAACGGAGAGGTTGTCGGTGTCAGGGAAAATGTACCCGTAAACCGTTATGCAAAATGGATTATGCTGGGAGGCGATGTGTTCCAGCCGTCCTTTGTCGGTGATTTGTGTGAGCTTCTTGTGTTCAATGAAGCAAAGGATTATGATTTTGTAAAGAAACTGCATGAAAACTACACCGGAAAAGAAAACTTTATTGGATTTAAGGTAGAATAAATTACGTGTTTAAGAGGAAAGTTTCGGCTTTCCTCTTGCTATTTTGCAGAAAAACTGATACACTAATGGAAGTTTAACGAAGTAAAGCGAGAAAGAGGTAGCGTATGGAACAGTTTTACATCCCGGACGGTTATCGTTCGGAACTCAGCATAAAAGAAACCCAGCGTGCTATTAAAAGTGTCAAAGACCATTTTGAACGCCAGCTGGCAAAAAAATTAAATCTGACGCGTGTTTCTGCACCGTTGTTTGTGAAACCGGAATCCGGTCTGAACGATAACCTAAACGGCGTGGAACGACCGGTACGTTTTGGGGTTAAGGAGCAAAACGATGCGGAAGTGGAAATTGTACATTCGCTTGCAAAATGGAAACGCCTTGCACTGAAGCAGTACGGATTTTCTTATGGGGAAGGTTTATATACCGATATGAATGCCATCCGCAGAGATGAAGACACCGATAACCTGCACTCGATTTTTGTAGACCAGTGGGACTGGGAAAAAATTATTCTGCAGGATGAGAGAAATGTAGAGACATTAAAGCATGTGGTGCGTAAGGTGTATGCGGCACTCCGCGAAACGGAACACTACATGGCAGACAAATACGATTATATTGAAGAAATTCTTCCGGAAGAGATCGCATTTGTGACCACGCAGGAACTCGAAAATATGTATCCTAATGATACGGCAAAAGAAAGAGAACATAAGATTGCAAAACTAAAAGGGGCTGTATTTATCATGCAGATTGGCGGCAAACTGGCTTCCGGCAAGCCGCATGACGGCAGAGCCCCGGACTACGATGACTGGAGTTTAAACGGGGATATTATCGTGTACTATCCGGTACTTGATATTGCACTCGAGCTGTCCTCCATGGGAATCCGTGTGGATGAAACTTCCCTGGCAGAGCAGTTAAAACTCTCCGGTTGCGAAGACCGTGCGGAATTGCCGTTCCAGAAGGCAGTCTTAAACAGAGAACTGCCGTATACGGTCGGTGGTGGTATCGGTCAGTCCCGTATTTGTATGTTCTTCTTACATAAAGCACACATCGCAGAAGTGCAGTCCTCTATTTGGCCGGAGGAGACGCTGGCACTCGCCCGGGAGAAGGGAATTCAGTTTTTATAAGAGCGGAAATGCTGTTTTCGGGGTTGATTTTTAGGTGTCCGGGGATTTTTACAGGCGAATTTCCAATAAAAATTGGAAAAAGCAAGAAATGTTGGTAGTCGCCGAGATATTGGTACCAACAATTTCAGAAAAATGAAAATATGTTGGGGAAGAAAACCAACATATTTGAAAAAGAAGAATATTATTGGAAAGCACCAAACCAACAATCTTTAAAAAAGAGAGATATGTTGGTGCTGCCCATCCAACAAATAAAAAAAAGAAGAAAAAAGTTGGTAGTGCCCCAAATGCACTTACCAACTTTTTTAATGTTTTTTCGATTATTATTGGTATGAACTATGCCTTGACGGAGGAAGGTAAGAGTTTTGAAGAACCTGTAATTTGTCTCTTGGAAAGTTCAATACATAAATAACCCCGGGATGAGATTTTATCCAGTGAAAACCCTTGAGCGACGCCGGTCCTTGGCGAAGTTTTGCGAAACTTGTTTCGCATGAGCCTAGTACCGCTGCGTCGTGAGGGAGCGAGAGCGCGTTTTCATCGGATAAAATCTCATCCCGGGGTCTTTATTTACTTAAACTCCAAGAAGTCCTTACAGGTTCTCCATAATTTCATCAATTTCGGCACGCAACTTCTGCATTTCCGCCACGTTCACCTTGCATATCTTACGGTCATACGTATAGAATCCGTTGATCTCGTCTTCTACGTCGGAAAGCTGTGTATAAACGGCACCGCAGCACCCGGCTTTAATAACCGGAAGGATGGTGGTGCGGTATGCAGTCCAGACCTTTTCGGAAACTTCATCAGCGTTTTTACAGCTGCCGTAGCCATAGGAGGCGTACTTTGCGTAAATGTGGTCTTCGACAGGATAAGCACAACCGCCGAATTCGGAAATGAACATCGGACGGGTGGCAGGCTTTGGCTCCAGGTCGCCGAAGTAAACATGTAAGCTGTCAAAGTCGTTATTGTTTTGTGCAAACCAGCCGGAGGTGGAGTCGTAAAGCCGGCTCGGGTCAAGCTGCTTTGCAATGCCGTACATCTTGTCGCTGTTAAACTGTCCCCAGCCCTCATTGAAAATGGTGTATACCACGATGGAAGGGTGGTTGTAAAGATGGGACAGGGTTTCTTTCATGTGCGTTTCCCAGAAACGTTTCATCTTTCCGCTAAACAGGCGGTGCCGGTCGTTTAGTTTTTTCATGCCGATGGTAGGCAGGGCAGTGTCACGCAGGAACGAATAACCACCGCTGTTTACCATATCCTGCACCACGAGCATACCGTGCTTGTCGCAATAGTAGTAAAAGGCTTCCGGCTCCACCTTGATGTGCTTGCGCAACATAGTAAAGCCGAGTTCCTTCATTCTTAAAATATCGCGTTCAAATTCTTTCTCGTCAGCAGGAAGGAAAATACCGTCGCAAAAATATCCCTGGTCCAGAACACCGTGTAAAAATACCGGTTTGCCGTTGAGACAGACACGCTGCACTCCGTTTACTTCTCTGATTTCTATGGTGCGGAGTGCGAAATAAGTTTCAATGACATCTTCGTCTACGGTAATGGTCATCGGATACAGGTGCGGATTCTCGGTGTCCCAAAGAAGCGGTTCGTATAATGTACCGTCTTCCAGGGTAATGCCGCGTAACCGGACATAGCCGTTGTTTTTATTCATCGTAAAATCAATGGTATCCCCGTTGTGAAGGGTGATGGAAACCTGCGCATGCACGGGCTTTTGCGGATGGTTGGTACCGATGGCAATATGCAGACCGTCCAAATCCGGAGTCAGTTTCAAATCTTTGATGTAGGTGTCCGGCACCTGCTCCAGCCAGACGTTTTTCCAAATGCCGGAGACCGGCGTATACCACATGCCGCCGCGTTTTTTGGTCTGCTTTCCGTAAGGATAGTTCCTTGACAAGGTATCTTTCGCTTTTACAATCAGCGTATTGTCTTTATCAAAATAAATCACATTGGAAATATCAAAGGTAAACGGCAGGTACCCGCCCTCGTGTTTTCCGAGAAGAACGCCGTTTAAGGTCACCTCGGCAATCTGATCAACCGCATCAAAATGGAGCAGGGTACGGATGCCGGCTTCCGGCTTTTTGGCACGGAACACCTTTTTGTATGTAAGGTGTGAACCAACCTTTTTTTCGTATTCCGATAAGATAGACTGCGGAGGGAACGGAACCCGGATTTCGTGGTTGTTTAACAGCCAGGTGCCGTTTAAAGACATCCAGTTGCCTCGTTTCAACTGTGGTCTCGGATATTCCTTCCAGACGTTTTTCACCGCACCGAGTGCTTCTCCTGCGGTGCTGGTGAGTGTATAGTGTCCGTTTTTTACAAAGCGGAAAATCAGTGCCAAAAACAGTAACACAGCAATTCCTGCAACAAATGCCGCAAGGAAAATAGTTTCATTTGGAATAAAGGAAACGGTACCGTCATTGTTGGTAACGGTAGCAGCATTCCGTAACACGGCATTTCCAATCATCGGTCCGATAATTCCCGGAATAAAAACCTGCCCGATGATACGGATTCCCTGGAACTGTCCTGCCTTACTTTCCGGAATCTGCGTCCGGATCATGGCGCCGAATACGGACATGCCGGTCAGATATCCGGTCATCATAAGCAGAGAACCGATAAAAACAATAGCGGTGCTTCTGCCGAAGTATAAAAAGACGTAACCCGCCAGCAGCATGGCAAGCGTCGGAAGTACGGAGGTTTTAAAGCCGGTTAAGTCGTACAGTTTTCCGTAAAAAGCGGTAATCAGTGCCGCAATGATAATGGCGGGAGCCATAATCAGTACATAATTTGTCATGCCGAGGCCAACTTCGTAGTACAGAATCAGGTAAGGCATGAAAATCTGAATCGAAATATTAAAAAGTGCAAACGCAATAATGACAAGATAGAGGAGCGGTTTTTTTGCAATCACATCCGGACGGAAACTGTAAACGACGGTTGCCAGATAGTTTTTCTTTACGCCCGCGGCCGCTTCTTCGTCACGGCGGGCAATCAGTTCCGGTGCCTCTTCTAACGTAAACAGTCCCAGAATGCCGATGGCAAGAACTGCAGTTCCGATGATCACAAAAATCAGTGTCCAGCTGCTGCCCTTGTCTAAATCAAAAAACATAAAGCCACCGAACACAACTAAAATAGAAACGAGCGGCATCATGGAGTTAATGCCTTCGATTTTACCACGGGAGGTCTCATCGCCCCAGTCGGTCATCCATGCATTAAAACCGGCGTCGTTTGCGGAAGAACCGAAAAACGTCATTACACAGTCCATTAGGATAACGAGTGTCACGCCGAGTGATGCGGCAGCGGCGGTGCTGCCGGCAAGTGGAGTCAGAATATCCATACGGATAAAGCAAAAGGATAAAATGGAGACACCCCATAAAATATAGCCGCCACTGATCAACAGTTTCCGCTTATTAATATGGTCGGAAAAGGCTCCGACTAAGAGTGTGGTCACCGTCGCGGCAATGGAACTTGCACTGACCATCATGGCAATATCCGCCTGGGTGGCGTGAAACATTTTATAGATAAATACATTGAAATACATATTTTCAACGACCCATGCGACCTGCCCCATCAGACCGAAAATGGTAAGTAATATCCAGAATTTTTTTGTCAACCGCTTTTGCATATTTTTCTGCCTCCGTTGTACTTTTTCATCATCTTCTATCAGCATACCAAAAAAACAAAAATTTCGCAATAAAAAGACTAATTTCCCAGAGGGATTTGCTTGACGCGGAAGACAAGAACGGATAAGATAGATATGGTTCAAAAAACAAATAACACATGAAGGAGAAATTGGTTATGAGTGAGAAAAACAAAAAAGTAACCCTCGGTGAAAATGGAATTTTCGATGCCAGAGAACTTGGAACACCAAGAATGATATTGCTCGGCTTGCAGCACATGTTTGCAATGTTCGGTGCAACCATTCTGGTTCCTATGTTAACAGGTCTTGATGTTTCTACGACGCTTTTGTTCGCCGGTCTCGGAACGCTGTTGTTCCATCTGATTTGTAAGGGTAAGGTGCCTGCCTTCCTCGGTTCTTCCTTCGCCTTCCTCGGCGGCTATTCCGCAATCGCTCCAATGTTGGAAACGGAAAATCCAAACATTAAACTGCCAAACACAGAAATGCTTCCTTATGCATGCTTTGGTGTTGCATGTGCAGGTCTCTTATATTTACTTCTTGCTCTTCTGATTAAAGTTTTCGGTGCAAACCGCGTGATGAAATTCTTCCCTCCGATTGTTACCGGTCCGGTCATTATCGCAATCGGTCTTACACTTTCCCAGTCTGCAATTGATAATTGTGCACAGGATTGGCTCATTGCCCTTGTTGCAATTTTACTTGTAGTTGCGAGCAATATCTGGGGCAGGGGCATGGTAAAAATCGTTCCGATTATCATTGGTGTCATCGGTTCGTATGTGCTTGCGGCCTGCATGGGAAGAGTAGATTTTTCTGCAGTAGCGGAAGCAAAATGGATTGGTTTCCCGATTCACTGGGAAGCAACCGCATTTTCCATTTTTTCTGATTTGGATGCGTCCATGTTGATTACTTCCATCATTACCATTATGCCGATTGCTCTGGCTACCATCGTGGAACACATCGGTGATATTTCGGCGATTTCTTCGACTGTAGGCAAAAACTATATTAAGGAGCCGGGCTTACACAAGACACTTCTCGGAGATGGTCTGGCAACGGTGGTTGCGTCCTTATTCGGAGCTCCGGCAAATACAACATACGGAGAAAATACCGGTGTGTTATCTTTGACTAAAGTATATGACCCGAGAGTGATCCGTATTGCAGCGGTATTTGCAGTATTGTTCTCCTTCTCTCCGAAGTTTGCAGCTTTAATCGGCTGTATGCCGACAGCAACCTGCGGTGGTGTATCCTTAGTTCTTTATGGTATGATTTCCGCAGTCGGTGTCCGTAACATCGTAGAGACAAGAATTGATTTCTCCAAGACAAGAAACGTTATTATTGCAGCGTTAATTCTTGTGCTTTCCATCGGTATCAAGTACAGTGCGGCAGGTGCGATTGCGTTCAATATCGGAAACGTAACCATCAGTCTTTCCGGCCTTGCGGTAGGTGCGCTTGTGGGCATCATCATGAATGCGCTTTTGCCGGGGAAGGATTACAATTTTGACGAAGATGAGCCGTCGGATACCGGCGTGTGCTTTGCGGTAAAGGGAGAATAGTTTCTTCTTATAAATAATTATGGGGAAACAGGCTGTGCATTTTTGCATGGCCTGTTTTATTTTTACGGAAATATGGCAAAACTTTAAGAAAAGATTACAAAAAAATCACGATAAATTCTTCTTCCTCTTCGGGAAAGAATGTGTTATGATAGATTTGTATAAATATAAGTTGAGGAAGACATTTATGGTAAATACAAGAAAAGTCAGACTGATGACAAAGCTGGCTATTTATGAAAAAAAAGAAGGAAAAGAAGATATTAAGCTTGGGAAATATTACCGACGCGATTTTGTCAGGATGAAGCTGTTGCAAAATCTGATTGCCGTAACCATAGGTTATTTATTGGTTCTCGCCATGCTGGTGGCATATCATATGGAATATCTGATCCGTGAAGCGGTAAATCTTGATTATATCGGAATCGGAAAGGCGATTTTAGGTGTGTACATTATTGTGGTTACCATATATCTGATGGCGGCAATGATGGGATATTCGTTTTATTATAATTATTCCAGAAGAAAACTGGCAAAATATTTCCGTATGCTGAGGAAACTGCGCAGCATGTATCAGGAAGAAAACGACACCGGGGAAATGGAGGACTAGGGGATGAAGTTTATAACTAAATTGTTGGAATTTAGGGGTGCTGCCCGTCGGTTCTTTCAGAAGTTTCAGCTGATTATTGAGCCGGCATTCCGTTTTTTTGTTGCTTATCTGGTGTTCCATACAATCAATGAGACTCTTAACTATAACACAAAACTGGCGAGCCCGGTATTAGAACTTGGATTGGCAGCTGTCTGCACATTCCTTCCGCAAGCGGTGATGATTCTGTTCGGTGCCCTTCTGGCAGTCGTTCAGGTATATCATGTTTCACCGATTCTGGCGGCGCTGGTGCTTTTAATTTTTGCGGTGCTGTATTGCTTTATCGTGCGGTTTTCCGGAAAATACGGGTATGCCATTGTCGGCGTTCCGATTTTGTATATTTTTAAAATCCCGTATCTTATCCCTTTGCTGCTTGGTATGGTGGCTACGCCGATTGCCATTTTTCCGACGGCCTGTGGGGTGATTGTATACTATGTTTTCAAGGTAATTCAGGAAGCAGCTCTTCGTCAGGATGTGACAAGTCTGGACGCGACGCTTGCCCTTTATATTGATGTGGCAAACAGTCTGTTTACCCACAAGGCAATGTTTGTTACCATCGCGGTTTTCTCTGTTGTGATTCTTATCATGTACCTGGTGAGAAAACTCCGGTTTGAGTTTGTATTTGAAATCACGATTGTTCTTGGAGCAATTTTGAATATTCTCGGATTCCTTGTCATAAATCTCTATGTGGATTTTGGACTGGATACCGGAGAAGTCGTACTCGGAACACTGGTTTCCATGCTTTTGGTATTTGTGGCACAGTTTTTCCGTGTGGTGCTTGACTATATGGCAGTGGAGCATGTACAGTTTGAGGACGATGACTATTATTACTATGTAAAAGCGGTCCCGAAGGTGGACCTTACCCTGCCGGAAAAGAGTGTTACCACATTCTCGGAGGGAGAAGAGGCCGCAGAGACAACAGCAACAGAAGAAGAGTTTGAGTTTGACAAAAAGGAAGAGGTTCCGGAGGAAGAACCCGAACCCGGAACAGAAACACAGAAGACGGAGGAGACGCAGTAGCAGCTTCTCAAAATAACGGATAAGGACGGATGGCATCATGGAGAATCTAACAGCAGCGTGGAAAAAAATAGTATCATTACTTTCACTGCCAAATATGAAACCAATGGACTTTGTGGAAATTGTGCTGATTGCAGTGTTGGTTTATTACGTGATTACATGGATTCAGAAGACCAGGGCATGGGTTATCGTAAAAGGACTTGTTGTGCTTGTGTTATTCTGGATTATTGCCAGTGTGTTGAAATTTGATGTCATTCTCTGGATTTTTACCAATACGATTGGTGTCGGAATTACCGCTTTAATTATTTTGTTCCAGCCGGAATTGCGCCGGGTGCTGGAGCAGCTGGGTCAGAGAAATATTATTCCAATGAACTTCTTTTCACCGGAGAATAAGGACAAAAAAGCAGAGCGATTTTCCAGTGAGGTTTTAAATGAACTGGTACGCGGAACGTTTGAACTGGCAAAAACAAAGACAGGTGCCCTGATTGTCATTGAGCAGGATGTGACACTGGAAGAGTATTCGCAGACCGGAATTGAAGTAGACGGTCTTGTGACCAGCCAGTTGCTGATCAATATTTTTGAACATAATACGCCGCTTCATGACGGTGCGGTGATTGTACGCGGAAACCGGGTAGCTTCTGCTACCTGTTATCTTCCGTTGTCAGGAAACATGCGTCTTTCCAAAGATCTGGGAACAAGACACCGTGCAGCAGTGGGAATCAGTGAAGTGACAGACAGTTTTACGATAGTGGTATCCGAGGAAACAGGAAAGGTGTCGATTGCCAGAGATGGTAATTTGATTTATAACGTCGACGGTGATTTCTTGCGTTCCAAGTTGCAGGAAATTCAAAAGAAGAAGGAACAGGAGCCGTCTAAGACGAAAAAAGTATGGGATAAATTGAAAGGGAAGGGCAGACATGAAAGAAAAACTGACAAATAATTTTGGATTAAAGCTGCTATCGCTGTTTCTGGCATACCTTCTCTGGGCAGGAGTTATCAACTCGCAGGACCCGCGGGAAACGGTAACCTTCGAAAACATTCCCGTTGCGATTATTAACGAAGAGTCCCTGACGGCAAAGGACAAGATTCCCGAAGTAATAGAGGGTGAGACGATTACGGTATCGGTGGAGGCCAGAAGAAGCGTCTGCAGTTCCCTCACCAGGGCAGACATTATTGCGGTAGCGGATTTTGAAAAAATATCGGTTGCCGAATCGGTTCCGATTGAAGTTTCGGTGCGCGGATACAGCGAACCGGAGGTGGAAATTGTAAGAGGTCAGAACCAGTTTATGAAGTTGAGCCTGGACGAATCGATGTCACAGGAATTCCGGGTAAAGATTGCGACAAGCGGGGTGCCGGAAACCGGATATGTGACAGGAGACATGGTGGCCAGTCCGAATATGATTACGCTGACCGGCTCAAAGACGCAGATCAGCAATATCAAGGAAGTGGTTTTGGTTGTGGATATTACCGGAATCTCGAACGAACGTCAGGTTTACGGAATTCCGGTTATTTATGATAAAAACGGAGAAGTAGTCAGCAACAGCAAGGTGTCGATGAATACTTCCTCCGTCCGGGTGAATATTCCGGTTTTAAAAACGAAAAATGTAAAAATCAATGTGATTACGACAGGAACGCCGGCAGAGGGCTATGAAGTGGGAAATATTTCTTACCAGCCGCAGTCGGTGCAGGTGGCGGGAAGTGCGGTAGAACTTTTGTTACTTGGTACGGAAATCAAGGCATATTGTGATATTACGGGTGCCACCGGTGTTGTGGAAAAGAATTTTGATATTTCGAGTCTTTGGAATGATGATTTGACATCGCTCCGGCTGGTAGACGAAGAGGAACTTGCCGTTACCGTTACCATGAAGGCATACGAAGAAAAGGTCATGGGGATTACACCGGAGGATATTGAGATTTTCGGATTGGAAGACGGTCTTAAGGCAGAAATCGTCAAGGTGGGACAGAGTCAGATCCGGGTACGCGGAAATCAGGCAAAGTTAAAGGAGACAACGCTGAAAACACTGTCTCCGTACATAGATTTATCTGAGCATACAAAACAGGGATATCAGGTGGTATATTTGTGTTATGACGGAGATTTATCCGGTCTTCTGCTACAGGATATGATGGTTCGTGTGGAAGTACGAATCAGCATGGAGGAAGCAGACCCGGAGGCACCGGTAAACGGAGATAACACGACAGAAGACGGAACAGAAGGACAGACAGAACATACCGGAACTGTCTATTAGGGCAAAGAACGGTTGAAATAAGGGAGAGGATGGAGAATTATGTTGAATTACAGGCGTTATGAGAGAGTGCCGGTGTTACATTTGCCGGATCGGCAGTGGCCGGGAAAAGAGATCGAAAGAGCTCCGATTTGGTGCAGTGTGGATTTGCGTGATGGAAATCAGGCACTGATTGAGCCGATGGTCGTGGAAGAAAAGATGGAGTTTTTCAATCTTTTGGTGAAACTCGGTTTTAAAGAGATTGAGGTCGGATTTCCGGCTGCTTCCCAGATTGAATTTGATTTTTTACGTCAGTTAGTGGAGAGAAAGATGATTCCGGATGACGTGACGGTGCAGGTTTTAGTACAGTGCCGTGAGCATTTGATTGCCAGAACGTTTGAAGCACTTCAAGGGGTAAAGCGTGCAGTTGTTCATATTTATAATTCCACCTCTGCCCTTCAAAGAGATGTAGTGTTCCATGCAAGTAAAGAGGAAGTAAAGAAGATTGCGATTGAAGGAACGAAATTGGTTCAGAAATATGCAAAGGATTTTCCGGGCGAGATTATCTTAGAGTATTCGCCGGAAAGTTTTACCGGAACGGAAGTGGAGTATGCACTGGAGGTTTGCACGGCCGTACAGGAGGTATGGCAGCCGACGCCGGAAAAGAAAATGATTTTCAATCTGCCTGCAACGGTGGAGATGAATACGCCGAATGTATATGCAGACCAGATTGAATGGATGAACCGTAACTTTAAGGACAGGGACAGTATTATATTGAGTATTCATCCGCACAATGACCGCGGAACGGGTGTGGCAATTGCCGAACTTGCACTTTTGGCGGGGGCAGACCGTGTAGAAGGTACTCTTCTCGGTAACGGGGAACGTACCGGAAATGTGGATATTCTTACCCTGGCGTACAATATGTTTTCGCAGGGCATCAATCCGGAACTGGAGATTGAAAATATTACGGAGATTGTGGATGTTTATGAGCGTTGCACAAAGATGCAGGTACCTCCGCGTCATCCTTATGCCGGAAAACTCGTTTTTACCGCCTTTTCCGGTTCGCATCAGGATGCCATTAATAAGGGGGTACAGGCAATGAAGGAGCGGAACAGTCAGATTTGGCAGGTTCCGTATTTGCCGATTGATCCGGCGGACATCGGACGCGAATATGAACCGATTGTGCGCATTAACAGCCAGTCCGGTAAGGGCGGTGTGGCATTTATTATGGATACCTATTTTGGTTACAAGCTGCCGAAGGGAATGCATAAGGAATTTGCCGGCCGGATTCAGCAGATTGCAGAAGGACAGGGCGAGGTTGCTCCGGAGCAGATTTTTGAGGAATTTAAGAAGGAATATCTTGAGAAGAAAGAACCGTTGCATTTCAGGCGTTTGAATGTAGAAGAAAAGCACGGTGCCGACGAAGCATCTGATACGGAAATTGTTTTGATTTATACCGACGGCGGAGTAGAGAAAACCATTCGTGCAGTGGGTAACGGACCGATTGATGCGGTACTTGGCGGACTCAGAAAAGAAATGGCACATACATATAAGGTGCTGGATTATTCCGAGCATTCCCTCGGACTTGGTGAAAATGCACAGGCAGCAGCCTATATTCATATGCTGGATACGGAAAACGGAGAGACAACATATGGTGTGGGTATCAGCTCCAACATTACGAGGGCGTCCATTCGTGCGATTTTCAGTGCGATGAATCGATTGAATGAGCGTTAGTGGAGGTTTCATTGAGAAATTTAATTAAGACATTTTCAAAATATCGGTATTTGTTATACCAGTTGGTAAAAAAGGATATCAAGTTAAAATACCGCAGTTCCTATCTTGGTGTATTTTGGACTCTTTTGGAGCCGCTTCTTACTATGATGGTGCTGACTCTGGTGTTTTCAACGATGTACGGTGGCAGCAGCCGTGATTTTCCGGTTTATATTTTGACCGGGCGGTTGATTTATTCTTTTTTCTCCAATTCCACAAAAGCGGCACTCCGGTCAATCCGTGTGAATGCGGGCATGATCAAGAAAGTTTATGTGCCAAAATATATGTATCCGTGTGCCAGCATTATTTCGGGGTATGTCATGTTTTTGATTTCGTTGATTGTCCTTGCGGTAGTTGCTATGGCGCGGGGAGTCTATCCGACCAGATATTTACTTCAGGCGGTGTTCCCGCTGGTGATTGTACTGATTATGAGCATTGGTGCCGGCCTTTTGCTGGCTACGCTTGCGGTGTTCTTCCGTGACCTGGAATATCTGTGGGGAGTGGCACTGATGCTTTTGATGTATGCCTGTGCTATTTTCTACCGGGTAGAGAGTGTTTCGAATGAGGCAAACCGATGGATTTTTGACTATAATCCGCTCTATGCGGTGATTGAAAATTTCCGCCATGCCGTATTCGGACAGGCGATGAATATGACCTCCATGGTCTATTCCCTTGTTTTTTCTGTAATCCTGTTTTTTGTCGGTCTGTTCGTTTTTTATAAAAACCAGGATAAGTTTATACTGCATATTTAAGGAGAGAAACTATGCTGGAAACCGTGTTGTCTGTGCAAAATGTCAGCGTGAAATATCGCCTGACAGAGCAGAAGGTAGACAATTTAAAGGAATATATCATCAAGTTATTTCAACGGGAACTGCGATATAAGGATTTTCTTGCGTTGGAGGATGTCTCGTTTTCTCTGCAAAAAGGAGACCGCCTTGCAATCATGGGTTTGAACGGTGCAGGGAAATCGACGTTATTAAAGGTAATTGCCGGTGTATTAAAGGCATCGGAAGGAAAAGTGACCAAGCTTGGGAAGGTAGTTCCGCTTTTAGAGCTGGGAGCAGGCTTTGATTCCCATTACACAGGGGCAGAGAATATCTTTCTGTATGGTGCGATGTTGGGATATTCCAAGAGTTTTCTGAAAGAAAAATATCAGGCTATTGTAGATTTTGCTGACCTTGGTGATTTTATTAATGTACCGGTGAAAAATTATTCCTCGGGAATGCGGGCGCGTCTCGGTTTTTCCATTGCGACGATTGTAGAGCCGGACATTTTGATCTTAGACGAGGTGCTTGCGGTAGGTGATGCGAAATTCCGCCAAAAGAGTGAACAAAAAATTTTAGAAATGGTAGAGAAAGGCGTTACGGTACTTTTTGTATCACATTCCGAGCATCAGGTGCGGAAATTGTGTACCAGAGCAATCCTTTTAGAAAAAGGGCACCTGACGGCAGACGGAACACTGGATGAAGTTCTTACTAAGTATACAGAGTTGACAAAACTGTCCTAAGGAAGGGTAAGTTTTGATGGGGATTTGTAATTGTGGCTTACGATTTCCGCGAAAGAATCTGTTTCGCAGTCCGGAACGGCCGGATCTTTTTCTGCCATACACTCCTCGAGAAATAAAAGTTCTTCCCGGATGATGGTTTCCAGTTGTTCCACAGAGGTGAACCGGATAAAGAATTCATAATAGTGATAGGACTTATTGTAGTCATAAATGAACCAGTCTCCGCAGGTGTCGGAATAGGCGATGTCCATATTCTGTGCTTGCAACAGGGACCGGTTCTTTTTTATGTATTCCCGGATTTTTTTGTCCTCATTTTTCATTTTTTACACTCCTCGTTTTTGTTGTTTGGATGACAATATTCCAGTAAATCAGAGATGGTGCAGTCTAAAGTACAACACATACGGGCAAGAACATCTGTGTCTAAACGGGTGATTTTGTTACGCATATAGGAATTGAGCTGTCCGCGTTGTAACTCCGCGCGTTGACAAAACTTATTTTTGCTTAAGCCGGATTTAGACAACTGTTCTGCAAGATGAATTTGTATATACCCTTTGCTACCCATAGTGCACCTCTCTGCGATATGATACCTAATTATAACTTCTATTCCGCTAAAAAAGCAGTTATAAGAAGTGATAGGTATTTAGTTACGTATAAGAAGTTATACATGTTCGAAAAAAAAGAAAAACCCGAGCGGGCGAAAACCTAAGGAATAGGCGGCTTGTAATGATAATAACAAACGACTGTTCGCATTGCAAGTAGGCAAAAAAAATTCGGCATTCTCTACAAAAAACAGGTCATTTTTTGTGCACTTAGTTCATAAAAAACACGCAGGCCTCGGAGGAGAGAGCCTGCGTATTCACTGAAGGTATTCAAAGATTCTGAAGTAATCTATTTTTTTGGTTTTCCGTTTCCGGGGGTCTTATTGTCAGAAGGTGTCTGACTGTTCCCGTTTTCCAGTTCTTCCATGGTATTATTTCCGGTTTCTTCGGAGCCAACAATGGCGGATCGCTGTCCAAGTGTGGCAGAAATAGTAATTTCCTCATATTTTCCGTTCACATTTCTCTGTACAGTCAGGGTAATGGTAGTGCCGTGACGGTAAGAAGAAATCGCGGCAACCAGCTGGTCGCTTGTGGTAATGGTAACACCGTTTACATTAGTAACAATGTCGCCGAGGTACAGACCGGCTTCTTCTGCCGGACTGCCGCTTAAGACTTCTACGATATAGGCACCGGTTGGCCAACCGTAGAGGTAAGCAATGTCGCTGTCCACTGTACGTGTGCTGATGCCGAGTGCTCCCTTTTCCTCATCAGTTAAGGTTTCACGTGCCATCAACTCGTTGAGAATCGGAATCGCTCTGGAAATCGGAATCGCAAAGCACATACCTTCGACATCGGTGTCGGCATATTTAACCGAGTTGATGCCGATGACTTCACCCTTCGTATTAAAAAGTGGTCCTCCGCTGTTGCCTCCGTTGATGGCCGCATCGGTCTGTAACAGAATCATGGTATTGCCTTCAACCGTTACTTCACGGTCCTTTGCGCTGATATATCCCACAGTTACCGACTGCCCATAACCTAAAGCATTACCGATGGCAATTGCCATTTCGCCAAGACGGACAGTTTCGGAGTTGCCGAGTGTGGCAATGCGGATGGAATTTAAGGTGTCGGAGGAGATGGTGCTTAAAGGAACGGCGATGATGGCAAGATCGGCAATGGCATCGGTGCCTTTTACCGTCGCTTCCAAAACAGCATCATCGATAAACGTAATCTCAATTTTCTTTGCATCTTCAATCACATGATTGTTTGTGGCAATCAGAAGTTCGGTGTCGTTGACACCGACAATAAAGCCGGAACCGCTTGCTTGCGCTTCCTGCTGGTAATACTGGCCAAACCAGGAAGAAGTAACGACGTAGGTGCTTTTTACGGCAACCGTAGCGGCAAGATTCTGGTCAACGACCTGAACAACCACGCTTTCCGCCGGAGAACCGGCACCTTCAATGGTGCTCGAAGTTCCCAGTGTGATATTGAGAGGGGTACCTACTCCACCGGAGGAAGGGTTGCCGGTTGCGTTTGGAGTCCCGTCATCTAAATGGGATTGAAGAGCAGGAATGCCGAGCAGGTCACCTCCGAAATAGGAGATACCAAGGAAGGCGGCACCGGCAACGGCGCCAAGGCAGGCTGCGCCTGCGACCCATTTACATAGTTTGAGGAATGGTCTCTTTTTCTCCTTCTTTGGTGCTTCTTCAGAAGAAGCGGAGGAGGAAGGTGTTCCGTAGTAATAATGTGCATACCGGGTGTCCTCACGCATCTCTCCGTTTTCATAGCGGTAACGGTACGGCTCGGAAGGAACTTCCTGTTTCTTTTGTGTAGATTCTTCGTTATAAAATTCGTAATCCATTTGATTTACTCCCTTCTATGTGTCTCGAAATCTGTTTTATGAAAAAAAAGTTTGTTTTTTTGTCGATGGACTCAGTGTAGCAGGGTTTTGTGATGAGATTGTGAAGAAAAACTGTTTTTTTTTGTTAAAATGCTTGTTGCTTCGGCTTGGAATGTGGTACACTACGAACAGAAAATAAGCGGAGGGGAACATGATTAAAAGTCATCAGAAAACATTAAACAGAATTCATGTGGCGTTAGATCTGATTACGGTAGTAATTTCGTACGTACTTGCCTATCAGTTCCGTTTCCGCTGGCTCGGATTTATCGAGTATTTCCGGGAGGCTGAGGGAAGTTACCTTTCGTTTTCTGTTTATGTCAGTTATCTGTGGGTGATTTTACCGGGATATCTGGTGATTTTTCTGACCAACGGTGTTTACCGTTCCCAGAGAAGCAGAGGACGTTTTTTACAGGTGTTAGAGATTGTAAGAATTAACCTGACAGGACTCATCTATATTCTCGCGGTTCTCTTCCTTGTAAAGGAGATTGATATTTCCAGATGGTTTCTGGTGATGTTTTTCATTATTAATGTCGGTCTGGATTTGTTCTACCGGTTGCTTCTTCGCAGAATATTGCGTAAGATAAGGAAAGACGGATATAATATAAAGCATGTGCTTTTGGTCGGTTACAGCAGGACGGCGGAGGGGTTGATTGAACGGATTTTGGCAAATCCGCAGTGGGGCTATCATATCAAAGGAATACTGGACGATTCCATGGAAAAAGGAACAAAGTACCGTGGCATTCCGGTGATAGACCGATTGGAATATCTGGAAAAGTATCTGGAAGAAAACGAACTGGATGAGATTGCAATTACCATGCGGATGGAGGATTATACAAGGCTCGCTACGATTGTGGCACTATGCGAAAAATCCGGAGTGCATACGAAATTTTTGCCGGATTACCAGGATATTATTCCGACCATTCCGTATATGGAGGACCTGGAAGGACTTCCGGTCGTGCACATCCGAAAGGTGCCGTTATCCCGTGAGCTGAACCGGATGGTAAAACGGGGGATGGATCTGGTGCTGGGAGTACTGGCACTTGCGATTGCGGCAATTCCGATGCTTGTGGTGGCAGTAATAATTAAAGGTACCTCCAGGGGGCCGGTGATTTACAAACAGAAAAGAGTGGGGCTTCACAACCGGGAATTTATGATGTATAAATTCCGTTCAATGGAAGTGCAGGAAGAAAAGAAAGAGAAGACGGCATGGACGACATTTCAGGATCCGCGTGTGACCCCAATCGGAAAATTTATCCGGAAAACGAGCCTGGACGAGCTTCCGCAGCTGTTCAACGTGATTAAGGGAGAAATGAGTCTTGTGGGACCGAGACCGGAGCGCCCGTTTTACGTGGAAAAATTTAAAGAGGAAATTCCGCGTTACATGGTGAAGCACCAGGTCAGACCGGGAATGACGGGATGGGCTCAGGTGAATGGTTACCGTGGCGATACTTCCATCCGCCGCAGGATTGACTATGATTTGTACTATATTGAAAACTGGTCCGTGGGATTTGATCTTTTGATTCTTTTCCTTACGGTATTCAAAGGATTCATCAATAAAAATGCGTATTAGGACGCAGGCGAAAAGAGGAAATAAAAAATGACAGACGATGTAAATAAGACCGAAGAAAGGACAGATGAGTACGAGGATATCTGCTATATCTGTCGTCGGCCGGAGAGCAAAGCAGGAAAGATGATGAAACTTCCGAACAACATTGCTATTTGCGCGGAATGCATGCAGAAAACCTTTGATTCCATGAGCGGAGGCCCGTTTCCGGGCATGGGGAACATGGATTTCATGGGATTTTCACCGTTTTTATTCGGAGGTCCCGGGGATATGCCGGAACAGCAGAGGCTGAAGAAAAAGCAGCCAAAGGAAAAGAAAAAAGAGGAAGTGCCGGAAGGTGTGTTTGATATCCGTCATTTAAAAGCACCGCATGTCATTAAGGCAGAACTGGACGAGTATGTCATCGGACAGGAAAAGGCTAAGAAGGTAATGTCGGTTGCGGTATATAACCATTATAAAAGGGTTTATGACAAGGTAGAAGACGGGGTAGAACTTGAAAAGTCCAATATGCTGATGCTCGGTCCGACCGGAAGCGGTAAGACGTATCTTGTCAAGACACTGGCAAAACTATTGAATGTACCGCTTGCCATTACGGATGCTACTTCGCTGACAGAAGCCGGATACATCGGCGATGACGTTGAAAGCGTGCTCTCCAAACTTCTTGCGGCTGCAGACAATGATGTGGAGAGGGCAGAACAGGGCATCGTATTTATCGACGAAATTGATAAAATTGCGAAAAAGAGAAATGCCCACAGCCGTGATGTCAGCGGAGAATCCGTACAGCAGGGGCTGCTAAAATTGCTGGAGGGTGCTGAAGTAGAGGTGCCGGTAGGAGCCAGCAGCAAAAACGCAATGGTACCGATGACGACCATCGATACGAAAAATATTCTGTTTATCTGCGGCGGTGCGTTTCCGGATTTGGAAAATGTCATTAAGAGAAGGCTTACCAAACAGTCTGCCATCGGTTTTACCGGGGATTTAAAGGACCGCTTTGATGAAGATAAGGATATTTTGGCAAAAGCAACTGTAGAAGATTTGCGGGAATACGGGATGATTCCGGAATTTATCGGACGCCTTCCGGTAATTTTTGCTTTGCGGCAGTTGGATAAAGAAATGCTTGTTAAAGTGTTGCAGGAGCCGAAGAATGCCATTTTAAAGCAGTATAAAAAACTGCTTGCAATGGATGAAGTGGATTTGGTGTTTGATGACGGAGCGCTGGAAGCGATTGCGGAAAAAGCACTGGAAAAGGATACCGGAGCCAGAGCACTCCGCGCCATCATAGAGGAACTGATGTTAGACATTATGTACGAAATTCCAAAGGATGATGCCATCGGAAGAGTGACGATTACCAAAGACTATATTTTAAATAACGGGGCACCGCTCATAGAGATGCGGACTTCTTATGCAACTCCTCTTTTGGAGGCACCAAAGGAATAAGTAAAGAGAAGAGAACTCTCATATACTGATAAAAAGTATATGGGAGTTTTTTTATGGCAACAGATTGCAGGATACAGATTCTGTCGGAAGAGTATGCAGATGAAATTGTGGGATATTACGGAGAAAGAAGTCTTTTGGACGGAAAAGAGTGTTACGAAACAGTGAATGAAAATTTTGCGGTTGTCTATGAGCGGCGGGGAGAAGGAGGCAGACAGGATTTTTCTTTTTTTACACCTTTATTATTTGGACTCCTGGACAGGGATGCCTTGGAGGATGCCGGAGTGAACCGGGTACGCCGGATTCCGGGATTTGATTATTCCGGGAGCGGGATTTTAATCGGGATTGTAGATACGGGAGTGGAGTACCGGCACCCGGCGTTCCTTTTTGAAGACGGCACAAGCCGCGTGGAAACGATTTGGGACCAGTCAGACCAGAGTGGACAGCCTCCGGAGGGCTTTGCGTTTGGAACGGAATTTGGGGCAGAAGCAATCCGGAGGGGAGATGCACCGGGAGACGAAAACGGACACGGGACGTTCCTGGCCGGTGTGGCAGCAGGAAAGCCGGACCCTGCGGAAGATTTTTATGGGGTGGCGCCTTTGGCGGGAATTGCTGTTGTGAAATTAAAACAGGCTAAAAAATATCTGAAAGACTATTATTGTATGCCGGAAGAGACAGATGCCTACAGCGAAGCGGATGTGATGTTTGGGGTGAAATATCTGGCCGGATATGCGAGGAGAGCAGGGAAACCGATGGTAATCTGTCTGGGAGTGGGGACAGGACTCGGGAGTCACCGGGGAAATATTCCGCTTTCACAGTATGTAAACAGTCTGGCATACCGGCCGGACCTTTGTTTGATTGCAGCGGTGGGAAACGAAGGGAATACAAGGCATCATGCAAGGGTCCAGGTGAGGGAGGAAACGGCGGAGGTGGAACTTTATGTGGAAAGCAGGGGGAGCGGATTTGCCATGGATGTATTTTCTGAGGCAATCGGAGGGCTTAGTTTAAGAATTTCGTCGCCAACAGGGGAAATCTCTCCGGAATTGGCGCAGACGGCAGCGAACACGCTTACAACACCATTTTTACTGGACCGGACCACTCTTTTTGTGGAAAGGGAAAGTTTAACGAGAACGGATACGCTGCAGCGGATGCAGCTGCGGTTTCGGACACCGGCTCCCGGCACGTGGAAACTGTTGCTTCGTTCAGAACGGTCGGTGACAGTGGATGCCTGGCTGCCGATTCGCGAATTTATGGATGCAGAGTGTTATTTTTTAGTGCCGGAGCCGGAGGTGACACTTTGCGAACCTGCCAATGCACCGCTTTTGTTTACGGTGGGAGGATACTCTGTGGAGAACGGTAGTCTGGCACCGTTTTCCGGACGGGGATTTACGGGAAACGGACAAAAGCAGCCGACCGTACTGGCACCGTCCGTTGCCATGACCGGACCTTTTGCAGAAGGGGGATACATTACCAAAAGTGGGACCAGTGCCGGGGCGGCGTTTGCGGCGGGATGTGTGGCTCTTTACATGGAATATATTGTAGAATACCGAGGAAACAGCGGGAGTGTAAGTCCGCTTGATACGGTGATTTTACGAAATCTGTTTTCACTTGGTGCAAGAAGAGAAGAGGGAACCCTGTACCCGAGTCCTGTCTATGGATACGGAAAGCTGGATTTATACGGAGTCTTTGAATTTTTGCGGAGTCTTTAAATGTTTCCGACTGATTGACAATCAGGGAAACGCATACTAAAATGGAGATAATTCAGAACGAGAAAACCGTCCGGCAGACGGAGAATGGAGCGATTGGAATGAGCGTATCAAAGATTTGGTCTATGGTCAGCGGAATGGAAAGAGAAAGAAGAGGGGAAACCGGAGAGAAGTTTACCTATCCGTATCTCGGCACTGTGGCAAAGGAATTGGATGCAGTGACAGGGTACAGTGCAAACGGAGGAAGAGGCGAATGGAAAATTCCATCCGAGGGCAGCGACGCACGTCTGAAGCATTATAAAGAAACAGGAGAAGCCTTAAGAAAACGGACGGTAAAAGAACCTGCCGGAGAACTTGCGGTAGAAGTAACGGAGGCCGGAGGAAAGAATCTGGTGGCAGAGGTAAAATTGTTTGCCGTAGCAGACGGAATGACGAAAGAGTCGTTTACGTATGCAGATTTTTGTCCGGATTTTTTGCGGGAGTTTACCGGAGAAGACGGCAAACTTATCATAAGAATCGAAGCCGGGCATTATCTTTTGGAAGTCTCCAAGGGTTCGGAATACAGTATCCATAAAGAAATCATTGTAATCAGGAAACAGGAAAAGACTTTGATACCGGTAGTTTTGAATCGCTTTGTCAACCTGTCGGAAGAGGGCTGGTACGTAGGCGATTTGCATCATCACAGCGTATATTCCAGTCCGCTGTATCCGCCACAGGGCACCGATTATGTGTTTGATACTCCGGAAGAGGTTATGATGTCCATGCGTGCCAAGGGATTGACGTTTGGTGCACTGAGTGACCATCACAATGTGCTGAATCACAGAGAGTGGGAGACGATGCAAAGGGAGGATTTTCTTCCGCTGCTTTCCAAGGAGATTTCCACCAGCAACGGGCATATCTTATCTCTGAATGTGGACCCGGATGTGATTTATAAGATTCCGCAGCCGGAAGACAGAACAGAAGAATATTTAAGAAATGAATTTATCCGTACCACAAAAGAAATCCGCGACAACGGAGGATTCCCGCAGGTGAACCATCCGCGTGATATGCAGAAAGCGATTTCGTTCCCACCGGAATTTACGGATATGATTGAAATATTTGATACGATGGAAATCTGGAACGGTTCCCATCCGCTTGCCGACGGAACAACGAATGACGAAGCGTTCCGGTTGTGGCTGTCTCTCTTGGAAGAGGGAAGATTTTTGCCTGCGACAACGGGCAGTGACACCCATGATATACGTCTGGTCACATGGATGCTGTCGTTTGGATATGTGCTCGGATTGTACCGGGAAGTGGAACGGCAGAAGGATACTCTGCCGATGGAATATAAAGAAAAAGCGGAGTATTTCCTTGGCATGTTAAAGCCACAGCTTCCGACCCTTCAGGTATGGTTAAAGACAGGCTTGACCAGCGGCTGTGTCAGAACTTACGTCCATGCACCGGGAGAGAGAACGCCGAAGAATTTGTTGACGCATAATAAATCCGGTCACAGTTTTGTGACAAATGGTCCGGTGTTAATCGCAGAAATTGCAGGAAAACATATGGGCGAAGTGGCAAAGTTTCCTGTGGATGGGGAAGAAATTACAGCACATCTGACGATTTTATCGAACCGTCCGCTGACGAAATTGTCAATCTGGCAAAATGGCGGCAGAACAGAAGAACTTCCGCTACCGGAGGTAGAAGCAGAAAACGGTTGTTATGATTACAGTGGGGAAGTTACCTTCTCAGCCGAGCAGGCAAAATGGGTTTTCTTCCGGGTACAGGCTGATTATACGGTGCAGGCGGTAACCAATCCGATCTTTTTGGAGGCAGAATGAGCAGAGCGAAAGACTTTTGGAAAAAAATATACCGGGTGATGCCGAAAAAGAAAACCTATATCGAAGGAAATGCGGCAGCAGAACTCGGACTGGAAGAGATTGAGGTTTTGGAAGGAGAGGCAACCCCGGTCAAAGTGTATTTTGATGAAAATTGTGAATATGAGATCGTAGAGCGGGAAATTGCACCGGTCAAAATGAAATGTCCGGGATGTAAAAAGACCATCTTTCACGGAATGGACTATTGTAATTTTTGCGGAATCTGTCTGAAAGAAGAGAATTAAGAAACAGCCGGATTTCCGGCGGAAAAGAGGCGACTATGGGAGAATGGAGAAAAAAAATCCGGGAGGTAACGCCGTATGTTCCCGGAGAACAACCGCAGTTTGCGGATATGATTAAATTAAATACCAACGAAAATCCTTATCCGCCGGCGCCGGGAGTGGCAAAGGTGCTTGCCGGTATGGATGCGGGAAAACTAAAATTGTATCCTAAGCCGGACGCCAGGGAACTGGTGGATGCGCTGGCGGCAGAGTATCGTGTGGCCCCGGAGCAGATTTTTGTGGGAGTTGGTTCGGACGATGTCCTTGGTATGGCATTTTTGACCTGCTTTACCGGGGAAAAGGAGATTTTATTTCCGGATATTACCTATTCGTTTTATCCGGTCTGGGCAGAATTGTTCGGAATCCGGTACCGGACTCCGGCACTGGATGAAAATTTTCTCATACGAAAAGAGGATTATTTTGTACCGAACGGGGGCATCGTAATAGCAAATCCGAATGCGCCGACGTCCATTGCAATGCCGCTTGCGGATATTGAAGAGATTGTAGAAAAAAATCAGGATTCGGTGGTAATTATTGATGAAGCCTACGTGGATTTTGGCGGAGAGAGTGCGCTGCCGCTTGTGGAAAAGTATGATAACCTTTTGGTTGTGCAGACTTTTTCCAAGTCCCGTTCTATGGCAGGAATGAGAATCGGGTTTGCTATCGGAAGCAGGGAATTGATTGGGGCAATGTATGCAGTCCGGAATTCATACAATTCGTATACCATGAATTACCCGTCTATTTTGTGCGGAGTGGAGGCGGTAAAAGACCGCGCCTATTTTGAACAGACAAAGGCGGCCATCGTTACGACCCGTGAAAAAACGGCAGACAGGTTGTGTGAACTTGGATTTACGGTATTGCCGTCCGCGGCAAATTTCCTGTTTGTCAGTCATAAACGGATTTCGGCAGAGGAATTGTTTGGGAAGCTCCGGGAAAAGCATATTTTTGTAAGATTCTTTAAAAAGCCGAGGATTCAGAATTATTTACGGGTTACGGTCGGAACACCGGAGGAGATGGAACGGTTTTTGAAGGAAATCGAGGCTTGTTTGGCAGATATGCCGTAGAAACAGGAGAGCAACATGGCAGATCAAAACAGAAATTATCAAAAAGAACTGGAAAAGACAATAGCGCAGACAGAAGCGGACGGCAAAAAGCCGACGCTTCTTTTGCATAGCTGCTGTGCACCGTGCAGCAGTTATGTGCTGGAATATCTGGCACCGCATTTTGCGATTACCGATTTTTATTATAATCCGAACATTTCGCCGCAATCGGAGTACGAAGAGCGTCGTGAAGAACTCCGCCGTTTGATTGATGAAATGGGGCTTTCGAATTCTGTGAAATTTTTGGAAGGAGAGTATCATCCGGAACAGTTTTATGCCATGGCAAAAGGCATGGAAGACCTGCCGGAGGGTGGGGAACGCTGTTTTTTATGTTATGAGATGCGTCTTCGCGAGGCGGCTGTCAAAGCAAAAGAACTCGGTCTGGATTATTTTGCGACCACACTTACTATCAGTCCGCTCAAAAATGCCCAAAAGTTAAACGAAATCGGAGAACGTCTTGCTAAGGAATACGGAGTGGCACATTTACCATCCGACTTTAAGAAGAAAAACGGATACAAGCGCTCCGTTGAACTTTCCGCAGAACATCATTTGTACAGACAGGATTACTGCGGTTGTGTATTCTCTAAGAGGCAGGCTTAAGAAAAGTAATAATATTTATAGATGAAAACAAAAGTTTTCTTTCTCGAAGGATAAGAATAATATAGCCGCGTGTTATGAATCATCCACGAGAACGCGTTCTCGGGGATATTTTTTCAAATCCGTCTTAAATTTCGGAAAAAACAAAAAAAAGAAAAATAAAAAAAGGATTTCCCTTTTTTTTGTCGAATAGTATTATTAGAGACTATTTTGTAAATGGAGGTATTGGTATGTTAACGCTTCGGGAAATGCAGGAAAAAAGAGAACACGAGTTTTTGAGTCCGTATGCAGCGTTCAGCGACGCTTCTTTGGGAAGAGACCGCGAGGAACCGCATTGCGATCTTCGTACGATTTATCAGAGAGACCGTGACCGCATCATCCACAGTAAGGCGTTTCGGCGTCTGAATGCGAAGACACAGGTTTTCCTGACACCGGAAGGTGACCATTACCGGACGCGTCTGACCCATACGCTTGAGGTGGCACAGACGGCCAGAACCATTGCAAAGGCACTCAGGCTGAACGAAGATTTGACAGAGGCGATTGCTTTGGGGCATGATTTGGGACATACGCCGTTTGGACATGCCGGAGAGCGTGCGCTTAAGAGAGTGAGGGAAGGAGGCTTCCATCATCATCTGCAGAGCATCCGTGTCGTGGAACTTCTTGAAAAACACGGCAGGGGACTGAATCTGTCAAAAGAAGTGCGTGACGGAATTGTCAGCCATCAGGTAGACGGACGGGCTATGACACTGGAAGGAAATATCGTGCGTCTTGCAGATAAAATCGCCTATGTCAACCACGATATCGATGATGCCATCCGCGGCAACATTATTACAGAGGCGGATATCCCGACAGAATATACATCGGTGCTCGGTCATACCCTGACACAGAGACTGAATACACTCATCCATGACATTATTATAAACAGCGAAGAAAAGAATGAAATCTGCATGTCGCCGGAAGTGGAAAGGGCCATGGGTGACCTGAGAAAATATATGTTTGCCAATGTGTATACCAATCCGGTGGCAAAAGGGCAGGAACACAAGGCAGAACGGCTGGTAGAACAACTGGTGGAATACTATACGGACCACACGGAACTCTTGCCGGAGGAATACCGTTTTATGATGTCGGACAGAAATGAATCGGTAAATCACGTAGTATGCGATTATGTAGCAGGAATGACAGACCGCTATGCTGTGGCAAAATACCGTGAAATCATGATTCCGGAGGCATGGGACGTTTACTAAGAGACAGAACAGGAGTTATTAATAGATGTATTATCCTGAAGAAATTGTAGAAGAAGTAAGACAAAGGACGGATATTACAGACCTTATCGGCAGTTATGTACGCCTGCAGAAAAAAGGTGCGAACTACATGGGGCTGTGTCCGTTTCATAATGAAAAATCGCCTTCATTTTCGGTAAGTCCGGGAAGACAGATGTATCACTGCTTCGGTTGCGGCGTCGGCGGGAATGCGTTTACGTTTGTGATGGAATATGAAAATTACACATTTGTGGAGGCATTGAAGTACCTGGCGGAACGGGCCGGGGTAAAACTGCCGGAAATAGAATATTCCGCGGAAGCAAAGAAGGCGGCTGATTTAAAGAGCCGGATTTTTGAAGTGAACAAGGTGGCGGCAAAATATTTTGTGTATCAGCTGCGTACCGACCAGGGGAAACCGGCGTATGAGTATTTTAAGAAAAGAGGGCTGACGGAGGAAACCATAAAGAAATTCGGACTTGGGTATTCCAGTAAGTACAGCGATTCGTTATATCAGTATTTGAAGCAGCAGGGCTATGAGGACAGTTTCTTAAAGGAAACGGGACTCGTTACCTTGGAAGAGGCGAGAGGGGGACGGGACAAGTTCTGGAACCGGGCTATGTTTCCCATTATGGACGCAAACAACAAAGTTATTGCCTTTGGCGGGCGTGTCATGGGAGACGGGACTCCGAAGTACTTAAACTCTCCGGAAACCAAAATATTTGACAAGAGCCGTAATTTATACGGATTAAATTATGCAAAACTGTCCAGAAAGCCATACATGTTAATCTGTGAGGGTTACATGGATGTAATTTCCCTGCATCAGGCGGGCTTTACAAATGCAGTGGCCTCGCTTGGTACGGCGTTGACCGGTCTGCAGGCAAATCTGCTTGCCCGTTACACAAAGGAGGTTTACCTGACCTACGACAGTGACGGTGCGGGAGTGAAGGCGGCGCTTAGGGCAATCCCGATTATGAAGGAGGCCGGAATCAGCGTCAAGGTGGTGGACATGCGGCCGTACAAGGATCCGGACGAGTTTATCAAGGCTCTTGGTGCAGAGGAATATCAAAGACGTATTGACAACGCTACCGGCAGTTTTTTCTTTGAACTGCAGGTGCTCGAGCAGGGGTACAGCTTTGATGATCCCGAGCAGAAAACAAAGTTTTTCCATGAAGTTGCAAAGAAACTGCTGGGATTTTCGGATGAAATCGAGAGGACCAATTACGTGGAGGCGGTAGCCAGAAAGTATAACATCAGTTATGACATGCTGCATAAGCTGGTTGTCAAATACGGCACCCAGATGGTAGTTATTCAGGGTACGGCGGTTCCAGCCTCGCAACATACCGACAATGGAAAAACATCCTTAAAGCAAAAGGAAAAGGGAGAGGAAAAGGACGGCGTGACAAAGCCGCAGAAACTTCTTCTGACCTGGCTGGTCACAGAACCGGACAAGTTCCGAAAAATCCAGGGAATTATTACCCCGCAGGATTTTTCCGAAGGATTTTGCCGGAAGGTGGCGGAAATGGTATTTGCCCAGTTTGCGGAACAGGCGTCTGTAAATCCGGCACAGATTATCAATCATTTCGAAAACAAAGAGGAACAAACGATGGCAGCGTCCTTGTTTTCTACCGAGTTTAGAGAAGAGATGGATGAAGCCGGGCAAAAGAAAGCATTTGAAGATACGGTACGAAAGGTGAAACTTGCTGCCATTGAAGCGGAAATTGAGATGGCGGTAGGAATGGGGAATATGGAGAGGTTCCAGACGTTGGTTGCAGAGAAGAACCGCTATAAAAACCGTTTCTCACTTCCGTAGGTGCTTTCGTATAAGAAACGATGAGTTGGTTACACTGTAACAAAGAGGGTTTTGTTAAGAGAAGGATGGAAAGATAAAATGGAAGAGAACAAAGATAAGTTTTTTGAAAAGATGAAGGATTTACTGGCATATGCCAAGAAAAAGAAAAATGTGCTGGAGTATCAGGAGATTAATGATTTTCTTGCAGATACAGAGTTGACTCCTGCGCAGATTGAGAAGGTATACGAATTTTTGGAATCCAACGGCGTGGATGTACTCCGTATGGCAAGTTTTGAGGATGAAATTGACGTAGAGCCGGATCCGGAGATGATGCTAGACGAGGACGTAGAAGACCTTGCCAATATTGACATGTCCGTACCAGAAGGCGTCAGCTTAGAAGATCCTGTCCGCATGTATCTGAAGGAAATCGGTAAGGTGCCGCTTCTTTCCGCAGACGAGGAAATGGAACTTGCCCAGAGAATGGAAGAGGGAGACGAGGCAGCAAAGAAGCGCCTTTCCGAAGCGAACCTTCGTCTGGTAGTCAGTATTGCAAAACGGTATGTGGGCCGCGGAATGCAGTTCCTTGACTTGATTCAGGAAGGAAACCTGGGTCTGATTAAAGCAGTAGAAAAATTTGATTACCGCAAGGGTTACAAGTTCTCGACCTATGCGACCTGGTGGATCCGTCAGGCGATTACAAGGGCAATTGCCGACCAGGCAAGAACCATCCGTATTCCGGTTCATATGGTAGAAACCATCAATAAACTCATCCGTGTACAGAGACAGCTTCTTCAGGAGTACGGCAGAGAACCGCTTCCGGAAGAAGTAGCAAAAGAAATGGGAATTCCGGTAGAGCGTGTACGTGAAATCCAGAAGATTTCCCAGGAACCGGTATCTTTGGAAACCCCTATCGGTGAAGAGGAAGACAGCCATTTGGGCGATTTTGTAGAGGACGACCACGTGCCGACTCCATCCGAGGCAGCGGCGTTTACTCTGTTGAAGGAACAGTTATCGGAAGTACTTGGTACTCTCACCGACCGTGAGCAGAAAGTACTCCGCCTGCGTTTTGGTCTGGATGACGGCAGGGCAAGAACCTTAGAAGAAGTGGGCAAGGAGTTTAACGTAACAAGAGAACGTATCCGCCAGATTGAGGCGAAGGCACTCCGTAAATTACGTCATCCGAGCCGTTCCCGCAAATTAAAAGATTATTTAGATTAAAATATTGAGATATTAGTAGGAGAATTTATGTCTTTGTCAAAGCGATTGCTTGCAGCAACGGAACTTGTAACCAAAGGAAATACAGTAGCAGATATCGGGTGCGACCACGCGTATACGTCGATTTATCTTTGCAGTGAAGGGATTGCACCACGGGTATTTGCCATGGATGTGAATGAGGGACCGTTGCTTGCAGCCGGGCAGCATGTGGCAGAAGCGCGTTTGGAAGACAGAATTACGATTCGCCGTTCGGACGGACTTGCAGCACTTGTGCCGGGAGAGGCGGAAACCATTCTTCTTTGTGGAATGGGTGGATTGTTGATGATGCGAATCTTAACTGACCACCCGGAAGTGACGGAATCAGCAAAAGAACTGATTTTACAACCACAGTCCGAAGTGGGACAGGTGCGACACTTTTTACATAATATGGGATATGAGATTGCAGCAGAACGCATGGTGAAAGAGGACGGAAAATTCTATGTCATGATGCGTGCCGTGAAATCGGAAATCCCGCAGGGGTATGAATCGGAATGTTGTTATGAATACGGAAAACTTCTGATTGAGGAGAAGAATGAGGTTCTTAAGGAGTTTCTCCAAAGAGAACACCGTCTGCGTACGGAAGTGCTTACAGCACTTGCAATGCAGGATACGGAACATGTACGTGCCAGAAGGGAAAGTCTTTCACGGGAATTTACACTGATTTCCGAGGCGGAGCGTTTGATGAAAGAAGGTTAGAAAATGGAAATTAACGTATTGGGAAAAAAGAGAGAGTATGCCAAAGGAACCACTCTCTATATGATTAGTAAAGAAGTAGAAAAGGAACTTAGTGCACCGGTCATGCTTGCCATGGTAAATGGGAAGTTAAAGGAGTTGCGCAAGTGCCCGAAGGATGGAGATGTTGTGGAATTTATTACATCCGCATCCGAAATTGGAAATAAGACTTATCGCAGAGGTATGGTACTTGTCTTTTTGAAGGCGGTATATACGGTGCTTGGTGCAAGAGGATTGGAAAAGGTGCGCATCGAGCATGCCATCGGAAAAGGGATTTACGGAGAATTCGAAGGAAAGGCACAGCCGACCGCAGAAAATCTTGCAAAAATCAAAGCAGAGATGGAACGTCTTGTTGCGGCAGATCTTCCATTTGAAAAACGTGTGGTGAGTACGGAGGAGGCAAAAGAAATTTTCCACAGACACCGCATGTATGACAAAGAAAAATTGTTTGGGTACCGTCGTGTGTCCAAAACCAATATCTACAGTCTTGGCGGATTTGAAGATTACTTTTACGGCTATATGCCGGCATCTTCCGGAGTACTTAAAGTGTTTGACTTGTTTCCGTATGAAGGCGGTTTTATGCTGATGCTGCCGGATAAAGAGGAGCCACTTGTCCTGCCGGAATTTAAGGAACAGAAAAAATTCTTTGATGTTTTGCAGGAATCTTCCCGTTGGGGACGTATCATGGGAGTGGAAACGGTCGGAGATATGAATTCGGTTCTTGCCCGAGGAGAACTGGGCGAGATGATTTTGGTTCAGGAAGCGCTGATGGAAAAGAAAATTGGTGATATCGCAGCGCAGATTGCAGCAAAAGGAAATGTAAAATTTGTTATGATTGCCGGACCGTCCTCTTCCGGAAAGACGACATTTTCACATCGTCTGTCGATTCAGTTAAAGACACTTGGCATGCGCCCGCATCCGATTGCAGTGGATGATTACTTTGTCAACCGTGAGGACACCCCGAAACATCCGGACGGCAGTTATAACTTTGAAACATTGGGAGCCATTGACGTGGAATTGTTTAACCGTGATATGTCAGCGCTCCTTCGTGGTGAAGAAGTGGAACTTCCGACGTATAATTTTAAAACCGGACAGCGCGAGTACAAGGGTAACAAAAAGTGCCTCGGACCGGAAGATATTCTGGTAATTGAAGGTATCCATGGTTTAAATGATGCCCTTTCGCATTCTCTGCCGGTGGAGAGCAAATTTAAGATTTATATCAGCGCATTGACACAGTTAAATATTGATGAACACAACCGTATCCCGACAACGGATGCCAGAATGCTGCGCCGTATCGTACGAGATGCGAGAACCCGTGGTGCTTCTGCAGCCAGAACAATCAACATGTGGCCTTCGGTACGTCAGGGCGAAGAGGAAAACATCTTTCCGTTCCAGGAGAGCGCAGATGCCATGTTTAATTCGGCACTGATTTATGAGCTTCCGCTGATCAAGCAGTTTGCGGAGCCGCTTTTATTCTGCGTGGATCCGGAGTCTCCGGAATATGTGGAAGCAAAGAGGCTGTTGAAATTCTTAGATTACTTTTTGGGAGCGGATTGCGAGGCGGTACCGAGAAATTCCGTGCTGAGAGAGTTTATCGGAGGCAGCTGTTTTAAGGTGTGATTTTTGCCTTTGACTTCTAAATGGAATCATGTTAGAATACCACGGAGCAGCACAGACGATCGCCTGAAAGGGAGGAAAGTCCGGGCTTCACAGGGCAGGGTGCCGGATAACGTCCGGTGGAGGTGACTCCAAGGCTAGTGCAACAGAAAAGAGACCGCCAGGCGGAATCCTTACAGAATTCCGCCTGGTGAGGGTGGAATGGCGAGGTAAGAGCTCACCGCTTGGCTGGTAACAGACAAGGCTGTGTAAACCCCACTCGAAGCAAGACCGAACAGAAAGCGATACGGCGGCCCGTCGTGCTTTCGGGTTGGTTGCGTTCTATCCGGGGAACCGGGTAGAGGAGCTGTGCGGTAACGTACAGTCAAGAAAGATGATCGTCAGATACAGAACCCGGCTTATAGTGCTGCTCAAACATGTGAAATTTTTTTATAATTTAAAAGAGGTTTCAAACATATCCCTATCCTTTCGCTCCTTCGGAGAGGCAGGATAGGGATATGTTTGAAACCTCTTTTGCGTCATATAATAAAATATGTTTATGTTTGAGCGGCACTATAAGTCCTGGAGACTCGTGTGTTTGAGCAGCATTATAAGTCCGACACAGGATAGTTTCGGACTTTGGAGGAGATGCGGACGCGGGTATAGAGGGCAGCATATTCAATGTCGGAAAGACCTTCTACATAGTTTTGAGGAAAGTTCTTTTTTACACCGCGTTCGGCAAGGATGCCCGCGGCGCGGTTGTAGGCAACAGCAGCTTCTGTTTCGGTCGCATAGCGGCCGACAATCAGGTTTCCGTTTACATGGATGCGGGTGATGTATACCTCGCGTCCTTTTCTGATTTGTCTGGTAACTCCGTGGTAACGGTTGATGATTTCGATATTTCCATAGCGGTAGTCGGTCTCATCGCCGTTTGCAAAACGGTAATCCCGGCCGATGACAGCATAGTTTTTGATGCCGTACCGGGAGAGGATATTGACCTGCATTCCGTAATCGGCAACAAAAAGGTGTCCGCCGCGTTTCATAATTTTGTGATTGGAATAGTAGAACAAATCGTCAACATCAAATTTAAAACGACAGGTCTTACTATAATAATAGGTAAAGAACCGTTTTTCGAGATAAATCGGTGTTTTAATATAAATACGGTTGTCACGGAAGTTTAAAAGCACGACCCACTTTTCAAACGGAAGAATATGGCGGTCTTCCAGATAATACTCAAGCAGGGTGGCTGCCGGCTGGGAAGTCGCAAACAACGAAGAGGCTTCTAAGTAAGCCCGGTGTGCGGTCTGCTCATCGGGAAAACTTCCGAGGCTGATATGTTTTCCTGTATGTGTAATGGAAGCGCGATATAACGGAGAACCGTCTTTTTTCTGAATAACATAAACTCCCGGCAACATATGTGGTCGTAATCCTTTCTTTGTGAAAAACGGTGACATTTTTGATGTTTTGTGGAAAAATCACAATCTCCTATTAGTCTACACTATAAGTACAAAAAAAGAAATGGGAAGTTTGTTAGGTAAAAGTTACAAAAAACAAAAACTTTCGCTGACTCTTTTGTGCAAAGTGTACAAAAGGTTGTTTCGGAATTGTTACATGCGCTTAGGCGGAATAACGAAAATCCGTGGAAGAGATTGACAAAACTGCCTAAATTAGTGTAATCTCTTGAGCGTTGTGTATTATTTGATGAAATTTTTGAGGTGTGTTATGTTAAATCAGAGAAAACTGTATGTTTCCATGTTGATGTCTTTGATGCTGATTGCTGTGATTACTATTGTAAAAGCAGAAGGCACGGTGACTTATCCGGAGGCAACAGCGCAGAATAGGGAAGGCGTTGCACTTTGTATAGAAGAACTGCAGGAAGAAAGTACTCCGCTCAGTAACACAGTTTTGACGGAGGAAGGAAACGAATCCGGAAACACTGAGGAAGAAAAAACGCAGCATGAAGAAGAAAATGTTCAGCCGACGCCTGTATTAGAGGAACAGCAGACCGGGGCAGCACAACCGGAAGGAACAGAGAAATACGCGGTGGTAGAAACAGAAGAACTTTGGAATAAACTTTATACAGAATTATTGTACGGGGAACCGACCGAAGAAATTTTGGAAGCACGGGAAGCAATTGAGGAAAAGCGGTATGAATTGTCCCTGATGAGTTGCGATACCGATCATATTGTAAATTACCATGGTACGAAATATGCCATTAGCGAGGAAGAGTATCAGGTGTTGCTCCGCATTGTGGAAGCAGAGGCCCCGGAAGAAGATATACAGGGAAAAATGCTTGTTGCCAATGTCGTATTGAACCGCGTACATGTAGAACAGTTTCCGGATACCATCAGCGAAGTGGTGTTCCAGAAGGATCAGTTTGCACCGGTACGCAGTGGATCTTATTATAGAAGAACAGTTTCTGAAGAGACGGTAGAAGCCGTGGAACGTGTCCTGGCGGGAGAGGATCATTCTCAGGGTGCATTGTATTTTGTGGCCAGAGCACTGGCGTCGAAAGAAGGTCTCCGGTTTTTTGATGAGAAACTGGAAAAATTATTTAAACATGGTGTCCATACTTTTTATGCGGAAAAATAAATAATTTATCTTGCTAAAGCGGCAAAGTTGTGATAAACTACGCGACAAGGATGAGATTGCATCCCGGTCGCTTTTTTTATTGTTAAAAAATCAGGATGGACTGGGAATGTGTGCGCCTCATACAACCGGAAAGGGATGGTGGAGAATATGGAAGTACGTTATAAAAGTACAAGAAATGCAGAGGTTTCGGTAACGGCATCGGAAGCGGTGCTACAGGGGCTGTCGGAAGACGGAGGACTGTTTGTGCCGGAATTTATTCCAAAACTGGACGTAACCTTGGAATCACTGGTTGGAAAAACTTATCAGGAGATTGCTTATGAAGTTATGAAACTGTTTCTTTCGGATTATACCGAGGAAGAATTAAAGCATTGCATCGCAAACGCATATGATGAGAAGTTCGACACCAAAGAAATTGCGCCGCTGAAGGACGTGGATGGTGCGCATTATCTGGAACTGTTCCACGGACCGACGATTGCGTTTAAGGATATGGCGTTGTCGATTCTGCCGCATCTGCTTACCGCAGCGGCAAAGAAACAGAATAAGAAAGAGAAAATCGTGATTCTTACAGCTACTTCCGGAGATACGGGAAAGGCAGCACTTGCCGGTTTTGCAGACGTACCGGGAACCGGGATCATTGTATTCTATCCAAAGGACGGTGTCAGCCGTATCCAGGAGAAGCAGATGGTGACGCAGACCGGAGACAATACGGATGTTGTGGCGATCCATGGAAATTTTGACGATGCCCAAAACGGAGTGAAGGAAATCTTCGGAGATAAGGCACTGGCTGCTCGGATGAAAGAGCGGGGCTATCAGTTTTCTTCTGCCAATTCGATTAATATCGGTCGTCTTGTTCCGCAGGTGGTATACTATGTGTACGCTTATGTGACTTTGGTGGCACAGGGGAAACTTGCTGTGGGAGAACCGATGAATGTCGTAGTGCCGACCGGAAACTTCGGTAATATTTTGGCGGCGTATTATGCAAAGCAGATGGGTGTGCCGGTGAAGAAGTTAATCTGTGCGTCCAATGAAAATAAAGTGTTGTATGATTTCTTCCGGACCGGAGTATATGACAGGAACAGGGAATTTGTCTTAACCAGTTCCCCATCCATGGATATTTTGATTTCTTCCAATTTGGAACGTCTGATTTATGCATGTGCGGGTGAAGATGCAAAAAAGAATGCTGCATTAATGGCTTCCTTAAAAGAAACCGGCCGTTACGAGATTACGGATGAGATGAAAGAAAGAATGGCAGACTTTGTCGGCGGATATGCAACGCAGGAGCAGACGGCCAAAGTCATCCGTGATGTCTATGAAAAGACCGGGTATGTGATGGATACCCATACAGCGGTTGCTGCAAAGGTATTCTATCAATATAAAGAAGAAACAAACGATGAAACCGTAACGGTCATTGCTTCTACGGCAAGCCCGTATAAGTTTACCCGCAGTGTAATGGAAGCGGTGGAAGGATGTGCAGAAGACGACGACTTTGTTTTGGTGGACCGCTTAAGCGAAATATCCGGAGTACCTGTTCCAAAGGCAATTGAAGAAATCCGCAATGCGCCGGTGCGTCATACGCTGGAATGTGACAAAGATAACATGCAGAAAACTGTGATAAAGATATTAGGACTGAAATAAATAAGAAGAAACAAGTAAGGGGATACCGCTCTGAGAGGGAAAACAGGCGATATCCCTGATTTTATGTTAAATTTTCAAAGATTTCTTGAAAATATACCAAATATGACAAAACCATGCCATAATATTGACACAAACCCTTTGTATTTTAGGTATAGGTCAGACGGGCTGCGCGGACGAAATGGGTCTTTCCCTTAGTCGAGTGTCACATCCTACATCGATAAACGAGGAAGGGGAACACCGGGACGGACGGGTAACTTGGTCTGAACAAAAACAATTCCAGACGGATGAAGGATAGCACCGGGGAGGGGTTTTACAGGAGCAATAATGCATTCCGTGAAAAATGCTTGACCTTTGAAAACATTGTTGCTATAATCATCTTGTTATTGGAGCGACTATGCCATTGGTATGTCCTCCGGACTACATACATATCGGTACAGCAGCCTGGTATGCGTACGACGGATGATGACGGATGGAAAGTCACAAACAAACCATATATTATTTTAAGGAGGAAGAAATAATGAAGAGTTTCTTTAAGAAGCTTGCATTCGTTATGGCTCTGGCTATGGTAGTTACCTTAGCAGCTCCAGCAGCAGCTCAGGCAGCAGACGCTTTGGTTCTTTCTATTGACGGCGTTGTAGTTACAGAGAAGACGATTGCATTGGATGAGAAAGTTGACTTCGGTTTCTTAGGAGCTAAGACAGGTTGGCAGAACCTTGTTAAGGAATCCGAAGGATGGAAGTCCAGCAACACAGCTGTTGCTACAGTAGATGGTAACGGTGTAGTTACACCTGTTGCAGCTGGTACAACAGAAATTACTTATGGTTTAAAGGGTTATGAAACAGCTAAGGCTACAGTTACTGTAAAGGCTGCAGAAGTTGTTACACCTGAAGAGCCAGAAGTGACATTTGATTACACACAGAAGGACCTCAAGAAGGTTGAACTTGACTTCGGTCAGGACGTTTCCAAGGTTAAGAAGGAAAACGTTGAATTATACCGTGTATTCATGACAAACGGTAAGCCGGTTGAAGTATACTGGCCAATCGACGCTTTCACAGCTAAGGGCAACACAATTACCCTTTCTTCTTTCACACAGCTTGGTGATGGCGCAACATACGTTGTAAAGGTTCCTGGCTTTGAGCCACAGGAATTCACATCTGTTGTTCCTGAATTAACAGACATCGATATGGTGACATTCACTTATGGTACAGACGGTAAGAACGGTCAGGCTTTCGTTTATGACGAAGAGACATTAACTCCTTACCCAGTTTCCTTTAAGTATGCTTTATCTGCTGCAGGTATGGATGTAACAGCTATGTTCAAGGATTTTGTACAGGTTGAGTACACTCTCCTTAGCCCAGACCCAGAAGACGAAGCTAATGGCGATCTTCTTCAGTACATCAGCTTCTTTGGTGATCCTGCTACAGGTTCCGTTTCCGTTATGAAGGAAATGACAGTTGTTGTAGGTATCAAGGCTATTTACCAGACAGAAGACGGTACTCCTGTTGAAATTCCTGCACAGCCTCAGACAATTAAGTTTGAGAAGAAGCCTGAAATCGGTTTTGCTGGTATCACAGGTTGGACTATCTGGAATGGTACAGACGCAAAGAAGGTTGTTTGGTATGATGAAACAACAGACCTTGCTAAGCTTGGTGAAATCCCAGCTGGCGATGCTGGTTACAAGGTAGTTCTTAAGGTTAAGGACACTCGTGGTAACGAATACGTTACAGATCCAGTAGCAGCTACAGATAAGATTCCATTCATCGGAAGCGCAAATGGTTTATTAAATGGCAAGTACTGGTTCAAGTACTACTCCACAAATACAGATACATTCTTAGTAAATGAGAGTGGTTCTGTAGAAGACAGATATGCAGTTCCTACATTAACAACATACACAGGTTCCAACAACGCAGTTATCTACGTGGCTATGTACACAGTAGACGAAGCTGGTCAGGAAGTATTTGTTGATAACGTATACGCATTCAGATTTAAGATTGGTGCTGAAAAGAAGCACGTTGACTTCAAGGTTGCTTCTGAAAAGGGCTACACTGTAAATGCCGATGCATTAGCAGAAAAGTTTGTTACAACATCCGTAACAGTTACTCCTATTCATCAGTACAGCGCTGGTACATTCGAGATCACAGGTCTTGGCGGAAGCAGCATGGGTAACGGTTGGAATGTAACCTGCAGCAACGATAAGGTTCCTGTAGTTGCATCCATCAATGAAAAGGGTGTTGTTACTGTTGATATCGATGGTCGTGACCTCTATGCAGCAGCTACAACAAACACATTCACTTACACTGTAACAGTTAACGGTCTTTCTAAGTCCTTCACTATCAACTTAAAGAGACCTAACTGGAGAGACTTCACAACTGAGTACGCTAGAACAAATGGTGAAGCTGGTTTCAGATCCACAGCTTACCCAGCAGGTTCCACAGGTGAAGGTAACCTTTACGATATTCTTATCGATGTAGACGCATATGGTCTCAAGAGAATCAATATGCCTACAGCTAAGCCGGTTAAGCTTTCCACACATACATCCGGTAATGGCAAGACTGGATTCGAAGTAGCAGCTACAGTAGAAGTTAACAAGTCCAGTTCCTCTGTACAGGTTGGTTCCTTCGACACTGCTAAGTTCATCATTCTTAACAATAAGAATTGGGCAACTACAACAGGTCAGTACCACAAGGGTGACAGATTAGTAGCTCTCCTTGACGGTGCAGGCAAGATGGTTCTTCCACAGGGCAGCATCTACTCCATCACACCGGTTGCAGGTGGATTTAAGGTTATGTTCACACAGAATACAGATGGTGTTGTAACATATGCTAAGGCTGATAACTACAAGTTAGCAGTTTACACTGTAACAGCTGAAAACACAACAACAGGCGTATTCACTTACACAACTACAACAGCTGGTATCTCCGTAACTGATAACAGAAATCAGATTACAAAGGTAGAGAGAAAGGATAACGATACAGCTCTTACAATCGTTGATCCAGAGAATCCTACTCAGGCAGAATTAGCAGCAATCGTTGTTGATGCATTCAAGGTATCCTTAGAAGGTGCTGAATGGAAGCTCGACGAGACATTAGTTAAGGCTGTTGAGGCTGAGTGCAATGGTGAATATGTAATTATCAAGAACGTAACATTCAACATTACAGTTGATAAGACAACTACAGCAGGCAGCGACGTTTACGAATCTGCAAAGATTCCGGTTAACATGTCTGTGAAGTTAGGTTACGACGCTCCGTAATCACTAACAAAAAGTGTTTTGCACTTAAAATAGAATTAAGGCACCCGGTATCGGGTGCCTTAATTTTTCAATAAATATAGTTTGGAGGAAAGTATGGGAAAGCCGGCAAAAAAGGTAGATTTAAATAAAGAGAATATGGTAAAAATCCTCCAGTGGTTGCCTGTGTATGTGACCTTACTCATCCTTCCTTTTGTTACACATTATAAGTTGCATGAATCCAGGTTTGCGGGAGAGGCATTTTTTGTCAGTGAGACAACGAATTTTGATTTTGATTTGTATTATAAACACAGTGTGTTTTTATGGATTACCGGAGCAGTTATTTTACTGCTTTGCTATTTGCTTTACAAAAAGAGAAAAGAAGTATTTACAAAACTTAACTTAAGAAAACAAGGTTTCATACTGATTCCAATAGGCGTTTATATGGTATTTGCGTTATTGTCATCGGTATGTTCTGAACATAGAATCGCAGCATTGACCGGATGTGACACACAGTTTGAGTCCTTTTTTACCTTGCTTGGCTATGTGTTACTTGCTATGTATCTGCTGTATTTGATAGAAAGCGAAAGAGATATTAAACTTGCGGGAATCGCATTTGGTATCAGTATGACGGAATTGTCGGTTCTGGGTATTTTACAGTACACCGGACATGATTTATATAACTATGAGTGGTATCAGAGATTGATTACACCGGATGGCTATTTGGAACAGTTAGGCTGGGTTGGTGGCGCCGGTGAAACAGTGGTGCTGAATGCGTATAATTCTAACTACGCCGGTGTTTTTCTGGCTATGATGGCGGCCCTTTGTCTGGGAGTACTTTTGACAGAGAAAAAGATCTGGCGTATGGCGGTTGAAATTGTAATTTTTCTTGCACTTGTGACTTGTCAGATTGGTACAGGTTCTAAGGCCGGATTTTTGGTTTTGGTCGTAACAGCAAGTCTTGCGGTTGTTTATTTGTTAAGAAGGTTATACCAGTATTGGTATGTTTTGATTCCGGCATTGACTTTTGTCATGCTGGCGGGTTCGTTGTTTATCCAGTACTTGAATCTTCCGATTGTGGACCGGATTCAGGAAGCGTTTGCGGTGGAAAAAACCGAGGAAAACCCACTCGAGCGCATGGTAACAACGGAAAATGGTGTGGAGGTTACTTATAAAGATACGTATGTTAAAATTCGCATGAGTCATAACGAAGATGGCTTCCAGTTTACGGTGATTGATAAAAAGGGAAGCCGTATGCCGATTACGTGGCAGGAAGAGAACGGATATTTTATTTTTGAAAATGATGCGCTTTCCGGTGTTACAATCACGCCGCTTTATTTAAATGGAGAAACACCGATTTTTGCCCTGACAATGGCAGGCAGAGACTGGGTTTTTAAGCCGGGAACGAAGTGGGCGCCGGAATATATGTATGTCAATGAATATGGTCAGTGGGATACAATGGATGAAACAAAGCGAGTCGGATTTTACGGATATGAGCGGTTTGCATCGTATCGAGGATTTATTTGGTCGCAGTCCATTCCGTTATTGTTTGAGAGAATTTTCCTTGGGGAAGGAGCAAACTGTTTTGCGTTTGCTTATCCACAGAATAACTATAAAGATATGTATTACTACGTAGGAGGAATCACACCGGTGACCAGACCACATAATCTGTATTTGCAGATGGGCGTAGAAGTTGGTGTCATCGGTCTGCTTGCCATGATTGTTTTCTGGGCGGTGTATTTGCTGGAGTCTGTAAAACTTTATTTTAAGAGCACTTTTGCTACGTGGACGGAGAGAATCGGTTTTGGATGTTTTCTTGCGGTATTTGTCTATCTGGTATGTGGATTGTCGAATGACTCCATGATTACAATAGCACCGACGTTCTGGTGCATCATGGGTGTCGGACTCGCAGCAAACCGGTTGGTAAAGATACAGAAAAAGAGAGAGGAATAAAGAAATGTGGATTGCAGATGGATGGAAAGAATATGAGGTGCTGGATGCGTCCGGTGGCGAGAAGCTGGAACGGTGGGGAAAGTATATTCTCCTGCGCCCGGATCCGCAGGTCATCTGGAATACGGAAAAGAAGATTCCGGAATGGAAATGCCTGAACGCACATTATCACAGAAGTAATAAAGGTGGCGGGGACTGGGAATTTTTCGATCTGCCAAAGCAGTGGGACATCCATTATAAGGATTTGACGTTTCATTTACAGCCGTTTTCCTTTAAGCATACCGGACTGTTTCCAGAGCAGGCGGCAAACTGGGACTGGTTCCGGGCAAAAATTGAACAGGCAAAAAGAGAAAATCCGGACAGAGAGATTAAGGTATTAAATTTGTTTGCTTATACCGGAGGTGCAACGGTGGCTGCAGCAAAAGGTGGTGCGGCAGTGACACATGTCGATGCATCCAAAGGCATGGTAACCTGGGCAAAGGATAATGCGGCATCTTCCGGCCTAGCTGAGGCACCAATCCGTTATATTGTGGATGACTGTGTGAAGTTTGTAGAAAGAGAAATCCGCAGGGGAAATTTCTATGATGCGGTGATTATGGATCCGCCATCTTACGGCAGAGGACCAAAGGGGGAAATCTGGAAAATTGAAGAGAGTATCCATGATTTTGTAGCACTTTGTACAAAGGTGTTAAAACCGGATCCGCTGTTTTTCCTGATTAATTCTTATACCACAGGTTTGCAACCGGCGGTGTTAAGCTATCTGCTTGGCACGGAGTTAGTGAGTAAATTTGGCGGAAAGGTGCAGTCGGAAGAAATCGGTCTTCCGGTAAAGTGCAATGGTTTGGTGTTGCCGTGTGGTGCATCCGGACGCTGGGAAAGATAGGATACAGAAAAAGAAAGGTAAGATTATGAAGAGGATTTTTGATATATTGCGTGGAGTTCTGATTGGTGCGGCAAACGTTATTCCGGGTGTGAGTGGCGGTACTATGATGGTATCCATGGGTATTTATGATAAGATTATCGGATCGATTACTCATTTTACAAAGCAGTGGAAGAAGAGTGTGCTGACACTCCTTCCATATCTGATTGGTATGGCAATCGGCATTGTGGGATCTGCCTTTACAATTGAGAAGGCGTTTGAACGCTTTCCCCTTCCAACGGCACTTTTGTTTATCGGACTGATTTTTGGAGGCATTCCGATGCTTTTTAAACATGTGAAGGGAAGCAAGACGAATATAGTACATGTACTTTCATTTCTTGTCTTTTTTTGTTTGGTAGTCGGACTTCAGATTCTGGGAAATCATATAGGGCTGGAACGTTCCCTGACACCGGGAGTTGCAAATTTTATCATTGCTTTCCTGATTGGAACGATTGCAGCGGCAACCATGATTATTCCGGGGGTCAGCGGTTCGATGGTGATGATGATTTTAGGCTATTATACCGCAGTGATTGGATTGATTAATGATTGCATTTCGTCATTGCTTGCTTTTGACATTAAGGCATTGTTGTCCAGTGCAATTATTTTAATACCGTTTGGCCTGGGTGTGATTTTTGGCATTGTGGCAGTGGCACATCTGATTGAATTTCTGATGAAACGGTACGAAAAAGCAACGTATTGTGCGATTTTGGGACTGGTGATTGCATCGCCGTTTCCGGTGTTTATGAATGCAGGAATCGGAACGATTGGCGTAGGTGCCATCTTTGCAGCGGTGGGAACCTTTGTTGTTGGCTTTGTGGGTGCCATGAAGCTTGGTGGTGAGTAAATTCTTATTGCCTGATAAGAGAATACGGAGGAATGGCTGTGTTGAAAAAGAAACTGGCATTTTTATTCAGTGTTATGCTGGTATTTTCGGTTGCCGGGTATGTGGTATGTGCGATGGCAGGGTCGAAACAAATAGAGAAATCAGAGAGGGAGACGCTGGTAGTGTCTTCCTTTTACCCTATGTATGTATTGACAAAAAATCTGCTTGCGGAGGCGGAAACCCTTGAGGTGAGAAATCTGACGGAAAACCAGATAGGGTGTCTGCATGATTATCAACTGACTGCAGGGGATATGAAGCTGTTATCTGAGGCAAAGGCATTTATTATCAACGGTGCCGGAATGGAGCTCTTTATGGAAAAAGTTCTTGCGGAGTTTACGGAGCTTCCGGTAATAACGGCATCGGAGGGGATAGAGCTGTTAGAAGAAATGGGACATATGCATGTGCATGGGGAAGAGCAGGAGGAAGAACCGGAGCACGATGCCGGGGAAGAACAGGATGAGGAAACCGGACATATCCATGCAGAAAACGGTCATGTCTGGATGGACGTGGAGCGTTACCGGGAGCAGGCGGTAAATGTCTGTGCGGAGCTGGTGACTTTATTCCCGCAGGAAAAAGACAATATTTTAAAAGAATGGCGGGCGTACGATGCCAGACTGATGGAATTTTCCGGAGAAGTCGATGAACTGAGGACTGAGACAGAGAATCGGTATGTGGTGGTATTCCATGATGCGTTTGTATATCTGGCGGACAGCCTTGGGATGGAAGTGATTTCGGTACTCGCACTGGATGAGGAGACGGTACCTAGTGCAGGAGAGATTGCGGAAGTGATTGAAGAAATTCATCACCATGGAGAAGCATGGATTTTCATCGAAGAGATGTATGCGTCGCATGCAAATAAGATTGTCGCAGAGACCGGGGCAAAAGTGATTTTCCTGGACCCGCTGGTAACGGGAAAGGGAGACGCAGAGGATTACCTTTTGGGAATGCAGAAAAACATAGAGAATATAAAATCGGCACTTACGGAGTAGTTGTATGTTTGGTAATTGCCCGGGGATGGGGATATAGAAAGCGGAAGGAGCAGATATGACAATTTTCTTAAAAAAACAGAAGAACAGTGCTGTGCGTCCAAAGCAGGGAATCCGGATTCGGGGTTCTTTTGTAGAGGAAGAAAAGCAGGCAGTGTATGGGAAAAAAGCATATCGTAAGCTTCCAAAGACCAAGCCGTGCGGTTTCCACCGTGTGATGATTGAAAATCTGGGTATCCGTGCGGGAAGTACCACTATTATTGAGAATTTAAGTCTGGATATTGCCTGCGGAAAGCTGACAGTAATTATTGGAAAGAACGGCGCCGGGAAATCGACACTGATTAAGGCGATTCTGGGTGAAATTCCACACGAGGGAAAGATTGAATTTCGTGATTTGAAGGACAATACCATCGGGAATTTAAAAATTGGTTATGTGCCGCAGCAACTGAATATCGAAAAAAATGCACCGGTGAGTGTGTATGATTTGGTGGCGGGCTACACCAGCCATGTGCCGGTGTTTTTAAGAAAAAGTAAGAAACTGTATCAGATGATTCAGGAGCGGCTTGCATTGTTTGACGGAGATGCACTGATTGACAAACAGCTGGGCGATTTGTCCGGTGGTGAGCTTCAGCGTGTACTGCTCGCAATTGCATGTACCCCGGTGCCGAATCTACTGATTCTGGATGAGCCGGTGTCCGGGATTGACTTTAACGGACGCAAGTTGTTTTACCGGATTATCAATGAGTTAAAGCTGCAGTACGATATGTCGATTATCCTGGTGTCACATGATCTTGATCTGACGAAGGAATATGCGGACAGTGTGGTACTGATTGACAAAACCGTTTTAAAGGAAGGCACGCCAAAGGAAGTGATGGAGAGTGATGAATTTAAACGGGTATTCGGCTACCTGAGTGTAGCAGGCAGAGAGGAGGAAGACGAATGATAAAGGTCCTGGAACTTCTTCCGTTTGAATTTCTGGAATATGATTTTATGAAATATGCACTTTTGGCGATTCTGATTATTACGCCGTTGTTTGGCATTTTAGGGACCATGATTGTCAGCAACCGGATGGCGTTTTTCTCGGATGCGCTGGGGCATTCGGCATTTACCGGAATGGCAATCGGTGTGTTGTTTGGTGTTATGGACACAAGCATTTCCATGATTGCATTTGCAGTAGTGTTTGCGTTATTATTAAACTATATCCGGCATAAGAACATGGTGTCCTCAGATACGGTCATTTCCGTGTTCTCTTCGCTGAGTGTGGCTGTGGGACTTGCGATTTTGTCAAGGAACGGCAATTTTTCCAAGTACTCGGCATTTTTGGTTGGGGATATTCTGAGTATCACATCAAAGGAAATCGGCAGTCTGTTTCTGATTCTTTTGGTGACATTGATGTTCTGGTGTGTTGCATATAATGGATTGCACAGTATCGGAATCAACCGGAGTCTTGCAAAGAGCAAGGGAATGAAGGTGATGCTTTTAGACCATGCCTTTGTTGTGCTGGTGGCAGTCATTGTCATGCTTTCTATCCGGTGGGTGGGCATTCTGATTATCAATGCCTTGTTAATTTTGCCGGCGGCCGCAGCAAGGAATCTGGCATCCAACAGCCGGGAATATCATCTGTTTTCGGTCATGATTTCGGTATTTTCAGGAGTGCTGGGCCTGATTTTGTCGTACTATCTGAATGTTGCAGCCGGACCGATGCTTGTCATGATTGCAGCGTTGTTTTTCTTTGTTACGTTTCTTGCGAGAAAGTGGAGGTAATAACAAATGGAAGAGAATCAAACGAAAGACACTAAAATTTATGCCAGAATACTGGTCAATTTTTTGCTGACGGTAGCCGGAGTCTTACTGGTGTTTTTTCTGTTGCCGAAGTTGCTTCGTTTTTTTCTGCCGTTTGTCATTGCCTTTTTGATTTCTGCCATCGCAAATCCGGTGGTACGTTTCATGGAAAAAAAGATAAAAATTGTAAGAAAGACCAGTTCGGCGATTATGATTGTACTGGTACTGGGAGCAGTGGTCGGAGTGCTCTATCTGGTAATCCGTTTTCTTGTAAATCAGGTGGAAAATCTGTATACAGACCGCTATGCAATCTATACAGAGGTTTCCCAGGTGTTGGAGCAGTTTACCGGCAGGCTGGAGGGATTGTTTGAATTGCTGCCGGGGGATACGCAGGTTTCGTTAAGTTCCTTAAAGGAAAGTCTGACCGTCTGGGTGGAAAATTTCTTAAAGGGAATTGAACTTCCTTCTTTATCTGCAGCCGGGGGATATGTCGGAAGTGTGGTAGAAGTAGTATTTATTGCTATTATTACAATTCTTGCAGCATATTTTTTGACAGCGGAACATGACAACATCGCAAGCAGACTTCGTAATACGATGCCGAAGGCGGTGATTACCTGCTATGATATGGTAGTCGCTACATTTAAACATGCGGTCGGCGGTTATTTTAAAGCACAATTTAAGATTATGCTGATTCTGATTGGTGTGATGTGGATTGGATTTTTAATTTTGAATGTCCGATATGGTCTGTTGCTTGCAACGCTGATCGCAGCATTGGATTTTCTTCCGGTCTTTGGAACGGGAGCAGTATTTTGGCCGTGGATTGTGGTCGATGTGATTGTGGGAGATTATAAAGAAGCGATATTTTTAGGAATCCTTTATCTGGTATGTCAGTTGATTAAGCAGTTACTGCAGCCGAAAATGGTTGGGGACAGCGTGGGAATGAATCCTTTAGCAACACTTCTTTACATGTTCGTTGGCTATCGTCTGGGTGGTGTTCTCGGGATGATTATCGGAATTCCTGTGGGAATGATTCTCGTAAGTTTTTATAAGGCTGGAATGTTTGATCAAATCATCAAAGGAGTCAAGATTTTAGCCGGAGCGGTGAATGATTTCAGAAAATATTAGAGGATACGGGAGATAGGAAATACGTATGAAGAAAATAAACGTGTGCCTGCCTGATTTGACAAAGCGTTATGACATAGGGAAAAAACCATTGGCAAAATTACTTGGCTGGGGGGAAACCACAGTGATGCGGTACCTGAACGGACAGGCAGAGCCGAACGGGGAGTTTTTGCGAAGGATAGAAGAATTGTCGGAAAATCCTTGGGAGTACCTTCGATTGCTGGAGTATAACAAGGACAAAGGTGTGCTGACGGAAGTGGCTTATAGAAAGACAAAGGCAGCTGCGATAAAGGCAATCTTATGTGACCGCGCCACAGAGGCGATGCAATATGTGATTTCTCTTGCAGAGGGAGATATTGCGCCATCGCGCGTCATTGCGGTGCTTTATTATGCGCAAGTGTGTTCTCTGGTATTTTGTAACCATCCTTTGTTTGAAGAAGAGGCTACTATTGCGGAGAATCTTTCCGTCTTTCCGAGACTTCATGAGAAGATGCTGCAGCACGGGATTCATGAGATTCCTATGGAAACATCTTCGTTATCAGAGGACGAACGAAAATACTTGAACGACATTTATGAGACATTAAACAAATATAGTCCGCTCACGATTGCAAAGGCAGTATCAAGGGATAAAGAGAGGTTGCTCAAAAGTAAAAACGGGGAGACAGGGGCGGTGGCTCCTATGGAATTAAAGAAGTATTACATGCCCGTGTTGAAAAAATACGAAGTTACCAAACCGACGGAATTAGGTAAATTTATGAAGCCGAAAGGGCCGGCGGGCGTAAAGAAGTAGAGGGACTTGCTTTCTGTGCCTAAAAGTATTATGATAGGAGCATAAAGACGACTAAGGAGGAAGCGGAGGATGCGTCCATACTGTGTTACAATTGAGCAAATACAGCAGGGGATGATTACCGTAGATGATGTAATGAGTCCGTCGGGGCAGCTTGTGATTCCGAAACAGACCATGCTGAACCCTCGACTGATTTCCAGGTTGAAGTTATATAATATTAAGAAATTGTATGTTATGATTCCGGATAATGTGGCGGAGGAGTTAAACAGGATTACTCCGCTGACGGCGGTAAATCCGATTAAGGTATCCCAGGAATTTAAGGTATTTCGCCATTCTTATGAAGATATGGCGAAGAGTCTGGAAGAAGCCTTTTCCAAAGTCATGGAGTATCCGGACCGGAAGCATGATTTTTCGGATATTATCGGAGCGGTGCTTGCTTTGGCGGGAAGTGTTAAGAATACAATGCATCTGATGGATACACTACAGTGTTTGAGGGAATATAGCGACACCGTATACATCCATTCCATCAGCGTCGCGTTGATTGCTCATATGATTGCAGCAAAAAAGAACTACGATACGGAAGAAATCCGTACGTTAACACTGGCTGGTCTGTTTCATGATATCGGGAAGTTACATATTCCGGTAGAAATTTTAAATAAACCGTCGAAACTTACCGCAGTGGAATATGAAGTGGTAAAGAAGCATCCACAGCTCAGTTACGAGATATTAAAGAAAGCGCATTTTCCGAGTGAGGTGTTACTTGTGGCGCTTCTCCATCATGAACGCTGTGACGGATCGGGGTATCCGACGGCGGCAACGGCAGACAAAATCACGGAATTTGCAAGAATTATTGCTATTGCAGATGTTTACGATGCCATGACGGCAAGGCGTGCCTATCGGAGTGAAATCTGTTCCTTTGATGTCATTGAGGACTTTGAGCAGTCCGGTTATCAAAAGTATGATACTTCGTTTTTACTTCCTTTTTTGGAAAGTATCGCACAATCACACATCAATGTAAAAGTCCGTCTTTCCAACTCACTGGTCGGCACGATTGTTATGATCAATCAGCATAAACTGTCCAGACCGGTAGTAAATGTGGACGGTACATTTCTTGATTTATCAAGGGAAAAGGATTTGTCCATCATCGGACTTTTGTAATACGAAGGAGGTTGCAGGACAACCTCCTTTTTTTACTAGGGAAAAGGAGTCGGTTATGAAATTTATACATATGGGGGATGTCCATTTAGGGGCGGAGCCGGAGAGCGGAACCTATCTTGGACCAATCAGAAAAAAGGAAATATGGGAGGCATTCCGGGATGCGATTGGAATTTGCGAGAAAGAGGATGTGGATTTGCTTTTGATTCCCGGAGACCTGTTCCATGGGCAACCGCTTCTTAGAGAAGTAAAGGAAGTCAGTTATTTATTTGGCTCTTTGTCCAAAACAAAGGTGGTTTTGATTGCGGGCAATCACGATTGCCTCCTGGACACATCGCATTATTATGATGTGGTATTTCCGGAAAATGTGACTTTTTTGATGGATGCAAAGGAAGACAGTGTTTATTTCCCGGAATGGAATACTGAAGTATTTGGGCTCAGTTATGAGAAAAAGCAGATTTCTGAGCCAAGGTATGACAGATTGCAGGTGTCAGATGAGAACAGAATTAATATCTTGCTTGCACATGGAAATATTATGGGCGGTGATAAGAGTATACCAATCAAAAAGAGTGCGATAGAAGAAGCAGGCTTTGATTATGCGGCCCTGGGACATCTGCATACTCGAATTGAAATCAGTGACCGGATTTCCTACAGTGGAGGTTTTGAGCCGTTTGATAAAAAGGAAATCGGGCAAAAAGGTTATATTGCTGGAGAAATTACCAAGCAGGGAGGGGTATCGGAAGTGCGGTTTCGGTTTGTTCCTCATGCAAAACGGCAGTATGTGAGGCTGGAAGTAGAGGTTTTACCGGAGGCGACCGAGTTTTCCGTGGAAGAAGCAGCTTATCATCAAATGATGGAGTGTGGATTACAGCACATGTATCTGCTTTCTTTTACAGGAAAGCGGGCAAAGGAGATGGCCCTTCGTACGGACATCATCCGGGAGACGCTCCTTAGAAGAGGATGTCATGTAATAGAGACAGAAGATGTAACCTCTCCTGATTTTTCTGTGGATGATTTGCTTGGTGAACATGGAGATGACTTTATCGGAAAGTATATCCGGACACTTTCACAGGAAAAGGATGCAAAGCTTGCAGCAAAAGCAACAGAGTACGGCCTACAGGCGTTGCTTTTGAAAGAATAAGTATCGGAACGGAGAATGCGAATGAAAATCAGGAAACTAATGGTAGAGGATTTTGGCCGGTTTCATCGGGAGAACTTCGTGTTTTCTGACGGCTTAAATATTGCAACCGGAGAAAATGAAAGCGGAAAAACAACACTCCGGTATTTCCTTATGGCGATGTGGTATGGTTTGGAACGTGAGCGTGGCCTTAAGGCACGTAATGATGACTTCACCAGATATAAGCCGTGGGAGTCGGGACGGTTTTGCGGAAGCATGGAATTTGAAGCGGACGGAGAAGAGTATCGGTTGTCCAGGGATTTTCTCTCTAAAAATGTGACGTTACTGCGCTTGAAGGATGGTTATGAGATAGATCATCCGGAAATATTCCTACAGGAGAAGGGACTTCCGGCACAAACAGTGTACCGGAATACGTTTTGGATTGGAAATGAATGCAGGACGGAAGAAGATCTGGCGGTAAGTTACCGGAATCATATGGCAAATGTAACACATACCGGTGGAATGAATTTGGACCTTGGCAAGGCAAAGGAACGTTTGAAAAAGCAGAAACGGGAACTGGAAAAACAGCTTCCGGAAAGAGAACTGGCGGAATGTATGGAATGTGTGGCCGGGAAAAGGGAACTTTCTGCCCGGCTTTTACAAGAGGAAGAACAGCTTCATTTGCTGGAAAGACAATGCCGGGACGCGGAACGGCAGTTGGAGACCACGCAGGCAGAATTAAAGCATGTAAAACAGGAACTTAAGAGTCAGGAACAGCAACATAAACTCCGCTTGCACCGGCAGAAACGTATCTTTTCGGGAACGGCGGTTCTGGTCGTTTTATGGATGTTTTTCTATATTCTTTGCCGGTTGGTTATGCCACAGGCGGAATGGCCGGTACTTCTTTTTGGCTTCCTGTTTGTGGCAGTGTGGATGGGGACCGGGCTTTGGAAGAATCGAAAGGACTTTGCCGGTTCAAATATAGAATGGGAAGAAGAAAGTTCCCGTCTGCAGCAGGAAATGAAAGAAGTGTATGAGCAGAAAAACCGCTTGTTGCCGATGATGGAAAAAATCCGGTTTTATATGGAGCAGACGGAAGAACAGTTAAAGGTGTGTGAAGCCGCGGAGGCGAGATATCTGACGTTGCGGGAAAGGGCGGAAGAACTGGAAGAGAAAATTCAGGCGGTTATTCTGGCGGGAGAGACAATAGACCGGGTAGCAGAACAACTTTACAGGGAATTTGGAGAGATATTTTATCAGAAACTGTCGGAATATGCATCGAGTTTTACCGACAAGGCATATGAGAGACTGGTAGCGGATGAACATCTGGGCCTGCGTGCCATGACGGAAAGCCGCAGTGTGGAAGTGGCGGATGTCAGCTATGGAACGGGAGAGCAGTTCTACCTGGCACTTCGGTTGGCTACAGCGGACATTTTTGATCCGGAAAAAAGAAATCCGTTGATTTTGGATGACAGCTTTGCGGCGTTTGATGACAACCGGCTGGAATCGGCACTGCTTTGTCTTGCAAATGCCGGACGTCAGGTCATCATTTTTAGCAGTACGGGAAGAGAAGAACATGCGTTGCGGCGAATGGGAGTAGTCTATGAAAAGGTTTTTGAATAAGCTGGGAAAGTTCTTATGGAATGGAATGAAAATACTGATCATTTTGGTTTTACTTGCAGTGCTTGTTGGTGGGATTTTTGTTTACGTGAAATATGCAAAGCCTGTGCTTGCACTAAAGGCAAGAGCGGAGAAAATTGCAAAGGAATCGGAGCGGGAGGATTTTTCATCTGCACTTACCAGTATTGTATATGATGCCGGAGGAGAAAAGATTGCATCGTTGCGGTCTGCAAAAGAGGCATATTATCTGACGTATGAGGAACTTCCGCGGGCAGCAGTTGAGGTAATGTTAGTAACGGAGGACAAGAAATTTTATGCACACAAAGGTGTGGATTTACTGGCAAATATCCGGGCGTTTTACTATCTGGTGAAAAACCGTGGCACTATCACACAAGGAGGAAGCACCATTACCCAGCAGTTGGCCAGAACCATTTATCTGACAAATGAAGTTTCTTATGAAAGAAAGCTTGTAGAGGTTTTTCTGGCGTGGGAACTGGAAGAGTTGTATTCAAAACAGGACATTCTGGAGTTTTATCTGAATAATATCTATTTTGCAAACGGATTTTATGGTTTGCAGGCAGCGGCGAAGGGGTACTTCGGAAAAAGTGTAAAAGAATTGTCTTTGTCAGAGACTGTATTTTTGTGTGCGATTCCGAATAATCCAAGCATGTATGATCCGTACGAACGAAAAGAGAAAACATTGGAACGCAGAGACCGTATGCTGAAGCAGATGCTTGCAGATGAGAAAATTTCGCAGGAAGAGTACAATGCGGCAATTACAGAGGAAATTGTGCTGAGTAAAAGCAGTGTGACAAGGCACAATTACGTGGAAACCTATGTATATTATTGTGCCATCCGTGCACTGATGGAGGCGGATGGATTTACACTCCGGACGGTTTTTGAAAACGAGAAGGACCGTCTGAACTATGAGGCGGGGTATTCAGCGGCATATGAATACTGGCAGCAAAAACTTTATACCTCCGGATATCGGGTGTACACCTCCATTGATCTTTCTGTGCAGGAAATGCTTCAGGACGCAGTGAATGAAGAACTGAAAGAGTTTACAGAGACTGGAGAAGATGGTATTTTCGAGTTGCAGGCTTCGGCTGTTTGCGTAGACAATGAAAGCGGTCGGGTGATTGCCATTGTCGGAGGGAGAGAGCAGGAATATGCGGGGTATTCCTTAAACCGCGCGTATCAGAGTTTCCGGCAGCCGGGCAGTGCCTTGAAACCACTGATTACCTATACACCGTGGTTTGAACGGGGACTGACACCGGAGGATCTTGTACTGGATGAAAAGTTTGAGGGAGGCCCGGTAAATGCCGGTTCTTATCTGGGAGAAATTACGGTCAGGACTGCGGTGGAAAAGTCACAGAATACGGTAGCATGGAAACTGTTTACGGAATTGACTCCGGAGGTCGGCTTGTCCTATCTGAACAAGATGGGCTTTAAAAAGATTGTAGAGTCGGACTACGTAGCGGCAGCATCGCTGGGGGGCCTGACATATGGCGTCAGCGCACTTGAAATGACCGGGGCGTATGCAGCGCTGGAAAATGACGGTATTTACCGAGTGCCGACCTGTATTATAAGGATTACAGACAGTGACGGCAGGGACGTGGTCCCGGAAGAAATAAAGGAAATTAAAGTGTATGAAACGAATGCGGCCAGAACGATGACGGACGTGCTGCGCGGGGTCCTGACAAAGGGAACCGGAAGAAAGAAGAACCTTGAGACGGCTGTAGCAGCGGGAAAAACCGGAACTACAGATAACAAAAAAGACGGTTGGTTTGTAGGATATACTACATATTACACAACCGGCGTCTGGGTAGGATGCGATATGCCAAAAAAAGTTTCTGATTTGTCCGGAAATACATATCCTCTGGCAATCTGGAAGCATTTTATGGATGAGATGCATCAGGGACTTTTGGTGCGGGAATTTGAACCGTATGAAAAGACAGAGCCGGTATTTTCACCGACACCTGAACCGACGGGATTGCCGGAGGTGACAGATGTGCCGCAGATTACAGGTACCATAACGCCGACAGAAGATGATGGAAATAAGTATCAGGTGAGTCCAAAGCCAACGTTGGCAGAAGAAGAGTTTGATCCGACGGAGGATCCGAGATAAAAAGCGAGAAATGAAAATCCCCGGAAATGTGATCTTTCCGGGGAACTTTTTATTTTTGCTTTGCTTCGTTGTATTTGGCAATACATTTCTGAATGCGTTCGGTTGGTGTCAGGAAGCTGCTGATGGAACCGTCATGATTTAAGGTGTCGATTAAAAGGGCAATGTATTTGCTCATGTCGGCACTGATGTAGTATGGACGGGATAACAGCTCATCAGACTGGTAAATTAAGTTCGTGGTTATGATGCGGGTAATGATTCCTTCTTCATATGCCTTGTCAAACTTTTCAAAACCATTGGTAAACAGGCCGAAAGTAGAACAGATAAAGATACGCTTTGCTTTACGGGCCTTTAATTCACGGGCGGTATCTAACATGCTTTCACCGGAAGAAATCATATCGTCAATGATGATAACATCTTTTCCTTCTACATTGCTTCCCAGGAACTCATGTGCAACAATCGGATTGCGTCCGTTTACGATGGTGGTGTAATCGCGTCTCTTGTAGAACATGCCGACATCGGCACCGATGACGTTTCCAAAATAAACAGCTCGTCCCATAGCACCTTCATCCGGGCTGATTACCATAGTATGTTCTGCATCCATGGTGATATCCGGAATGTTGCGGAGCAATGCTTTTATAAACTGATAGGTAGGGAGGACATTTTCGAATGTCTTTAACGGAATGGCATTCTGTACACGAGGGTCATGAGCATCAAACGTGATGATGCTGTCCACTCCCATGTTGACCAGTTCCTGAAGGGCAAGTGCACAGTCTAAGGATTCTCTGGCACTTCTCTTGTGCTGTCTGCTTTCGTAAAGGAAAGGCATAATCACGGTAATGCGGCGTGCTTTTCCGTTTACTGCGGCAATGATTCTTTTTAAGTCTGCAAAGTGATCATCCGGAGACATATGATTTGTCTGACCGCAGACAGAATAGGTAAGACTGTAGTTGGTTACATCCACCAGGATGTATAAATCGTCGCCACGGACGGTTTCGCGAATCAGGCCCTTGGCTTCGCCGGTACCAAAACGCGGACAAACACTGTTAATCAGGTAGGAATCTTTCTTGTATTCCGTAAAGTGGATAGTATCGTGATGGCTGTGTTCGCGTTCGTTTCTCCAGCTGACAATGTAGTCGTCCACCCGATTGGCGATTCCTTTGCAACTTTCCAGAGCAATGATTCCGAGTTTACCAACCGGGATGGTTGCTAAGTAGTCTTCTTGCGGCATGATGTTCCTCCTCTATCTGGTGATTTCTTTATAAAGTTTTATACAAAGCGGTGCTTTGACCGTGTATATCATATCCTCAGGAACCGGTTTTGTCAAGGTGCTACCTTTTTTTTTAAACGGATATCATCTCCGAAAAACAAAAGCGGTTTGTAACTGCTGAAAATACGGGAAAAGTTGCGTTCGCCGTACTGATTTTTTAGGTCAGGAACACCGAGGTTCGTAGAGATAATAGTAGAACGACGGTTCAAAAAGCGCTCGTTGATACAGAGACTTAACCGGGACATGGTAAATGCGGTGGCTAACTCGGTACCGAGATCATCAATGATTAATAAATCGCAGTCTAAAATATGCTCGGAGGAGGCAGAGAAGTCTTTGTCCTCTTCGCGGAAGGATTTGCTGAGAATATCAAATAATTCGTATGCAGTTAAATAAAGTACGGTATGGGCAGAATTCAGCAGTTCTTTTGCAATGCAGTGGGAGAGGAAGGTTTTTCCGAGCCCCGGGGCACCATACAGTAACAGGTTGTTAAATTCCCGGTCAAAATTTTCAACGAAGGAATGTGCAACATCCAGGTTTCTTTGCATGTTCTGCCGTGCCGTCATTTCTGTCTTCGGGTCTATTGCTGTGTCGTCGTAGTAATGTAAAGAAAAGGTTTCAAAATTCTCTTCCCGTATGACGGAAGAGAGATTGGACTGCGTATAGAGTAAATCAACGACAGCCTGTTTGAAACAATGACACCGGGTGTTTCCAATCAGACCGGTGTCTTTGCAGTCCGGACAAAAATATTCCGGCATCAGGTAGTCGGCAGGATAACCGTGACGTACCAGCAGCTCTTCCTTTTGCGAGGAGAGTAGTTCGTTTTGCCTGCGGAGACTGACAAGTGCTGTCTCACCGTCTTTAGAGTCCGCAGCGTAAAGAGACATCCGGGCATATTCCAAAGAGTTTTCAATCAGTTTCGTCTGAAGAACAGTGTATTCCGGAATGGCTGCTTCAATTTCTGCCAGACGTGCGTCTGTCTTTGCACGTACGGCAGACTGTCTGGCATCGTAAATCCGCATGATGGTATTATATTGGTAATTTTTCAGTGCCATAGTAAAATCCTGACTTTCTTTACATTTGCTGTAATAGTTTTTTTTCTAAATCGGAAAGTTCTTTTCCGGTGTATTGACGCTGCGGATATGCCGTATAGGAACCGGCAGACTTTGTCATAGGCACCGGACTCTTGGAAGATGCGTCGTTCTTTGGCTGTTTTTCGCGGGCGGCATCTAAGGCGCGGATATCCGACAGGGAGGTAACACCGGCGCTGTGCCAGTGCTCTAAAATCCGGTCTGCGTATTTAAAATCCGGCTTTCCGATATTTAAAATCGTACGGTTGCATGCTTCTTCAATGATATCAGGAGAGAAATGGTAGGAGTTCCATTTCTTTACGTAATCACGTTCCGGGCCGATTGGAAGGCGACCAAGGGAAAAGCCTTTGTTGACTGCGTTAAAGCAGGCATCGTAAGAAAGACTGTGTTCCTGTGCCTTTTCTACGGAGTCGATGCCCTCCTTATGCCAGGAGATGGCTACTTTTTCTATGTACTCGCATTTCTTTTTGTTTTTGCTGATACAGTATTCATACAGGTGCAGAATCAAATCGGAAGAAAAATGGAGCCCCTCCTGCAAATAGGCTACCAGATTGATGTCCTGCGGAGTTAATAACCGCTCCAGATAAAGCTCAACTGCATTCAGAACAAAACTGAGATCGCTCTGTTCGCGGATTTTTTCTAATTCAGAGTCTGTATAAACCGGACGGACATAGGTCTCCGTAGGTTCCTTTTCCAAAGAAGCCTGTAAATCCCGGCGGTGCTTTTCGAGTGAAATTAACGTTCCTGCAGGGTGCACCGGTTCAGTTGTTTCCGCGGTGTCATGGTTTAATTCCAACAATGTGATGCCGGAAATGGTATCGCCGGAACGGGATAAAAACAAGACATTGCACTTTTCCCAATAGGCAAGAGCGCGCATAATATCTTTTTCTGTTTCATCGATGGCATCTGCCGCAGAAGACAAAGAAAAGGCATCTCCCGAGCCGGACAGACAACGAAGTAAATATAAATAGACCTTGACGTAAGCACCATTGGCGGAAGGCATATAGCGGTCAATAAAGAGATTTGGCACAACCGTGGCGCTGAACTTCCGGTCTGTATTAATCGTAATAGTATTCATAAGTATTTTCCCCACAAAAGATAACATTTTTTAACGTGAGACGAGTATAACACAAAAAAGTGAAAACGAAAATAGCCCCGAAAGATACACACGCGGTAGAATGAAATTGTGGATAATGTGGATAACTTTGTGGAAAGAATCCAAAAAAAATGTCGAACTTTGAAAAACGTGGTATTTTCAAGGTTCTACATCTGTGGAGTAAATCCAAAAAAGAAAAAAATAATCCACAATCCTTATCCACCTTAAATTGGTGGACAAGGTGTGGACAATGTGGATAACTATGTTCCGAGTAGGGATTCAGCCACATTTACAATGTCTCCGGCACCCATAGTTATTAACAAATCGCCATTGGAACAAAATTGTAATAAAAAATTTTCGATTTCGTCAAAGGTTTGAAAATAGTAAACCTCTTTTCCTTTTTTTGCAATCTCCCCTGCGAGGGTTGCAGAAGAGATTCCCAGGGTATTGGTTTCGCGTGCGGCATAGATATCTGCAAGAACCACAACATCGGAAAGGGATAAAGCTTCTGCAAATTCAGGAAGAAGTGCTTTGGTACGTGTATAAGTATGCGGCTGGAAAACCGTAATGATGCGTTCATGAACACGGTTTGCGGCAGAGGTCAGTGTGGCACGGATTTCTGTCGGGTGATGTGCATAGTCATCGAAAATCGTAATGCCTCCCAGCGAGCCTTTATACTCGAAACGCCTCTTTGTACCGTGAAAGGCAGGAAGTGTTTCACAGATGGACTCCCAGGATACTCCGTAGCGGAGTGCAAGAGCAATACATGGAAGGGCATTGGAAACATTGTGTCTGCCTACCAGACCGATATGGATACGTCCGAGAAAACGATTGTTTGCAATAAAGTCAAAGGAACCGCAACCGCTTTCATCATAAGAAACGTTGCCCGCAGCATAGGTATACGGAGAAGATGGAGTGGTAAGATCGGTGTCACCATCCAGAATGCCGTAGCTTTCCACTGTGCAGGCTGCTCCGCCACATAGCGCTTCGTAGTCCGGGATCTCTGCGTTGATACAAATCAGACCGCCTTCCGGAACAAGGCGGATGTACTGTGCAAACGAGTGGCGGATTTCTTCCAGGTCTTTAAAGAAATCCAGATGATCTTCTTCGATATTTAAAATAACAGCCTCAGTCGGGCGCAGGGATAAAAATGTATTGGTATATTCACAGGCTTCTGCCACAAAAAAGTCGGGCCCGCCAATCCGCAAGTTTCCTCCGATCGCAGGGAGAACACCGCCGACTGCAATGGTTGGATCCAGCTGTCCGTCCAGAAGGAGAACCGATAAGATGGAGGTAGTTGTAGTTTTCCCGTGTGTGCCTGCGATTCCCACCGCGTGAGGGTATTGTTTCATAATCTGGCCCAGTAAGTCGGCACGGACCATGGTCGGGATACCTGCGTCGCGTGCGGCGCACAATTCTTCGTTGTCATTTGCAACAGCCGAGGTGTAGACCACCAGATCGATATCCGGTGTGATGTTTGCACGGCTCTGGCCGAGGGCAACGGAAATTCCAAGACCGGTTAGTTCGAGTGTCAGGTCGGATGCATGCCAGTCGGAACCGGAAACAGTAAAGTGACGGCTGAGCAGAATTTTTGCAAGACCACTCATGCTGATTCCGCCAATGCCAATAAAATGCACATGAATCGGGTGATTAAAATCAATTTCGTACATAAGAATGCCTTTCTATCATTAATTAAGTAGTTTTCTGATGCTTATTATAACGTATTTGAAGAAAATATGAAATAGTTTTTACGGGGAAATTGGGAGAAAACGGGGAAGAATGAGCGTGGATAAGCGGGAAGACGACGCGAAAAGTGAGGAAGGGAGGGGGAATTACGGGTGCGTAGCACCCGCTCCATGCACAAGTGCGCTATTGAAAGTACACTTTCATAGGCGCACTTTGCACAGGAGCGTTGCACCTGCGGTGCAATTCCCCCTCCCTTCCTCACTTTTCCCTCTGCAACCTGCTGTATCACGCGTGTTTTCGCTCCGCTTATTTCGGTAAATTTCACAAAAAACGCCACCTTTGTTCAAAAGTAACAAAAATTACAGAATTTAGAAAAGAAATTTGTAAAAAGTGTTCACATTATCAAAAAAAAATGTTATACTTGACCCATAAAATAAAAAATAGCGCTCTAGACGCTTTGGAATGGAGGATAAACGTGATTAAAAAAGAAATGATTGCCATGTTATTGGCAGGCGGACAAGGTTCACGACTGGGTGTCTTAACGTCATCCATTGCAAAACCGGCCGTAACGTTTGGCGGTAAGTACCGCATCATTGACTTCCCTCTGAGTAACTGTATCAATTCCGGTGTTGACACCGTTGGCGTTCTGACACAGTATCAGCCGCTCCGTCTGAACACACATATCGGGATTGGTATTCCGTGGGATTTGGACCGCAATGTTGGAGGTGTATCCATTCTTCCGCCATACGAAAAGAGTACAAACAGTGAGTGGTACACAGGTACAGCCAATGCAATCTATCAGAACTTAAAATATATGGAGCAGTTCAATCCGGAATATGTACTGATTCTTGGCGGTGACCATATTTATAAGATGGACTATGAGCAGATGCTGGAGTTCCACAAGGGAAATAAAGCAGATATTACTATGGCGACTATCCCTGTTCCTATGGAAGAGGCACATCGTTTCGGTATTCTGATTACGGATGCGGAAAAGAGAATTGTGGACTTTGAAGAAAAGCCAAAGAACCCAAGAAGCAATCTTGCATCCATGGGTATTTACATTTTCACATGGAAGGTATTAAAGGAAGCGTTAATTACACTTTCCGAGCAGCCGGGCTGTGACTTTGGTAAACATATCATTCCTTATTGCCACCAGAGAGGTGACAGGGTATTCGCTTATGAGTTTAACGGATACTGGAAGGATGTTGGTACTCTGACTTCTTATTGGGAATCCAATATGGAACTGATTGATTTGATTCCGGAATTTAACTTATATGAAGAATTCTGGAAGATTTACACGAAAGCAGAGGTAATCCCTCCTCAGTACATAGCACCGGATGCAATCGTAGAACGTGCTATTATCGGTGAGGGTGCAGAAGTCCACGGTGAAGTTTATAATTCCATCATCGGACCGGGCGTTTTAATCCGTAAGGGTACGGTGGTTCGTGACTCTATCATCATGAAGGGTGTAGAAATCGGACACGATACCAAGGTGAATAAAGCAATCGTCGCAGAAAATACAGTCATCGGCTGGGAATGTGAAATCGGTGTCGGTGAAGAAAAGCCAAACGTATGGAAACCGGACATCTACACAGACGGTATGGTAACCATCGCAGAAAATTCCGTAATTCCAAACTATGTCCGCATCGGAAAGAACACAGCAATTTCCGGTGGAACAACTGTAGATGATTATCCGAGCGGCAGACTGGAATCCGGTGAAAATATTATAAAGGTGGGTGACGGCAGATGAGAGCAATAGGTATTATTCTGGCAGGCGGAAATAATTTAAAAATGCAGGAACTTTCCAACAAGCGTGCCATTGCGGCTATGCCGGTTGCGGGAAGTTACCGTGCCATCGACTTTGCACTGAGTAATATGAGTAACTCCCATGTGCAGAAGGTGGCAGTACTGACACAGTACAATTCCCGCTCTTTAAATGAGCATTTAAGTTCCTCCAAGTGGTGGGATTTTGGTAGAAAGCAGGGTGGTTTGTTTGTATTCACACCAACCATTACTGCGGATAACGGCTTTTGGTACCGCGGAACCGCAGATGCGATTGCGCAGAACTTAAGCTTTTTAAGAAACAGCCATGAACCTTATGTTGTGATTGCATCCGGCGATTGTGTTTACAAGCTGGATTACAACAAGGTTTTGGAAGCTCACATGGAGTCTAAGGCTGATATCACTGTAGTAACAACGACACTTGACCCGGAGGATGATGCAACACGTTTTGGCGTAGTTACTGTGGATGAAGAAGGCAGAATTACCGATTTTGAGGAGAAGCCTTTAGTATCCAAGAGCAATACAATTTCCACGGGCATTTATGTGATTCGTAGAAGACTGTTAATCGAATTGATTGAACAGGCAGCACAGGAAGACCGTCACGATTTCGTAAAGGACATCTTAATCCGTCATAAGGACGCGAAGAAGATTTGTGCTTACGAGCTGACCTCTTACTGGAGCAATATTTCTACAGTGGAATCCTACTATCAGACAAACATGGATTTCCTGGATACCGATATCCGCGAATACTTCTTCAGACAATATCCGGATGTGTATTCCAAGATTGATGATTGTCCTCCTGCAAAGTACAATCCGGAAGCAAAGGTGGTAAACAGCTTGGTTTCCAGCGGATGTATTTTAAACGGAACCGTAGAGAATTCCATTTTGTTTAAGAAGGTTTATGTTGGAAACAATGTTACCATCAAGAACAGTATCATTTTAAATGACGTACACATCGGCGACAATACTGTGATTGAAAACTGCATTATTGAAAGCAGAAATACAATCGCACCGGGATCTTCCTTAATCGGAGAACCGGATCAGATTAAAATTGTTGTTGAAAAAGGAAGCAGATACGGCATCTGATTCCTGAAAGAGGGCTGGCGGAACCCATCCGCTCTGCTTAAAATTTAATATGAGGAGAAAAAACGTGCAGATTACAGATGTTAGAATCCGACAGGTAGCAAAGGACGGCAAAATGAAAGCGGTTGTTTCTATTACCTTGGATAATGAATTTGTAGTCCATGACATTAAAGTGATTGACGGGGATAAGGGACTTTTCATTGCAATGCCAAGTAGAAAGACCGGAGAAGGAGAGTACAGAGATATTGCTCACCCAATCAATTCTGAAACAAGAGATTTGTTGCAGAAGACTATTTTAGAACACTACGAAAGGGCCTTAGCCGACGGTGCACTAGAAGAGTAAAATAAGTTACGCGGAGGGAGAAAACCCTCCGCGTTTTCTGTTTTTTACCTCTTGTGAAAAGGGGAGGTTTGGTATATGATATAAGATGTTATAAAATTGTTTTTTGACAGAAGGAAATGAAATGAGTGACGAAAGAAAGAAAAATGGTTTAAATATAGCATTAGGAATTTTAATGGTGACATGGCTTGTTTTGCTGGCATTGCTTGTATTTATCTTTGTATTAAGAATGCAGGGGTATCAAACTTTTGAGGATTGGAAGAACCGGAATCAGCCTCCGGCAACGGGGCAGCCGACGCCGACGACGGAACCGACGGAGCCCCTGTTACCAACATCTACAGCGGCACCGACATCTACGGTAACCAAGGCTCCGCAGGAGACTTTGACACCGACGGGAACGCCAACACCAACGGCAACCGGTACTCCGACACCGACGATAACGCCAACACCAACAGAAATTCCTACTTTTTTAGAGGCGTTGCAGGTATCCGGAGACGAGAACATCGATACAGAAATCCGAAGACTGGCGACGGAATTTGCAGAGGATGAAACGGCAGAACTTGCCTATGAGGTTTACACGGTGGACAATTATCTTTCCGTCGTATTTCATAAGCCGGGCCTGTTTGAAGAAGAACCTGTGGATGAATTGCTTCCACTTGTGTTTGACCTTACAACAAAGAAACAGGTGAGTGGCAGTGATTTTATCAAGGAATCTTATTTTGCTGTCATAAAAGAACGTCTGCAAACGTATGTAAGAGAACAGTTTGAAGAGGCAGAGAATTCTGATTTTATTACATACCGGGAAGTTTATGAGGCAGAAGATTATCAGATGTTTTTCCTAACTGAAGATAGTCTGGTATTTTGGTTTGCAGAAAATACGCTGCTCCAGGAGGGACAGAAACCATTTTCGTATCCGGTATCTTTAGAGGAGGCAAAACCATTTTTAAAGTATCATTTGGACGGAAGTAAAAACGGAATTCCGATTCGTGAGTTAGATCCGGAGAAGCCGATGCTTGCGTTTACTTTTGACGATGGTCCGGCATTTGTCAATGATTTGGATGAAAAGATAGTGGAATTGTTTTTACAGTATGACGGCAGAGCGACCTTTTTCTTTGTGGGAGACCGTATGGACGGACAGTACGAATCTTATGAAAAGAAGGCAAAGGCAGTGTTTGATGCCGGATTTGAGGTGGGAAGCCATACCTACAGCCATAATGTGAATTTTAGTTCGACAAAAGAAGAGAAAAAGGCAGATATGTGGAAGGAATTTAACCTTACGAATCTGGCAATTGCAGACGGAACCGGCTATGCGCCGGACTATATTCGGCTGCCTGGCGGCTCGGGTGGTAAATTTTCCTTGGAGTTTCCGATGATTAACGTCAATTGGAATGTGGATAGTAAGGATTATCAGGAAAAGAAAAAAACGAATGGTGCCGAGATTATTGCCGACCGTATGAAAGAGGTAATTTATCAGGACGGAGATATTCTTTTATACCATTCGATCTATCAGACGACCTATGATGCACTGGTAGAGATGTTGCCATATCTGGACGCACAGGGCTATCAGTTTGTCACATTATCCGAGTTATTTTATTATAAAGGGATCACACCGGAATACGGAAAGGTGTATAAAAATGCAAGAAAACAGACACAGTGATAGTTCCTTAGAGAAAGAGGATGGAAGATGAAATATATTTTTGGATTGGGGAATCCGACCAGGGAATATGCAGGAACCCGGCATAATATTGGGTTTGATGCGATTACCAAATTGTCGGATGTTTACGGAATCAGTGTAAATGAAAAGAGGCATAAGGCACTTTGCGGCAAAGGAATCATTGCAGGACAGAAGGTAATGTTAATTAAGCCGCAGACATTTATGAACTTAAGCGGTGAAAGTGTGCGGGAGGTTCTTGATTTTTATAAGGCAGATGTTTCGGATATTCTTGTAATTTATGATGACATTTGCCTGGCACCGGGGCAGCTTCGTGTCAGGGAAAAGGGAAGCGCCGGCGGGCACAACGGAATCAAAAACATCATTGCACATCTGGGAACGGAGGAATTTGCAAGAATCCGTATCGGTGTCGGGGAAAAGCCAAAGGAGTGGGATTTAAAGGATTATGTCCTCGGCCATTTTCCGGCAGAGGAGGAGCCTTTGATGCGAGAGGCGCTGTCGGATGCGGCAAAGGCATGTGAACTCTTTGTAAATGATGAAATATCGGCAGCTATGAATCTATTTAATAAAAAGAAAAAGCAGGAGAATCATGAAAGCGTATCTGGAACCGTTACAGGAGATAAGTGAGTACCTGGAGATTGAGAAGGAATTGCTTTTGGGAAAGAAACTGCCCGTACATATTACGGGCTGTATTGATTCCCAAAAGTGTCATCTGATTGCGGGACTTGCAAAGCATTTTCCGATACGATTGATTATCACGGAAAATGATTTAAAGGCGCAGGAACTCTGCGAGGAATATCGATTATATGACACAGGCGTGCTTCGCTATCCGGCGAAGGACGTCATTTTCTACAGCGCGGATATCCATGGAAATGTAATTGTAAAAGAGCGTTTACGGGTGATTAAGAAACTTTTGTCAGGAGAACCGGTGACCGTGGTAACAAGCATGGATGGCGGGATTGACCGTCTGCGTCCGCTGGCGGAGATTCAAAAGCAGATCATCTCCCTTGCGGTCGGTGACGTAATAGAAATTGATGAATTGTTGAAAAAACTGGTGGCACTTGGATATGAGCGGCAGGGACAGGTAGAAATTCCGGGAGAGTTTGCAGTACGTGGAGGTATTATCGATGTATTTCCGCTGACGGAAGAGGCGCCGGTGCGGATAGAACTGTTTGATGATGAGATTGATACCATCCGTGTGTTTGATGTCGGCAGTCAGAGAACGGTGGAAAATATTGACGAGATTACAGTGTTTCCGGCGACAGAATATATTTTGACGGAGCAGGAACTTGCACGGGGCAAGGAAAAACTGCTCGCAGAAGCAAAACTTGCCGAAACCGCATTCCGCAAGGAAATGCAGAACGAAGAGGCAGCCAGGGTCAGGAGAACAACGGAAGAGTTTTTAGACAACCTTTCTTACTGTCAGGGACGTGCGGCACTGGATTCCTACGTGGGATCTTTTTTTGAAGAAACGGTGTCCTTCTTCGACTATTTTGGGGATGATGCGCTGATTGTGCTGGATGAACCGAGCCGGGTGAAGGAAAAAGCAGAAACAACGGCAACGGAATTTCGGGAGAGCATGACCGGACGTTTAGAGAAGGGGTATATTCTTCCATCGCAGGCAGAGGTAATTTATCCGTATTCTGTATTGCTCGGTATGCTTGCAAAAAAGCATACCCTGATGCTGTCTACGCTCGATTATCATTTTGACCTGTTGGAGGCAAAGGTAAAATACGATATTCCTGCCAAGATGGTCAGCCCGTATAATTCTAATTTTGAACTTCTGGTCAAGGATTTGGGAGCATGGAAGAAAAAAGGATACCGTACGGTGGTCGTAACCTCCTCGGGGACCAGAGCTGCAAGACTGGCGGAAGATTTGAGAGGGTATGAACTCCCGGCGTTTTTTTCGGAAGAAAAAGAGCGTGTGGTAGGGCATGGTGAAATCATGGTAACGCAGGGAAATCTGCGCCGAGGTTTTGAATATCCGGCCATTAAGTTTGTTATGATTTCCGAAAGTGATATTTTCGGGGCAGAAAAGAAACGGAAGAAGAAAACGCAAAACTATGACGGACAGAAAATTAATAGTTTTACGGAACTCTCTTATGGCGATTATGTAGTGCATGAGAATCAGGGACTCGGTATTTATCGGGGAATTGAGAAAATAGAAGTGGATAAAATCGCCAAGGATTACATCAAGATTGAGTACGGAGACGGAGGCGTGTTGTATATTCCGGCCACCGGATTGGATGTGATTCAGAAATATGCGTCTGCTGACGCGGCAAAGAAGCCGAAATTAAACCGCATGAATTCGGTGGAATGGAAGAATACCAAGACCAGGGTGCGCCATGCAGTAAAAGAAATGGCAGGGGAACTGGTGCGGCTGTATGCCCACCGGCAGGAACAAAACGGATTTGCATTTGATGCGGATTCCGTTTGGCAAAAAGAATTTGAAGAATTATTCCCGTATGAGGAAACGGATGATCAGTTGCGGGCAATTGAAGATACCAAACGGGACATGGAAAGCAGAAAAATCATGGACCGTCTGATTTGCGGCGATGTCGGTTACGGAAAGACCGAGATTGCGATTCGTGCTGCCTTTAAGGCGGTGGAAAACGGGAAGCAGGTAGTGGTGCTGGTTCCGACTACGATTTTGGCACAACAGCACTACAATACCTTTGTAAGCCGTATGATTAACTATCCGGTGACCGTGGGAATGTTGTCTAGATTCCGTACCCCGGCACAGCAAAAGCAGGTGCTGGACGGTCTTTCTAAGGGAAAGGTAGATATTGTCATCGGCACACACCGGGTGCTGTCAAAGGATGTTACATTTAAGAATCTGGGTCTTTTGATTGTTGATGAAGAGCAACGCTTTGGTGTAGCCCACAAGGAAAAGATTAAGCAGATGAAGGAAAATATCGATGTGCTGACATTGACGGCGACGCCGATTCCGAGAACCCTGCATATGAGTCTTGCGGGAATCCGTGATATGTCGGTGCTTGAGGAGCCACCGGTAGACCGTCTGCCGATTCAGACCTTTGTAATGGAGCACAATGACGAGATTATCAAAGAGGCGATCCACAGGGAACTGTTGCGCGGAGGACAGGTATATTATGTGTTCAATCGTGTGCACGGAATCGAAGAAACGGCAAGTCATGTGGCAAGACTGGTGCCGGAGGCTAATGTGTCATACGCGCATGGGCAGATGAGCGAACGCCAGCTGGAAAAAATCATGTATGAGTTTATCAACGGGGAAATTGATGTGCTGATTTCCACAACGATTATCGAGACCGGGCTTGATATTTCCAATGCCAACACGATGATTATTGATGATGCAGACCGGATGGGACTGTCACAGCTGTATCAGTTACGTGGACGCGTGGGACGTTCGAGCAGGACTTCCTATGCCTTTTTGATGTACAAAAGAGATAAGATGTTGAAAGAAGTGGCAGAGAAACGTCTGCAGGCCATCCGCCAGTTTACGGAACTCGGTTCCGGATTTAAAATTGCCATGCGTGATCTGGAAATCCGCGGGGCAGGAAATCTGCTCGGTGCAGAGCAGAGCGGACACATGGAGGCGGTCGGTTATGATTTGTACTGCAAGATGCTGAATGAGGCGGTGAAGAATCTGAAGGGTGAAGTCAGGGAAGAGGACTCCTTTGAGACGGTGATTGACCTTGATGTGGATGCCTACATCCCGGCAACGTATATTCGCAATGAAGTGCAGAAACTGGATATGTATAAGCGTGTGGCAGAAATTACATCCGAAGAAGAGAAGATGGATCTGACGGATGAGTTGGTTGACCGTTTCGGAGATTTGCCGAATGCAACCGTCAATTTACTGCAGATTGCTTCGATTAAGGCAATGTGCCACGATGCTTATATCAGTGCACTGACGCAACAGGGCGAGGAACTGAAGCTCCTTTTGTATCCTCGCGCAAAGATTAAAACAGAATTGTTACAGGGCTTTTTGGAAGAAAGAAAGACTTATTTGAAATTTGTGATGGAAGCGGTGCCATATTTTGTGTACCGTCTTCCCAAAAAGAAAAAACCGATGACGCTGTCTGCAGAGGCAAATCAACTCTTCCAGTTGATTAAAGACTTTCTGACAGAATTTTCGGAATTGAAGGAGAAAGAGTAGTATGGCAAGAAGAGAAAAAAAGAGAATCCGGATCTTTTTTGCAAGAATCTTTGTATTCCTGTTGATTTTTGCATTTGCGGCGTTCTTTTTCATTCTGAGGGAACAGGAACAGACAAAGCAAAAGGAGACCAACTGGCTGTCCGGATGTTTTCTTCGGATTGGCGATACGCAGGTGGATTACCGGGAAGCACTTGTATATCTGGATGCGGCGCAAAAGGACTATGAGCAGTATTACGGAAGCGGAATCTGGGAGTATGTAGTGGACGGACAGGGTAATACGATTGCTTCGATGCTGAAAGAACAGGTATTGGAACAAATCATTTACATCAAGGTGGTTTGTCAGAAGGCAAACGAAATGGGAACCGTACTAAGCACGGAGGAACAGGAACAGGTAGATGTCCAGGTGGAAGCATACATGAAAAAACTGGAGGGTTCTCCTTTGTTAAGTGAAGGAGTGAACGAAGATATTGTACGCAGAATTTATTCCGATAATCTGCTGGCAAGAAAAACATTTGAAGAGTCGACGCTGAATGTAGACACTTTAGTTCCGGATGAAGAGGCAAGGCAGCGCAGTTTTTATACTGTTGCGATACGAAATCACAAGGTAGACTCTTCGGGAGATAAGGTGGCTTACAAAGGGGAAGAACTGGAAAAACTGCGGGAACGGATGCAAAAACTCAGGGAAGAGGCGATGACCAAGACGGATTTTTACACATGGGCAGCTTCTGTGACTGACGAAGCCGGCAGCCTGCAACTGTCCGGTGGAGCCGGGGATTTTCCGGAAGAACTGGAAGACGCCTTGTTTGCACTCTCCACCGGGGAAATATCTGAGGTAATTGAGACTTCTGACTATATGTACATTGTATATTGTGTTTATGATTATGACATTGACGCCACGCTTGCCGTAAAAGAAGAGATGATAGCAAAGCGTCAGGCGGAAGAATTCCAGCTCCTTTATGAAGACTGGAAGACGGTAATCGGTGTGGAATTGAATGCCGCTGAGTGGAAAAAAGTCAACCTTATCTCGGGCAATTGATTTCAAATATATCATCAATCATATTGTGGACCAGTCCGGCTTCCTTGGTGCCTGCCAGGGTATAGAGCACTTCTTTTCCTGCGCGGCGCGAAGTGATGAGTCCGGACTGTTTTAATGTCCGCAGATGGTGTGATACAGCAGGGGAACTCATGTTTACTGCGGCAGCAATGTCACTGACACATTCCTCGGTGTGGCAGAGCAACCATAAAATACGCAGTCTGGTGCTATCGCAGAGCAGGCTAAAAACATCGGCAGCCAGGAAAAACTGTTGCTCTGCCGGAATGTTTTCCATAAGTTCGTGCAGGTTGCCGTGGTGATTGTGCAGGGATTCATTTTTCATAAGAGACCTCCTTTGAGTATTTGTCAATAGGAATGGAACGACGCGGGGTTATTTTAACGCCCGCATCGAGTTTAAAATGGCTAATACACAGACACCGACGTCTGCAAAAACGGCTAACCACATGCCGGTCATGCCAAGAGCGCTTAAAATCAGAACCAAAACTTTGACGCCAATAGCAAAAACAACGTTCTGGTGGACAATGGTTAATGTATATCTGGAAAGCCGTATAGCCTCCGCAAGTTTGGACGGCTCGTCTGTCATAATGACAATGTCCGCAGCTTCGATGGCCGCATCGGAACCGAGTCCGCCCATGGCAATGCCAATGTCGGCACGTGCTAAAACCGGGGCGTCATTGATACCGTCACCAACATAAGCCAGCGTATGTCCGGTCGCCTGAGTTTCTAAAAGGGCTTCCAAATGGGTGACTTTGTCTGCAGGAAGTAATTCGGTATGCGCTGCGTCAAGCCCCAGTTGCTTGGCAAGAGTTTCTCCGGTTTCTTTCTTGTCGCCGGTCAGCATAACCAGCTTCCGGATGCCGAGTCCTTTTAAGTTTTTCATGGCATCAGCGGTATCCGGTTTGATTTCGTCTTCAATGGAGATAATCCCGGCAAACTGACGGTCTATGGCAATGAAAACACAGGTGCCGTGTTCCGGGAGGTCCGGAACAGCAAGGTTTTGTTCTACAAGCAGTTTTTTTCTTCCAACCATAACTTCATGACCGTTTACGTCAGCACGGACGCCGAATCCGGCAAGTTCGGTCACCTCGGAAAGTGAATCAGAAGCAGATTTTGGTGTTCCGCTCTCTAATACGGCATAGGCCTCGCGGATAGAGAGTGCAATCGGATGGGAAGAATGGCTTTCTGCCAGGGCGGCGAAGGAGAGCAGTTCTTCTTTGCTGTAGGATTCGGAAAAAATACCGGTTACTTTGAAATTTCCTTTTGTGAGGGTACCGGTTTTGTCAAAAACAAAAGTGTCGGCATGGGCAAGAGCCTCCAGATAGTTGCTACCCTTCATTAAAATACCTTTTTTGGCTGCACCGCCGATGCCGCCGAAAAAGCCGAGCGGAATGGAGATGACCAAAGCACAAGGGCAGGAAACTACGAGGAAGTTCAAGGCGCGATAAATCCAACCGCCAAACGGTTCCGAAAGGAAAAGTGGCGGCAAAAAGGCAAGAAACAGTGCCAGACAGACAACCACCGGAGTATAATATTTTGCAAATTTTGAGATAAAGTTCTCTGCTTTTGCCTTCTTGGAAGAAGCATTTTCTACCATATCGAGGATCTTTGCTACGGTAGAGTCCCCGAACTCTTTTGTGACACGAATGGTTAAAGTACCGCTCAGATTGATACAACCGCTGATGGCACGGTCGCCTGCAGTGACCTCCTGTGGGAGCGCTTCTCCCGTCAGTGCTGCTGTATCAAGAGAGGAGGCTCCTTCAGTAATGATACCGTCAAGCGGGATTTTTTCTCCCGGTTTTACTAAAATCAGGTCTCCGATGTGAACGGTCTGCGGTTCGACCTCGGTGATGGTGCCGTCTGTCAGAAGATTTGCAAAATCCGGACGAATCTGCATGAGTGTAGCAATGGATTTTCTGGATTTTCCTACGGCGTAAGATTCGAAAAGTTCTCCAATCTGATAAAACAGCATAACAGCAACGCCTTCCGGGTATTCTCCCACAAAAAAAGCGCCGATGGTGGCAATGGCCATCAAAAAGTTTTCATCAAAAATCTGACCATGGCGGATATTGTGTGCCGCTTTTTTCAAAACCTTTCCGCCGATGATGAAATAAGCGGTCAGGAAGAGGAAAAGCGAAAGATACGGTTTGATTAAAAATGCGGGTGTACATGCCGTAAAAAGAACGGCAATGAAAAACACTGCACCTGCGATGCCGATTTTTTTAAGCAGCAGTTTTTGTTTTTTGGTCATGAAAAATCTCCTTACTGTTCTTCTACCGTAGCGTCAGGCTCTATAGCTGCCGTGATTTTTACAATCTGGGCCGTGATAGAATCTGCAATGCGGTCTTCGATTTCCACAACCAGTTTCTGGGCGATAAAGTTTAAGTTTGCAGAAAGAACGCCATCTAAATCACGTACCTTTGTTTCAATTTTAGATGCACAGTGTGCACAGCATAAGTCTTCAATGAGATAAGTCTTTTTCATGGTAAAATAGTCTCCTTTATTTGCTTTTTGGACAACGATTAAACGATTGTTTAACTGTTGAAGTGATTATATACTACAGACAAACCTCTTGTCAAGAAAAACTTTCTCTTTTCAAGACTTTTTAAATGTGGTATAACTAATTCCGTTGGTGTCTGGTGAAGAAAGCACCGAAGAAAAGGGAGATATTAACAGGAGAATAAAAGAAATGAAAAATTGGTTGGAAAAAGGGAAAGACTGGTTGTATCAGTTGAAGGGATGCACCTTGACATTTTTGAAGGCATGCTGTCTGCCGGCGCTTGTCTGCTGTTTGTTTGTGGAACTTTGTTCCCGTACATCGGTTAGCGGACTTTTTCTTTATTTATTAAACAGTCCGTTTGTTTTTTTATACAATGTCCTGATTATTGCGGCGACAGCAGTCGTTTGTCTTTTGTTTAAGAGAAGAAGTTTTGTACTGATGGTGGTTCTGTTTTTGTGGGCAGTAATCGGAGTGACGGACATGATTTTACTTTCGTTCCGTACTACGCCGTTTACAGCAGTGGACCTGCTGTTGATTAAAAGTGCCCTGACCATTATGAATCGCTATATGTCGCCGTTTATGATTGTACTTGTCATTGTGGCTTTGGTGGCAGCATTCTTTGGACTTTTTATTCTGTTTAAGAAAGCGAAAAAAGTAGAGGGGAAAATCAATTACTTTGTGGCACTTCCGTTTTGTGCACTGGTGATTGCCGGAACGATGGGACTTTCGGGACTTGGCATGTCGGTCGGACTTTTGGACCGGAATTTCGGCAACCTGGCGCAGGCATTTCATGACAACGGATTGCCGTGGTGCTTTATGAACAGTCTTTTGAATACCGGAATTGACCGCCCGGACGGATATTCACCGGAGGAGATTCAGGGGGTTCTTGGTGAAATAGAGGAGGATATGCAAAACATTACGGGAAGTCCCGTGCCGGATATGGAAGGTGAGGTGCCGACACAGGCACCGACAGCAACACCGGCTCCGACGGAACCGCCGGAGGAATCCGCAACGCCGCTTCCTACCGGGGAACCGGAATTGACGCAAACGCCGGCACCAACGGAGGAACCGGAGCCGACAGGAGAACCGGAGTCCAAGGAGTATCCGAACATTCTCTTTTTGCAGTTGGAGTCGTTTTTTGACCCGAAATATATTGAAAATGCATCCTTTAGTACAGACCCGATTCCGTTTTTTACTTATTTAAAGGAGCATTATCCGAGCGGATTTGTTTCGGTGCCATCCATTGGTGCGGGAACGGCAAATACAGAGTTTGAATGTATTGCGGGAATGAACTTAGACATGTTTGGTCCGGGAGAATATCCGTATAAGACACTGTTAAAGGATCGTACCTGCGAGAGTATTCCGTATGCATTAAAGAAATTAGGCTACGAAACGAGTGCGATTCATAACAATGACGGTACTTTTTACGGCAGAAATGAAGTGTTTGCAACGCTTGGCTTCGATTATTTTATTTCCCAGGAATATATGCGCGATACCGAGTTCAATGAGCTGGGCTGGATGCGAGATTCTGTTTTGACCAAGGAGATTGTGAAGGTGTTACGGAAGACACCGGGGCAGGATTATATTTATACGATTTCCGTGCAGGGACACGGGGCGTATCCGGAGGAACCGCTTCTTGAGAATCCGGTGGTAGATGTAAGGCTTCCGGAGGAACTTTCCGAGTATTATTATCAGTATTTGTACTATGTGAACCAGTTGTATGAGATGGATTTGTTCTTAAAGGAACTGGTGTTAACGCTGACGGCATATCCGGAAGACGTGGTACTTGTATTGTACGGAGACCATTTACCAAGCCTTGGATTGTCGGAGGCACTGCTGGAAAACGGCGATTTGTTCCAGACGGATTATGTCATCTGGTCGAATTTTGAATTAGAGGCAGAGGACAAGGATTTGCAGGCATATCAGCTGGGGGCACATGTTTGTAATCTGTTAGATATCCACGAGGGTGTGATGATGCAGTTTCATCAGACAGCTGCGGAGGATGAGGATTATCTGGAAAAGATGCAGCTTTTGATGTATGACATGCTGTATGGTGATATGGAAGCATATGGCGGGATTAATCCATATGAAAAGACAGACCTCGTGATGGGGATTGAGCCACAGGAAATAACAAATGTCTATATCAAATATATGCAGGTATCAGAGTCGGATCCGCTGCTTTACGTTACGGGTAAGAATTTTACCGAATGGAGCCGGATTGTCATTAATGGCAAGGAAGTAGAGACAATCTATCTGAACAGCCAGCTGCTTGCGGCAGTTGAGATTCCGAAGTCGGAGCTGGACGAAGAAATCTACTATTTTTCCGTGCGGCAGGCAGGAAGTGATGATATTGTGCTTTCCGAAACGGCAAAATATCTCTATGAGAAGGACTAATCTTGACAAAAGGGCAGTGGGAGCATAAAATTTAGTCAGTGAAATTACAGCCGGAGGCGTTTTAGACGCAACCGGGATAAAATAAGAGAGGAAATGAGTTATGGCAAAAGAAAAGAAACAGGTAGAAGCGATTACCTCCATGGAGGTCGATTTCGCGCAGTGGTACACAGATATTGTAAAGAAGGCAGAACTGGTTGAGTATTCCGGTATTAAGGGTTGTATGATTATCCGCCCGACCGGATATGCCATCTGGGAGCTGATTCAGAAGGAACTGGATGCACGTTTTAAGGCAACCGGCGTGGAAAATGTTTATATGCCGATGTTTATTCCGGAGAGCCTTTTAAATAAGGAAAAGGACCACGTCGAAGGTTTTGCACCGGAAGTGGCATGGGTAACACACGGCGGTAATGAACCGTTACAGGAAAAACTCTGTGTCAGACCGACATCCGAGACCCTGTTCTGTGATTTTTATTCAAGAATTATCGAGTCCCACAGAGACTTGCCTAAGTTATACAACCAGTGGTGCTCCGTAGTACGTTGGGAAAAGACGACGAGACCGTTCCTCCGCTCCATGGAATTTTTGTGGCAGGAGGGACACACCGCTCACGCAACCGCAGAGGAAGCACAGGAGAGAACCATCCAGATGTTAAATCTGTATGCGGATTTCTGTGAGGATATCCTTGCGATTCCTATGGTGCGCGGACAGAAGACAGAAAAAGAAAAATTTGCCGGTGCTAAGGATACTTACACCATTGAAGCGCTGATGCATGACGGTAAGGCACTGCAGTCCGGTACGAGCCACAACTTTGGTGACGGCTTTGCAAAGGCATTTGATATCCAGTATACGGATAAGGAAAATAAATTGCAGTATGTACACCAGACTTCCTGGGGTATGACCACACGTCTCATTGGTGCGGTTATCATGGTACACGGTGACAACAACGGACTGGTACTTCCTCCGGCAATTGCACCGACACAGGTAGTGATCATTCCGATCCGTCAGCAGGCTGAGGGTGTTCTGGAAACAGCGGACAAGATCCGTGAGAAGCTTGGCGGCTGCCGTGTGAAGGTAGACGATTCTGACAGAAGCCCGGGCTGGAAGTTTGCAGAGCATGAGATGCGCGGTGTGCCGGTTCGTATTGAAATCGGACCAAAGGACATCGAGGCAGGTCAGGCGATGGTAGCAAGACGTGACACCGGAGAAAAGATGGCGATTGCCATTGATGATCTGGAAACAGAAATTCCAAAGCTATTAGAAACTATTCAGAAAGAAATGTTAGAGCGTGCAAGAGTACACCGCGACGAGCACACCTTTGATGCGCACAATGCAGAAGAGATGGCAGACATTGCAGCGAACAAGCCTGGTTTTATCCGTGCGATGTGGTGCGGCGACCGTGCTTGTGAAGACAGCTTAAAGGAAACGGCGGGCGTAACCTCCCGTTGTATGCCGTTTGCACAGGAGACCATTGCAGATACCTGCGTATGCTGTGGTAAGCCTGCAAAGAAGCTTGTGTACTGGGGCAAGGCGTACTAAAGATTTCCTGCCAGAGGATTCTCCTCCTTCTCCGCTGCTTTTAGGGCGGCTTGCCGGGACGGTTGCCGAAACGAAAGGACATATGTCTGCTTTACGGTGTTTTGCTGAAACTCGGCGGTGGTGGGAGAAGAGGTTTCTTTAAGATGATTTGAATTTTTAAAAGGTCCTGCGGACCATCAAAAAGGGTCAGAGGTACTCCGGACAAAACGGTTTGTCCGAGTACCCCTGGCCCCTTTTTTAGTGCTGGCGCCCTTTTTAAAAATTTAAATCATCTGCCATACACATTAATATCTCCGCCATCCGCCTCAAACAAACAGTCAAAACACCGTCGCAGACATATCCGTTCCGGTCAACCATCCCGGAGCCGCGGCAAAAAGCACGGAATGTCGGAGAGAGAATTCTCGGGCAGGATATGCAGAGGAGTGTGCAGAGACTTGGGACTGTGGGAAGAAAAATTTGTGCATGGAAATTGAAGAAAAATGTGATATTTTAATGGTGAGAAGCGTTCATAAGGTGAAAGGCCTTTCAAAAACGAGGAGTTGTATGGACAGAAAAGAGTACGAGCAGATAACAACAGTATATTTGGACAGTGTGTACCGGGTGGCGTTAAGCGGATGCGGGAACAAATCGGATGCAGAAGACGTGGTACAAAATACCTTTATCAAGCTGTGGGAACGGGAAGAATCCTTTGGGGATATGGAGCATGCCAGAAAGTGGTTAATCCGGGTGGCGGTGAATGAATGTCACAGCCTGTGGCGGGCACCATGGAAAAAGAAGACGGTTTACCTGGAGGAGATGACAAAGGAACCGATATTTTCCCGCCGGGAGAGAAGCGATCTGTATGATGCAGTGATGGCTCTTCCGGTAAAGTACCGGCAGGTGGTACATCTGTATTATTTTGAAGAATATAGTGTGAAGGAAATTGCGGAGATTATGAAACTCTCGGAAACAGCGGTCCAGACAAGACTTCTCAGAGCAAGACAGAAACTTAAGGAAACATTGAAGGGAGCATGGAAATGAACGAGGAAAAACAGAACAAACGATATTATCAGGAAACCTTTCATGAGGTACATGCCCCGCAGGCATTGGCAGAAAGGATTGGTAACATGAGTGAAGTAAAGAATAAGAAAAGACCGGGAATGATCGCGAAAGGATTGGCAGCAGCAGCGGCGGCAGCAGTGATTTTGTTCGCAGGGGGCAACGGAATTGCCTATGCAACAACAGGAAGCAGCCTGCTTGAATTGCTACAGCCGGAGTCAAAGGCAAAAATCGTAGTGGAGGATGACCGTGTATATATTGTGGACGGTGACATAAAAATTGATGTTACAGACGAACTGAAGGAGAAAGGTCAGGCAAGCGGAACGTATGAAAAGGACGGAAGAACAAAGGATTACTGTGTGTTAAATCCGGATGGACAGTTGATTTTGACTTTAGACTTACAGTATTATTCCGAAACGGGGGGTGACAACGGACTGACTTTGTTACAGGAGGTTTTTGGCTTGGCGGGAACACCGACACCTGCACCGGAGAAGTAGAAAATACAGACAAAAGCGAATTATTAGGCGAAATGAGGAGGGACCGACGGTGTCGGTCCTTCTTGAATTAATAGATAGTTTATTAAATATAAATCTATTTTTCATTGTATATTTTACAAAATTCGTTACACTATAAGAAATAGGAGTTTTTGAGAAACTTATTATAATTGCAACTATTTTTAGTTGCAATTAGGACCCTTTTATTATATACTACTTTTAGGAGATGCATACATGAGTCAAAAAGATAAAATAATATCAAGACTGCTGGGAAAACAAACCAAAAGATTTTACATTTGATGAAATGATAAAGCTGCTCTCATATTTTGGATATACATTAAAACATGGAGGCACCGGGTCCGGAGTAAAATTTATAAAAGAAAATAGTAACGAAGTGATAAATTTTCATAAGCCTCATCCGAACGGAGTATTGAAACGGTACGTTTTGGAACAGGTTATTGACAAATTAAGAAAGGAAGATTTAATATGAGCAATCTGTTATCTTATAAAAATTATAGTGGGACTGTTGAGTATTCCAAAGAGGATAACTGTTTGTTTGGAAAGGTAATCGGAATAAAATCCTTATTATCTTACGAGGGAGAATCGATTCAGGAATTAGAGGCGGATTTTCGGTCTGTGATTGATGAGTATTTGTCAGATTGTGCCGACAGAGGAGTGGCTCCGGAACAGGCATATAAAGGAACATTTAATGTAAGAATCAGTCCTGAACTGCACAGGGCGCTTGCAACACTCGCTTTATCGAGAGGAAAAAGCTTAAATTCTGCCGTGGAAGAGGCTTTGCAATTATATGTTAGTTAAATAAAAATGAAACTTTAAACGGGCTGTTGCAAAAGTAGATAATACTACCGGAGCGGCAGCCTCTATTTGATTTGGTCTATCTGCTTGAAAAAATAATGGTAATCCGACAGGAAATTTGGTATACTGGTTTATTAGAGAAAGAATGCGTTCAAAGGGAGAAATTCATGAAGATAACACTGCCGGAAAAAGTGAATCAGATTATTACCACACTGCTGTCGCATGGGTATGAAGCGTATGCGGTAGGCGGCTGTGTGCGTGATTCGCTTCTTGGGAGAGAGGCGGATGACTGGGATATTACCACCTCTGCCAGTCCGTATGAGGTAAAGGAACTGTTTCGCAGGACAATTGACACCGGAATTCAGCATGGCACGGTGACGGTGATGTTAGATAAGGAAGGCTTTGAGGTGACGACATACCGGATTGACGGGGAGTATGAGGATGGCAGACATCCGAAGGAAGTATTGTTCACCAAAAATCTGGAAGAGGATTTGCGGCGGCGGGATTTTACCATTAACGCAATGGCATACAATGAGCAGACCGGATTAGTAGATATTTTCGGTGGTGTGAATGACCTGAAGAGCGGCATCATCCGTTGTGTCGGGGTGGCGCAGGAGAGATTTGAAGAAGATGCGCTCCGAATACTTCGGGCATACCGGTTTTCGGCACAACTCGGATTTGAGATAGAGCCGGAGACGAGAAAAGCAGCGACGGCGCTTTCGAAGAATTTGCGAAAAATCAGTGCAGAGCGAATCCGGACAGAACTCACAAAACTTTTATTGTCAAAGCATCCGGACCGTTTGGTGTGGGCGATGGAAGACGGTATTACACCGGAATTTTTGCCGGAGTGGGATGCGATGTGGAAGACCTCACAGAAGAATCAAAACCATGTATATAATGTGGGAGAACATACGCTGTATGCGGTGAAGTATATCGGGGATCCCGCGCAACAGGAAACGATAGCACGTGAACTTTCTGAGGGTGGTTTTTTGGAAAAATCCTGGACGAAAAAAGAGATTACAATGCTCCGTTATGCTGCACTGTTGCACGATGTGTCAAAGCCGCTGGTAAAACAGGTGAAAGAAAACGGAGAAGAGCATTTTCCGGGACATGCAAAGGAAAGTGCAAAACTGGCAAAAACATTGATGCACCGGTTGAAATTTGATAACGAAACTACGGATATGGTAGTGAGGCTGGTGGCGGCGCATAACGAATACGAGTTTGAAAAGACACCGACCGGGATGAGAAAACTGATGCACCGGCTGGGGCCGGATCTGATGGAGTATTTGTGGGAACTGCAACTTGCGGATGTGCTGTCACAGCATCCAAATGGAATACGGGCTAAACTGGATATCCTGGCAGAAACAAAAAGACTTCATAAAGAAGTTTTACAAAGAGGAGATTGTGTGTCGCTAAAGGAACTGGCAGTCAACGGCCGCGATTTGATGGAAATTGGAATTGCACCGGGAAGAGGAATTGGTGAAGAACTGGACCGCTTACTTAAGGCAGTGTTAGAATGTCCGGAATTGAATCAGAAGGAGAAACTGCTGGCACTTGCCGGGAATGGAAAATAGAATAATCCGCCACTCTCCGACATAAGATGAATGGAGTACGAATCTGGTCGGAGGGAGAGATATGGATGAAAAACAGGCACTTTTGCTGTCACAGTATGATATGGATATTTATCGTGCGATGAGGATGAAGGGGGCATGGCTGTTAGAAACCGACAAGGGTTTAAAACTGTTTGGAACCTGTCCGTTTGGTGAGAGCAAGCTGGCGTTTGAGCAAAAGATAAAACAGCAGGCAAGGGAACAGGGATTTGCTGCGGTAGACAGTTACGTAAAGACAAAGGACGGGACGTATCTTGTTGCAGGGCCGTACAATGAGTTTTTTGTCATGAGGGACTGGTTTGCCGGGGAAGAGTGCGATGTGCAGTGCGCAGAGCATGTGCTGGAAACGGTAAAGACGTTGGCAAAGCTGCACCGGTGTCTGACCGGATTGTCACTTGCACCGGAGGAGGAAGCCTTTTCAAAGCAGGCGAAATTGCCGGAATTGCTGGAGCGGCGTAACCGGGAACTGAGAAGGGTGCGGTCATATATTCGGTCCAAAAAACAAAAGAGTGCATTTGAACAGAAATTTTTGAGCCGGTTTTCCTTGCAGTATGAACAGGCAGAGGAAGCCGTGGGATGGCTGGAAGGTGCAGAATATGAAGAGGATTATCAGACGGCACTTAGCCGGGGGACAGTGGCACACGGAAACTTTACACACCACAGTGTGATTTTATCGGAGAGCGGTATCGCGGTAACCGGTTTTCATAAAGCGGTCGTTGGGTTGCAGATACAGGATTTTTATCTGTTGTTCCGCAAAATGATGGAGAAACGGGACTGGGACGCAGACTTTGGTAATGCAATGCTGACAGCGTATGAAAGTATTAAGCCGCTTACGGATAGGGAAAGAAAGTGGATGAAGGTCATGCTTTTTTATCCGGAGAAGTTCTGGAAGGTAGCAAACCAGTATTACAATAACCGGAAGTCGTGGATTCCGGAAAAAAATATGCAGAAATTGATACAGACTATGGAACAGGCGGAGAAGAAAGAAGAGTGTATCCGCAGTTTATTTACATAGCGGTTGGAAGGAGAAAATACATGGAAAACCAAAGACGAACCGGAAAAGGAAAGTATAGCGGCGCCATTGCCTTGATGTGCACATTGGCTGTTCTGATGATTTTCAGTGTGATTTTACTGTTTCTGCCGGAGCAGGGAGGCCCGGGCGGCAACAAACTGACGCCAACATCCGGACCGACAACGGCGGATGACAATCCGGGAACGGCGAAGGAAACGTTATACACCGCCGTACTGCTTGGACACGATAAAGAAAACAAGTATCTGACTGTGTATGATGTGGCCGACTGTCAGAAGAAGAACCTGGTTTACTCCGGAGGATCTACATTCTTTGACGGATACGGAGTGCAGGTGACGGCCGGACAGTTAGAGAAAGGTGGACTCTATCTATTTACGGTAAATACAAAAGACGAGGTAATTACAAACGGAAAGGAAGCAATAGAGCGTACGGAGCAAACGACCGGGAGTGGTATCTGGGAAAAGACAGGAGTGGATTCCCTTGTGATTGCTTCCGACAAAATCTCTTTCCGCAATCAGAATTACCGTTATAACGAAGCGCTCTGTGTCATGAGTAATGGAAAACAGATTTCGCTTGCCGATATCAATACCAAAACAGATATCGTGACGGTTCGGGGAAAAGACTCGGAAATCTATGAGATTGTAGTGACAAAGGGACACGGAACGATAGCCCTGAAAAACCATGAAGATTTCATCGGCGGGACCATTACAATCGGAAGTTCAAAAATTGATACAGTGACTGAAGCGGGAACTTACATAGTCAGGGAAGGAACCTATACAGTGAGTGTTGTAAATGGTGAATACAGCGGAACGGAGCAACTGGTAGTCGACCGGGATCAAGCGGTGGAGTTTGATCTGTTCCAGTACGGCAGGGGACCGATTCAGGTCTGTAATCTGACCTTCACGGTAGATCCGCTGGGGGCAACGCTTTATATTGACGGCGTCAAGACGGCGTACACCGACGGCGTGCAGTTGGATTATGGAACCTATAAGATTGAGTTTGCGGAGGGAGGCTATGATTCCTATACAACGACGCTTCATGTAGATGAGCCTACGATGCATCTTGCGGTGTATCTAAAGGAGCGGGAACCAACGCCGACCGAGAAACCGACACCGTCCCCGGAACCGACCAAGACGCCGCAGGAGACTTTGGCACCGGAGCCGACGGAAGTGCCGGACATTTCAGAGACACCTACAGTTCCGCCTACCATGACACCGACAGCTGTGCCAACGGAAACACCGGGAAGTACAGAGCCTTCGGGACAGATGTCGGTTTCAATCCGGGACTTTGAAAAATACACGTTGAATCTGGAGTATGCGATTTACATCACAGAACCGGAAGGTGCGGAGGTCTATCTGGACGGGGTTTATATCGGCATTGTTCCGATTGATTTTGAAAAAATCATTGGTCCGTATGAGCTTCTGATTAAGAAAAAAGACGGCACACTAAAGCGGTACCAGTGTGAAGGAATGGATGACGATACAGATTCCTGGTTCGTCTTTCCTTAAAACAGACAGGACAGGAATTCCTGTTGCGCAACAGGGCCTGATTTGATAAAATAAAAGGTAATAGAAAACGAGAAGGAGGATTCCCAATGAGTTACAAAGCAATTTATGAAGAGTGGTTAAGTAATCCGTATTTTGATGAGGCAACCAGGAAAGAATTAGAAGCGATCCGCGAGGACGAAAAGGAAATCAAGGAGAGATTCTATACGGAGCTTGAGTTTGGTACAGGCGGTCTGCGCGGCATCATTGGCGCCGGCATTAATCGTATGAACGTGTACACGGTCCGTAAAGCAACCCAGGGTCTTGCCAATTACATTATCCGTGCCGGTAAGCAGGCACAGGGGGTGGCAATTGCATTTGACTCCCGCCGTATGTCTCCGGAGTTCGCAAAGGAAGCAGCGCTTTGTCTTTGTGCAAACGGTATCCCGGTGTATATTTTTGAGAGTTTGCGCCCGACTCCGGAATTGTCGTTTGCTTTGAGAGAACTCGGCTGTATCGCAGGTATCAACATCACCGCCAGCCACAATCCTCCGGAATATAACGGCTATAAGGCATATTGGGAGGACGGCGCGCAGATTACACCGCCTCATGATGTGGAAATTTTAAAGGAAGTAAAGGCAGTTACCAGCTTTGACGATGTAAAGACCATGACAGAGGAAGCAGCAGTGGCAGCAGGTCTTTATCATGTCATCGGTAAGGAAATCGATGATAAGTACATGGAAACCTTAAAGAAGTTAGTACTTCATCCGGAAGCAATCAAAGCAGTGGCAAAGGATTTAAAAATCGTCTACACACCACTTCACGGTACCGGTAACATTCCGGTAAGACGCGTGCTTGCCGAGCTTGGTTTTGAAAATGTATATGTAGTAAAGGAACAGGAATTACCGGATGGTAATTTCCCAACCGTAAGCTACCCGAATCCGGAAGCAGCAGAGGCATTTGCACTTGGACTTAAGCTCGCAAAGGAAGTCGATGCAGACTTAGTTCTGGCGACCGACCCGGATGCAGACCGTCTCGGTGTTTATGTAAAGGATACAAAGAGCGGTGACTATATCACCCTCACCGGTAATATGTCCGGCTGCTTACTCGCAGACTACGAAATCGGTCAGTGGAAGGAACTTAAGGGTCTGCCTGCAAACGGCGCACTCATTGAGACCATTGTTAGTACCGATATGGCAAAGGCAATTGCAAAGCATTACGGTGTTGCACTGTATGAATGTCTGACCGGATTTAAGTTCATCGGACAGAAGATGCTTGAGTTTGAGCAGAAGGGTACCGGAACCTACCTGTTTGGTTTTGAAGAGAGCTACGGCTGCTTAATCGGTGACCATGCAAGAGATAAGGATGCAATCGTGGCTACGATGGCACTTTGTGAAGCAGCAGCTTATTATAAGACGAAGAACATGACACTCTGGGATGCCATGATTGCCCTGTATGACCGTTACGGTTATTACAAGGATGGTATCGTTTCCGTCACCATGAAGGGTATCGAGGGACTTGAAAAGATTCAGAGCATTATGACGGCACTTCGTGAGAATCCGCCGAAGGAAGTCGGCGGTCACAAGATTACCGCTATCCGTGATTATAAGAAGGATATCATTAAAAACCTTGCAACAGGGGAAGAGACACCAACCGGTCTTCCATCCTCCAATGTTTTATACTTTGATATGGAAGGAAACACCTGGATTTGTATCCGCCCATCCGGTACAGAGCCAAAGATTAAGCTGTACTATGGCGTGGTAGGCACCTCCTTAGAGGATGCGGATGCAAAAGCAAAAGCAATGGCAGACAGCGTAAATGCCATGATTAATGCATTTTAATTTCACTTGAGGCAAAGAGGGAATACATGGATTATATTTTTATGGACCTGGACGGTACGATTACCGATTCCAGAGAAGGAATTACGAAGTGCTTTCAGTATGCACTTCATCATTTCGGAATAGAAGTCATGGACCTAAGTGAATTAGAGCAGTTTATCGGACCTCCCCTGGAGCAAAGCTTCAGGGAAGGTTTCGGTTTTGATAAGGATACTGCGGCCCGTGCGGTGCAACTCTACAGAGAACGTTATGTTCCGATCGGATTGTATGAAAATACGGTGTATCCGGGGATGGAAGAGGCACTGCAACGGTTGAAAGAAGCGGGAAAGGTCCTGATTGTTGCGACGTCAAAGCCGGAGCATATGGCGGTGAAGGTGTTAGAGCATTTTCATCTGGACGGTTATTTTGACGACATTTGCGGTGCATCCACAGATCACGTGCGAAGCAGCAAAGAAGCGGTCATCCGCTATGCAATGGAAAAACATGACATTACAGATAAGTCGGACGTGCTTATGGTAGGTGACCGGAAATTTGATGTGGAAGGCGCTAAGGCATGTGGGCTTAAATGTATGGGTGTTTTATATGGTTTTGGCGACAGGGAAGAATTAGAAGCGGCAAACGCAGACTATATCGCTGAAACAGTGGAGGACATGGCGCAGCAGATTGTGTACATGTAATCCGGGAGAACAAGGCGAAAGCCCAAAGAAAGGACGGACAGGAGAATGAATGTAAATGATTCAAAAGCGCTGATGCGCATAGTTAAAATCGTTGCGGTTGTCGTCGTTGTGGCGATTTTCGGTTTTAACTGCTATTACACCATCGGAGAACAGGAACAGGCAGTGGTGACGACGTTTGGTAGGCCGGAAGCGGTAAGCGAACCGGGTCTGCACTTTAAGATTCCGTTTATCCAGAAAATTACGAAGGTGGATACGACCATCAAGGGGCTGACGATTGGCTACGATGCCAAGACAGAGTGGCCGATTGAAGAGGAATCCTTAATGATTACCTCGGACTACAATTTTGTAAACGTGGATTTTTACCTGGAGTATAAGGTAAGCGACCCGATTAAGGCGTTGTATGCGTCGAAAAATCCGGTGGCGATTTTAAAGAATATGGCACAGGGATGTATCCGTTCCGTCATCGGTTCTTATGATGTAGACAGTGTCATTACAACAGGAAAGAGTGAGATTCAGTCGAAAATCAAGACAGGACTCATGGAACAGCTGGAGTTGCGAGACATCGGTATCCAGTTGGTGAATATTTCGATTCAGGATGCAGAACCGCCGACAGAAGCGGTAATCGAGGCATTTAAGGCAGTAGAAACTGCAAAGCAGGGGAAGGAAACTGCTATTAACAATGCGAAAAAGTACCGTAGTGAACAGCTTCCGCAGGCTGAGGCGCAGGTAGACCAGATTTTAAAGACCGCTGAAGCGGAAAAACAGGCGCGCATCAATGAGGCAGAAGGACAGGCAGCCAGATTCAACGCATTGTATGAAGAATATATCAAGTATCCGCTGATTACCAAGCAGCGTATGTTCTTTGAAACCATGCAGGAACTTCTTCCGGATATGGAAGTCATCATTGATAACGGAAGCGGTAGTGTGCAGAAGATTCTGCCGCTCGATTCGTTTACGGAATAGGAGGGGACAAACATGGAAGAATACGTAATGCCGGAAAAGAAAAAAAGCGGAAAAGGTACTGTAATGAAAGCGACCCTGCTGGTTGTACTTGTGGGAGCATTGATTGTACTTGCCTCCTCCATGGTGGTGACACACGAAAATGAATATACTTTGATTAAGCAGTTTGGAAAAATTGAGCGGGTTGTGGAAACGGCCGGACTTAGTTTTAAAGTGCCGTTTATACAATCCACATCTACTCTTCCGAAGCAGATAATGTTCTATGACCTGGCACCGTCAGATGTCTTTACAAAAGACAAAAAGACGATGGTGGCAGACAGCTATGTGCTTTGGGAAATTTCGAATCCGCAGTTGTTTGTACAGACGACAGACTCTCAGATGGCGCAGGCAGAAAAAGCCTTGAATGCAGCAGTCTATAAGGCAATGAAAACGGTCATTTCGAGCCTCGACCAGACGGAAGTCATCAGTGGACGTGACGGAGAACTGACCCGGATGATTATGGATAGTGTCGGTGATTCGATGATGCAGTATGGCATTACCCTGCTTGATGTAGAAATTAAGCGTCTGGATTTGCCGGATGACAATAAGGCAGCTGTATATGAACGTATGATTTCGGAAAGAAATAATATTGCAGCTTCTTACATTGCAGAGGGTGAAGCGGAGGCAACCAAAATCCGGACACAGACCGATTATGAAATCGCCATCAGCGTTTCGGAAGCAAAGGCAAATGCCGCCGCTATCGTGGCAGAGGGTGAAGCAGAGTATATGAGAATTCTCTCCAAGGCTTATGAAGATGAGGCAAGAAGTGATTTCTATACGTTTGTATTATCCCTGGATGCAGCAAAGGCATCCTTAACCGGAGAGAACAAGACACTTATTTTAGATGAGGATTCTCCGATTGCACAGATTTTTAATACCATTGAGTAATGGTGAAATAATAGAAGAAAAGAGGACAGGAACGTGGCAAAGGAATTACCGAAAAGAAGTGAAGTAAAGTTAGAAAATACCTGGAAGGTAGAGGACATGTATGCCAATTTGGATGCATGGAAGGCTGACCTGGAAAAGGTAAAGGAACTGGCAGAGCAGTTAGTGACCTATCGCGGTAAGATGGGAGAATCCGCAGAAAATTTATATCAGGCATTTTATCTGGATGATGAAATCGGCCGTATCGGTAGTATGGCATACAGTTATGCAAGTCGCTGCTCCGACGTGGATACGACCAATACGGAAAATCAGGCACTGGTAATGCAGGTCTCCAATTTATTTGTAAAACTTGGCGAACAGACTGCATTTATGGTGCCTGAACTCCTTGCTATTCCGGAAGAAACTTTAGAAAAGTTTTTTGCAGAAGAGCCAAAGTTAGAAGTATTCCGAAATGCCATCCGGAATATTTTAAGAAGAAAGGAGCATATGCTTTCTCCTGAGATGGAACAGCTTCTTGCAAGCGCCGGAGATGTAACCGGAACCTCCGACCGCGTATTTTCGATGTTTAACAATGCAGATATTACATTCCCGGAGATTACGGATGAAAACGGCGAAAAGGTACGTCTGACCCACGGAAGATATATATCTTTCTTAGAGAGCAGTGACCGCAGAGTCAGAGAAGAGGCTTTTAAGGCAATGTATGCAACCTATAAGAGTTTCCGTAACACACTTGGTGCAGTTTACTCCGGCAAACTAAAGGCACACAATTTCTCCGCAAAGGCAAGAAAGTATAACAGTTGTCTGGAAGCAGCGGTAGACGGCACCAATGTACCGGCTTCCGTGTATCACAACCTGATTGAAGCCGTGCATCAGAATCTCGACAAGATGCACCGCTATGTGGCACTCAGAAAGAAAATTCTGGGTGTGGATGAGCTTCATATGTATGATTTGTATGTGCCGCTGGTAAAGGAAGCAGACGTAAAGATTCCGTTTGAACAGGCAAAGCAGACCGTATATGAAGCACTTGCTCCTTTAGGTGAAGATTACCGTGCAGTGATCAAGGAAGGTTTTGAGAACAGATGGATTGACGTTTATGAAAACGAAGGCAAGAGAAGCGGTGCATACTCTGCCGGAGTGTTTGGTGTACATCCGTATGTCTTATTAAACTATAACGAAACACTCGACAACATGTTTACATTGGCTCATGAGATGGGACATGCGATGCATTCCTACTTGTCGAACAAGACACAGCCGCATGTGGATTCCCACTATGTTATCTTTGTTGCGGAAGTGGCTTCGACCTGTAATGAAGTTCTTTTAATGGAACATTTGTTAAAGCAGACAACGGATAAGGTGCAGAGAGCATACTTAATCAACCACTTCTTAGAGAGCTTCCGCGGTACGGTTTACCGCCAGACGATGTTCGCTGAGTTTGAACTCAGAACACATGAAATGTGCGAGCGCGGTGAAAGTCTGACTCCGGATGCACTCAGCGCATTGTACTATGACTTAAACAAGAAGTACTTCGGTGAGGAAATGACAGTGGACGAAGATATTGCGATGGAATGGGCAAGAATTCCTCATTTCTATTACAACTTCTACGTTTACCAGTATGCGACCGGTTTCTCTGCAGCGGTAGCACTGGCGCACCGCATTTTAAAGGAAGGTGCTCCTGCAGTGGAGGATTATAAGAAGTTCCTTTCCGGCGGATGTTCGAAGTCCCCGATTGATCTTTTAAAAATTGCAGGTGTTGACATGACAACTCCGGCACCTGTTAACGCAGGTCTTGAAATGTTTGGAAGACTCATTGATGAGATGGAAGAGTTAATGAAGTAAGGAAAACAAAAAGATAAGTGTGAGCCACAGGGCGGAGGTTCTGTGGCTCATCATGTATGGAGGGAAAGAGAGTGCGGAAAAAATGGCAGAGACTTCATATCGGAATGCGGACACTCAAGACCGCGGCGGCAATTCTGGTGGCGATGGTGATTGTGGATGCTTACGGGGCAACGACGTCCAAACTGATTTTTGCAATGCTTGGTGCCATGGCAGCAGTCCAACCGACATTTAGGGAATCGGTGGAATCGTGTCTGTCGCAGATTATGGGTGTATTATTTGGTGCAGGTATGGGACTGCTTCTTCTGATGCTGCCTGTTTCCCATCTGGTAGCGACCGGAATCGGAGTGATTCTGGTGATTTCGCTTTATAATATCCTTCATCTTACGTTTTCACCGTCACTTGCCTGCTTTGTGGTTGTGATGCTTTGTACGTCACCGGGAACGGATCCGGTTGCGTATGCGTTCGGCAGAATCTGGGATACGGCTATCGGCCTGTCCGTGGGATTTTTGATTAATATTTTGATTGCGCCTTACGATAACAGCAGAAAGATTCATGCAACCGTCGAGCATCTGGACAAGGAGTTATCCGTGTTTTTAGAGGATATGTTTGACGGGGATTCCAACCTACCGGATGCGAAGGAAATGGAGAAAAACCTGAAGGTTCTGGCAGAACAACTGGCGCTGTTTTCCAATCAGAAGCTGGTGTTACATCTAAAGAGACAGAAGGAACAGCTGGAAATTTTTAAGGTGTGTGAGCAGAAGGCAAAGGAACTGCTTGCCAGAATGGAGTTGCTCCGGCAGATGGGAACGCCGGGAATTTTAAGTGAAGAGAATAGGGAGATGTTTGCAAAATGCGGCATCCGTCTGCCAAAGGAGCGGGCCGCGGAGCCGGGGCTTGACGGTGAGGAAGCATCGGAGGCAATATCGGTGAATCCTGCGCCGACGGAATTGGACATTGTTATGAATTATCATATCCGGCAGATTTTAACGATTCGAAGCGAACTGCTGACAGCACTCAGAAAGGATGGAAACTAAGATGAAATGGTTGATTGCATCCGACATTCATGGTTCGGAGTATTATTGTAAGGAGCTGCTTGCAGCATATGACAGAGAGCAGGCAGACCGGATGCTACTGCTTGGCGATGTTTTGTATCACGGCCCAAGAAATGATTTGCCAAAGGACTATGCCCCAAAGAGCGTGATTGCGCTTTTAAATGCGCGGAAACAGGACATTGTCTGTGTGAGAGGAAACTGTGACACGGAAGTGGACCAGATGGTATTGGAGTTTCCTATACTTTCCGATTATTGTGTGCTGGATTTGGGAGAACGTCTGGTGTATGCGACACACGGACATGTATACGGGGAGCAGAATCCACCGCCGCTGCACAAGGGGGATATTCTGCTTTGCGGGCATACTCATGTGCCAAAATGCGTGGAGCATACCGGATATGTGTATCTGAATCCGGGTTCGGTATCCATTCCGAAGGAAAACAGCCATCACGGGTATATCGTGTTGGAGAACGGGCTGTTTGTCTGGAAGGATTTTGAGGGAAATGAGATTATGAGGTATCAGCTTTAGATAACGTAACAGATTTGGTAGAACTGTAGGTATGGCAGAATAACGAGAGTTTTTAGTGCGCATTTTGCACAAGAATCCACATATTTTTTGTACACTTTGGATAGCAGGGAAAGGTCATTTTTGGACGTTTTCCTGCTATTTTCTGTGTCATTGAGTGTACACATTGCACAAAGAAACAGGACATTTTTCTGTAGTTTTTCCGTGATTATCAAAAGAATTTCTAAGTGATACAATATAGATAAAGAAATAAAATGATTGCGCAATCTAAATTTTCTTGAAATTTAAGTCATTTCGACGGTTTTTTCCATGCTTGCATAACTTACAGAAACTATTTATAATAAAGGAGGAGATTTGTTTGCAAATTAGGTATAAGAAGAGAGCAGTTAAGTATATTGTGTCTTGCGACATGCAGACAAAACAGAGATTGAAAAACTGTATTGAAAGGTTACCTTTGGGAGATGTGGTGAAACTACAGGGTTTTGTAGCAGAATATCGTCTGCGAGTGGGTAATTTACGAGTGTTATTTACATATGAGGACGATATAATAACAATAAATGATATCAGTCCCCGTGGACAGGTGTATAAAGGGTTATAGGAGGAGGAAGAAGACAATGAGTAAAGAAGTAATTAAAGGGTTAATTGACTTGATTCCGGATGAAGACATTGAAACGATATATAAGGTTATTATAAAATTTATACCGGAAGTAAAACCGGAAGAGGATGAAATAAAAGCGATACTAGAGGCAAGAGAGGACCAGAGTTCAATGACTTCTCATAAAGAAATTGATTGGGATTAGTTTGGGTGTAGGTTTAAGAAAAATTGTATTTAAAAAACTTATGGTGCATGTGATTCACATGCACCATTTTTGAATTATAATAAAGAGTATCATAAATTCATTAGCACTCACCTCTTGACAGTGCTAACAATTCGTGCTATAACGAAACCAACAAGAGGTACTTTTCTTGTTATATCTGGGAATACTATGGGAACAATGGAGAAAAGAAAGAGAAGAATGAAAGGAAGGATGGAATATGAATATCAGTAAGTTTACACAAAAGTCGATGCAGGCCGTGCAGGATTGTGAAAAACTGGCATACGATTACGGCCATCAGGAACTGGTACCGGAGCATTTACTTTACAGCCTTCTTACGATGGAGGACAGTTTGATTTCCAAACTGTTTGAAAAGATGGAAATCAAACCGGAGGTGTTTAGTGCACAGTTATCCGGGCTGTTAAATAAGAGACCGAAAGTGTCCGGAGGACAGGTGTATGTCGGCAATGATTTGAATAAGGTCCTCATTTATGCAGAGGACGAGGCAAAGCAGATGGGTGATGCGTATGTATCTGTGGAGCATCTGTTCTTAAGTCTGTTAAAGCACGCGGGCAGGGAGTTAAAGGAGCTGTTTAAGACCTTCCGTATTGACAGAGAGCGTTTCTTACAGGTACTCTCCGAGGTGCGCGGAAACCAGAGAGTGACCTCGGACAATCCGGAGGCGACCTATGATACGCTCGAAAAGTACGGTTATGATTTGGTGGAGCGTGCCAGAGCAGGAAAACTCGACCCGGTCATCGGACGAGATGCAGAAATCAGAAATACCATCCGTATCTTATCGAGAAAGACCAAAAATAATCCGGTGTTAATCGGCGAACCGGGTGTCGGTAAAACGGCGGTGGTGGAAGGACTTGCTCAGCGTATTGTGGCAGGGGATGTGCCGGAGGGACTCAAAGATAAGACCTTATTTGCACTTGATATGGGCTCTCTTGTGGCGGGAGCAAAGTACCGCGGGGAGTTTGAGGAGCGTTTAAAGGCGGTTCTTGAGGAAGTCAAAAAGAGCGACGGAAAAATCATTCTGTTTATTGATGAGCTGCATACGATTGTCGGTGCAGGAAAGACCGAAGGTTCCATGGATGCCGGCAATATGTTAAAGCCGATGCTTGCCCGTGGGGAACTGCATTGTATCGGTGCGACTACGTTAAATGAATACCGTTTGTATGTGGAAAAGGATGCGGCGCTGGAACGCCGTTTCCAACCGGTACATGTCGATGAACCGACCGTAGAGGATACGATTTCGATTTTGCGTGGGTTAAAGGAGCGTTATGAGGTTTACCATGGTGTAAAGATTAACGATGGTGCGCTGGTTTCTGCGGCAACACTGTCGAACCGTTATATTTCTGACCGTTTCCTGCCGGATAAGGCAATTGACCTTGTGGATGAGGCGTGTGCGCTGATTAAGACGGAGCTTGATTCCATGCCAATGGAGTTAGACGATGTGAAACGCCGTATTATGCAGATGGAGATTGAAGAGGCGGCACTTAAGAAAGAGGATGACCGCCTGAGCAAGGAGCGTCTGTCAAATCTTCAGAAGGAGCTGGCGGAACTGCGTGAGGAGTTCTCGGTAGAGAAGGCAAAGTGGGACAATGAAAAAGCGTCCGTAGAGCGCGTACAGAAGCTCCGTGAGGAATTAGAAGCAGTGAATCAGGAAATTGCCATGGCGGAGCGCAATTATGATTTGAACAAGGCCGCGGAGTTAAAATACGGCAAGCTTCCGGAAATAAAGAAACAGTTAGAAACAGAGGAAGAAAGAGTAGCAAAGGAAGGCCACACTTTGGTGCATGAAAATGTGGATGAAGAGGAAATTGCAAAGATTGTGTCCCGTTGGACCGGCATTCCGATTGCAAAGCTGACAGAGAGTGAGCGTAACAAGACATTACAGCTAGATAAGGAGCTTCATAAGCGTGTGATTGGGCAGGATGAGGCAGTGGAAAAGGTGGCGGATGCCATTCTTCGTTCCAAGGCGGGCATCAAGGACCCAACCAAACCAATCGGTTCCTTTTTGTTCCTTGGTCCGACCGGCGTTGGTAAGACGGAGCTTGCAAAGTCTTTGGCAGAGAGTCTGTTTGATAATGAGCAGAACATGGTGCGTATTGATATGAGTGAATATATGGAGAAGTATTCGGTATCCAGACTCATCGGAGCACCTCCGGGATATGTGGGCTATGAAGAAGGCGGTCAGCTGACGGAGGCAGTGCGCAGAAAACCATATTCCGTTGTACTGTTTGATGAGATTGAAAAGGCACATCCGGATGTGTTTAATGTGATGTTACAGATTCTGGATGACGGACGTGTGACAGACTCCCAGGGACGTACCGTAGACTTTAAGAATACGATTCTCATTATGACATCTAATATCGGCTCGCAGTATCTGCTTGACGGTGTCAGGGAAGACGGTAGTATTGCCGGGGAAAATGTACAGATGGTGATGCAGGAATTGCGTGGCCAGTTCCGTCCGGAATTCTTAAACCGTCTGGATGAAATTATTACTTTTAGACCACTGACAAGAGAAAATATTTGTGGTATCATGGAACTGTTAATTTCTGACTTGAACCGCAGACTGGCAGACAAGGAAATTGCCATCCGCATGACGGAGGACGCAAAGGAACTTGCTATCGCACAGGGCTATGACCCGGCATATGGTGCAAGACCATTAAAGCGTTATTTGCAAAAGACAGTAGAGACGATGAGTGCACGGCTGATTTTATCGGACCAGGTGGCACCCGGACAGACGATTGTGTTAGATGCGGCAGACGGGGAATTGATAGCGAAAGTGGAATAAAAAAAGGAGAAAAATGAATATGTTACCACAAAGTCTCGTAAAAGAGGCACTGGGGATTGCGTTATCCACCGGTGCGGATTATGCAGAAGTATTTGCAGAGCATACGAATCAGAAAGCGATTCAGATGGTTTCTGCCAAGGTAGACAAAATTGAGGACGCTGTGATTGCAGGTGTCGGCATCCGTATTTTTAAGGGAACCAGATGTATTTCCGGTTCGGCTTCTTCCCTGGAGAGAAGTGCGGTGCTTGCCTGTGCCAGAAAGGTGGCAGACGCACTGATTGGCAGTGGCACAGTGGCTGATATCGTATTAAGAGAAAGAAGATTCGGAGACATTCATCCGGTAAAGGTTGTGCCGGTATCCGTGGAAAATAAGGCGAAGGTTGGCTTCCTACGTGAAGCCTGCCTGGCAGCAAAGGATTATCACCAGGACATTTCCCAGGTGACCGGTACGTTCCTTGATGTGGACCATAACATTATGATTGCAACCAGTGAAGGCTTATATGCAGAGGACCGTCAGATCCGTACGAGAATTGCAGTAAACGCGATTGCAAGCAAGAACGGTGAAAATCAGACCGGTAGTTGCTCTCCTGGTGCCAGGGTCGGTATGGAACTGTTTGAACTGTTCCCGCCAAAGGAAGTGGGCATTGAAGCAGCAAGACAGGCAATTACGATGATTAACGCAGGTTACATTGATGCAGGTGTGATGCCGGTGGCGATTGAAAATGCATTCGGCGGTGTTATTTTCCATGAAGCATGTGGTCATGGTCTGGAGGCGTCCTGCGTGGCACTCGGACAGTCTGTATTTGCAGGAAAGTTAGGTCAGCAGATTGCAAATTCAAAGGTAACTGCGATTGATGACGGTTCGATTCCGAATGCCTGGGGCTCCATTAACATCGACGATGAGGGTACACCGGGGCGCAAGAATGTGCTTATTGAAAACGGTGTCTTAAAGTCTTACATGGTGGATAAGTTAAACGGCAGACGTATGGGTATGGCTCCGACCGGTAACAGCCGCAGACAGAGCTATAAGTACGAGCCGACTTCCCGTATGACGAATACATACATTGCAGCAGGTGAAGATGAAGATAAGGATATCATCGGTTCCATCGAAAACGGTCTGTATGCGAAGAAGATGGGCGGCGGTTCTGTAAATCCGCTCACCGGGCAGTTCAACTTCTCCGTGGCAGAAGGTTATATTATCCGGAACGGTGAAATCTGTGAGCCGGTACGTGGCGCAAGTTTAATCGGTAAGGGCTCCGACATTCTGATGGATATCGATATGGTCGGCAAGAACTTAGACCGTGGTCAGGGTATGTGCGGTGCTTCCTCCGGAAGTATTCCGACCGACGTTGGTCAGCCGCTCATCCGCGTTTCATCCATTACAGTAGGAGGTCGCTAATATGAATTATACAGAATTTAAGCAGGCTGTCATCGCGGCCGCCGAAGCAAAACAGGTAAAAGATTACGAATTGTATTATACAGAGTCTGCAGAAACACAGACAGAAATTTTTAAGACAGAAATTAAGGGCTTTACGACAAACAACAGCCTTGGTGTATGTTTTAAGTGTCTGGTAGACGGAAAGATGGGCTATGCTTCCACAGAGCATCTGTCTCTGGAAGAAGCAGAGTCTTTGGTGGAACGTGCACTTGCCAATGCGGTATCGATTGAAAGCGAGGATTTGGCGTTCATTCATACCAAGGGTGATACCTATGCAACCTATGAAAAGGAAGAGGGCAAGGTTCCAACGTCCGCAGAGCTGATTGATCTGGCACTTGCCATCCAAAACCAGTTATATGCAACGGATGACCGCGTAGTAGACGGTACACAGGCGGCTGCCGGATATATCGAGTCAAAGAGTGCGCTCTATAATTCCAACGGGCTTGATTTGCAGGATGATGCTAAGTTTGCATTTGCATACGGCATGGCAGTGGTTGCAGATAACGGTGAAATGTTTGACGGTATGGATGTTGTTTCCGGTAAGATGGAAACCTTCAATATTGAAAAGGTGGCAAAGGAAGCAGTGAAAGATGCAGTAGAAACCATGGGTGCTGCTCCGGTGGAAAGCGGCAAGTATCCGGTGGTTTTCTCCAACAAGGTAATGGCTTCCATGTTATCGACCTATGCTTCCGTATTCTCTGCAGAAGCAGCACAGAAAGGACTTTCCTTATTAAAGGGAAAAGAGGGCGAGCAGATTGCAGCAGACATTATCACATTGACCGATGACCCAATGAAGAGCGATGCACTTGTTAAGTGTACGTTCGACGCAGAAGGTGTTGCTACTTATAAGAAGAATGTGATCGAAAACGGTACCTTCAAGACGCTGCTTCACAACTTAAAGACAGCAGCGGCTGCAGGCGTGAAGACCACCGGTAACGGTGCCAAGGCATCCTATGCATCGACGGTCGGTATCCGTCCGTACAGCTTCTTCATCAATCCGGTGAAGGGAAGATTAGAAGACATTATGGCACAGGCAGGCAACGGTGTGTACGTAACGAGTGTGGAAGGTATGCATGCAGGTGCAAATCCAATCACAGGTGACTTTTCCTTAGCAGCCAGCGGATTCCGTATTGAGAACGGCAAGAAGACCACACCGGTGAAGAGCATTACGGTATCCGGTAACTTTTTTAACTTGCTCAAGGATATCGTGGCTGTAGGCGAAGACCTGAAGTTCAGTCCGTTTGCGCTTGGCGCAAGCAGATGCGGATCGCCATCCGTGCTCGTGAAGGAAATGACGATTGCAGGGAAGTAATTTCTGTTTTCCTGAATCATGGATTGGATAATTTAATTCTATAATAAGCAGGGGAAGTAATTCTTTCCGGCAGAACGCGCTCTCGCTTCGGCGAAAACGTAGCAGTACTAAGTTCGAGCGAATTTGAAAAAATCGCTTACCTCACTAAGTACTGACGTTTTCTTAGAGTTCTGCCCAGAAAGAATTACTTCCCCTGCCTGCGTTATAGAATGAAAAAATAAAATGATTCAGGAAAAAGAGAAACAGCTTATTGCAATTTGATTTGACAAATATCAAAATAAAACATTGACAAGTAGAAGATTAGATGCTATAGTTAAAGTATCTGATTAGATATTTATCAAATCAAAAAAGGAGCAGGGCTATGGGTGAATACATAAATTTTTTAGACGAAATCATCGAAAGGTTAAAGAAAGAGGAAGAGGAGCTTGTCAAAGCATGCAGGAAAGATGAGGCAAATTTTATCAGGGTGAAACGTAATATCTGTGATATTTGTAAGACGATTTACAATGTTGTAGCCGGGTTGAAAAGTGGGGAGGAATTAAGAGAAGAATACATAAGACGGTTGACAAAATTGTCTGAGGATTGGAGAATATCCTTAGAAAAAGCGAGAGAGCATGGCAACATAGAAAAAATAATAATCGAGGAAACGAAATTAGAAATATTACAGAGGCTGAAGGCGAAATTTGAAGAAGTAGGAGAGTGAGAAAAACATGTTAGAAGCAGATGCAATCAGATTATTTAAATGTCTGGCAGATAAATCCAGATTACAGATTTTGAAATCCCTGGCGAAAGAGGATATGTATGTGGAACGGTTGGCAGAGAGGCTGGGACTCACACCTGCTACCATTTCTTTTCATTTAAAAAAATTGGAGGATGCGAAGGCAGTGGCATCACGCAAAGAACAATACTATACCGTGTATTCGTTATGTAAAGATGTATTTATGACAACTATCATCGATATCATTAATGAGGAGTCAGAGGTGATTGATGAACAAAAACAGCGGGAAGAGGCCTACAGAGAAAAAGTAATCAAGACTTTTTTTGAATACGGGCGTTTGAAGGCAATTCCGGCGCAGAGAAAGAAACAACGCATTTGTCTGGAGGAAATTGCGAAGACATTTGAGCCGGGAAAAGAATACGAGGAAAAGGAAGTCAATGACAAGATTCTGCAGTTCCATGACGATTTCTGCACGATTCGCAGAGATATGATTTCGGAGCACATCATGAAGAGGGATGGTAATATTTATAGACTAATATGAGGAAGATAAATTTAGAAAAACATAGCCAAGCAGGCAGTCCCCATTCTTTCCAAGAGTTTTGCTTAGAAAGAATGGGGACTCCTGCTTATATCTTATTTCTTCTTACAATGCCCTAATCAATATTTTGCAAAAAATCTACATCAAAGTCTAAAATCGCTCTGTGAATTGCTTCCATCCTGGCTTGGACCGGTCCGTCATAACGGAACGCATCCAACTGTTTCCAGAGGAGGTCGAGTTCATCAATGTCCATGGCGGTTGCGGCCTTACGGATCTGAGAAAGCAAATCTGTGATTTGGACTTCATGATCGGAGGCATCCGGTTTTTGTACATCTTCTGTGGCAGTAGAAAACATGGCAAGTTTTTCTTTGTAGGAACGCCAGAGAGCAAGGTAGAGCGGGGCCATACGGGTTATGGTGTCATGGTCTGAATTGCGGGCGGCATCTTCCAAAACCTTTGCCATGCCGGCAAGAGGAAGAATGCCGATGGTAGTTGCGGAACTCTTCATACTGTGGAATTTGGTACAAAGAAGATTTCCTTCCTGCTCCGCAGTTGGCATGGCCTGCAATAAATATTCTAAGGCATCGGCTTCGTATTCTATGGAATCTGCAAACAGAGTAACCGATTCGGTCAGGGCGTTTTCGCTTGTAAAATGGATTCTTGCATAATTCCAGTCCAGTCCTTCGACAAACGGCCGTTCCACCGGGGCATAAAGGGAAGTGCCGGTTGGAGCACCTGCTTCTTCCAATAAGGAGTCATCAAGTAATTCCGCAATCAGGGCTTCCAGTTTTTGATGGTCGATTGGTTTGTCCAAGAATGCCCGGAACCCCTCTGCAAGGTACTTTTCTTTTGCACCGACTAAAGCATTGGCGGTTAAGATAACAACCGGAGCATCCTTTGACGGAAAGTTGTCCAGTTCTTTCATGAGCCGGAAGGTTTCAACACCGTCCAAGTCCGGCATCATATGGTCCATAAAGATGATGTCATAGGCATTGCTTTTTATCTTTTCCAGACCTTCTCTTCCGTTTGCGGCTTCGTCAATCCGAATTTTTGTTTCTTTTAACAAACCGACAAATACATGGCGATTCATCTCGTTATCGTCGACCAGAAGAATTCTTGCATTCGGGGCTTCAAAGGAATGCTGATACTCCATGTAGTTCTCTTCCTGATTCAATGTCATTACACCGATGGGACGCTTATCCACAATCTTTTGGCGTAATGTAAAGGAAAAAACAGAGCCGACGCCGTATTTGCTGAGTATCTGCAGGCGGCTGTGCAAAAGGCGGAGCAATTCCTTGGTGATGCTGATGCCAAGACCGGTACCTTCAATGTTGCGGTTCTGTTGTTCGTCCACACGGACATAAGGTGCATTGAGTTTTTTTATGTCTTCCTCACGGATACCAATGCCGGTATCTTCAACACTAAAATGAACCACAGCAAAATCCTCATCGGTAGAAGGCATGAGGTGAACATGCAGGAGAACAGAGCCTTTGTGAGTGTACTTTACCGCATTATTTAACAGGTTAACCAGAATCTGACGCAGACGGATGTCGTCCCCTATCAGTTTTCTTGGGATGTTTTCGTCAATCAGTAATTGGAAATTCAGTTCTTTCATGGAAGCCTTAAAGGAAATCATGTTGGAAATATCTTTGATGACGTCTGCAAGATTGTATTCCGTAGAAATCACAGTAAGCTTTCCGGCTTCGATTTTTGAAATGTCCAAAATGTCATTGATGATGCTCAAAAGGGACTTTGCGGCACCTTCAATGTTTTTGGCATATTGTTTGGTGCCCGGCTCTTTGGTTTCGCGGAGCAAAAGTTCATTCATGCCAAGTACCGCAGTGATTGGTGTACGGATTTCATGGGACATGTTGGCAAGAAATTTAGTCTTTGCCTGATTGGCTGCATTGGCACGCTGCTTTTCTTTTTCTAACTGTTCTACCAGATGAGCATCCGGGTTTTCTGTTGTCATATAGATACCAACGTTTAGCAGAACCATGGCAAGACAGGAAATCAGGGAATCCGGCACCATAATCTGGTAGACTGCTACAGGGATTTCGCTCAGTAAGGCAAAGTAAATGGCACGTTTCTTTTTAAGTGGAATGATTTTTCGGTACTGCATGAGTAACAGAACGATAAAAATAAGATAAGTGGCAACACCGATGTATGCCATAAAAGCGGCCGGGCCATAAGAATAATTACTGCGTGTCGACTCAATGTAATCGAGAGGTAAAAAGATAACTCCGAGCAGGGTGATGACAAGAGGAATCGGAGCTAAAAGGGCTCTGCGCAGTTTGCGCCCGATTTCCTCTTCGATAATGGTTTCAAGATAGCGATAAACAAGATAAAAGATGGAGAGCATCAGCCCAAGATAAATATCGTGGGCAATTCGGTTGGTAATCGGAGAAACCAGTTCTAAATGATTGACGGTATATATGGTAACAATATCAAAGGATAATTGGAAGAAAGTGCATACCAAAAGGGCAGAAAAGCATCGGGAGGATGCTGTTTTTTTATTGTTGGAGGTAAAGTGGAGCAATGTGATAAAAAGAACAATCAGAATGCAAATAATCTGTGATTTATACATGGACGACCTTACCTCCCCAGAATTTTATAGATGGTATCAAACAAGGCTGCGGAATTGACCGGTTTTAACAGATAGCCGGCAGGTTCTAACGTCAGTAATTCCAGGACAGTTTCCCTGGAGTCCATTGCAGTCAGGAAAACAACAGGAATATCTTGTGTGTCAGGAGATGCTTTTAATATTTTCATTACTTCTTTTCCGTTCATTTCCGGCATGTCATAATCGAGGAGAATCAAATCCGGCTTATGCTTTTTGATGGATTGGAGAGCGTGTCTTCCGGATGGGGCTACCGCAACAGAGTACCGCGAGTCAAGCAGTGACTTTATGTTACGAAGTATAATGGCGGTGTCATCTACAATCAGAATATACGGCCGTGAATTTCCAATCAAATTTTCCAAATTGATAAAGTTATCGTCAATCACGATATGGTTCCTCCCATGTTGTCTTAAAAGTATAGTCTAATTATAACATAGCGATGGCAGTTTTGCCATCGCTATTTTGGGTTTGCTATTTTGTTTTTATGTGAGTACAGCATTCTCCAATATCTCGTCATCCGCTTCGCCTGCATATCGCTTAATCTCTTCATTAATGGCAAGCATCTTTTGGTCGAGAAAGGCAACCAGGTCGGCACATTCCTTTAATTCCCTGCGGATGTTTTCCGGGGCGTTACCTTCAAATTTGTAGTACATTTTGTGTTCGAGGCTGGCCCAGAAGTCCATCGCGATGGTACGGATCTGGATTTCTACTTTGGTATCCACAATCTGTTCCGATAAAAAGATTGGGACGGAGATAATCATGTGATAACTTTTATAACCGTTTGGTTTTGGATTTGCTATGTAGTCCTTTACTTTGATTACGGTAACATCGGATTGACCGGCGATAAGGTTTGCAATCCGGTAAATGTCCGTCGTATACGAACAGATAATGCGGATACCGGCGACGTCATTGATGTGGTGGATGATGTTGCCCACAGTAATATCGTAGCCGTTATGTGCTAACTTTTTTGCAATACTCTCCGGTGATTTAATTCGGGAAGTGATGTGCTCAATCGGGTTATATTGATGTCTTAATTTAAATTCGTTATTGAGTGTTTCTAATTTGGTGTTGACTTCGCGGAGGGCGGCATCGTAAATAAGACGCATCTTTTCCCATTCATCGGAAGTGCTTTTTAATACACCAAACATATCTAAAACTGTAATTTCGTTCATTCTATAGTATTCCTTTCTGAAACCGGTACCTTCTTACCTGTCTATCGTACCATAGAATTGTTACCAAATTTTTAACAAACCGGATTCTTAATCAACTTTTAATTTTTTAGTTATTATTTCTTGCTGCTTCGATGCAGGCATCGATGACAAGGCATATGGCCAGTGCGTCGATTTCATCTGCGTTTCCGGAAAAGTCAAGTTCATAGGCGTCGCCGAGTGTAAACCACTGACGGGTGACCGAAACGATGCTTCTTCCGGAAGCGTCTTTGACGTCATAGTCATGGTCGAAGAAATCGCCGGTGACGGTCCATTCCGGGCCGTTTACCGTATATTCCTGATGGAAAAACGTAAAATTTTTAACAACTTCGGCAATTTGGTTTCCGGCGCGATAAACATAGTAGCGTGGTAAGAACGTAAAAAGTTGCTGTTCGATATATGCAAGTTCAACGCCCTCCAAATTGTAAAGATGCAGTTTTTTACCAAAGGTAAAAACTTCTCCTTCGACATAGTATTTCTCGTTCCCGGCTTCGTCATAGATGGAGAATTTATCTCCCCAGGTAAAGATGTGTTGTTTTACGTACAAACGCATTTGTTATTCTCCCTTCTGTTTAAAAAGTATGCTGCTGTCAGCATATGTTGTTTTCATTATAACAGATGACTTTGTTGCCGTTTCCGAAGGGGTGTTGCTTTGCCGGTGCACCAAACCAGTGGTAAGGCGGATCATTTTTGGCAAGTTCCGGGTGTTCGGCAAGTTCACGGGCGCCCTCATATAATTCCTGTAATAAAGAAATCGGTTCATAGTCATGGGCGTGGCCGTGGAGAATTTTGTCTGCATGCTCCTTCAGGTAAAGAAGCTGCTCTAAATTGTCGGCAAGTTCGCGGATGGAAAGGCTGTGGTCAAGCTGCATCCAGAGGTGACAATTGACGGCATCACCGGTGAATAAAACACGCTCTTCACGGTACAAAAGACAGATACTGCCTTTTGTGTGGCCCGGCGTTAGGATAACTTCGATTGTGGCACCGCCAAGGTCGATGACTTCACCGTGTTCAATTGTTTTAAACGGAGGCATGGTCATGCCATGCTGTTCGCACATTGCCTTAAATTCCGGAAAAGAACTGTGCTCCCTGGCTAAAGGCAGGTCATTTTTATGTACATAGGCTTCTTCAAAATAGATATTGCCAAAAATATGGTCACAGTGACCGTGGGTGTTGACTACCATCACCGGCAGGTCGGTAATTGCACGGACCAGTTGCAGGACATTGGAAAGACCATTCATCGTATCGACAACCAGTGCTTTTTCCTCACCCACGACGAGGTAGCCGGTAGCCTCGTGATTGTCATCAAGCAGATAAATGCGGTCGCTCATTTTTGTTACGGTAGTACGTGCAAAAGTGGTAACCAACGACCATGCTTCCGGGACATCCATCAGATTGCCCGCAAAGGAGCTTATCTTGAACTTGGCGGAACTTAAAAAGAGGATTTCCGGTGTGGTGTTGTTTGGCACCTGATATTGCATCAGTTCTGTAAATTTTTCCTGATTGGAATTGGAAATGACAACAAATTTTTTCGGAACGGCGAGGTACTTGGCAAGCAGTTCGCGGTTCCTTAAAAAGTAACTGCAGCTTCGTTCATTAAAGGCAAAATACTTCGCATTCGGGTAACCGCAGTAGTTGGCAAGGACAAAAAATACCTGTTCGGAGTCCATGATTTTTCTATAGATGTCTACGACATCATCGTTTATCGGGCATTTTCCTTCCGGGAGAAAGCAGTCGCAGTGACAGTGATGACATGGTTCTGTGTTTACTTCACTGAAATCAATAATCTGCGTGTTATCTTTGCCAACGGCATCGGCAATAGTGTTTGCAACGCGGATGCTGTTGCCGTCCGGTCTTCCGCTGAAACTTAAAATTGTAATCATAGAATTTGCCTCCTTTTTTTGTTATGAATGATTCTGGTCCATGGTATCTTTTGTCATAACAATGGTGCTGACTATCATAATGGTAAGTGCAATATAAAATTGTAATGCCGGCCGCTCATGCAATAAAAGCATGCTAAATGCTACGCCGAGGAAAGGCGCAACAGAGTAGTATGCACTGGTTTTTGCGGCACCTAAGTCTTTTTGTGCCATAATGTAAAAGTTGATACTGAGGCCATAGGCAACAAAGCCAAGCAACAGTATGGCGAGTATGTATTTCAGAGCAGGGATGTCCTCGCCAAGAATCAGCGCGACCATCAGACTGCCAAGTCCGGAAAAGCATCCCTTAATGATGACAATCTGCTCCGAACTTTTGGAACTTAACATCTTGGTACAGTTGTTTTCAAAGCCCCAGCAGATGCAGGCACCGAGTACAAACAGGGAGCCGCTGTTAAAGGTAAAGGCGTCATTGCCTGAAAAACTCAAAATGATACTGGCAATGGTGACCAGGCCAATAGCAAGCCAGAGCTTTTTGGAAATCACTTCTTTAAAAATGAAAAGTGCAATCAGCGAGGTTGCCACGATTTCAAAATTGTTTAAAAGCGATACGTTTGCTGAATTGGTCTTTGTAATGCCAATCATCAAAAGAATCGGTGCGATAATGTCCAATACAACCATTGCAATCGTATACGGTAATTCGTCCTTGGTCAGTCGCTCTTTCTTCTTGCGCGTTCCCATCAGGTCGCCGATGGCACAATAGAAGAACATGCCGATGCCGGCACCAAGGTAGAGAAATGCCGCCATCATGGTGGTTTCTACGTGTTCTAACAGTAATTTGGATAACGGTATATTGATTGCATAAAGTGCCGCTGCAAGGATAGCAAACGCGGTGGCGAGTTTTTTGGTTTTCATGGTGAGTCTCCTATCCCTGCAGACCTCTTGCCTGTCTGTCCATATCTTCAATGACAATGTCATAAATTTCACCAAGGGTGGAGCAGTACTCCAGCACTTTCCATGGTTCATTTGTGTGATAGTGAATCTTAATCAATTCTTCATCGCCCACCGCTAACAGGCAGTCGCCTTTGAAGTTCTTTGTAAAATACTCGCTGATGACATCTTCGTCAAGATCTTTTCCTTCGATTAATAACTGAGTATCGTATTTGAATTCTAACATAGTGGTTTTGCTCCTTTCTTTTTTTGAAAAATTACCATTTGAGAAGTACATGTAAAGAAATAGGGGGTAAAAAACGAAAAAATGAATTACTTACATTATAATCCATTTGATTGCAAAAATATAGTAGAAAATACAGGGGGAAAAGTGCAATGGCCCAATCAAGACCGAAATGAAGTCACGAATCTTGACTGCAAATGGTAATTTATGATAAACTAATTGATTAGTGTAAACAGAAAGTGAGAAGAAGAAAAATATATGAGATTTGATGAAATGGAACTGCAGGCATCGATTCTTCGTGCCGTAAAAGAGATGGGATTTGAGGAGATGACACCGATTCAGGCGGAGGCCATTCCGGTGGTCATGGAAGGAAAAGACATCATCGGGCAGGCGCAGACCGGAACCGGTAAGACGGCGGCGTTTGGCATCCCGATGTTACAAATGATAGACCCAAAGAGCAAGGCACTGCAGGCACTGATTCTTTGCCCAACCAGAGAACTGGCAATTCAGGTGGCAGAGGAAATCAGAAAACTGGCGAAGTTTTTACATGGCATTAAGGTATTGCCGATTTACGGCGGACAGGATATTTCAAAGCAAATCCGTTCCTTAAAGGGCGGTGTGCAGATTATCATCGGAACACCGGGGCGTGTGATGGACCACATGAGAAGACACACACTTAAGATGGACCAGGTAAAGATGATTACGCTTGATGAAGCGGATGAGATGTTAAATATGGGATTCCGCGAGGATATTGAGACTATTTTAAAGGAATTGCCGCAGGAGAGACAGACGCTCTTATTCTCCGCAACCATGCCGAAACCGATTATGGACATTACCCATACGTACCAGAAGAATGCGGTGCTCGTTAAGGTGGTAAAGAAAGAACTGACCGTACCAAAGATTGAACAGTACTATTATGAGGTGCGTCCGAATACAAAATTAGAGGTGCTTTGCCGACTGCTTGACATGTACGACCCGAAATTATCTCTTGTGTTCTGTAATACGAAAAAGCAGGTGGACGAACTGGTGTCGACCCTGCAGCTTCGCGGTTATTTTGCAGAAGCACTGCACGGGGATTTAAAGCAGGTGCAGCGTGACCGTGTCATGGAGACATTCCGCCGTGGAAAGACTGATATTTTAGTGGCGACGGACGTGGCGGCAAGAGGCATTGACGTAGACAATGTGGAAGCGGTGTTTAACTATGATATTCCGCAGGATGACGAATATTATGTACACCGTATCGGAAGAACCGGAAGAGCAGGCAGAACCGGACGTGCCTTCAGCTTTGTTGTCGGAAAAGAAATGTATAAGTTAAAGGACATCATGCGGTTCTGTAAGACAAAGATTCATTTGCAGCCGATTCCGTCCTTAAATGATGTCAGCGCGATTAAGGCAGAAAAGATTTTGGACCGCGTGTGCGAAACCATTGAAAATGAGGACTTGGAACACATGATGCGGCTGATTGAGGAACGTGTCAATGAGTGTGACATTACTTCCCTGGAAGTGGCAGCAGCCTTTCTGAAAATGCAGATGGGTGATTCGGATGCCTCTTTAGAACAGGGGCCGGGCATGGAATTTGGTGATACCGGGGCTCAGGCCGGTATGGTCCGTCTGTTTATCAATCTTGGTAAGAAACAGAAGGTGCGTGCCGGAGACATTGTCGGAGCCATTGCGGGGGAAACCGGAATGCCGGGCAAGTTAATCGGCACGATTGATATGTATGATAAATATACGTTTGTAGAGGTTCCGAGGGAATACGCGGCAGAGGTCATCCAGGTGATGAAGAATGCAAAAATCAAGGGAAAAGCAATTAACGTAGAGCCGGCAAACGGCAAGGGCAGATAAAAACAGAAGCAAAATAAAAGTAAGGAGAACAGTATGTTAGAGAAAATCAAAGGATTGTTTGGCGCAACCGACATGACGGTCGGTACCCCATGGAAGAAAATTGTAGCGTTTACGGCACCGATGCTAATCGGTAACATTGCACAGCAGTTATACAGTACCGTAGACAGTATTGTAGTAGGAAAATATGTTGGTGATAATGCACTTTCTGCGGTAGGAAGTGCGGCGCCGATTCTGAATCTGTTGCTGGTTTTATTTGTCGGTATCAGTATGGGTGCCGGTATTTTAGTTTCCCAGCACTTTGGCGCAAGGCAGAGAGAAGAGTTGTCCAAAACCATCGGAAACTGTATTACGCTGACTGCGATTGCAACGCTGATTATTATGGGGCTTTCCCTGGTGGTAACCAGACCGCTTCTTGAGATGTTAAAAACACCGGACAGTATCATTGACTGGTGCCACTCCTATCTTCTGATTTTGTTTCTGGGCAGTGTCGGAAGTGCGTATTACAACATTTTGGGCGGAATTTTACGAGGACTTGGCGATGCGTTTTCTTCGCTGGTGTTCTTATTAGTTGCAACGGTAATTAACATTGTGCTGGATATTTTGTTTGTAGCAGGTTTTGACATGGGCGTTGCAGGTGTAGCATGGGCTACTATTATCGCACAGGCGGTTTCCGCTGTGCTTTGCTTCCTCCGTCTGTTAAAACTTACGGATGTGTTTGATTTGAAACCGAAGTACATGAAATTAGAAAAGAAGGTATCCATGGGAGTTATCCGCCTTGGTTTACCATCCGGTCTGACACAGGCAATTATGTCTTTGGCCATGGTATTGGTGCAGTCGTTAACCAATAGCTTTGGCGAGCAGTTTATTGCTGCAAATGTTATCGTGATGCGTGTCGATGGTTTTGCCATGCTGCCAAATTTCTCCTTTGGTACTGCTATGACAACCTATGCAGGTCAGAATGTTGGTGCAGGAAAATATGACAGAGTGACAAAAGGAGCGAAGCAGGGAACCATTCTTGCAGTACTCACTTCTACGTTCCTTACCGGTTTGATTTTGATTTTCGGTAAGGGTCTGATGGGTATTTTTACAGACACAAAGGAACTGGTAGAGTTAAGCCGTAACATGATGGGTATTATTGCGGCGGGATATATCGCAATGGCAGTGACGCAGAGTTTATCCGGTGTCATGCGTGGTGCGGGCGATACCCTCACACCGATGTGGATTTCCATTGTGCAGACAGTAGTGATTCGTGTGCCGATTGCCTATGGGCTGGTATATCTTTCCAAGAGTGCGGAGTATCCGCAGGGACGTCAGGAATGCATCTTTATTTCCCTGTTGATTTCCTGGCTGATGGGTGCAGGATTGACTACGCTCTTCTACTTTAAGGGCAACTGGAAAAAGAAGGCGATGGGACGAATTGCAGCAAAGACAGAGGCATAAGATATGTCGTAGATGACGGGATAACCGGAAAAGAGGATAGAAAAGATGAGTTTTATGTTGGTAAAGAATCCGGGTATGGAATATGCAAAAGAAATTGTTGCATACCGGGAGGAAATGTTAGCTGCAGAGAGCTCCATGGATGGCTGTGGTTCGTTGAGACGGCACGGGAATCCGCAGGACTGGATTGCGTATAATGCATTGCTTTCCAATCCGGCAACGGTGCCGGATGGCAGAGTGGTGAGTTCTCAGTTTATTCTGACGGATGAAACGGGCCGGATTTACGCGATGCTGCAGGTTCGGCATGTGTTAAATGCGTATCTTCGTAATTTTGCAGGTCATATCGGATATTCTGTGCGGCCGTCGGAGCGAAGAAAAGGGTATGCAAAAAAGATGCTTTCCATGGCACTGGAGGTTTGTAAAACCGAATTGCAATTGCCGGCGGTAATGGTATCTTGTCTGGTAGAGAACGAAGCCAGCCGGCGGACAATTTTATCCTGCGGCGGTATATTTGAGGAAAAGGTTTTTGAACATATCGAAGGCAAATGGCTTGAAAAGTATTGGATTTCTCTGGGTTAGCGGTAATCCGGAGCAAAATAGAAAACAGAGAGAAGGTAAGAAAGTATGGAAAAATGGGCAGTAGTAACCGGAGCGAGTTCCGGGCTCGGAGTGGAGTTTGCAAAGCAGATGGCAAAGAGAGGCTATAAGTTAATCCTTACGGCAAGAAGAGAAGACCGTTTGCAGGAGCTTGCAAAGAAGTTAAAGACGGAGTGCGAGATTGTGACCGCGGATTTGTCAAAGGGCGAAGAATGCTTCCGTTTGTTTGAGGCGGTCAAGGACAAGCCGATTGAGGTGTTTGTCAACAACGCAGGTTTTGGTGACTGCAATACGTTCCTTGACGGAAATCTGAATAAGGAACTGGATATGATTGATGTAAATGTCAAGGCAATGCATATTTTAATGAAACTGTTTTTGCAGAAGTTTGAAAAGGACGGGCAGGGATATCTGCTTAACGTGGCATCCTGTGCGGGACTTTTGCCGGGCGGACCGTATATGGCAACCTATTATGCAACAAAAGCATACGTGGCAAGTATTACCCAGGCGGTAGCACAGGAATTAAAGGAGAGTAATAGTCCTGTATATCTTGGTGCACTTTGTCCGGGACCGGTGAACACCGAGTTTTATGATGTGGCAGATGTGGTATTCACATTAAAGGGTATCAGTCCGAAGCGTTGTGTCAAGTATGCGGTGGACAAGATGTTCCGGAAAAAGACGGTGATTGTACCGACCTTGCTGATCAAACTTTTGACTACGTTTGCTCCAATCATGCCGAGAAAGCTTTGTGTGGCGGTGACGGCAGGACAGCAAAGAAGAAAACTTGGAAAATAGAGGAGAATAAAAAAACGGTTCCGTAAGATGGTTTGCGGAACCGTTTTTGGATTTTATAAATGTTTTTGAATGAAAGTAATGAATTCCGTTTTTGGAAGAGGCTTTGAAAAGTGGTAGCCCTGAATGTAATCACAATTTAAATTTGTCATTAAATCCACCTGTTCTTTTGTTTCTACACCTTCTACGACAATTTCCAGGTTCAGCTCCCGCAGCATCCGGATTGTGTTTTGCAAGACAATCTGCATGTCCGCCTGCTCTGCTTGATCGGCAAAACTCTTATCGAGCTTCACAATTTGAAGCGGCAGGGCAAGAATACGTTGGATGTTGGAATAGCCGGTACCATAATCGTCCAACGAGAAACGGAAGCCGGCATTCTTTAACGTATCCAGATTGTTTAACATGACCTCCCTGGACTTTTCAACGGCGGTTTCCGTGATTTCCAAATTGATTTTTTCAGGGGCAACCTGATATTTTCCTGCAGTCTCAATCAACTTTGCCGCCAGGTCGGTCTGCATGCATTGTGCTACCGAAAGATTGATTTCGATACAGGTAAGGTTGAGCTTTTCAAAAGCATCACTCTTAATGAACTTACAGACTTCCTCGAAAACGTATTCACCGATTTGATAAATCGTACCGTTTCGTTCGGCGGCCGGGATAAAGAGTCCCGGAGGAACGAACCCGTATACTTCATCCTTTAAGCGGACGAGGGCTTCGGCTGAAGAAAAGCGTTGCTCGGTAATGGAGTAAATCGGCTGGTAATAGACCTCGAAACTATGGTTTGCAAGCCCGCGGCTGATAATGCTGCCAAGCTCGGCATTCATATGGAAATTACTTTGCTCGATTAACTTTGCCGCGTGGATGATTTTTCCGGACGGATTCGGGGTTGTGTGGAAGGATGTCTCAAACGCTGACAGGGTCTGTGGGTCATGAATATCCTTCGGACAGTGTACCAGACAGACATGGGCAAGTAGGGAAAGCATGTATTGTTCCATCATCATATTCTTTTTTAACATGCGGTTTAACTGCTTTGCCAAAACTTCTGTTTTTTCCATGTCGCGCTTCCCGTCTATCATGAGGGCAAAGGAGCCCTGTTCCAGGTACGAAATGGAAGCATGTATTTTATTCTCTTCACACAGTTTGCGTATGTTATCAATTATAACAAGCAAAAACTGATTCAATACCTCGGTGCCGAGAATGGTGAGAATCGAAGAATGATTCACCAGTCGGATTAAAATCAGGTCAAACGGTTTATGATTAAAAAAAGCACGTTTAATCAGAAAGGTATGTGCCTGTGAATTTGCAATACCAAGAGCCGGATGTACATTTTCTTCCGGACGCTGTACCGTCAGGATGATGAACATAAGGGCAATCACGGTTGCAAACACTTCTACCAGCAGATTAGGAAAGATAAACTGAAAAAGAACGGCACCTGCGGTTAAAGGAAATAGGAGCGTCAAAGCAACAAGGTTGCTGCGTGAAAATAATTTCCGGTATCTCATAAGATGGCAGAAGCCGGCGATGAGATAAATAACCGAAGAAGCATATAAAATATAAATGCCGTCGCCACGTATATACTGCAGAGTTTCATCAAAGTAGAAAACCAATCCGGTCCAAGGGTTGGTAATAAGTGCAACAATCACAGAGGAATACGGGACTGCGAAGATCAGCTTCAGCCACAGACTTCCGGCCAGCTTATGCCAGGTGTCGGTGAGAGAAATCAGATAAGCGTAATAAACGACGGCAGTCAGGTTACGGAACACGAAATAGCCATAGAAGAAGAGAGTCCGAATCCATGTATTTCCTTCGTGAACCGGCAACCAGATTCCAAACATTTCACAACAGACATCAAACACGGCAGCCAAAAGGCAGCAGATGACGCCGTAGAGAAAACTGCGGTTGATGCGTCCTTTTGTCATCTTGTGCAGGAAAATCGACGCAAACAGTATTAACATAATAACGATGGCACAAACATCAAAATATAAGACCCGTTCCATAATCTCGTTTCCTTTTAGTTGAGTTAGTATGAAATAACTTCCTACTTTGAGTATATAAAAAAATAATTAACTTTTCAAGTTAAGATTTATGTGGGAAGAGGGATTGAAATAAAAAAACGATAATCCGCACGCAGACTATCGTTCTTTTCTGTATTCAGCAATATCATTTAAATCACAATCTAGGATTTCACATAATTGATTCAGCGTGAAAGTGTTTACGTTTTCATTCTTTCGCAAACGATCCAATTGCCCGTAAACGGGCTATAATAAACGCGACGGATACGGGAGGATACGAAGTCGGGTACAAAGTGTATTAATATAATATACATACGAAAAGGAGAAGGACTATGGAAGAGAATGCGACAACAAATAGTGCTGAAATGACAGAAAAAACAAAGTTTTGTAAACATTGTGGCGGCAAAATTCCGGAGGCAGCAGTAATATGTAAACACTGTGGTTGTCAGGTTGAGGAAATGAAACAGGTAGAGCAACCAAGCATTGTGATTAACAATTCAAACAATAACAGTAATGTGAATACCAATACGAATGCAAACGGACGCGGTGGAATTGTGTATTACGGAAGAATTTAAGCCTAATCCATATTTTGTTCAATAAAAAGAAGTTTATACAGAAAGAGGGCATATCACAAGTAGTAATACTTGGAATGCCCTTTTTTTGTTTTTTAATCTTCGACCATGTTTTTTATTTTTTGCGGAACAGGTAAATGGCCAAACCCGTAAAAACTTTTTGCGTTTTCTCCAAGGAACAGTATCTTGTCCGCGTTGGAGATTTCTTTTGATTTTATCACAAAATCGAGACTCATCAGATAGGTAATAGCGGTCATGGTACGTGGGTAATCACTGCCCCACATGAGTTTGTCAAAACCAACCAGTGCGGCTGCTTCTTTGATGGCCGCAACGGCGGAAGGGTACGGATAAAATTCCTCGTGAAACAGCCAGGTAATACCGCCACTCTCAATATAAACATTTTTGTTCTTTGCAAGAGCAATCTGCTTTAACCAGCCGTCTCTTGTCACCATGCCAAAATGGCCGATGGCAATTTTAAGAGCCGGGAACCTGTCGATAATTTCCTGCAGTTCCTTTGTCTGGGCTGCGCCGTCTGCTAAATCGATGGAGATAAATTTGCCGTATTTGTCGGCAACCTCAAAAGGATGTAGGTGGTGCAGTAAATTTTGGTCTGCCAGGCGTCCGGCACAAATCTTGATGCCGTCAAAGGAAGAGATATCACCTAGGGGCGTTTCTTCGTAGAGGGCACAAACTTTGATCCGGTCAGGAGCCAGAGCCTTGCACTGCAACAAGTAATCGTCCTGGTTTCCGTCGATGTATTCCTGCGTGATAACCGCACCGGAAACTCCGGCGTAGTCCATGTTGGCAAGGAACCGTTCTGCGGAATTTTCCCCGTCGGTCAGATACGGCGGCATCATCTGGCGGATTTCACCGCCAAAGTCACTTTTTCCTCCACCGATATCATACACGGGTTTCCCGTTTAGGATGCCGTTTTGTTTTTTCCATAAATGTGCATGTGCATCAATTATCATAGCGATACTCCGTTAGTCACTGATTTTGATTAAAAGCTTTGCAAGGGTGCCGTTGTTGTGGGCCAGTGCTTCAAAGGCATCAGCTGCCTGCTCCATTTCATAGATACCACTGACCATTTTCATGACATCCGCTTTCTTTTCGGCCACTAATGCAATATTGTTGATGAAATCATCCTTGAGGGCGTTTCTGCTGCCGTAGACATTCAGTTCTTTTTTCAAAAGGATGGAATGGTTAAAGGTAGTTTCGCGCTTGCCGTTTCCAATTAAAATGATATTGCCTGCAAAGGCAGCATTGTCAATACAGCCGAGGAAGGTCTCCGGTGCACCGCATGCTTCGATGCAGACATCAAATCCTTGACCGTCCGTGAATTCTTTTGTAAACGCCTCTAAAGACTGCATTTTTGAGTTTACGACAGCATCTGCACCGTATTCGGTTGCAAGTGCCAGACGGTTATCCAAAATGTCCACCACAGCAATCTTGTTGCACAGCTGCTTTGCGGCAAGGAGTGCAAACAGTCCGATTGGTCCGGCACCGAGGATGAGGACGTTGTCGCTCTTTTTAATCGTTGCCCGGGATACGGCATGCTGCGAGATGGAAAACGGTTCGATAAGTGCCAATTCCTGTGCAGACAATCCCTGACCGGAATAGATACGGTCCACCGGTATGGAGATATATTCGCAGAAGGCACCGTCGCGCTGGACGCCCATAGTCTGGTTGTCAGTACAGCAGTTGACAAAGCCTCGTTCACAGGAATAGCAGGTGCCGCAGTTAAAGTAAGGATTGCAGGTAACAATGTCGCCTGCTTTTAATCCTTTTTCGTTTTCCGGAATTTCGATGATTTCTGCCGAGAACTCATGTCCCGGAATTCTTGGGTAAGTGGTGAACGGCTGGTTTCCGGTGTAGGAAGCGACATCCGCACCACAGACGCCAACATATTTTACTTTGAGAAGTGCTTCGCCCGGTTTTACTTCCGGCATCGGAACTTCCCTGATTTCAATCTTATTGGGAGTTGGAATTACAATTGCTTTCATGTCAGTTACCTTCTGTCTCTATGTAGTCTTTGTTCCAGATGATTCCGGTTTTTAAAGGAGCGCCTTTGCAGAAAATCTTGTTTTCATAGGCATCGAGCGGATCCTTGATAAATTCCTCTTTGTCAATCAGTTCCACTACTTCGTCATAGCGGCTGTCTACAAGGACACGGATGGCTTCTTCCATATGGGATTGACGGAAGTTGATGGAAGAGAAAATCAAGTGGTTTTCAAATCCGAACGGCATGGTATCAAAGGTTAACTGCGGTCCGAGAGAAAAATTGTTGTAAACGCCATTGCATCCTAAAACCTTATGCTCGAAGGCAATCCGGTGTTCTACGTTGGCACCGCTGGCACCGACAAAAAGAGTCGCTCTGCCGCCAAGTGCTTCCATGATTTTTGTGGCCGTTTCCGCTTCGGAAAGCCCTGCTGTGCACAGATACTCTGCATGTACAATTTCTTTGGAGAATACCACTTTTTTGCTGGTTTCCTCACTTCTTCCGACAAAAAGGATATGGGCATCCGGATGATGACGTCTGATTTGGTCGGCGATAAACAGACCGGTCATACCAAGACCAAATACTACCGTTTTTGCAAAAGTATTCTCTTTTGCAAGTGCTCTCGCTTCCGCTTCAGAACATTTATGCTTTGCCATTTCCACACGAAAGTTGTGTGCTTCGCCCAAATCTTCCATACGTTCCAACTGGAAAATCGCGCAGGCATACGGGTCGGCAAAGGAAAGCTTTTTTGCTACGGAAAGCGGTAACTTTTTGCAATGTTCGTATTCTTCCGGCAAGTGTAAAAGCATATCCGGATTGAAATAGTTTTTATCACAGAACAGTCCGTCGGCACCGTCACAGCCATATTCGAAGTAGGTTTCCTCTTCGGTGTAACGGGTAGGGTCATAGCTGTCACCTCCGCGGATTAACACGATGGCAAAGCGGTTCTCGGACGGAACCCAGACAACACCCTCGTGTCCGTTGATTAAACGGTGTTCCCCCTTCGGGAACTTAGCGGAGAGCTTTCCGGCGCGTCCCATGCGCATCAGTTCATTGTCTGTGCCACAGAAACCTTGAAAAACAGGAATCGTTTCGATTCCTGTTAATTCCGGTTCCCCTCTGAGCCGTTGCCTTGGCGGATTGATTAAGTTGATTTCACCGTAAGCAATCGGCGCTTTTTCATCATTTTGAAAATAGGTACCAAATGTTTTCATGCATAGTGTCCTTTATGTATTAGTAATTTTCTTTTCTTACTTCAAAGTATGCCTGAGGATGCTTACATACCGGACATACTACCGGAGCTTCAAGGCCTACTACCACATGACCGCAGTTGCGGCATTCCCACATGGTAACACCACTCTTTTTAAATACTTCCATTGCTTCGATGTTATGAAGCAGGGCACGGTATCTTTCTTCATGCATTTTTTCGATAGCAGCAACACCACGGAACTGTGCGGCAAGTTCCGGGAAGCCTTCTTCTTCCGCATCCTGAGCCATACGCTCGTACATATCGGTCCATTCTGCATTCTCGCCTTCGGCTGCATGTAAGAGATTCGCTGCGGTATCGCCAAGTTCACCGAGTGCCTTGAACCATAACTTTGCATGTTCCTTTTCATTTTCGGCGGTCTGTAAGAAGAGCGCTGCAATCTGCTCGTAACCAGCCTTCTTTGCTACGGAAGCAAAGTAAGTGTATTTGTTTCTTGCCTGGGATTCGCCTGCGAATGCCTCCCAAAGATTCTTTTCTGTTTTTGTTCCTGCATACTTGTTTGCCATAAGAAAACCCTCCTAAAAAGTAGTTATGATTCGGACAGAGTCCGTTGGGAATATTATACTCTTTTTTGGGCGGAAAGTCGATAGAAAAATAGTTTTAAATAAGGAAAACAAGAACCCCTATGAGATGCCAGCTCATAGGGGTTCGCTTTTGTGTTAATGTGAATTACTAATTTCCTTCGCCTGCCAAAGTATAGCATAGGCTAACAAAAAATTCAACCGCGATTCTAGCATGAAAAACACTGTTTGGAATCCGCCTATCCAACGTAGTTGGATTTGGCTATATTCGTTATTTTAAGTTCATATTACGCTTTGCAAGCGCCTCATTAATTTCTTCCGCGTCTTTTTTTAAGCGATAGCTGTTATAGAGCATAAAACCGTAGTAGATAAAGGCAAATTCTATGGTATAGATGATGAGGTGGGATAAGCTGTAGCCCATCCAGCCGGTGAGTATCATAATACCGCCTACGCCGATGTACCAGGAGGCAACGGAGGTAAAGAAGAGCGCATTGTAGCTGCGGAAGTGCTTTCGGTTATACAGGAAAAATTCCAGACAGCTAAGGGTAAATGCAATGGCAATAATGAGGAGCAGCTTAATAAAGAGCGGTTTTAGCGGACTGTTTTCTGTGATGTTATAAAATGCAGATATCAGTATGAAGACAATGGTAAACAGACCGGTCTGCGGGAGTACATGTTTTACTAGGGTTTTCATGGTTATCTTCCTTTCTTCACTATGTTTTTTAATTCTTGGATATAAGTTCTTCCGACAATCAGTTTTTCTCCGTTTTTCATAGAGGCAAGCAAACGATGGTTATTATAGGGTGCCACTTGCCGGAGGTAATCAACGTTGATGATACAGTTTTTACTGATACGTACAAACTGAGCGCCTTTGATATTTTGCTCTACAGTCAGGAGGGAGTCTTTCGATTCATAAACTTCCTTTTCTGTGTAGAAAAAGGTGTTGCCCTCTACGGTGTCGATGTAGTAAATCTCTGTTTCGTAGAGTTTATGTGCAGAACCGTTTTGCAAAACCCAGAAGGGCTGCGCGTAGCTTTCAATATGCCTGCAGAGCCGGTTGACTTCTTCGTCTTGTTCTTTACAAAAGATTTTTACAAGTAATTCCTCTATGGAATTTTGAGGCTCGATGATGATTTTCATGTTATCCTCCTTTGTTGGTGCACCACGTATTTCTTAAGATGGTGCTAGGATAACATCGAAATTTATGTTATGCAATAGGGGATCGGGGGAAATGCCAAAAAGAGGGTGGGAAATGCCCTGCGAGGCTACGCCATACATAAGCTAAAAAATCAGGCTCCTATGCAAACAAGTTTGCAGGAGCCTTGATTTTTACCTTATGTTCGCACCTTCGCTGTGGCGGGTGCTGTTATGAAAGAGTTTCTTAACCGAAGTATCTGTTTAATAAGCCTTCGAATGCCTTGCCGTGTCTGGCTTCGTCCTTTGCCATTTCATGCACGGTGTCATGGATTGCATCAAGGTCTGCCATCTTTGCGCGCTTTGCAAGATCAAACTTACCTGCAGTTGCGCCGTTTTCTGCCGCCACTCTTAACTCTAAGTTCTTCTTTGTGGAATCGGTTACCACTTCACCGAGAAGCTCTGCGAACTTTGCAGCGTGCTCTGCTTCTTCCCAGGCTGCCTTTTCATAGTACATGCCGATTTCCGGATAACCTTCTCTGTGAGCGACTCTTGCCATTGCAAGATACATACCAACCTCACAGCATTCGCCTTCGAAGTTAGCACGAAGATCCATGATGATGTCTTCGCTGACACCCTGTGCAATACCCACTACGTGTTCTGCTGCCCAGGACATTTTGCCTTCCTGCTTTGTGAACTTATCTGCGCCTACGTGGCATACCGGGCATTCTGCCGGAGCCTCATCACCTTCATGAACATAACCACATACACTACATACATACTTTGCCATAATTAATCCTCCATGTTTTAAAATTTTATATTTATATTTTAGTTTCTTTAAGATACGTAAGATACTGTTTTAAAATCAGTAATCATTACTGATATTATACTACAACAAGATTTTCCGTTTGTCAATAACAAAATGATAATTATTCTTATTTTTTGCAACGAGGACATTCGCCATGGAAAAGAAGGGTGTGCCCTTCGATTGTTCCGGCAAATCCTGCTGCGGCAATGATGTCAATGTGACTGACCGGCTCCATCGGGAGATCCCAGACCGACTTACAGCTGTTACAGAGAAAGTGATAGTGTGGTTTCAGGTTTCCGTCAAAATGATCGGAGCCGTCACCGCAGGTCAGACGCAAGATTTCTCCTTCGTCCGCCAGCAAACTTAAATTGCGGTAAACAGTGCCGAGACTGACGTTTGGGTAGACCTCACGAACATGCTGATAAACGGTATCTGCGGTCGGATGTTCGGTAGTGCTGCAGAGATAATCGACGATAGCCTGGCGTTGCCGGCTGAATTTGGTTCCTGCCATAGGTAAAATCCTTTCTTTAGAAAAATAAACAATAATCGTTACTATTATTATAAATAAAAACAGACTCTCTGTCAATAAAAAAAGCCTGTGAATTAAAACTCACAGGCCTTTTCGAGTATTTCCACTAATTTTTGTAATCCGTTTTTATCTTCCTCATCAAAGCGGGAAAGTTTCGGACTGTCAATATCCAGCACGGCAACTACTTTGCCTTCTTTATAAATAGGAAGAACGATTTCGGAATTGGATGCAGAATCACAGGCAATGTGTCCCGGGAACTCGTGCACATTTTTTATGAGCTGGATTTCACCGGTCGCCATAGCGGTGCCGCAAACCCCTCTGCCGGACGGAATCCGGATACAGGCGGTTTTCCCCTGGAACGGACCGAGGAGCAGATACTCCTTTCCTGTGGAGGAATCGGTTTCTACGGTATAAAAGCCGGCCCAGTTGACATCGGACAATGCATCGTAAATCAGGGCTGACGCGTTTGCGAGATTTGGAATCACATGAGGCTCTCCGTCGGTCAGGGCTGTTAACTGTTCCTTTAAGAGAGCATACAATTCTTTTTTCTCGGCCGGGTAAAATTCAAGGTGTGTTTCGGACATAGCAGTTCTCACTTTCAAAATAATGATAGCATCAGTGTATAAGAAGATAGGAAAAAGGTCAAGAACAAGTAAAGAAAATGCCGTAAAATGAGAAGAAGATGATAGTCTCTGCGTTGCAATCGCGGATGGAACGGGGTACGATGATGTTACTATATGGAGGAGGAAGAAACTATGAAACGAGAGAGGACTGTTTTTTTGTTCCTATTACTGCTTGTATTGGGAGTGGCAGCATGTAATGTATCGGAGCAACAGCAACCGGAAAACCAGGGTCAGGAGGAACCAACGATGAAGCCAACCGATTCGCCGGCGCCGACACAAACATCGGCACCGACAGAAACACCGGCGCCAACGCCAACGTACGAGCCTGCAAAAATAGAAGACAGTATGATTCCGGTACGCTATACAAAATACAATAAAAATTTTTCCGGAAAGATTGAGCATATTGAGTACCCGACATATGACTATTACGGAGATAAAAGTCCAATGACCAAATACGCTTATGTCTATCTGCCGAAAGGATATGATGAGACAAAGCAGTACAATGTCCTGTATCTGATGCATGGTATTGGCGGAGATGAAACCGAGTGGGGGATGACAGGGAGTTTTTCCAAGGTGAAGCTGATGATGGATAATCTCGCGGAGAGCGGTGATATTGAACCGTTTATCGTGGTGGCTGCAAATGGCCGTTCCGGTGCGGATTTTGCCAACAAAAATGCAGACCACAATGCATTTTATGTATTCGGTCAGGAGTTGCGCAATGATCTGATACCGTACATTGAGGCAAATTATGCCACATATGCGGAGTATCATGCAGATGGCTATGATATGACGGCAACCCGGACCCATCGTGCTATGGCAGGACTTTCGATGGGAGGAATGCAGACCATCAATATCGGCTTATGCGAGTGTTTGGATCTGTTTGGCTGGTACGGTGCATTTTCGGCAGCGCCGACGAGCTATTCTTCCGATGTCATCGCAGAGAAACTCAAAGAGTTTCCGGAGGAATACCGGATTCATTATTTTTATAATATTTGCGGCCTTAGTGACGGAATTGCACTTGCCAGTGCAAAGAATGCGACACGCGGCCTGACAGAAAAGACAGAACGTTTTACAGAGCAAAACTTTATGTGGCATGAGGTAAAAGGCGCCCATGATTTCCAGGTGTGGTATTTGGGCTTTTATAACTTTGTCCAGCTTGTGTTTGATCCGGAGTATTTTGCTGAATAAAGAGTAACAAAGAAAATGACCGCACTTCTTCTATAATTATGACAGTGGAAGAAACTGCGGTCTTTGTTATAATGGTACTAAGCAGAAGTTTAAAACAGAGACAGCGGGGGTGCACACATGATAAAAAAGATACCATATCGATATAACAATGCTCCAATTCCGGGTGGCGGCTATGTGACCGGTTTTGTATTTGATAACGTCCGGCCGGATGTACTGTATTGCCGGACGGACATCGGCGGAACATACCGTTATGAGAAAGAGACGGAATCCTGGAAGAGTCTGATTGACCATGTGACGATGGAACGGTTGGATGAAACTTTTCCGATTGCGATTGCGTTAAATGAGAAGGAAGAGGGAAAACTCTACATTGCGTGTGGTGTGGATTATACTGACCGGGGTGTTTTGGCAGTATCGCAGGATGGCGGCAGGCAGTTTGTGTATCGCCATATTCCGACGCCTGTCCATGGGAACAGGAACGGACGCGGGACAGGATACCGTTTGGTTTGCGCGAACGGTACGCTCTATTTTGCCAGTCAGCAGGGAGGATTGTTACTCAGCCGCGATGAAGGAGAAACCTGGGAGAAGAGAACCGTAGGCGGAGAGGAATATCTGACTTTTGTTTGGGCATCACAGGAAAAGCGCGGCATGCTGGTAGCTGCGGGTGCAGGAGTTACGACCGGCGACAGAAACGGATGTCGCGGAACTACGTTATATGTGTCTTATGATGACGGAGAAACCTTTGCTCCGATGCCGCAACCGGAAAATGCGGTGATTCCGGAATCGAAGTGGTCAGGTTATGTAGGAGAACGTTACGACTATGACGGTAAGTATCTTTATGTTACACTGGCACAGACCGGACAGTATTCGTATATCACGGAACTGGGATACAGTTGCGATTCCGGGGATACACTGGGAGGAAAGGTGTTACGTTATTCCTTTGATGATGACGGAAGAATCAAAGGGTACGAAGATATTACGCCATATCCTGCGACAGAGAACGGAGTGCAAACAGGGAAGGAAACAGGTTCTGCCCTGACCTATGGGTTTGGCGGAATTTCAAGCACCCGTGCAATGCCGGGACTTTTGGTGACAACCACACTTTGTAAGGGGGACGGAGACATCGTATACCGTTCTTTTGACTACGGAACTACATGGGAATGCATTTTGTATGATTTGAGTGTCGGGAAACTGGCATTCCGTACATCGTATATGAGACCGGAATTTAACGGCGGTCATTCCCTGCTTCATTGGATGAGCGATATCAAGATTGACCCGCATAATAAAGAGGTTGCGTGGTTTAATTCCGGAACCGGGGTGTTCCGGACACAAAACCTGACGGAAGAGACGGTCGTCTTTTCCGATTGGTGTGACGGAATTGAAGAAACGGTACATTTGAATGTATACAGTCCGAACGCCGGTCCGGTACAGGTGATTGATATTGTCGGTGATTTAGGCGGCTTTGCGTTTCGCAATCTCACTGCGTCGTGTCGGAATTCCTTTGACGATGCAGAGGGGAACCGGTATATTACATGTATCAATGCAGATTATTCCGAGACTGATCCGGCCTGCTTTGTGGTGACACCGCGGGGAAACTGGAAGGGAAAGACAAAGGGCGGACTGATTGTGACAAAGGATGCCGGTGAGACGTTTGAACGTCTTGCAATGCCGTTTGGTCTGAGCGAAAAAACAGACAGGATTTTGCACCGGATAGAGCAACCGAATGTAAATTCCGGCTGGATTGCGATGTCGGAGAACTGCAAGAATCTTGTTTGGAGTCTGGCTGACGGGATTGAATTACCGGCGGATAGCATCCTGGTGAGCAACGATGGCGGACAGACCTTCGTGCAGAGCAGGGTTTATGATAAGGCCGGATGTCCGGTTGAGGCAAGCAGAGGAGTAAAAGTATTTTCCGACCGTGTAAAAAATCATCTGTTTTATGGTTTCGGGGAAGCTTCCCAATGTTATATCAGCAAGGACGGAGGCCATACCTTCCTTGAGAGAAGTATGCCGGAAGGTTTTCCGACGGTAGACTTTCATTTGATTGATTGTGCGAACAAGACAGAAGTCCGGGCGGATGCCGGCCGGAGCGGGATTTTTTATATGGCACTCGGTGAACACGGTCTTTGGAAGTTGATTTATAAGGAAGAGACGGATGAACTTACAGCGGAGCACCTGACCCGGGAGAATGAGACCGTGTATCGTGTGGGACTGGGAATCTTGCGTCCGCAGGGAACCTATCTCGGAGAAAATAAAGCGATTTATATGTGCGGTACGGTAAAGGGTGAGTACGGCTTTTACCGTTCCTTTGATGATGCCCTGACATGGGAGCGGATCAATACTGACAGGCAGATGTTCGGAGAAATCCTAAGTATAGACGGAGACAGCCGGACCTTCGGACGGTTCTTTCTTGCGACGGGGTCGCGGGGACTTGTTTACGGGGAACCAATGTAGATACCGTTTTTTCATAACGGGGACAGAGAAAAGAAGGAGAACACGATATGAGAATATATGAAGAAAACAACAGATTGATTCTGGCAGAGAACAGGACGCAGGTTTGGATTGAACCGTGGGGGAAAAATTCGCTGCGTGTACGTATGACGGCGGAACCGAAGATGGATGAAAATGACTGGGCACTGACAGAACCGGTGGAAGCGTGTAAGGCAAACATTACATCGGCAGAAATTGATGTGACGGATCCGTGGTATCAGTCGGAGGAATATGCCAGGTACCATCAGACTGCAAAGGAATGGCAGCTGACAAACGGTAAGATTACCGCAAAGGTGTCTTATGAAGGTTGGATCAGTTTTTATAACCAGAGAGGGGAACTTTTGACTGCGGAGTATTGGAGAAACCGCAACCGTATCAACCGTTACTGTGTACCGCTGCGGGTGGACGCCAGAGAATTAAAGCCGATTCAGGGCAGTACGGATTACACACTGGTGGCGCGTTTTGAAGCATTTGATGATGAAAAAATTTTTGGTATGGGACAGTATCAGGAGAGAAATCTTGATAAAAAAGGTGCTACGCTGGAGCTGGCTCACAGAAATTCACAGGCGAGTGTTCCGTTTTACATTTCCAGCCGCGGCTACGGATTTTTCTGGAACAATCCGGCCATCGGAACGGCAACGTTTGGCACGAATAAGACGGAATGGGTAGCAAAGAGCACAAAGAAACTGGACTATTTTATTACGGCCGGGGACGCCCCTGCCGAACTGGAGGAACAGTACAGTGCGGCAACAGGAAGGACTCCGAGGATGCCGGAATACGGACTTGGCTACTGGCAGTGTAAGTTAAGGTACCGCAATCAGGAGGAACTTCTTGCGGTGGCGAGAAAGCACAAGGCGCTGGGACTTCCGATGGACGCAATTGTGGTGGATTTTTTTCACTGGACGAGACAGGGTGAGTTTAAGTTTGAAACAAGAGACTGGCCGGACCCGGAAGGAATGGTGAAGGAACTAAAGGACCTCGGCATTGAGACGGTCGTTTCTGTATGGCCGACGATTGACGAGCGCAGCGAGAACTACGGGGAAATGTCGGATAAGGGATATCTTGTCAATCCGGACCGTGGTATGAATTATCACATGAGCTGGATGGGCAACACCGTATTTTATGATGCAACACATCCGGGAGCACGGGAGTTCGTCTGGGAAAAGTGCAAAGAAAATTATTATAAGAAAGGCATCCGATGCTTTTGGCTGGATGAAGCGGAACCGGAGTATGGCCCGTATGATTTCGACAATTACCGGTATTTTGCAGGACCTGCGCTGCAGTGCACCAATATTTATCCGGTCATGTATGCAAAAGGTTTCTATGATGGTTTGAAGAAAGAGGGAGAACGTGATATATTAAGTCTGGTACGTTGTGCCTGGGCCGGAAGCCAGAAATATGGCGTACTGACCTGGTCCGGTGACATCCACTCGTCGTTCCGTGCGATGCGGGAGCAGCTGCAGGCAGGTCTGAATATGTGTCTGGCAGGAATTCCTTGGTGGACTTCTGATATCGGCGGTTTTGTCGGTGGTGACATTTCCAACCCGAAATTTAAAGAACTTCTGGTGCGTTGGTTTGCCTGGGGCGCATTTTGCCCGGTATTCCGTATGCATGGAGAACGTTCCCCGTGGTATGAAAGAGAAGAGGAATTTATTGACGGTGTACGTCAGTTGACTTCCGGTCAGGACAACGAAGTGTGGAGCTTTGGTGAGGATAATTTTGAAATTCTGAAGAACTATTTGCTGATCCGTGAGAGACTCCGCCCTTATATCCGGGAATGTATGAAAACTGCAAGTGAGAACGGTTCTCCGGTGATGCGTCCGATGTTTTATGATTTTTATAAGGATAAAACGGCGTGGGAAACCGAAGACCAGTATATGTTCGGACCGGATCTTTTGGTGGCACCGGTGATGGAAGAGGGCGTGACAGTGCGTTCCGTATATCTTCCGGAAGGTGAAGTCTGGACAGAAAGTTACACTGGGAAAGTGTACGAAGGAGGGCAGACAGTAGTTGCTGAGGCGCCTCTTGCTGTAATTCCTGTATTTGTACGCGGGGAAAATCACTACAATATTTATTAGAACGTACGGGCCGGAAATGGTTTCCTGCGTTTGTCTTGGAAAGAAAGGAGAAGAATCATGGTAACATGGCAGGATATTGTAAACGATGAAGCAGTGAAAACATACATTAAGAAGGCAGACGAATCGCTGATTGCGCTTGGATATACGGAGCACAGTTTTACCCATGTGGGCAGAGTGGCGCAGGTGGCAGGGGAGATTCTTACTACGCTCGGGTATCCGGACAGAGTAGTGGAGCTGGCAAAAATTGCGGGCTATCTGCATGATATCGGGAACGTGGTGAACCGTGTGGACCATGCACAAAGCGGCGCGCTGATGGCCTTCCGTATTTTAGACCGTATGGGAATGGACCCGGAGGAAATTTCGACGGTCATTACCGCAATCGGGAATCATGACGAATCGACGGCATTCCCGGTGAATGCGGTGGCTGCGGCGCTGATTCTGGCGGATAAGACGGATGTGCGTTCGAGCCGTGTCAGAAATCATGATTTTTCCACCTTTGATATTCATGACCGCGTGAATTATTCTGCGAAGGAATCCCATGTGACGGTTGAAAAGGATGCCTACATCGAATTAAATCTGACCATTGATACCTCCGTTTGTGCCGTGATGGATTATTTTGAAATCTTCATTGAGCGAATGGTGCTTTGCAGAAAGGCGGCAGAAAAATTATCTTTAAAGTTCCGGCTGGTAATCAACGGGCAGACGATTTTGTAAAAAATACTTGATTATCTCGAAAAAACGTGTATGATATAAGGAAAGATTTTTGCATAAACATACAGTAATGCTAGGGATGGAGAAAAGAAGAATGAGTAAAGTTGTAAAATTCGGCGGCAGTTCGCTTGCCAGTGCAGAGCAGTTCCGCAAAGTTGGAAATATTATCCGTGCAGATAAGGACAGAATCTATGTGGTTCCGTCGGCTCCGGGAAAAAGATGTGTAAGTGACACCAAGGTGACAGATATGTTGTATGCCTGTTATGCACTTGCAGAAAAAGGAGACGCATTTGAAACGGAATTGATGCAGATTAAGGCAAGATATGATGAAATCATTACCGGACTTAGTCTCAGTATTTCCCTGGAAGAGGAATTTGCGACCATCCGTGAGAATTTTAAAAACTGTGCGGGTTCGGATTATGCGGCATCCAGAGGTGAATATTTAAACGGGATTCTTATGGCAGCATATCTGGGATATCAGTTTTTGGATGCGGCAGAGGTGATTTTCTTTGATGAGAGCGGAAATTTCCTTGCGGAGAAGACAAACGAGGTGCTGGGAGCCCGTGTCAGGGAATATGACAATGTGGTACTTCCGGGTTTTTACGGAACAATGCCGGATGGTAAGGTAAAGACGTTTTCCAGAGGCGGTTCCGATATTACCGGTTCGATTCTTGCCAGAGCGGTGCATGCCGATATTTATGAAAACTGGACGGATGTATCCGGATTCCTTGTAGCGGATCCGCGGATTATTCATAACCCGGTTGCCATTACAACGATTACATATAAAGAACTTCGAGAACTTTCCTACATGGGAGCTACCGTGCTTCACGAAGATGCGATCTTCCCGGTGCGTCAGAGCGGTATTCCGATTAATATCCGCAATACCAACCAGCCGGAAGACGAAGGCACCATGATTGTGGAAAGTACCTGCAAGCAGCCGGAATATACCATTACCGGTGTGGCCGGTAAGAAGGGCTTTGTTTCTATTAATATTGAAAAGGATAAGATGAACTCGGAGGTAGGTTTCGGACGTAAAGTACTGCAGGCGTTTGAGGAAAGCGGTATTTCCTTTGAGCATATGCCGTCCGGTATTGATACTTTGTCGGTATTTGTGCACCAGCCGGAGTTTGAAGGAAGAGAACAGGTGGTTCTTTCTACCTTGCACCGTCTTGCACATCCGGACAGCATTGAAATTGATGCGGACCTTGCATTGGTTGCAGTTGTGGGACGCGGCATGAAGTCCAACCGAGGTGTTGCCGCCAGGGTACTTGCTTCGTTGGCACATCAGAATATCAATATTAAAATGATTGACCAGGGCTCCAGTGAGTTAAATATCATCATTGGTGTGACAAATGCGGATTTCGAACAGGCAATCAAAGCAATTTATGATATTTTCGTAAAGACAAGATTATAAAAGGATAGGGCGGAAGGCTGAGGCTTTCTGCTCTTTATTTTTTTGCCGGGGTGTGTTATAATATACTCCGTATATCAATTTTTAACTGACTTGAAACAAAAAGTTTGAATCAAACAGGCTGTTAGCAAACAGCAGATGGAGAGGTAGAATGAAGAAAAATAAAGATAAATCCCCGGTAAGATTAAAAGGAGCATTGAATACGTACATGCAGTGGCCGTTGTATTTGACGGCACTGGTGCTTTGTATGGTAATCAGCATTGCAATGATTAATAAAGAGGCTGCCGGCATTATGTTACTTTATACCGGTATCTATTTTGTGATTGCGTTGAATCTGTATCTTTTTAAGAAGAAATATATTACAGGAGAACTCGTTCGGTTTGCATCTGATTATGGACACATCCAGCACAAGTTTTTAAAGGAACTGGATATTCCGTACGGAATTTTAGACCAGGCCGGACACCTGATTTGGGCAAACAATGAATTAAAGGATATCGTCGTATTTGAAAAGACGGCGAAGCAGTCCATTCAGGAGATTTTTCCGGATTTGGTGCTGGAGCGTATGCCTACCATTGAAGAGGATGTGATTGTTAAAATCAGCCATGGAAGAAAACAGTACCGGGTACTGCTTCGTCTTGTGGAAATGCGGGATGAGCAGGAAAATGTCTTATGGACAGATCAGTGGAGTTCGGAAGAAAACGGCGATACTCTGATTGGTATGTATTTATACGATGAGACCGAAATCAATGCATTAAAGAAAGAAAATGCAGATGAGAAGATGTTAGTTGGTTTGTTGTATCTGGATAACTACGAAGAGGCTTTTGAAGGTGCGGATGAGGTACGCCGCTCTCTGGTTACGGCCTGGGTAGAGCGGGAAATCAACAAATACATGCAGAGTATCGATGCCATTATCAAGCGTCTGGAGAAAGATAAATACATTTTTGTTTTCAAGCAGAAATATTTAAGTGTCATCGAAGCCAACCGTTTTTCCATCCTGGAAGAAATCCGCAATTTAAATATTTACGAGATGTCGATAACGATTTCCATGGGGATTGGTGTAGGAGCACCTTCCTATGCAAAAAACTACGAACTTGCCAGAAACGCGATTGACCTTGCACTGGGACGTGGCGGTGATCAGGCAGTAGTAAAAGAAGGCGATAAGATTTCCTACTACGGAGGAAAGAGTGTTCAGTTAGAGAAGAACACCAGAGTAAAAGCAAGAGTAAAGGCGCATGCCTTAAAGGAATATGTAGAGACCAAGGAAAGGGTAGTTATCATGGGTCACTCCATTGGCGACGTAGATTCCCTCGGTTCTGCAATTGGTGTCTATCGTATTGCAAAAACACTGGATAAGAAGGCACACATTGTTTTAAATGAAGTTACCAGTGCGATTCGTCCGATGTTAGAACGGTTCCGTGACAATCCGGAATATGAAGAGGATATGTTTATTTCCGGAGCACGCGCACAGGAAATCGTAAACGATAATGTGCTCCTTGTTGTGGTAGACGTAAACCGTCCGGTACAGACAGAGTGTAAGGAACTCTTGGATCTGACAAAGACGATTGTTATTCTGGATCATCACAGACAGACCGGAGAGGCAATTGATGCGGTACTTTCCTATATCGAGCCATATGCATCTTCCTCCTGTGAGATGGTTGCGGAAATTTTACAGTACATCGGGGAAGGCCTGAAGTTAAAACCGCTAGAAGCAGATGCGATGTATGCCGGCATGATGATTGATACCAACAATTTTATGACAAAGACCGGTGTTCGTACGTTTGAGGCAGCAGCGTATTTAAGAAGAAACGGCGCGGATGTTACCCGAATCCGGAAACTGTTCCGTACGGATTTTGCAGAATATCAGGCAAAGGCACAGGCGGTTTCTTCCGCAGAAATTTTTATGGATTATTTTGTTATTGCGGAATCAAATGGTGAAGGATTTGACGCACCGACGGTTCTTGCAGCAAAGACAGCAAACGAATTATTAAACATTGACCATACCAAGGCATCCTTCGTATTCACAGAGCATAACGACAAAATCTGTATCAGTGCGCGCTCAATTGACGAGGTGAATGTGCAGGTGGTTATGGAGCGGCTTGGCGGAGGCGGCCATATGAGTGCAGCGGCAACGCAGCTTGCCGATGTGACAATGGAAGAGGCAAAAGAACGCTTGAAAGCTGTGCTTGTGGATATGACAGAGAAGGGAGATATTTAAGATGGAAGTAATTTTATTGGAAGATGTAAAAAGTCTTGGGAAAAAGGGGGATGTGGTGAAGGTTAACGACGGCTATGCCAGAAACTTCATCCTTCCAAAAAAGTTAGGCGTGGAAAAGACGGATAAGGCAATGCACGAATTGAAACTGCAGAAGGCAGCAGAAGCGAAGCGTCAGCAGGAAATTTTAGAGGAGGCACAGGCACTTGCCAAGCAGATTGAGGCAGGAAGTCTTACCTTAAAAATCAAGGGTGGTGAAGGCGGCCGCACATTTGGTTCGGTTTCCACAAAGGAAATTACCGTGGCGATGAAGGAACAGTTAAAGTTAGATATTGACAAAAAGAAGCTTCAGCTTGCAGACCCGATCCGTAACTTTGGTACGTATCATGTGCCGATTCGTCTGCATCCGAAGGTAACCGCAGAAATTACAGTGAAAGTTGAGCAGGTATAAGCCGGAGAGAAATCATGGAAGAATCTTTAATTAAGAAAGTACAACCGCATAGCAAGGAAGCAGAACAATCGGTCATAGGCTCCATGATTATGGATAAGGACGCCATTCAGGTTGCTTCGGAACTGTTACAGCCGGAGGATTTTTATATTCCATCGTACGGTGTGCTCTTTGAGGCAATGACGGAACTGTTTGAAGAAGGGAAGCCTTCCGATCTGATTACGATCCTGGACAAATTAAAGGAAAAAGGTGTGTCACCGGAGGTTTGCGGTATGGAATTTATCCGCGACGTCACGGATGCTGTTCCGACTTCAGCCAATATCAAGTATTACGCTGAAATTGTGGCGGAAAAGGCACTGGCACGCAAACTGATCAAAATTACCGAGGGCATTGCCAATACCTGTTATCTGAACAAAGAGCCGATGGATGTCGTTTTGGAAGAGACAGAAAAGCAGGTATTTAATATCATACAGAAACGTGGCGGAGGCGATTATGAGGACATCCGTGATGTCGTATTCCGTGCGTTGAAGAACATCGAAATCGCAGCCAAGAGCCAGGGGCGTATTACCGGTATTGCGACCGGGTTCCGCGATCTGGATTATAAGACAGCGGGATTGCAGCGCTCTGACCTGGTACTGATTGCAGCGCGTCCTTCCATGGGTAAGACAGCGTTTGTATTAAACCTCGCAGAATATATTGCCCTGCATTCCCATGTAACAACCGCTATTTTCAGTCTGGAAATGTCAAAGGAGCAGCTCATTAACCGTATGCTCGCCATGAACTCCAGAGTAGACTCCCAGAATATCCGTACCGGTGACCTAAAGGACTCGGAATGGGCAGATTTGATGGAAAGTGCGAGAAATATCGGTGAGTCCGGGCTGGTCATTGATGATACACCGGGTATTTCTATTTCAGAACTGCGGTCGAAGTGCCGGAAACTGAAATTAGAAAAGAATCTTGGCGTTGTCATCATCGACTATTTACAGCTTATGAGCGGCAGCGGAAAGTCGGAATCCAGGCAGCAGGAAATTTCAGAGATTTCCCGTTCCTTAAAAGCGCTTGCCAGAGAAATCAACTGTCCGGTGGTCGCACTGTCACAGCTTTCCCGTGCCGTGGAACAGCGTCCGGATAAGCGTCCGATGCTTTCTGACCTTCGAGAATCCGGAGCGATTGAGCAGGATGCCGACGTAGTAATGTTTATTTATCGGGACGAATATTATAATAAAGACACCGAAGACCCGGGCATTACCGAAATTATTATCGGCAAACAAAGAAACGGTCCGACCGGTACTGTAAAATTAAAATGGATGGGTCAGATTCAGAAATTCGGCAATCTGGAAATCCGGGAACAGCATTAAGGGAGAAAAAGCTTTTCTTTTCGACGATTTTGTCGGAAAAGAAAGGCTTTTCTTTTTTTATGTCGACGAAAAACAGAAAAGATGCAAAAGCCTGTCTTGAGGGAAGAAAAGAAGATGTTTATGATAGAAGAAACAAGAAGAAACAGGGAGGAGAACCTATGGAATGTGAAAGCGCCATGGCGTATGTGAAGCAGCTGAGAGAAGAGGGGTTTTCGACAGAACAGATTGACCGCCTTTTGCCGAAACTGGAGGAGGTGGCGGCATTAAAGGAAGAAGACCGCAGGGAATTGCGTAAGCGGATGGAACAGTTCCTGCCGGAGACGAAGAAGGACTGTATGGTGGTTTCGGAACCGGAGCAGAACTTCCAGAGAATGTATCTGGGTTTTGGGGGCGCAGTGACCGAACTGCTGCGGCAGAACAATGAGTCGCTGCTCGCTCAGATGGACGAGCGGGTATCCAACCGAATTTTAAAAGAAATGAATTATTTGTTCCGAGAACGGGAAAACTTAGAAGAGGAAAGGTATCGGAAACTGGATCGGACTATCCGCGAATATCAGGCGGCCAGACAGCGGACGTCACTGGAAGAGGAAAGAAAGAAAAGGAGATTCCGTTTCCGTTAGGTCGGTACGGGGATTTTTGGAAAAAGAAAGAGTGCCGCAGGAAAGCGACACTCTTTTTGTTTTTTTACCAATTATTCTTCAATAGCACCTGTTGGGCAAGTAGCTGCACAAGCACCACAATCTAAGCACGCATCAGCGTCGATTTCGTAGTGAGCTGCACCTTCAGAGATAGCACCAACCGGGCATTCAGCTGCACAAGCGCCACAGCTTACGCAAGAATCAGTAATCTTATATGCCATGAGTAGAGTCCTCCTTTTCGTGATTTTTTGTTACTGTACACATTCTAATATAAATGAAACAAAAATACAAGTAAAATATTCTCTTGACGATGGTGCAAAGTCTGGAATATAATAAACGAGTCGTAAAAAAGACAAGAATGAGGAATTGGAGGATTGCATATGACAGTAACAAAGGAAATGACCATTGGAAAAATTATTACAATAGATCAGGAAATCATCAGAATTCTGTTAAACTACGGAATGCACTGCATCGGTTGTCCGTCTGCACAGGCAGAGTCTTTGGAAGAGGCTTGCATGGTGCATGGTCTTGAAGTGGATCCGTTGGTAGAAGAAATCAACGCATATTTAAGCAGCAGATAATAAAAAAGGACCGCTCAGTTGAAGCGGTCTTTTTTATTACAGAATCGTAAGTGTCTGGACGGCGTCGCTGCCCAAAATCACGGAAAAGTGTTCCGCGTAGTAGGAGAGGACTGCCGGCAGCGTGTGCTCCGGGGTGCCGTATTCGGAAACGACGTTGCAAATACGGTTGAATTCTTCCGGAGTGTGGTCCGACATATGGATGACCAGATAATAGCGGGACTCCGCTTCGTCCTTATATAAGGTGCTTTCTCCAAAAAAGTAAGGAGAAATTAATTTTGCCAGTGTAGTAACAGCATTTAAATTTGCAAAGGAAAATGCTTTTACGAAATGGGCAGGAGCAGAAGGCGTTTCAGAAACATCATTCTCTTCTGTGTGAGGTGTTTCTTTGGAAACAGCTTTGCCCTTACCAAGAAGTGCTCCCAACTGTCCGAAACACTCTAAAATCTCATCTGCAACCGAAGAGGTGGACGAGAAAGGAAAGTGGTCCTCATCAATGGAATCCTGAGACGAGGAGAAGTTGGAAAAGCGGGTATCTAATTCATCCGGATCTTCCACCTTTGTAACCAGAAGAACAAGGCAGTCGCCGGAAACCGGAATCGCTTCTATCATAAGTGGGATGTCATCCGCCTCAAATCCGCATTCGTAAGATGCCTGAACCATCAGTTCACGAAAGAGATCTTTGGCTTTCTCGGAGCCATAGGCAAGTTCGCTGAGTTTTAAATCGCGCTCGGCAAGGTCCTGCCTGCTGAGTGTACAACGTATCTGGGTATCGCTGATTCTCTCAATTTTCACTTGTCAATCCTCCTTTAACTATAAGTACAAAAAAGTATAATGGAAATTGAATCTAAAGTCAACTAGAGATTTCTTCCGTCAAATTGCACAAAAAAGTACCCGGATTTTTGGCATTGTCAAAAGACGGAAACAGAAGTATAATCAAGGTACAAAGCCGTACTTTGAAGAAAGGGGTTTATGCTGCACAGGGAACTGTTAAAAAAGTACAAGGTACTGAAAGTGCTGCATCATGGCCTCGGAGGAGATGTCTGCCTGGCAGAACATATGGGGCTTTCCGGACGGAGAGTGATTAAAACCATGGACTGCACACACCCCTGGCATGACATTTTGGTAAAAGAAGCACGGATGTTGCAGCAGTGTCGTCATCCTTCTATTCCTATCATATACGATATTTTGGAATTTGATACTCATACGTATTTGATTGAGGAATTTATTGAGGGAGAGACCCTGACACAATATATTCAAAGACGAAGGAGTCTGTCTGATTCTTTACTTCTTAATTATTCCACCCAACTATGTGATATTTTACAGTATCTCCATCATCCGGCAAGAAACATCCTGCATTTGGATTTAAAACCGGATAACATATTGATATCGGATCACAGAGTGAAACTGGTTGATTTCGGCAGTGCCATATGCCGGGATGAACAAAATAATCAGTATGTATTCGGAACACCGGGCTATTGCGCTCCGGAACAGGAAACAGCAGGAGAGATGTCAGCAGCAACCGATCTTTACGGTCTGGGGAAATGTATGGAGTATCTGCTTTATCACACAAGAAAAGTCCCTAAGGGCTATCGAACTATTGTAGACAACTGCCTTAGAAGGGGACAAAAACAATATCAGAATGCAGAGCAGGTAAGATGTGACCTGGAGAAACTAAAGGTCCGGCGGAGGACAGAACGGCCGAAGGAACACTGGATTTATGTGTCTGCGGCACTGTCGGAAGCAGACAGCAGTTTGTTTTCAGGGATGCTTGCATATTATCTGCGAAAAAAGTACCGAAAAAAAATAATCTGCCTTGATTGCTCCAGTGGACAGGCCATGGAGGGATTACGGCAAAAAGAAGACGGCTTTGTGACGGAACAGGAAGACATTACCTTTGCGGCCGGGGTTGCACCGGAGGAAATCAGAGGATTTCGCGGAAGAGGATATGATTATATTATATGTGATTTTGGAAACAGGGTTCCGGTAGGGACCGATCCTTACGCATTCCGTCGGTTTCTGGTAGGGCCAATGGTGCCTTGGTTGAAAGAGCAATGGAAACACCGCATCCGGGAGATGGCAGGGGAAAAAACAGCGGCAGTGATTACCGCAGGTGATTTTTCTCTGGCAAAGAAAGAACTGGGAAATCAGTGTTATGTGCACGGGATTTCTCCCATGTATAAAGGGTATCGCTTCCCTGTCCGTCTGCACAGGCAGATGAAACGGCTGCTTGGCAAAAAGATTTGGTAACTTGTTGTATGTTTCCGAAAGGGAAAGGAAAAACTCGTCACACTTTATCCAATCGGTAAAAAACAGGATTTTCGGCGGAAAGACTGTGCGTTGGTCACTCAAACCAAAGGAGTCTGCAGTCTTTCTGTCGGAAAGTTTTGGTTCGTGTCGGAAAATGGGATGACAGTAAGAAAAAAATTTGTTATACTCATAATGATGTGTTTTCTTCACACAATAAAGAATAAATGAGGTAGCAAAACGTATGGAAAAAGGGTTGAAAATAAAATTATTGGTAGGGGCGGTATTGGTTTGTGTATTGGTTGCCGTTCTTGCACTTTCGTTAAAAAAGAAATATACACCAAGCGAGACGATGGGGTCTTTGGAGGGGTATTATGATATTGCCAAAGAAGAGGCGGTTATCATACTGGAAAATGACAGATATGAAGAGAATGCAATTCTTATGGAGGGCGGAGTCTATCTGTCTTATGATATGGTGACCAGGCTCTTGAAAACTGATTTTTATCTGGATAAAGAAGAAAATATACTGAGTTACGCACTTCCGGAAGAGTTAATCCGTGTGGAAGTGGGCAAGGCAGTTTATCATAGAAACGAAGAGGTGTGCAACCTGAATTCTCCGGCACTTCTTATGCTGGAGGATGGCTATCATATGTCGTTGGAATTTGTATCTATGTTCGCGGATATGCAGTATACATTTTACGAAAATCCCAACCGTCTTATAATTCAAAACCGTTGGGTGGAATTTTTGTATTATGATACGGTTGCCGAAGCACCGGTGCGTTTTGAGCCGGACATCAAAAGTGATATCATCCGCTATGTGCCTGCAGGAGAAAAACTTTATTATATCGGGGGCAGCGGCAAAAGCGGCGGCAGTTTCTTGAAGGTAATGATGGCAGACGGTATTTATGGATACGTCCAGAGAAAGTTTCTTTCTGAGTCATATTATGACGCAAGGCAGAGCAGTTACGAAGAACCGGTGTATGAGTACACCCACATGGAGGAAAAGGTGCGTCTGGGCTGGCATGTGGTGACAGTACCGCAGGCAAATAATAATCTGGAAAAGGTGGTGGCAAAGGCGGAATCCATGAATGTCATTTCGCCGACCTGGTATGAACTGTCGGATAATGAAGGGAATTTTGATTCCCTGGCAGATTCCTCTTATGTGGAAAGAGCACATGAGATGGGACTGCAGGTTTGGGCATTAATTTCCAATTTCCCGATGGGAGAAGATAAAGGATATAATATAAGTACGTATGAGATATTCTCTTCTACAAAAGCAAGAACGGCTCTGATTGACAATATGATGGAAGAGGCAAAAGAAATAGGCTTTGATGGCTGGAACATTGACTTTGAGGGGATGCTGTCCCAGACAGGCCCGCACTTTAACCAGTTTTTGAAAGAACTTGCCATTCGATGCAGAGAAGAAGGATTGATCCTTTCGGTAGATAACGTGGTTTCGGCACTTGACAATCCGCTCTTTGATTTAAAAACGCAGGGACAGGTTGTGGATTATGTGATTATCATGGCATATGATGAACATACTGCGAAGTCCGCAGTGGCCGGTTCGGTTGCTTCGATGGGATTTTTACAGGAAGCAGTAAATGACTCTTTGGCAAAAATTCCGGCAGACAATATTATCATGGGAGTTCCGTTTTATACCAGAATCTGGGGAGAAGAAACCGTGGCGGGCACGACCAGCGTAATTTATACGGAAGCTTTGACTATGAATGGTGGTAAGGATATCCTGGAAAGAAATAAGGTAACCGCGAAATGGGATGCCGATTGCGGGCAGAACTATGCGGAGTATACGTTAGACGGAGTGACGTACAAAATCTGGTTAGAGGATGTGGACTCCATGACAGAACGGCTGAAGATTATCGGAGGAGCCGGTCTGGCTGGTGTTGCGGCATGGCGCCTAGGCTTTGAAACAGAAGAGATTTGGCCGGTGATTGGGAATTATATCAAATAAAGGCTCATAAAGTGAAGTAATGCAAGGAAAACAGGAAGTGGCAGGTATGCGAAAAAGTGTTGCATTACTGATGCTATTATGTAGTTTGTGTATGCTCTCGGTTTATGTGGAGCGGGTGAAGGAACAGGCTGTTGTGATGATGGGAACAGAGCCGGAGCGTCCGGTTGTGGTGATTGACGCCGGACACGGAGGAAAGGACCCCGGCAAGGTTGGCGTGGGAGAGGTTTTGGAAAAGGACATCAATCTTGCCATTGCAAAAAAACTGGAAGCACTTCTATGGCAAAATGATGTAGCGGCTATGATGCTTCGGACCGAGGATAAGGACCTGGCAAGTGAAAATGCGACCAACCGGAAAAACGAGGATTTCAGGGAAAGAGCCCGTCTGATACGGGAGGCAGAGCCCGTCCTTACGGTCAGTATCCACCAGAACAGTTATCCGGAAGGTGATGTAGACGGGGCGCAGGTGTTTTACCTGACCGGTTCGGAAGAGGGAAGGGTGCTTGCAACGATGCTGCAGGAGAGTTTGCGGAGGGAACTCGCTGACGGAAATCACCGCGTGGCAAAGGCAAACAGGGACTATTATCTGCTGAAGCAGTCGACAGAAGAAGCGCCGGTTGTTATCGTGGAGTGCGGCTTTTTGTCTAATGCACGGGAGGCAGAGCTGCTTAGCAGCGAGGAATATCAGGAAAAAATAGCTTTTTCTTTACTTCTCGGAATTTTGGAGTATATTAATACAGGAAAAGATAAAATAAACCAGCAGTAGGATAGAAAAAACAGAAGAACGGAAAACAGAAAGAAGACAGGAAATGAAAACAAAGGTTGTGACAATTGACAGAGAGCATATGGATATGGATGCCATCCGTGAAGCCGGGGAAATTCTGGCAGCAGGCGGTTTGGTGGCTTTTCCGACAGAGACGGTGTACGGACTCGGCGGAGACGGACTTAAGGAAAATGCTGCAGCAAGAATTTATGCGGCGAAGGGGCGTCCTTCCGACAATCCTCTGATTTTGCATATTGCAGAGCTTTCTGCCCTGGAAGTTTTGGCAAAAGAGGTGCCGGAGCTTGCGTACCGTCTGGCAGAAAAGTTCTGGCCGGGACCTCTGACCATGATTTTAAAAAAGAGTGAGATTGTGCCGATGGCTACGACCGGAGGACTTTCTACGGTGGCCATCCGCATGCCGTCGGATGAAATTGCAAGGGAAATCATCCGGGCATCGGGGACCTATATTGCGGCACCGAGTGCCAATTTGTCCGGCAGACCATCTCCGACGACCGCTGAGCATGTGGTAGAGGATTTGTCGGGAAGAGTGGAGATGATTGTGGATGGCGGACCATCCGACATCGGTCTGGAGTCTTCGATTATCGACTTGTCCGGTGACGTACCGATGATTTTAAGACCGGGCTTTATCACAAAGGAAGACTTTGAACAGATTGTGGCTGAGGTAGAATATGATAAGGCTGTGCTTGCGACAAAGCCGCAGGACTCCGTGGTGGCAAAGGCACCGGGAATGAAATACCGCCATTATGCACCGCAGGGACAGATTTACATTGTCGAGGGTGAGACGGATGCGGTAGTATCGACCATCAATGAATTGTCGGCAAAGGCAGCGGAAGCGGGAGTCCGTGTCGCGGTGCTTTGTGCAGAGGAGACGAAAGAGCGATACACCTGTGATAAGATTTTCTCTTTGGGTTCCTTAAAGAGCGAAAAGGAGATTTCTGCACATCTGTTTGCGGCACTGCGTGCTTTTGACACAGAACACATTACTGTGATATACTCAGAGAGCTTTGAAAATACAAAGCTGCATCAGGCGATTATGAACCGGTTGCGTAAAGCAGCAGGATATCAGACAATACAGGCAAAGTAAAGAGATAGTTTGTAAACCACAAGGAGGATAACAAAATGATAGCGTTAGGTTGTGACCATGGCGGATATGAGCTTATGCAGGAGGTAATCGCTCATCTGGGCGAGAGAGGTCTCGAATATAAAAATTTCGGTACCTTTTCCAAGGCATCCTGCGATTATCCGGAATATGCAAAGAAGGTTGCACACGCGGTAGTAAGCGGTGAGTGTGAAAAGGGTATTTTAATCTGCGGTACCGGTATCGGTATCTCTATGGCGGCAAACAAGGTACCGGGCATCCGTTGCGCCCTGTGCCATGACTGCTTCAGCGCACAGGCAACGAGAGAGCATAACGATGCCAATGTGCTGGCGATGGGCGGCAGAATCATCGGCGCGGGACATGCCCTTGCGGTGGTGGATTTGTTTCTGGATACACCGTTTTCTAACGATGAGAGACATATCAGAAGAATAAAGGGGATAGAAAAATAAGAACGCAGATATATATTTAAGTCTGTCTGCTTTGAAAGTTCCTTGTTGCTCCGTATTTCGAACATATGATTTTTAGAGTATTTTGCTTCAATGCATCTATATGGGACGTAACCGGCTTGGAGTCGCCATCCGTGGCGACACAAGCCTTTTTTCAACGTCCTGTTGAAAAATTACTGGATAAGAGCAAAATACTAAAAATCTATATATTCTTCATAAGTCGTAACGACGGAACTTTCAAAGTAAATCAGACAAAAAATATATCTGCGTTTATGGGAGTCAATAAAACCTATATAATGGAGTTACATCGCTTGTCCCGTATACGGTGCAAATTCCAATCGGATAAAATACCCACGGTCGTGGTCGCAGACCGGACACTTTTCCGGAACCTGTGTGGCTTCGATGACGTTGCCGCAGTTTAAGCACATCCATTTACACTTTACATCGGAAACAAACAATTTGTTGTTTTCTAACAAATCGGCAAAGTAGGCGAAGCGGTTGCCGTGGGTCTTTTCGATTTCTGCAATCTTAGAAAAGTCGGAGGCAATTTTTGTAAAGCCTTCCTGTGTGGCAACTTCTGCAAAATGCTTATATACATCACCGTATTCTTCCATTTCGTTATGCTCTGCATAACGGAGTAATTCAATCACGGACTGGGTAATGTCTACCGGGTACGTTCCGTCAATGGCAATGGTCTCTCCTGCCATTTCCTTTAAATGATTGTAAAAGATTTCGGCATGCTCTTTCTCCTGGTCTGCGGTAAAGCAGAAAACTTCGGAAATGACATATAAGTTTTCTTTCTTTGCCTGTCCTTGCGCAAAGGTATAACGGTTTCTTGCCTGACTTTCTCCGGCAAAGGCGCGCATTAAGTTTTTCATCGTTTCGCTGTTCTTAAAGTCTACTGCCATAATAGAACCTCCTGATAGATTATAGAATATGGGATATCAAGAGTATGGACAAAGAAACGGGTGGGTATACCGAAGCGGGAAATTTCTTTTTGCGTCAGTTTTGATATGGGAATAAATAAGATTTGCTGGTAATGTAAATAGTGGGAGTCAATATCAGAGGAATGACTTGTAATCACTATATTTTCATTGTATACTTTGGGACAGTAACAGAAAAGGGGGAAGTGTAATTGACAGCTCGTTTTAAAATCCGTGAGGGTATTCGGAAGAGTGCATCCAGAAGACTGATTTACTTGGTCGTTTTTTTGATGGCATTACTGCTATTGGCAATCTGGTTTGTTATAACATGGAATCGGCAGCAGCAGATTGCGGATAATCGAATGGAACAGCTGCGTGAGGATATTGTATTGACGCAAGAGGAAGAATTGACGGAAGAAGAGCGAACCCTTTTATTTGACCTTTATACCGAGCAGGAGGCAATGTCAGAGTTTAAGGAGACCAGAAAAAAGGTTTTTCTTGAGAGGATGAATTCTCAGAACATTTGTGTGTTGCCTATCGTTATTATGAGGACGGAACAACGGAAAAGGTGTTTGTCTATAAATATGCAACGGTAAAAAGCCGGCTGTTTTTTGAAAAGGAGACGGGAATGACGGCATATTTTAACACATCATCACGACAGGCAGATGTGAGGGATGTTTCGTTTTATGAATGGTCTATGAGAAATATTATTCACAGAACAGATGAAGAATATTAGAAAAACAGGAGGAGACTGATATGAAAAAAAGAATCTATTTACCATGGGTTTGATTTTACTCCTACTTCTTGTGGCAGTAGAACTCTGGTTTTTCATAACATGGAATCAGCAGCAAGAGGTGGCAGATATGCACATGGAACATTTGTTTAGAACCGTGGTTTTGACAGACGAGGAAAAATTGACAGAGGCAGAAGTGGCATCCCTTTATGAGAATTATGAAAATGATGCATGGATAGCAGAATTTGAAGAGGGTCAAACAGCAAGTTTTCTTAACGGAACGATGGGCGTATATAACATGTCCTTAAAAGAAGTTGTTTTTTCGAGAACTCAGGGAGAAGATGCCTATTTGCAACTGTGTTTTGTATGTGAGTTTGAGGACAACATTTCCGGACCGGTGTTTTATGCGTACCGATATTATGAGACGGGAAGGCAGATGAAGTACATTTGCTATGCATATGATACGGTAAAAAGTAAACTGTCCCCGGTAAAAGGAAACGGCCTTACGGCAAAGTATGATACAGACGCCCCAAAAATTGATGTGTCATCAAAGACATTATATGATACCGGGTTGTATGACATAGCATTTCCTACAAGTAAATAGTAATAGAAAAAAGCATGTAATCTGACGAAGGGTTACATGCTTCAGATTGTAGACAAAGTAACGCGTGGAATTCGCATTCCACGCGTTATTTTTCTCTGTTCGTGGCTAGCCACGGTTTATTTTACTTGGCAAGTCTTATTTCTATGCTATAGCCATTATCTTTTGTTCCCTTCTTTGCAGGATACCTGCTAACTTCTTTAAAATCATGCACGCAAAAGTCAGCCCGACTTTCATTTCCATCTGGGCTCTCCAAAACATGTCTTGTAACCGGAATTTACGATAAGAGTATTCATACCTATGTTTTTTATTCTGTCATACAGGCCTTTAAATGTGCGACTGTCGTGAAGGTTGCCAGGATTTACGGTGTATCTGAGAATCCATCCGTGTTTGTCACAGATTGTTTCTACTGCATAGGCAAACACACTCTTATGCTCACCTTTATGGAACCATCTGCTTTCTGGGTCAGAAGTGTTGCATTTGATTGTTTTTGCATCTTCTTGTCATTAGTTCTGGCTTTCACATGAGTAGCATCTACAAACACTTCCGTTGGGTCAACCAGTTTGAATTTATAACACTCCATAAGGATATGGGAAAATATCTGTTCAAACAGGTCGGCATCTTTAAAACGTCTGGTGTAATTCTTTCCGATTTTTCATCGTTTCGCTGTTTTTAAAATCAACTGCCATAGGGATGACTCCTTGCAAGTATTGATGGAGAAAGTATTGACGAAAGTGAGTGTGAGTATACATAAAAAGTGCGCCACTTTTGTTATGGGCATCTGGAGAAGAAGGGTTATAATGAAAGCAAGCTTAAGCAAAAGAAAGGAATAGAACAATGAAAAAATTATATGTTTTGCTTTTAATATGTTGTATATTTGTTTTCACTATAGCTTGTGGAAAAAATCAGGAAAATCCTACAACGAAGTATTCCGATGAAGAACTTGAAATCATCAAGATGGCTTCTTTATATTATGATTACATTTCCACCGTAGGCGAAAAAAATGTAGTTGAATGCACTTTTGTATCTTCAAATGGAGATAAAATAACGTTATCCGAAATTGCTACCGTAATTGAAGCAAATCCTTGGCTATCGGAATTAGATTATACTACATTGAAACCGGTTATGGATGGAGATTCTTGGGATTATTACATTGAAGAATAATTTTCAATATATCGGACTAAACGTAATATTGCGGTTAATATGTGACCTTGACAAAATGGAGGAAAAACACATGAAAAAAATGGTATTCTTATTTATGTTATTTATGGGGGTGTTATTCTGCTCTAATCCAAGCGTTGCTCGCGCGGATGAATTATCAGAAAATGAAGTTTATATCGAAATTGTCGAAAGTGAAAAATTCACCGACCAAGAGATGAGTACTTTTATGTACGTTTATGGGTCGGAACCAACGTCTGAAGGTTTAGCAAGAAATTCACGAGCAACAAATGATTATGAAATAAAAGAAATGTATAAAACAATGTATGTAAATGACAGAAACGACGAAGGATATCGGGTTACTTTGTATGCTATTCGACTGTACATAAAGGCATACTTTTACCCTGATGGAAAAGTTCATATGAACGCATTTGGCTACAATTATTTCATTTATGATAATGATGTTGAATTATTTTTCAATGAACCTAAAATATATAATACGGATGGCAGTTATTCCATAGGGTCTGTTTGCTATGTCCATCGTTTTCGTTCTGGAAAATACGATGCACATTACATTGAAGCTAGCGCAATGTTAATAAAAAATTCTAAAGATGCTGTAAGCAAACTTGATGTGCTACTATAAATGCCATGCCGTGAAACCTTAAGTAAAACCAACAAAGAGACTGTTGCAAAAGCCTTTAATAATGCAAAATGATATGTCGCATTATTAAGGGCTTTTTTGTGATTTTTGACATGTTGCATTTTAAATGATCTTACAACGTATTCATGGACTTTTCCTGCATATAGGGGTAAAATACAGATAAGCAGTGTGTTTTACATGTAGGAGGAGAGTTGGTATGGATATCAATCAGATAGGATTATTGCTTGCATATCAAAGAACGAAACGGAATATTAGTGTGGCGGAGCTCTGTGAGGGGATATGTTCGCGAGGGTTTATAGAACATGTAGAAAACGGGGAGCGCGGCTGTGAAAAGATTGTTGCAGAAACACTTTTGCAACGGGCTGGATTTGCCTCTGACCAGATGTTGTATTTTCTGGAAAAGGAAGAAGCAGAGAGGCTGACTGTGAAGGAAAAACTGTTAACGGCAGTGTTTGAAATGAAGATAGACGAAGTAGAAACGCTTACAAAAGAATATCAGAAGCTGACGCATAAGAAAAGTATTTTGCATAGTCAGTTTTTAATGCTGTTACACTGTATTTTAAGATGGAAACTATATCAGGAAAGAGAAGAAAAAGTCAAAGAAACACTGGATTATTTGGAAAAGGATTTGCGATATGCCTGGGAAATGACACGGGCAAAGTATGATATTAAAGGAAAATGTCCGAGAGTGTTAGGCACATATGAGTGGTTAATCCGGCTCCTTTTTTATCAGGTGCAGGGGGCAAAGGGGAAAAAGGAGGAAGTTCTGTTAGCCTATGAGGATATGCTACAGTACATGGAGGAAACGATGGAGTCAGCGGAAAGGGCGAAGTTTTATCCTATGGTGGCATACCATGCCCTGCTTTTATATGAGCAGGCAGGAAGGGAAGAAGAACAGGAATCACTCTATCAAAAATGTCTGGACTTAATGAAAAATGAGGCAGTCAGTTCCTTCTTGTTGGAGCTTTGTGTCTATCGGCAAAGATATCTTGTGACAAAAGAAAAGACGGCCGACAGGACGGAGGAGACGGGATACTTAAAGGATTTGGAGGAGGCATTGCGCTGGCTGTACACGACGTATGATATAAAACCCGACTGGTTTGGTAATATGCTGTTTGGCAGAGAGGAAGTTTATTACTTGCCTGAAACCATAAGGAAACGAAGACGTTGCCTTGGTATGACACAGGAGGAACTGGCAGAGGGGATTTGTGAGCCGGTTACGATGTCGCGAATTGAAACGGGAACGTCCTCGTGTAAACGAGGGCGCGTGGGAGTACTGATGGACAGGCTTCATTTGCCGGGAGGGGCGGCGGTATTTTCTGTTCAGGCGGGACAGGCAGATACCTACGGAATTGTTTCGGAAATCAGAAGGCTGTCTGCACTTGCCAGGTATGAAGAAGCAGAGCCGTTATTTGCAAAATTAAAGGAAACAGCAGGAGATGAGCGATGTGCAGCACAGTTTATTCTGCATAAGGAGGCGACAATACAACGCAATTTAAAGCAGATTGACGATATGACACATTGGAACAGGCAAAAGGAAGCCCTGCATTTTACAGTGCCGGAAAAAGAACCGGGTGAATTAAAGGACTGGGTATTTACCAGAACAGAGGCAATGATTATTATTGGAATGTCTCATGGATGTAAGCAAATAGGAAAAGCAAAGGAAACGATTGCCTGGTTGCAGCTTTTAAAGGCTTACTATGAACAGCAGCAGTTTTGTGTGAGCCATTATGTCAGAGGCTATGAACTGGCGTTGACGAATTTAGCCAATTTGTTAGACCAGACGCAGGAGTATGAAATGGCAATTGCGTATGAAGACGCATCGATAAAATTGGCATTAGAATTAGATATTACAAATGTTTTGTGTTTAAATGTGTATGGGAAAAGTTGGAACATGGAACAATTGTGGGAAAGTGGTGCCTATACAAAAGAAGACAGCCGCCCTTATTTAAAGGCGGCTGTGGCACTGAGTCGAATCTATGAAAAGCCTTCTGCAAGGGCCTTTTTGAAAGACAAATGGGAAAGGCTGTACGGGATGTCAACGGATTAATCTTTAATGACATTATTGTCCCAATCCACATGGGTTCCGATTTCCGGAACAGGTTCAAAGCCGTTTCCGGTGTTTGGTAATCCGACGATTGCCAGTGTGAGCATAATTGCGCACAGGATAGAACTGATAAATTTTTTCATAAGTAAAATCTCCCTTTCTTTTTTTGGATATTTTAAAAAGAAAAGGAGATTTTTTACATAACAAAACTGGCGCAGAATTTTCAAGAGTAAAATCTTATTCCATATACGGCTTCAAACACTCCGTCAGTGCATCAAACCGTCCATGACGGATATCACGCAGCAAGGTATCCGCCGTCCGCATGGCAAACAGCAGCTGTTCTTTAGTAATCAGTCCCTGCTCATAGGCTTCGGCAGCCTCGTCTAAATCAACGACGTGCACGGAGCCGTCCGCTTCGATAATCACATCAATCAATAGGTCAGAAAAGGTAATATCGTTCCCGTCTACAGATTCACAAATAATGTCGCAGTACCAGCGGGTAAAGGAACCGTCTTCGCCGTAAAAACGGCTGATTTTGTAGCCGAGCTTCCGGTAGTAGACCGAAAGACCGGAGGCAAGGTCCGGACGCGGGCGGAAACTGTTCCAGGAGGTGATGATAATGTCATCATCAGCGTACAAAAGCAGGTCATTCTTTAATGATTTCTTTTCCTTCGGAATAAAGCGTTCGCGGTACAAATTATAGGTGAAGTCCATAGGTGTGCATCCTTTCTGTCAATATTTTATCTATTTTTTCCAGGTGGAAGGATAGAACAACAAAAGCATTGGGAAAACTTCCAGTCGGCCCGCCAGCATATCAAACATCAGAATATACTTGGAAAAGTCGGAAAACGCAGAGAAGTTTCCGGTGGCACCGACCATGTTAAGACCGGGACCGATGTTATTTAGTGTAGCGGCAATTGCCGTAAAGTTTGTCGTTGTATCAAATCCGTCCAAGGAAATCAAAAGGAAGGATACAATAAAAATAATGATATAAGTCATCAAAAGAACATTACAGGAATGCGTCTGCGTATGCGGAACTTCTTTGCCGTCCATCTTGATGACATGGACACGGCGCGGATGAATCTGCTGGGTCAGTTCCTTTCGAACCTGCTTTAACCACAGCATGATACGCGATACCTTGAGTCCGCCGCCGGTGGAACCTGCACAGGCACCGATAAACATCAGGCATACCATGAGTCCTCTGGAAAACTCCGGCCAGAGGTTAAAATCTGTCGTGGCGTAACCGGTAGTTGTCATAATGGATGCCACCTGGAAGGTAACGTGCAATAAACTTTCTCCTGCAGCGTAGCCGTTGGAAATCAAATTTATCATCAGCAGACCGACAACGAGCCAATAGATTCCGAAATACCAGCGGACCTCTTCCATTTTGAAGGCATCGCGGATTTTCCGGATTAAAATGTAATAATAAAAAGTAAAGTTAACACCGAATAAAAACATGAAAACTGTAATGACAATCTGCAAGTACGGGGAATAACCGGCAATACTGTCGTTTTTAATACCGAAACCACCGGTACCTGCCGTGCCGAACGCATGGCACAGGGAGTCAAACAAAGGCATACCGCCAAGCAGCAATAATACGATTTCAATCAGTGTCATAACGAAGTAGATGGCATACAAAATAAATGCCGTCTGCTGCATCTTTGGTACCAGTTTGCTGACGCTTGGTCCCGGAGACTCTGCTTTTAACAGATTCATCGTAGACCCTCCGGTCATCGGCAGGATGGCAAGAATGAACACAAGCACACCCATACCGCCAATCCAGTGACTGAAACTACGGAAAAAAAGATTGCTGTGGGACAGTCCCTCTACATTGGTCAATATGCTGGAACCGGTTGTGGTATAACCGGAGATGATTTCAAACAAAGCATCTGTATAAGAAGGAATATCGCCGTTTAAGACAAACGGAATTGCACCGGTCATACTAAGCAGAATCCAACTGAGTGCAACGGCAACAAATCCCTCTTTTGCATAGAAGGTGGTACTTTTTGTTTTGATGCGGCGCAGTAAATATCCGACCAGCGAACATGCCAGAGAAATGACAAGATACACTGCTGCATCAAAATATTCTTTGTAAAGGATTCCGACCAGGCAAGGGGGCAGCATAAAGATGCCTTGCAGACTGAAGACCCAGCCGAGTATTTTTGCAATAATACGATAATTCATAGGTTTCGCCTTTCTGAAAAGAAATTTACTCACTTAAAATATCTGTGATGTCATCCAGTCCTTTATTGGTCGTTACGACAATGACGGTGTCACCGAGTTCAATCGTGTCACGGCCGGAAGGCGTAATGATTTTTCTGCCGCGGACGATACCGCAGATTAAAAGGTTCTTTTTCAAAGAAAGGTTAAGGAGCGGGATGCCGACAACGGCATTGTGCTCTGTGACATGAAACTCGATAGCTTCTACCCGGTTGTCCATCAGGCGGTAGAGTGCCTCTACCTTACTTCCGTAGGAATCATTTAAGGAACGGACATACTGTAAAATATACTCCGTCGTGGTATTCCGCGCGGAGATAGTGCTTCCAATCGGGAGTTCGTCGATGATGTCATCGTGTGCCATTTTGCTGATTTTGGTAATTCTTTTGCAGACCGGAGCCATTTTGTTTGCATAAAGGGAGAGGAAGATATTTGTTTCATCTACCGTGGTCAATGCGACAAAGGCATCCATCTTGGTAAGACCTTCCTCAAGCAAATCCTCATGTACTGTGGCATCGGCATTTACAATCATCGCCTTTGGAAGAGCAAGACTTAACGTGCGTGCACGTTCGCGGTCCTTTTCTACAATTTTTACCTGTACATTGGATTTTTCTAAAATCTGTGCCAGATAATAAGCCATGGTGCCGCCGCCGGCAATCATGACATTGTTGACTTCGCCGATGGTAGCCAGCTTACTCTCGCGATAGAAAGAGGGAATCTTCCGGCGTGGCATAATGACGGAGATGGTATCTCCGGCATGCAGGATACTGTTACCGTTTGGGATAATGACTTCATGGTCATGTTCCAGAATACAAATCAGGATTTCGTGATTGAATTTCCGGGAAAAGTCCATAACGCGCATTTCGTGTAACGGAGAATCCTCGGAAATGGCAACGCGCAAAAGGTCAACACGTCCTTTGGCGAAGGAGTCAATCTCCATAGCATCCGGTACCTGGATGAGACGCGCAATTTCCTGTGCGGTGGCATATTCCGGATTGATAATTAAAGAAATGCCGGTGCAGGATTTGATATATTCGATTTCCGGAAAGTATTCCGGATTGCGTACACGTGCAATCGTGCGGCAGTTTCCTGCTTTTTTTGCAATCAGACAGCTTAAAATGTTTACCTCGTCTTCGCTGGTAACGGCAATTAAAATATCTGCCGATTCAATGCCGGCCTCCTGCTGGGCAAGAAAGCTTGTCCCGTTTCCGACCAAAACCTGAATATCCAAATTGTCAATGGCAGGCTGTAAGCGCTCTGCGTTTTTATCTATTAATGTAATTTCATGACCTTCTTCATATAACTGCTGGGAAAGTGCATAACCTACCTTGCCGCAGCCCACAATAATAATCTTCATAGTTTTTTACCCTTTCGGAAAAAATTATAGATACAATTATTTTACCACGAATGAGAAAAACTGTCACTAGGAAAGATGTCTAAGAAAAAGTAAATATATTTTGCGGAAAATTGAAAATACTTCTATCATTCGCAGAAAAAATGTGATAATATTAAAATAATGGGGGAAGAAGGTGGTAAAGAATGAACAAGGGGATTGTAAAAGGTCTGATGATGGTGTCCCAAATCAGCATTTCCATGCTGGTTCCGATTTTTCTTTGCCTGTTCCTCGGAAATTTCCTGAACGAGAAATGCGATACAGTTTATTTTGTGCCGGTGTTCTTATTTCTGGGCATTGCCGCATCCATCCGGAATGTATATCTTCTGACGAAGAGTTTTTATGCGAAGGATAAGAAAAAGGAAGACGAGGAACTTGCCTATATTGAAAATTTGAAAAAGGCGGGTGAGAGAAACCGCGAGAAGAGAGAACGCAGGGAAGCGTTGGAACGGGAAGTAAAAAATAACGAAACGAAGGTCTGATATTGGAGTGGATATAAAATGCAGGAAGACAATTATCTGACAGGGAGACAGACGAGAAAAGAATTATGGACAGGAATTATCCTGTTTGTGCTCGTTTTTATGCTGGGGAACTTACTGTTCCCAAATAAACTTGCTTATACCTTGGGGCTTTTACTTGGCGGTGCGGTCGCTATCGGTCTGGTGGGTCATATGCACAGTTCGATGGAACGGGCACTTTTGTATGATGAGGATACGGCAAAGAAAAAGGTGAAATTAAGTTCTGTACTCCGGATGTTGTTTATGGCAATCGCTTTGGCAGTTGCCGCGTTATTGCCGGAGTATTTATCGGTAGCCGGGGTATTCCTCGGGATTTTGAGTTTGAAGTTTTCGGCGTATGTACAGCCGTTAACCCATAAAGTATTTTTAAAATTTATAATCAAAGGAAGGTGAGAAAGTGGGACCAGGAAGTGTCTTACGAACAGGCATTTTGGCAGCCGCAGGCGGCGATGAGATTACATTCGGCGTAGACGGTCTGTTTAAATATGAACTGTTTGGACAGGAACTATGGATTACAAACACGCATGTCAGTCTGCTCCTTGTAGTGCTGACGCTGACGATACTTGCAATCTTTGCAAATCGTGCAATCCGCAAGGCAGATCCGAACGAAGTGCCGGGAATGTTCCTAAATATCATTGAATACCTGGTTGAGCTGGTGGACGGCCTGACAAGAAACAACATGGGCGAAAAACACGGATGGAAGTTCTCTAATTATATCGGAACATTATTCGGCTTTTTGATCGTGGCAAATCTTTCGGGTCTGTTCGGTCTTAGACCACCTACGGCAGATTATGGTGTAACTTTGGGACTTGCATTAATTACGTTTGTGATGATTCATTACAACGGATTAAAATATGAAAAGGCAGGCCATATCACAAAGTTGTTCCAGCCAGTGTTGTTGACACCGATTAACATTATCGGTGAAATCGCAACACCGATGTCTATGTCATTGCGTTTATTCGGTAACATTTTATCCGGTACCGTAATGATGGGTCTGTTGTACGGGCTGCTTCCAAAACTGCTGCAGTTTTTCATCTGGCCGGTATTTGGTGCCCTGCACGCATACTTTGACGTGTTTTCCGGTGCCATCCAGTCATATGTATTCTGTATGCTGACAATGGTATTCATTTCTCAGTGCTTTGGGGAAGAGGAAGCCTAAAAGGCAAAGTAGTAAAAATGATTTGTCAGAAAAGACAAAGGAATGGAGGATTTATTTATGAGTCAGATTACAAACGAAGGTTTAATTTTAGCTTGTTCCGCAATTGGTGCAGGTCTTGCGATGATCGCAGGTATCGGACCTGGTATTGGTCAGGGTATCGCAGCAGGTCATGGTGCGGCTGCAGTAGGTCGTAACCCGGGCGCAAAGGGTAACATCATGTCTACCATGTTACTTGGTCAGGCCGTTGCCGAGACAACAGGTCTTTACGGTTTCGCGGTAGCTATCATTCTGTTATTCGCTAACCCATTACTTGGCAAGCTGTAAGAAGAGGAAACTATAAAATATAGAAGGAGGCCGAATCTTGAGTAATCTTGTATTAGGTATCAAGCCGGCTGCTGTTTTGGCAGCAGAACAGGAAGGCTTATTCAATCGTATTTTCGGACTCGATGCGCAGTTGATAGCAGATGCCGTGATTTTGGCGTTGGCTGTCGGATTTCTCTTTTTCTTATTGTCCGCACTGTTATTCAATCCTGCAAGGGAATTGATGAAGAAGCGACAGGAAAAGATTAAGACCGAGATGGAAACAGCGGCAAAGGACATGGCGGATGCTAAGCAGATGAAGGCAGAGTATGACGCAAGGCTTGCGGCAGCAGATAAGGATGTGGATGCGATTTTATCGGAGGGCAGAAAGAAAGCACTTGCCAGAGAAAACGAAATCATCGCAGAAGCAAAGGAAGAGGCTGCTCTCGTTTTAGAACGTGCCGAGAGAGAAATCGAACTGGAAAAGAGTAAGGTCAAAGACGAGGTTAAGCAGGAAATGATCGGAGTTGCTCGTGCAATGGCAGGCAGATTTGTGACAGCTTCCATGGACGACGAAACTCAGGCAAAGCTGATTGACGAAGCATTGAATGAAATGGGTGAAGGTACATGGCAAAGTTAATTTCAAAGACCTATGGTGAGGCGTTGTTCGAGCTTGCACTCGAAAAGAACGAGTTAGACACCATGGCAGAGCAGGTTGCCCTGCTGGCCGAAGCGTTTGCCGAAAATCCGGAACTGACAAAGCTGCTTTCCCATCCGAAGATTTCCAAGGAAGAAAAAATCAGTGTCGTGGAAAACATCTTCAAGGGACGTTTTTCGGACGACATCGTAGGATTCCTGGTTATTATTGTGGAAAAGGACAGAGGTTCCGAGATTGAGAGTATCTTAGAACTCTTTCAGGCAAAGGTTCGTGAGTATAAAAAAATCGGTGTGGCACTGGTTACTTCCGCAGTGGAGTTATCCGAAGCGCAAAAGGCAAAGGTGGAACACAAATTGTTAGAGCAGACGGCGTATGAACAGTTTGAAATTACGTATGTTGTGGATGCATCCTTAATCGGCGGTATGATTATCCGTATCGGTGACCGCGTGGTGGATTCCAGTATCCGTTCCAAACTGGATCTGATGACCCGTGATTTAAGAAAGATTTCCCTCGACTAGTCGGGGATGACCATTAAAACAGAAGGAAGGTGCTTATATCTTGAATTTAAGACCTGAAGAAATCAGTTCGGTGATTAAAGAACAGATTAAAAATTACAGTACGAAATTAGAAGTGTCTGATGTCGGTACCGTAATCCAGGTGGCAGATGGTATTGCACGTATCCATGGTCTGGAAAAGGCGATGCAGGGTGAACTGCTCGAATTTCCGGGCGAAGTATACGGCATGGTACTGAATCTGGAAGAAGATAACGTAGGTGCCGTTTTACTGGGTGACACCTCTTCCATCAGTGAAGGTGACACCGTAAAGACGACAGGACGTGTAGTAGAGGTTCCGGTAGGCGATGCCTTACTCGGACGTGTAGTAAATGCCCTCGGACAGCCGATTGACGGCAAGGGTCCGATTGAGACAACCAAATTCCGCCAGATTGAGCGAGTAGCCTCCGGCGTAATTGCAAGAAAATCCGTTAACACACCGCTTCAGACCGGTATCAAGGCAATTGACTCCATGGTGCCGATTGGACGCGGACAGCGTGAGTTAATTATCGGTGACAGACAGACCGGTAAGACGGCCATTGCGATTGATACGATTATCAATCAGAAGGGCCAGAACGTAAAATGTATTTATGTAGCCATCGGCCAGAAGGCTTCGACCGTTGCTTCCATCGTGGGCACACTCGAAGAGCATGGTGCCATGGATTACACTACCATTGTTGCGGCTACCGCAAGTGAGCTTGCTCCGCTCCAGTACATCGCTCCGTACTCCGGATGTGCGATGGGTGAAGAGTGGATGGAAGCCGGACAGGACGTTTTAATCGTATACGATGACTTAAGTAAGCACGCAGCGGCTTACCGTACCCTGTCTCTGTTACTTAAGAGACCACCGGGACGTGAAGCGTTCCCTGGTGACGTTTTCTACCTGCACTCGAGACTTCTTGAGCGTGCGGCAAGACTTTCCGACGCATTGGGCGGCGGCTCCTTAACGGCACTCCCAATCATCGAGACACAGGCAGGTGACGTATCCGCGTATATTCCTACTAACGTTATTTCCATTACGGACGGCCAGATTTATCTGGAATCCGAAATGTTTAACTCCGGTTTCCGTCCGGCGGTAAATGCGGGTCTTTCCGTATCCCGAGTTGGTGGTTCTGCGCAGATTAAAGCGATGAAGAAGATTGCCGGACCAATCCGTATCGACCTTGCACAGTACAAAGAACTGGCAGCGTTTGCACAGTTTGGTTCCGATTTGGACGCAGATACCAAGGAAAAACTGGCACAGGGCGAACGTATCCGTGAGGTATTAAAGCAGCCGCAGTACAAGCCGATGCCGGTTGAGTATCAGGTTATCATCATTTATGCTGCAACAAAGAAGTATCTGTTAGACGTGGAAGTGGCAAAGATTCAGGCATTCGAAAAGCAGTTGTTCGATTTTATTGATACCAAGTATCCGGAAGTGCCAAAGGCTATCCGTGAGGAAAAGCAGATTTCCGACGAAACAGAAGGCTTATTAGTAAAGGCAATTGAGGAGTTCAAAAAAGAATTCAGAGGATAGAGAGGTGTGATGTAACATGGCTTCCATGAGAGATATCAAGAGGCGTAGAGAAAGTGTACAGAGCACCGGACAGATTACCAAGGCGATGAAACTCGTTTCCACCGTAAAGTTGCAGAAGGCAAAGGGTAAGGCAGAAAATACAAAACCTTATTTTGAGCACATGTACAAGGCGGTAAATTCGATGTTACGCAAGTCGGGCACGATTTTACATCCGTACCTTGAGGGCGGCAAATCGGAAAAGAAGGGAATTATCGTGGTAACCTCAAACCGTGGACTTGCAGGCGGCTACAATTCCAACATCATCAAAATGGTGTTGAATTGCGGTATCAGCAAAGAAGACGCAGTGATTTATGCGGTAGGACGCAAAGGAAAGGATGCTCTTGCACGCCGGGGATATACGGTGGCAGAGGATTATTCCGATGCGATGAATGAACCGGTGTTCCGTGATGCGGCAAGCATCGGACGCAGAGTTCTTTCGGATTTTGCGGAAGGAAAAATCGGTGAAATCTACCTGGTTTATACTGAGTTCAAAAATACAGTGACCCATATCCCGACATGGCTTAAACTTCTTCCGGTCGTAGTATCGGAGGAGGAAGAAGAGGATGGCATGGACAAACTGACCTTGATGGAGTATGAACCAGAGGCAGAAGAGGCTTTGGATCTGATTATTCCAAAGTACATCAACAGCCTTGTTTACGGCGGACTGATGCAGTCCTTCGCAAGTGAAAACGGTGCAAGAATGCAGGCAATGGATTCTGCAACACAGAATGCAGAAGAAATGATTTCCGACCTGGAATTAAAGTACAACCGTGCTCGTCAGGGCTCCATTACACAGGAGTTGACGGAAATTATTGCCGGTGCAAATGCAATCAACTAATTGCATAAATAAAGAAAGAAAAGGAGTGACGAAATTGGCTACAAACAATATCGGAAAAATCACTCAGATTATCGGTGCGGTACTGGATATTAAGTTCACCGGAAAATTACCGGAAATATACGAAGCAATCAAGGTACAGAATGGTGAAAACCTTCTTGTAGTTGAGGTGGCACAGCATCTTGGCGACGACACGGTTCGTTGTATCGCGATGGGGCCGACAGACGGTCTCGTTCGTGGTATGGATGCAGAGGCGACCGGTGCTCCGATTTCCGTTCCGGTTGGCGAAAATACGTTAGGACGTATGTTTAACGTACTCGGTAATCCGATTGACGAAAAACCGGCTCCGGAAGGAGTAGAGTATTACCCAATCCACAGAAAGGCTCCTGCATTTGAAGAGCAGTCTACACAGACAGAAATGTTAGAGACCGGTATTAAGGTTGTTGACCTTCTCTGTCCTTACCAGAAGGGTGGTAAGATTGGTCTGTTCGGTGGTGCCGGCGTAGGTAAAACCGTATTAATTCAGGAGTTAATTACCAATATCGCAACAGAGCACAACGGTTATTCCGTATTTACCGGTGTAGGTGAGCGTACCCGTGAAGGTAACGACTTATACTACGAAATGATTGAATCCGGTGTTATCGATAAGACCACCATGGTATTCGGTCAGATGAACGAGCCACCGGGAGCGAGAATGAGAGTTGGTCTGACCGGTCTTACGATGGCTGAATACTTCCGTGACCAGACAGGTAAAGACGTACTTCTCTTCATTGATAATATTTTCCGTTTCACACAGGCAGGTTCCGAGGTTTCCGCGCTGCTTGGCCGGATGCCGTCTGCAGTAGGTTACCAGCCGACTCTCCAGACCGAAATGGGTGCTCTTCAGGAGAGAATCACATCCACAAAGAACGGTTCCATTACTTCCGTACAGGCAGTATACGTTCCTGCGGATGACTATACCGACCCGGCTCCGGCAAATACCTTTGCCCATCTCGATGCAACGACGGCGCTGTCCCGTTCCATCGTAGAACTTGGTATTTATCCGGCAGTGGATCCGCTGGCTTCCACTTCTCGTATTCTTGACCCGCGTATCGTAGGTGAAGAACACTATAAGGTTGCCCGTGGTGTACAGGAAATTTTACAGAGATATAAGGAACTGCAGGATATTATTGCGATTCTTGGTATGGACGAGTTGTCTGAGGATGAAAAGCTTCTCGTTGCCAGAGCAAGAAGAGTACAGAGATTCTTATCCCAGCCGTTCCATGTTGCGGAACAGTTTACCGGTCTTCCTGGACGTTACGTTCCGATTGCGGAGACTATTCAGGGCTTTAAGGAAATCTTAGAAGGAAAGCACGATGACATTCCGGAAAGTTATTTCTTAAATGCTGGTAACATTGATGACGTACTTGCCAGAGTAAAGAAGTAGGGGAAACGCCCGATTTTAGAAAGGTAGGTATTGGTTCATGGCTGATAACAGTAAATTTTTCCGCCTTCAGGTGATTACGCCGGACCGTATCTTTTATGACGGTGAAGCAGAACTGGTGGAACTGACCACCTCTGAGGGCGAAATGGGTGTCTTAAAAGGACACATTCCGCTGACAGCGATTTTAGTTCCGGGCGTCCTTAAAATCAAGGAAGCCGAGGGTGTGCGCAAGGCTGCACTGCACGATGGTTTCGTGGAAATTTTCCAGGACCATATGACGATTTTAGCCGAGTCCTGTGAATGGCCGGAGGAAATCGATGTGCATCGTGCGGAAGAGGCAAAACACCGTGCGGAAATGCGTTTGTCCGGCGGAGAAGCAGAGACCAACGTTGCGAGAGCAGAGTTGGCACTCAGAAAGTCGCTGGTACGTATCCAGTTGGGACAGAAGTAAATTCCCTTTTGCTGGGGAACTAATAAGAGAGCCCGGCATCTGTTTTTATTCACGAAAACCCGCTTTCGCTTCGGCGAAAACGCAGCGGTACTAAATTCGAGCGAATTGGGAAATTCGCTGGACCTCATTAAGTACCGGCGTTTTCTTAGAGTTTTCTTTGAATAAAAACAGATGCCGGGCTCAGTTTTATTAGTACCCGACAGCAGAAAGGGAGTTTGCTTCTGGCAGGGGGCGGTGTTAGTTTTTGATTTGTAAGATGGAGTAGAGAAATATGTGGATGTATTTGCGGAAATATATCAACTGTTTACGGAAATATATCTTGAGGGAGAGATAAATTTCTGTAAGGGGTTGCTAATTTTCTTTTTCCCTGTGTATAATTGAAAAAGAGAAAGATGGTATACTTTGGATAAGGAAACAAGGAAGAAATCAAAAGGAATGGTCGCGAAGGAGAAGGAAAATGGAAGAGTTTATTTTTATCAGTTATGCACATAAGGATGCTGAACGGGTAATGCCGGTGGTGAATAAATTAAAAGAGAATGGATACCGGGTGTGGTATGATGATGAGATACATCCGGGTTCTGAATGGCCAAGGATTATCGGGGACCATTTAATTGACTGTAAGGTTTTCTTTGCGTTTATTTCGAAAAATTATGTGGCTTCAAAAAACTGTCAGAGAGAATTGACGCTTGCCCAAAGTGAAGGAAAAGAATTTGTTGCCATTTTTCTTGAAGAAGTGGAACTGGATGCGGGAATGAAACTGCAACTGTCGGTGGAACAGTCCGTGTTTATGCATAAGGCAACGGATATGGAAGCGTTTTATAGAAAACTTTTTGTGGCGGCAGGGATTGAAACGTGTAAAAGTGAAAAGAAAACTGCAGAAGTGAAAGTGGTCAGTGAGAAAAAGACTGTTACAAAAACGCAATCTACAATAGAAAAGGAACCTGAAAAAGAAACAAAACATCAAAAGGATGCATCTGATGATAAAAACAGTGTGAAAATCTGGAATAATCTGTTAAAGTATGAGGTTAGAGGAAAGATTTTTCGATATGTTATTATTCTAGATGTGTGCGGAGATAGGCAGAAAATTGAGGAGATTAGCATTCCTAAAAAGATGGGGAAATATCCTGTAAAGGAAATAGGAGTGTATGCATTTTCCGCGTGTTTACGCTTGAAGAGTGTTGACATTCCGGCTAATGTAACAAGAATAGGAGCGGGAGCGTTTCATTTTTGCGTTTCGTTAGAGGAAATTAGCATTCCGGCTAGTATAACAAGAATAGAGGAGAAAGCTTTTCAGGGAGCGAAACTGACTAATATAAATATTCCGAAGAGTGTAACATATATAGGGAAGGAAGCGTTCAGTTTTTGTCGTGATTTGGTTGGCATTGCGGTTGCAACAGGGAACAGATATTATGATAGTAGAAATGACTGTAATGCGGTTATTGAAACCAAAACAAACACGTTGATTAGAGGTTGTAGGAATACAAAAATACCAAATGACGTAACGAGAATAGGAATGGGTGCATTTTCGGGGTGTGATTCGCTGACTAGCATAATTGTCCCGGAGAGCGTAACACATATAGAGAATGAAGCGTTCAGTTTTTGTGGTGATTTGGTTAGCATTACGGTTGCAACAGGGAATAGATATTATGATAGCAGAAACAACTGTAATGCGGTTATTGAAACCAAAACAAACACGTTGATTAGGGGGTGTAGGAATACAAAAATACCAAATGACGTAACGAGAATAGGAATAGGTGCATTTTCGGGGTGTGAGTCGTTGACTAGCATAATTATCCCGGAGGGCGTAACAAGTATAGGGCCGTATGCGTTTCGGGGTAGTGACTTATTGACTAGTATAAGTTTGCCGGAAAGTGTAACGAGTATAGGGAGGATGGCATTTGGAGGTTGTCACAACTTGACCAATATACGTATTCCTAAAAATACTATAGTGGCCGAAGATGCATTTGCTAATTGTCCAAATCTCACCATCAACCGCTATTAAAAAATATTACAAAACCATATCAGACGTCAAGAAATTGTCTGATATGGTTTTTGATTTATAGGAAAATTCTATAAAGTAAAAAACACTCCGCGAGTTCTGCGAGAAGAACTCTGTGTTCAAATTGCTAAACAAAAGAAAGATTCCGCAATTGGAAAGGGAATTGGTGGTTGCGATGAGAATGTTCTTAAGTGTATAATAAAAAAGAGTATATGATGTTAGACGAAAAGAACATGGCACGAAGGAGAAGGAAATGGAAGACTTTATTTTTATCAGTTATGCACATAAAGACGCTGAACGGGTTATGCCGGTAGTGAATAAGTTGAAAGAGAACGGGTATCGGGTGTGGTATGATGATGAAATACATCCGGGTTCGGAGTGGCCAAAGATTATCGGGGAGCATGTAATTGCGTGTAAGGTTTTCTTTGCGTTCATTTCGAAGAATTATGTGGCTTCGAAAAACTGTCAGAGAGAATTGACGCTCGCCCAAAGTGAGGGGAAAGAATTTGTTGCCATTTTTTTGGAAGAAGTAGAACTGGATGCAGGGATGAAACTGCAACTGGCCGTGGAGCAGTCCGTGTTCATGTATAAGGCAACGGATATGGAAGTGTTCTGCCGGAAATTATTTTTGACTGCGGGAATAGAGAGTTGTAAGCAGAAGGAAGAACTTAAGTTGGTGCAAAATAATGGTCAGAATAAAAAGGCTGAGACGGTGAAAACTACGAAAACGGTAGTGCCAACTACTAGAAGCGGTAAAGAGAAAGTTGAAGAAAGGGCGAAAAAGAAAGAGGAAACAGTAGATGCATCGCTGGATAAGACCACTCAAATTCGTGAGACTGTAGACGGCTTAGTGGCGCTATTGAAAAAAAATTTTGAGAAACAAGAGGTTATTAGAGATAGCGAGATAAAAACATGGAATAATCTTTTGGAGTATAAAATTAGAGAAACCCCAAAAGAGACCTTTGCACTAATTACCGGATTCAGCCCCAAGAACACAACGCTTAGAATTATTGAAATTCCACAAAGATTAGAAGGTTATCCTGTTCGTGAAATTGATATTGAAAGGAGGGGCGTTACATGGATTGCATCTGTTATTGTTCCGGAAGGGGTTACAAAGATTAACTTTGCAGGGTGCATGAATATACAGAGTATTACGCTGCCCGAAAGTGTATATGAGATAGGTGCTAACGCATTTGAGCGGTGTGATAGTCTAATGGAAATAAAACTTCCTAAACACGAGGTACATTATCGGGGAAGTTTGAGGGGACTTCCATTGTATATAGCAAGAAATTTAGCAAAAGAAACATATCAGGTTTGGGCTGGGAAGTTACTTGGGATAAAAGATGCTGAAGTAGAGGGCGAGATTGTAATTCCGGAAGGTGTTGTTTATATTGATAATTGGTGTATACGATTGAGTGACGTAAGCAAGAAAATAACAAGTATTACATTTCCGTCAAGTTTAGTGGAAGTTGAGGCACGAACATTTGAAGGGTGTAGTAATTTAGAATATGTTACGTTTGAAAAGGGTGTGAAGAAAATTGGAAGAGAAGCGTTCGCTAATTGTACTGCACTGAAAGATGTACGTATTTCGCGTACAGCAGAAATGGAAGACGATGCATTTAGAGGCTGTCCAAACGTCAATATCATACGATACTAGAGTCTAAATTATGAGAGAAGTGAAAAACTTGCCAATAGAGTAGTCCCTATGGCTAGAAGTTCACTTCTCTTTTTTTGTCAAATTACATACTGCAATAAACAATCACAAAGGCATTACAGATATTATAGATATTACAGTTGACATATCTTCAAATTAATGCTCTAATAGAATTAACCATTTGGTTAATTTGAACATTTACGGTGGTAGCAAATTGAAAATAACATACGCAAACAAAAAAGTAGAAAAGTACTTTTCTGATTACACTATGTTACAAAAGAAATTGCCTTTTGAGTGGGTAAGAACGATAAAGAAACATATGGACCGTTTGGAAGCGGCAGAGTGTTTTGGGGATTTTCTGATGTTGAATTTGGGAAAGCCGGAACAGTTAAAAGGCTACGAACAGGTGAGTTATTCATTACATGTGGCGCCTAATGCAAGATTGATTCTTGAACCGGGCGCGACACGTGATACGGTTATGATTTGTTCGGAAATTGAGGTGGAAGGAGTGTGTGATTATCATGGCAGTAAAGAAAATTGGTATATCCCGTGATTTGTTGATTCATCCGGGGGAAACGATAGCAGAAGTTTTGGAACTGCAGGAGATTACACAGGCGGAATTGGCCGCAAGAGCAGGTGTGTCGGCAGCTTATGTCTGCAATGTGATAGCAGGAAAAAAAGGAATCTCGACAAAGTTTGCCATGGGGTTAGAATATGCACTCGGTGTATCAAAATCGTTTTGGCTGAATTTGCAGGCAAATTATGATGCGGAACTTTTGGAATGGAACGAAAAAGAAACGATTACAGAAGAAGAAAAGGAAATCTACGACGAATTAAAAGAAGTAGTGGAATATCTGCAGCAGAGAGAAGAATTGCAGGAATGTGAAGAAAAGATGGAGCTTATTTTGCCGTTGCGCAGACTGCTTAAAGTGAGTAATCTGGCGAATCTAAAAGAAATAGCGGTAAGCGGAATGTTTCGGTTGCATTCGGAGGAAGAGGTTAATCCGTATGTAATGGGTGCTTGGATCCGGCTTTGTCAGATGGTAACTGATACAACAGAGGTTACAACGAAGTTTATTGTTTTGGAGACAGAGAGTCTTGTTGAAGAAATTAAATTGTTGATGCGTGAGGATTCTCTTAATTTATTTGGGAGATTAAAGGAGGTCATGGCAAAGCATGGAATTTCGTTTGCGGTAATGAAACGTTTTAGTGGGGCTCCGGTACAAGGATATCTTTCACAAAAGGAAAACGGAATCTATCAAATGGCACTGACAGTGGAAGAAACATTTCCAAGTACCTTTTGGTTTGCATTGTTTCATGAAATTGGGCACATTGTGAATGGAGATGTTGGAAAATTACAAAGATTTTTAGATGATGGCAGCGACGAGAAAAAAGAACAAGCCGCTGACCTATTCGCGAGAGAAAAACTCTCATTTCTCTTGTGACAAATCTTGTTTTGTGGTAAAATTTTACCTGACAGAGGAGGGCTTGTGATGAACGACGATTTTATTACAATGACAATTGGAAAACAGAAAAATATTGCGCTGATTGCACACGATGGGAAAAAGGCAGAAATGATTGAGTGGTGCGAGGCAAATAAGGAAATCTTAAAAGGACATTTCTTGTCCGGTACGGGTACGACGGCGAGAATGATTACGGATAAGACAGGACTTCCGGTGCGTGGATATAATTCCGGTCCGTTAGGCGGTGACCAGCAGATTGGTGCAAAGATTGTAGAAGGAAAGATTGACTTTGTCGTGTTCTTTTCGGACCCGTTTTCGGCACAGCCGCATGACCCGGATGTAAAGGCGCTTCTGCGCATTGCGCAGGTGTATGACATCCCGATGGCAAACAATAAGGCGACAGCAGATTTTATGCTGCATTCGGTGCTTATGGATAGAGAGTATGACCACAAGGTAATCAATTTTAACAAGAAAATAAAAGAGCGAGCAGCAACGCTGTAGGAAAAGGGAAACCGGAATGAAAATTCCGGTTTCTGTGTTCTTTTGGCGAGATAAACAGGTGATAGAGTCAGGCTTTTGGGTAAAAATGATGTGGAGATGTACTGTTTTGCCCACACGGGCGGATTGTAATCAATAATATGTGGGTGTTTTGGGCAAAACCTGATTCGCTGAATGGAATATTGCCCAAGGTATGACAGATATTGGGCAAGAGCAGCAGAAAATTGACTTGTTTTGCCCGATTTGCTGAATATATCACACTTAGTATAGAGGGAAATGGGCAAAAAAGAAGAGAAGAGTTAGTTCTTGCCCAAAACGTTTGCTTTGTCCCGGATATGCCATGTATTTCGGACAATAGATTTACAAAACATTCATTTACTTTGACTTGTTTTGTGATAAAATAGAGGCAGTAAAAACGAAAGGAGTGCAGAACATGAAAATTTTATTGGTAGCTGTGAATGCAAAATACGTGCACTCCAATTTGGCAGTATACTGTTTAAAAAGTTATGCTGCGGCAAAAGGGTATGAGACGGAAATCGCAGAGTACACGATTAATCAGCAGCCCGGAGACGTATTAAGAGATTTGTATGAAAAGCAGGCGGATGTCGTGGCATTTTCCTGCTATATCTGGAATATCGAATTTGTGAAGGCGCTGATTTGCGATTATAAGAAAATCAGTCCGCAGACACAAGTTTGGCTCGGCGGACCGGAGGTGTCCTATCGGGCGGAAGAGATTTTAGGGGAACTTCCTAACGTACGCGGTGTTATGTGCGGCGAAGGGGAGGAGACCTTCGCAAGGCTCACAAAGTATTATAGTGAGAAAGAAATGGGACGTGAAGAAGAGCAACTGCAGGACATCCCCGGCATTGTTTTTCGTACAGATGACAATGAAATCCAAAAGACCGCTCCTGTAATGCCGCTCGATTTCTCACGACTTCCGTTCCCGTACGGCAAAGGGGAAGTAACAGTAAGCGAGAGAACAGAACTTTCGGATTTTGCAAACCGTATCGTCTACTATGAATCCAGCCGCGGTTGTCCGTATTCGTGTGCGTATTGTCTGTCATCCATAGACAAAAGGGTGCGGTTTCGGGATATGGAGCTTGTAAAACAGGAGTTGGCTTTTTTTGTGGAACAAAAAGTGCCGCAGGTGAAATTTATTGACCGGACGTTCAATGCGAATGCAAAACGCACGTTGGAACTGTGGAACTTTATCAAAGAAAAAGACAACGGAGTCACAAATTTTCATTTTGAAATTGCGGCGGAACTTTTGACGGAAGAACAGATTGCGCTGTTACATCGTTTGCGGCCGGGACTGGTGCAGTTGGAAATCGGTGTCCAGTCGGCAAATGAAGAGACGCTTTCGGCGGTGCATAGAAAGACCGATTTTGAAAAACTGAAAGAGACTGTGGCGAAAATCAGAAGTTACGGCAATGTCCACATCCATCTGGATTTGATTGCAGGGCTTCCAAAAGAAGACAAGGCATCGTTTCAGAATTCCTATAACGAAGTGTACCGGATGCGCCCACATCAACTGCAGTTGGGATTTTTAAAGGTGTTGTCCGGCTCACCGATGGAGAATATGGCGAAGGAGAACGGGATTCTTTATCAGGGACTGCCGCCGTATGAGGTGTTGCAGACCAAGTGGTTGTCGTATGAAGATATCACAGAACTGAAAAAAGTGGAAGAGATGACAGAGGTTTACTATAACAGCGGACAGTTTGTTTATAGTATGCTGTATTTAGAGCATTTTTTTGAAACGCCGTATGAGTTGTATCAGAAACTTGCGGAGTATTATGAAAAAGAGAACCTATTCGGAGTTAAACTGTCGAGAGGGAAACGGTATGAAGTTTTACTCGCCTTTGTAAAAGAAGAAAAGGAAAGAAGACTTACAGGAGAAGGCAGGAAAAAATGGGACGGTCTGCAAGACACTGTCTTTGAACAAATTCTCTTCTTCGATTATTGCCTGCGAGAGAAAGTAAAGGGGCGTCCGGAGTTTGGAAGACACTCCCATATGGAAAAGCAGGAATTAAAGCAGGCATACGAGCGGTTTGGTGTGAACAGAGACGAAGAAGGGATGCATGGTCTGGAGAAATTTTCGTTGGACCCGGTTTGCACCGCGGAGAAGGGGAAGACCACGGGAAAAGCACAGATGGTGCTGTTTTCCTATGAAGAAAGAGAGCCGATTTACGGACAGGCAACGATAAGAAAGGAAACCGTATGACAAAAAAGAAACTTTCAAAAACGGAGCAGGCGCGCGTGGCAGAGGTGCTGAGACGTCTGGATGAACAATATACGACCGAATACCGTTGTTACTTAAATCACGAGACACCGTGGCAACTTTTAGTGGCGACGATTCTTAGTGCACAGTGCACGGATGCCAGGGTAAACATCGTGACAGAAGATTTATTTAAGAAATATCCGGATGTGTATGCGTTTGCAAAGGCGGACTTAAAAGAACTTGAGCAGGACATCCATGCGACTGGGTTTTATCACAATAAGGCAAAAAATATTATTGCCTGTGCGCAGAGAGTAATTACGGAGTTTGGCGGAGAGGTGCCAAGGAGTCTGGAAGATTTGACATCGCTTGCCGGAGTGGGAAGAAAAACGGCAAATGTCATCCGGGGAAATATTTATTATGAGCCGAGCATTGTGGTAGATACCCATGTGAAGCGGATTTCCAACAAGCTTGGATTCACAAAAGAAGAGGATCCGGAAAAGATTGAATTTGACCTGATGGAGGTTCTGCCGAAGGACCATTGGATTTTGTATAACATTCACATCATTACACTGGGACGTACGATTTGTACCGCGAGAAGTCCGAAGTGTGAGGAATGTTTCCTGAAAGATGTGTGCAAGACAGGAAGCAGGTAAAGACAAAACATACGAGGCAGAAAAGGAGAAGATATACATGGGAATCGTAGCAATCGACGTGGAAACGACAGGGATTGATCCGGAGTTTGACAGGATCATAGAAATCGGCGCTTTTCGTCCGGAGACGGGTGAAGTGTTCCGTACACTGGTAAATCCGGGAAGACCACTGTCACCACGCATTACGGAACTGACGGGCATCACGGATGAGATGCTTGCCGATGCACCGGGTGCCATCGTGGCAATGAAAGAGTTGCTGATCTTTTTGCAAAATGACAGGATATTACTGGGGCACAATGTTTCCTTTGACCATAGCTTTATTACGATGGAACTCGACCGGATGGGACTGGGAGATGTGCAGTTTGAAGGGATTGATACGTTAAAAATTGCAAGGGTACTCTGTGCGGAACTTCCGAGCAAGAAACTGGAGAGTTTATGCGAACACTTCGGGCTGACGAATGAACGGGCACACCGCGCGTTTGAGGATGCAAAAGTGACGTATCAGTTATACGAGAAGTTAAAAGAGATGGACCGTGAGCCGCAGCTGTTTGCGCCGGTGCCGTTGCATTACCAGAAGAAAAAGCAGGAACCGATGACAAAAAAACAGCGTTCCTTTCTGAACGCTATTTTGTCCTTCCATAAATTAGAAGGGAAATATCAGGTGCCGGAGACGCTCACAAAGAGTGAGGCGTCCAAACTGATTGATAAGTTAATTCTCACCTACGGCAGAGTCCCGTATCGCCATTAAATTTGCAAGGAGCGCCTTTTTTGTCATGGAAGTGAGCTTTTCTGCTTCGGAAATGACAAAATCAATGCGTTCTTTTGCATTTTCTTCTTTATAAATCTCGGCAAGTAAGGTATAATTAGCACTAACGTCGGTTTTTATGGAAATGCCATATTCCAGAACGATTTTGGCTTCTTCCTTCCGACCGAGTTCATGCAGATATTTGCCATAGCGGTAAAGGGTGCGTACCAGTTCGAGATAGTTTTTATCATACTCCATCAGGAGGTTGAGATTCGGAGCACCGTACATCAGTTTTAAATCCGTATTGGTGAGTCCTGTGAAGTTTACGATTTTCTGGGTGGACAGGTGCAGAATCAGTTTCTGTAAATCGGTAACTTCTTCTTTCCCGGTTTCAGGAAAAGGAAGGGAATCCACAGGAATCGTAATATAGTCCAAATCGGAAAGGTCTTTTTTGCGGGTTAAATTGGCGCGCTGTTCCTTTTCCCAGAACCGTTCGGTGGCTTCTTTCCTGAGACGGTCCGAACGACGCCGGCCTCTGGTAACCCAAAGGACAATGACAACAAATATCATAAAAAAAACAGGTATCATTTGGTATCCTCATTTCTTGTGGTGTTTAGAATATTTATCTAATAAAACAGTTACATTCTGCGTCCGGCAGAATACCGTTTAGCAGAAAGGAGTATATAATATGAACAGAAAAAGAAGACAGATGTTTGCCAGCATCATTGTAATTATTCTTGTATTTGCCATGATTATTCCGTTACTCGCATATATACTGTAATGCTATTGTAAACGCGGGACAGGGAAAAGTCAATGTTGCAGAAAAAGGAAGGCAGAAATTGAAAGCAGGGAAAATTTCGGAGGCCGTGTTAAAACGTTCGGTATTGAAGGCGGTAAACGGTCAGTTAAAACAGAAAAATGCGAGCAAAGCCGGAGTCGGAGTCGATGCCGGTTTGTTTGCTGTTCCGGAACATAACGGAACGATGGCGGCAGCAAGTGCGGCAGTTGCCGGAAATGCGATAGGAATGGCAGAACTGGCGGTTTACCGGGCATGTAACTCCCTTGTGGCAGCAGGTGCAGTTCCGGTTGCGGTAACCGTGCAGCTGGTATTACCGGAGAGTATGGAAGAAACCGGCTTAAAGCAGACCATGCAGGAACTTCTGGCTGCCTGTGGGAATGCAGGCGTGCTTTTAAATGAAGGACATACACAAATCAGCCCGCTTGTGGCGGAACGTGTGGTGTCGGTGTCGGCAATCGGTATGGCAGCAGGGATGGCAACCTTAAACGAAACCGTAGCAGGCAGTGAACTGGTGATGACAAAGGCAGCGGGACTTGCGGGAACTGTGCTTTTGGCAGAAAATTATCGGGAAGCATTACACGAGAGATATACGTATGCTTTTATCGATAAAGCAAGAGCGCGCAGAGAGGAGCTCACGGTACTTCCGGAAGCGAGACTGTTAATGAAAGCCGGCATTGTCCATATGCATGATATTGCAGAGGGTGGTGTATTCGGTGCGGTCTGGGAATTGGCAGAACGTCTGCAGGCAGGAGCGGAGATTGACTTAAAGAAGATTCCGATTTTGCAGGAGACGGTAGAAATCAGCGAATACTTTGATGTCAATCCGTATCAGTTGAGAGGAGACGGAGCGTTGTTGTTTTTAACTCACGACAGTGCTCTTATTATAGAAAAGTTGGCGGAAATAGGAATTTCGGCCGCAGTCATCGGACGGATGACGGAAGGGAATGACCGGATTCTTGTAAACGAAGATGAACAGCGTCATCTGGAACCGAACCGTGTGGAAGAATATGAACGTGCGGTGCAGAGGATGCGGGAACAGAAAGGAGAATAACATGAGAGAGAAGATTTTAAAGGCGATTAATAAAAACAGTAAGTTATCCACTGAGGATTTGGGAAAGATGCTTGGCATTTCCGAGGAGGAAGTAAAAGCAATCATCAAGGAACTGGAAGACGAAAAGGTAATTTGCGGTTATCCGACCCTCATTAACTGGGAAAAGGTTGAAAACGAAGAGAAGGTCAGTGCCATCATCGAAGTAAAGGTGGCGCCGCAGCGCGGACAGGGCTTTGACCGGATTGCAGAGCGTATCTATAAATTTGATGAGGTTTCTGATGTCTATCTGGTATCCGGAAGTCATGACCTGACGGTTATTTTGGAAGGAAAGAGTATGAGAGAGGTGGCTAATTTTGTGGCGGAAAAATTATCTCCTCTGGACGCGGTTCTCAGTATTTCCACGAACTTTATCTTAAAGAAATACAAAGAGCATGGTCTGCCGCTCGTTGGTGAAGCAAAGAAGGATGAAAGGATGTTAGTGACCTTATGAGAAACCCATTAAGTAAAAAAGTCGTTGAGATTAAGCCGTCCGGCATCCGTAAGTTTTTTGACATCGTCAGCGAAATGAAAGATGCGATTTCGCTTGGCGTAGGTGAACCGGATTTTGATACACCGTGGCACATCCGCGAGGAAGGTATTTATTCGCTGGAGAGGGGACGTACGTTTTACACGTCCAACGCCGGTCTGGCCGAATTAAAAGAAGAGATTACGAAGTATTTAAAGAGACGTTGTCACTTGGAGTATCAGCCGTCTGAGGTGATTGTAACCATCGGCGGCAGTGAGGCGATTGACATCGGTCTTCGTGCCATGCTTGATCCGGGCGATGAAGTGCTGATTCCGCAGCCGAGCTACGTATCCTATCTGCCGTGCGTAACGCTGGCAGACGGTGTTCCGGTGATTATCGAATTGAAGGCAGAAAATGAGTTCCGTCTGACAAAACAGGAACTATTGGATGCCATTACAGATAAGACAAAGGTTCTGATTATGCCGTTTCCGAACAATCCGACCGGAAGCATTATGACAAAGGAAGATTTGGAAGAGATTGCAGAAGTAGTCATCGAAAAGGATCTGTTTGTCATTTCTGATGAGATTTATTCGGAATTAACCTACGGACAGGACCATGTATCAATTGCCTCCCTGCCGGGTATGAAGGAGCGTGCCATTGTCATCAACGGATTTTCCAAATCCTATGCAATGACCGGCTGGCGTCTCGGTTATGCGGCAGGACCAAAGGAAATTATTACACAGATGATTAAGATTCACCAGTTTGCCATTATGTGTGCACCGACCACCAGCCAGTATGCTGCGGTAGAAGCATTGCGGAACGGTGACGATGACGTGGCAACGATGCGCGAAGCATATGACCAGCGGCGCCGTTATCTGGTGACCAGATTAAATGAGATGGGCTTGCCATGCTTTGAACCGTTGGGCGCGTTTTATGTATTCCCTTGCATCAAGGACCTTGGTATGACCTCGGATGAATTTGCAACAACCCTACTTCAGGAAGAGAAGGTGGCAGTGGTTCCGGGCACCGCATTCGGTGACTGCGGCGAAGGCTTCCTTCGTATTTCGTATGCGTATTCCATTGAGAATCTGAAAGTTGCACTGGACCGTATTGAAAATTTCGTGAAGAGACATAAGGGAGAATAGAAATGAACATTGTACTGTTAGAACCGGAAATTCCGGCAAATACAGGAAATATCGGACGGACTTGTGTGGCAACAGGCACCAGGCTTCACTTAATTAAGCCATTGGGCTTTGATATCAGTGACAAGGCAGTGCGCCGTGCCGGTATGGATTACTGGAAGGATTTAGACCTTTCGGTGTATGAGAACTTTGAGGAGTTCCTGGAAAAGAATCCGGGAGCAAAGATTTATATGGCGACAACGAAGGCAGAAAAGACCTATACGGAGTGTTCTTACGGTCCGGACGATTACATTATGTTTGGCAAAGAGAGTGCGGGTATTCCGGAGGAAATTTTGTTAAAATATCGGGAAACTTGTGTGCGGATTCCGATGATTGGGGAGATCCGTTCGCTAAACCTTGGAAATTCAGTGGCGATTATGCTCTACGAAGCACTGCGCCAGAATAATTTTGAAGGAATGAACCGGGAAGGGCATCTGCACCGCCATAGCTGGAGTGAGGCAGATCAGCTTTAGTGTGTCGCAAGTTATAGGAGAAAAACGAATCATGAATGAGCGAGCATTAAAAACACTGGAATATGACAAAATCATTGAACAGTTAAAGAAATATGCCGGTTCGGAAATGGGCCGGAACCTCTGCGGGAAATTAGTGCCGCAGACGGATGTGGAAGTCATTAAACAGATGCAGACAGAGACCAGAGATGCCCTGCAGAGGGTATACCAAAAGGGAAGTCTGTCTTTTAACGGGGTGCCGGATATCCGCGGTGCCATTAAACTGTTAGAGGTAGGGTCTGCACTTTTGGCGGGAGAACTGTTAAAACTGAGTTCTGTTTTAACGGCGACACTGCGTGTAAAAAATTATGGCGGAAAGGTAAGCGAGGAACAGCCGGAGGATTCCCTGTCGGAGCGGTTTGCGCTGTTGGAACCGTTATCGTTACTCAACAATGAAATCCAGCGCTGCATTTTGTCGGAAGAAGAGATTGCAGATGACGCCAGTCCGGGACTCAAAAGCGTGCGTCGTGCCATGAAGGTGACGAGTGACAAAATCCGTGACCAGTTAAACAGCATTGTAAGTTCCCAGGAGACCAAGGGCATGTTACAGGACAGCCTGGTGACGATGCGGAACGGCAGATACTGTCTGCCGGTCAAGCAGGAATACAAGGGGCAGTTTAACGGCTTAATCCATGACCAGTCGGCAAAGGGTTCGACCGTGTTTATGGAGCCGGCGGCCGTGGTGAAGTTAAATAACGAACTGAGCGAACTGATGTTAAAGGAAGCGAAGGAAATCGAAAAGATTTTAGCAGAGCTTTCCGCACAGGCAGCGGTTCATACGGAAGAGTTAAAATATAACATTGACACCCTGATTGAACTGGATTTTATTTTTGCAAGAGCGTCTTTGGCTAAGGCAATGAAGGCAACGGAGCCGGTGTTCAATGACAGGGGATACATTAACATTAAAAAGGGACGTCATCCGCTGATTGATGCGAAGGTGGTAGTTCCGATTGACATTTATCTTGGCGATGAGTTTTCACTTCTTGTGATTACCGGACCGAATACCGGCGGTAAGACGGTTACGTTAAAAACGGTGGGATTGTTTACACTCATGGGACAGGCGGGACTTCATATTCCGGCCTTTGACGGTTCGGAGCTTTCCGTATTCCATGAAGTGTTTGCAGATATCGGAGACGAACAGAGTATTGAACAGAGTCTCTCTACCTTCTCCTCCCATATGACCAATACCGTAAAGATATTGAATCAGGCAGATGAACGTTCGCTTTGTCTGTTTGACGAGCTTGGTGCCGGAACGGACCCGACCGAGGGTGCGGCACTTGCCATGGCTATTTTACAAAATTTACACAGACGCGGATGCCGCGTGGTGGCGACGACACATTACAGTGAATTAAAGATTTATGCGCTTTCCACACCGGGCGTTTCCAATGCGTGCTGTGAATTCAGCGTGGAGACCCTCCGCCCGACGTACCGGTTGTTAATCGGTATTCCGGGAAAGAGTAATGCCTTTGCCATTTCGTCAAAACTCGGTCTTTCCGGGGATATTATTTCGGAGGCGAGAGAGTTTATCGGCTCGAATGACCAGAGCTTTGAGGATGTGATATCCGGTCTGGAAGAACGTCGCATGGCGATGGAGCAGGAAAAACGCCAGATTGACGAATATAAGGCAGAGATTGAGACATTAAAGAAGCGTCTGACCGAAAAATACGAGCGTCTGGATTCGGCGAGGGAAAGAATTCTCAGAGAGGCGAATGAGGAGGCAAGGGAAATCCTTCAGGAAGCCAAGGACTATGCGGATGAGACCATTAAAAAGTTCAACAAATGGGGAACGTCCGGCAACAGCCGTGAGATGGAGCAGGAGAGAGCAGGCCTTAGGGAACGTCTTGGCGAGAAGGATAAAAAACTTACCGTAAAAAAGAAGATGAATGCGAATCCGGCGACCGAACAGGAACTTGTGGTTGGAGATACTGTCTTAGTACTGAGTTTTAACTTAGAAGGTAAGGTGGTGACCGCTCCGAATGCAAAGGGAGACCTGACCGTCCAGATGGGCGTTATGCAGACACAGGTCAACAAAAAGGATGTGCAGTTTGTGTCCCATGCGGTAAAGGAAGAACCGGATAAGAAGGGGACACAGGCAGGAAAGATTAAGATGAGTAAAGCAATGCACATCAAGACCGATATCAATCTGATAGGTCTTCGTGTGGATGAGGCGTTGCCGGAGCTTGACAAGTATCTGGACGATGCGTATCTTTCCCATCTGCCGCAGGTAACCATTATCCACGGCCGTGGTACGGGAGCGTTAAAGGATGCGGTACATGCGCATTTAAAGAAGACAAAATATGTCAAGAGTTACCGTCTCGGGGCGTTTGGTGAAGGCGACCAGGGGGTAACGATTGTAGAGTTCAAATAAGAGAAAGGAGTCAAATCATGGCAGCAAAACAAAAGATTCTGATTGTGGATGATGATACGAATATTGCAGAACTGATTTCCCTGTATCTGACCAAAGAGTGCTTTGAGACGATGATGGTAGAGGATGGAGAAGAAGCAATCCGTGCGTTTGAGGAGTTCCGGCCGAATCTCATTCTGCTTGATTTGATGCTTCCCGGAATTGACGGATACGAGGTGTGCCGTACGGTGCGAAAGACATCGTCGGTGCCGATTATTATGTTGTCCGCGAAGGGAGAAATTTTTGACAAGGTTTTAGGACTGGAGCTTGGTGCAGACGATTATATGATTAAACCATTTGACTCCAAGGAACTGGTAGCAAGAGTAAAAGCAGTACTCCGCCGGTTCCAGCCGACGGCAGAAACGGCAGCGACGGCGTCATCAGCCGGCAATATGCCGAATGCCCAGACCGGTGAATATGTGGAATATCCGGACCTTGCCATCAACCAGACCAATTATACCGTAGTGTATGAAGGGCAGGTTGTGGATATGCCGCCAAAGGAACTGGAACTTTTGTACTTCCTTGCGGTGCATCCGAATCAGGTATTTACAAGAGAACAGCTGCTGGACCATATCTGGGGATATGAGTATGTAGGTGATACGAGAACGGTAGACGTTCATGTTAAGCGTTTGCGCGAAAAGATAAAAGACCATGCCAAATGGAGCATTGCAACCGTTTGGGGTGTAGGTTACAAGTTTGAGGTTAAAGGCCGATGAAACGATTTTCGCTGTTTACAAAACTTCTGACAATCTTTTTTGTGGCCGGGGTATCCATGTTTGTTCTGCTCAATACGGCAGGCGTACAGTTGATGAAAACCCGGATGTTAGAAAAGACCAAGGAAGAATTGTATGGAATGGCAACTGAATATGTATCCGGGTACCTGATGAATTATTACACCAAAAAGGATGTTGTAAGCCGCACGGATCTGATTTATCAGTTCCAATTGCTGGAGGATATGTCCGGCACCCGTGCGTGGCTGGTCAACAATAACGGTACGATTATTATGGATTCCGGTACGGTGGGAGTGGGGGTATCGCTCGCCCGGTTTATTCCGGAATTTACGGAAAAGACGTTCCGGGAAGATGTCTATATCAAGGAACTCATGTCGGAGCCGGTGCTTTGTGTTTCAAAGCCGGTGATTTATGAGCAGGAGCAGAAAGGGCATCTGGTGCTTTCGGTCCCGATGAGCCGGATTGAAGCAGAAGGAGTGTTTTACATCGATTTTGTTAACATCTGCTATTTGATGTTTTTGCCGATTCTGTTTGTGATTTTTATGCTGATTTACCGCATGACGGGCAGACCGGTGGCAAAGATGACCGAGGCGGCCAGAAAATTTTTACGGGGCAATTTTAAAGAACCACTGGAAATCAATTACTCGGCAGAATATCAGGAACTTGGCCATACCATTCAGTTTATGGGAGATAAACTGAAAAACAACGATGAAATTCAGAGAAAGTTTATTTCGAACGTATCCCACGATTTCCGGTCCCCACTGACCTCGATTAAGGGCTATGTAGAGGCAATCAAAGACGGAACGATTCCGCCGGAGATGCAGGAAAAGTACCTGGACATTGTGTTATTTGAAACAGAACGTCTGACCAAACTGACTTCGAACATCTTAGAGCTGAACAGTTTTGATGACAGCGGAGTTGTGTTACATAAGTCAGTCTTTGATATCAACAAGATGATTAAACAAATCGGATTGTCCTTTGAGGGTACGTTTAAGCAGAAGAAACTGGTATTAAACCTGGAGTTTTCGGAAAAGGAACAGTTTGTGAAAGCAGACAGCGATAAAATCCAGCAGGTATTGTACAATTTAATTGATAATGCTGCGAAATTCAGTAATCCGGAATCAGCGGTCCGTGTTACAACAGAGGAAAAAGGACGTAAGGTGATGATTTCCGTAAAAGACAGCGGCATCGGTATTCCGAAGGAAAGCCAGGAAAGAATCTGGGACCGTTTCTATAAGACGGATACTTCCAGGGGAAAAGATAAAAAAGGAACCGGTCTTGGCCTTTCCATTGTAAAAGAAATTATTACGGCACATGAAGAAAACATCTCGGTAGTCAGCACACAAGGTGTCGGAACAGAATTTATTTTCTCATTACGCAGAGTCGAAGAGGATGAGTAGATAAAGGAAATTTGAGAGGTGCATATGTCAGAAGAAGCAAAAGAAAAGGGCGATTATCAGTTTATGAACGAGAGAATTGTTCCAAAACGAAAAAGTAAAATAGTAAAGCGTCTGGGAACGGCGGGATTTGTGGTTTTGATGGCCGTCGTATTCGGCGTGGTGGCAAATATCGTGATGCTGACATCGGAAGATGTTTTGCGGGAATGGCTCGGAATCGAGGAAGGAGAACGGCAACCGGTGGATTTGAACCGTCCATCGCCATCACCGACCAAGGTACCGTCTACACCTACACCAACTGAAAAACCGTCGCCAAAGCCAACGCCTACAGAGGCGGCAGAGCCGACCAAGGGGGCGGAGGCAACACCGTCGCCAACGCAGGATGCGGAGCCAACGCAGACGGAAGCGCCTACGGAGACGGTAACGCCGACAGGAAGCCCGGATCCGATGGAAAGTCAAACCCCGTCGCCGACAGAAGGCACATCTGTATCCGTTACTCCGGAACCAACCGGTGAAGAGACACCAAAGCCGACAGAAGGTGCGGAGATTACGCAGGGAGCGGAAGTGTCTCCGGAACCAACCGGTGTTGCACAGTCGACACCGGAACCGACAGTGACACCGGATCCTATGTATGAGTATCTGCAGGTGCATGACAGGATTTTGCAGGTAGCAGAAACCGTTTCGACATCGTTGGTTATTGTAGAAGCAATAGAAGAAGGCGTGGACTGGTTCCAGGAAATTTATGTGACCAGAACAAGAACCACAGGACTTGTGCTTGGAAATGACGGTGTAGATTTATTAATTCTGGTAGATATCGACCGCATTTCCGGTGCGAACCTGATAGAAGTGCATTTTGGCGAAACAGTAATTGCGGGACGAGTTTATTCTATGGATAAAAGCTATGGACTTGCCGTTGTGGCAGTGCCGCTTTCTGCTATTCCGGAAGAGATTATGGAAACCGTTCAGGTGGGTGTGCTTGCGACTGAGGAAGCTATCCGGGTTGGTGTTCCTGTGATTGCACTGGGAGCTCCGAATGGCTATGAAAATTCTTTGGAGTTTGGTATGATTACCAGCCTCGGAAGTACCATTTCCGTAACAGACGGACAGGTTTCTTATTTTACCACCGATATGGTGGACCGGAAGAACAGTTATGGTTTTGTTGTGAATTTAAATGGGGAAATTCTTGGTATGATTACCCATACGTTAAAGGCGGATACGGAAGACGGTATTTTCTCTGTAATTTCCTTAAATGCCATTGAGGGCGTGATTCTGAAACTTCTAAACCATGAAGAACAGGGGTATTTCGGAATCAAGGGGCAGGATTTGCCAAAGAGTATGATGACAAATTATAACCTGACCGGAGGCGTTTATATCAATGAAGTAGAAAATTCTTCGCCGGCATTGCATGCGGGCATCAAGGCAGGCGATATTATTGTGACGGTTGCGGGGGTGCCTGTAAACGGCATTTGTGAATTTAATGAGGTATTGCTTGAAAGGAATACCAGAGAAATTATAGTGGTGAAACTGATGCGCAGAGCAGAGGACGGTATGAGAGAGATGACCGTAGAGGTGCCGCTTGCTGTGAAGAATTAGTGTGTTTAAGATTAAAATAGAAGTAGGAGAAGTATATGAGATATTTGAAAGATGTAAGAGAAGGCGAAATGTTTTCGGAAGTATATTTGTGCAAGACGAAACAGACTTTGCAGACCAAAGCGGGTAAAAATTATTACTCACTGACATTACAGGATAAAACGGGAACCGCAGATGGAAAGGTCTGGGATTTGGGGCCGGGAATTGAGCATTTCGAGGCAATGGATTACATCAAGGTGGATGTGCAGGTGGTCAGTTTCCAGGGGGCGTTGCAGTTAAACATCCGAAGGGCGCGCCGTTGTCAGGAAGGAGAATACGATCCGAGGGAATACATGCCATGTACCGATAAGGACATCAAGGAGATGTATCAGGAACTGACCTGCTATATCAACAGTTTAAAGAATGAATATCTGAAAAAACTGGCGGAGGGCTACTTTATTCAAAATAAAGAAACAGCAAAAGCCTTTTGCAATCATTCGGCAGCAAAGGCTGTCCATCACGGTTTTATCGGCGGTCTGCTGGAGCATACCGTCAGTGTGACGAGACTTTGCGATTACATTGCAAAGAATTATCCGATTGTAAACCGTGACCTGCTCTTAACGGCAGCAATGTTTCATGATGTCGGAAAGGTACAGGAGTTATCGACATTTCCGGAAAATGATTATACCGATGCCGGACAGTTACTCGGCCATATTTATATTGGCGCGGAACTGATTGGCAAGCTGATTGCGCAGGTTCCGGGCTTTCCGGAGAAACTTCGTAACGAACTTTTACATTGTATTTTGGCGCATCATGGGGAACTGGAATACGGTTCGCCGAAGAAACCGGCGCTGGTAGAGGCGCTGGCGCTCAGCCAGGCAGACAATCTGGATGCCAAACTGCAGTCGATGAAGGAACTTTTGGAAGGAACAGAAGAGAAGGGATGGCTTGGATTCCAGAGACTGTTTGATTCCAATGTAAGAAAGACGAGTGAGTAAAATGGTAAAGAATCAGATTGTAACAGTGACAATAGAAGATATAGGAAATGACGGAGAGGGTATCGGCAAGGTAGAGGGCTATACCCTCTTCGTTAAGGGTGCCATCATCGGTGACGTGGCAAAGGTCAAGGTGTTAAAGGCGAAGAAAACGTACGGTTATGCAAAGGTAGAGGAACTGATTACGCCGTCACCGGACCGTGTGACACCACGATGCGCGGTATCGGGACGATGCGGAGGCTGTCAGATGCAGCATTTATCGTATGAAAAGCAGCTTGCCCATAAGGCAGACAAGGTGAAAAACTGTCTGCAGAGGATCGGCGGATTGTCGGAGGAGCATCTGGCAGAGGTAATGGAGCCGATTATCGGGATGGACGAGCCGTTTCACTATAGAAATAAGGCGCAGTACCCGGTAGGAATAGGCAGGGACGGAAAGCCGGTCATGGGCTTTTATGCCGGACACAGCCACAACATTATTGATTGTGCGGATTGTGCGATTCAGGAACCGGTCAATGCGGTGATTTTACCGGTAGTCAAAGCGTTTATAGAAGAGTATGGAGTGTCTGCTTACGATGAGGAAAAAGGTACGGGTCTGCTTCGTCATGTGCTGACCAGAGTAGGATTTCACACAAAGGAAGTTATGGTTTGTTTAATCATCAACGGAAAGAAATTTCCGAAGGCGGAGATTTTGGCAGAGCGTGTGAAGACGGCGGTGGAGGAGTTTGGGTTAAATGCAGATACATCCTGCCGCTATACTTTGAAGAGTTTTTGTCTGAATGTAAACACGGCAAAGACGAACGTAATCTTAGGAAATGAAATACTCCCGGTGTATGGCGAAACTTACATTACAGACTATATCGGTGACATTAAATATCAGATTTCCCCGCTTTCGTTTTATCAGGTGAATCCTGAACAGACCGTAAAATTATATAATAAGGCATTGGAATATGCCGACCTCTCCGGTGGGGAAACCGTTTGGGATTTGTATTGCGGTATTGGCACCATTTCCCTGTTCCTTGCCCAGAAGGCAGGGCAGGTGTACGGCGTGGAAATCGTACCGCAGGCCATTGAGGATGCAAAGAAGAATGCCGTGTTGAATGGTATGACAAATGCGGAATTTTTTGCGGGTGCGGCAGAGGACGTTATGCCGGCAAAGTACCGGGAGTCTAAGGGCAGTATGCGCGCAGACGTGATTTGTGTGGACCCGCCGCGAAAGGGCTGTGAGGAAAGCTTACTTGATACCATTGTGGCAATGGAGCCGGAGCGCATCGTCTATGTTTCCTGTGACCCGGCAACGCTGGCAAGGGATGTGAAGTATCTGGGCGAGAAGGGATACCTTGTGAAAAAAGTGTGTCCGGTTGACCAGTTTGCGCATACGGGGCATGTGGAAACTGTCGTCCTCTTGGGCAACCAAAAGACAAAGCCTGATTCACACATTAAACTTAGTGTTGATATGGACGAGTTCAACAAAGTTAAAAATGGTGAAAAATAGAATATAAAACACTGAACTTAAAAGAGAACTGTTAATACGATGCAAATCGTGTTAGCAGTTCTTTTTGCATTTAAGGGAGGTGGTGCCGTTGGGCTATGGAACTGTTATTCTCGGATGAGTCTGCATCCGATACAAGGTCTGCAATTCCAATCTAAAACAAGGCAAATCTAAGGAGGCAATATTATGGCATTTAAAAAATTCAGAAAAATGAAAGTATATAACGTGAGTGGTTACAACTATAAAGATACACCGACTATCATCTTAAAAGGAGATTGGTTGAAAGAAACGGGATTTGAGATTGGCAGTTTGATTCAGGTGGAATGCGAGGACGGAAAGTTGATTATCACTCCAAGAGAACCGGAAGAAATGGAATATCATGCTCCTTGTGGCAAGTGCATGATGGTGGCAGAAGATTGTAAATATAATTGCAAGAAGGGAAGAAAATAGTTATGGCAAAGATCATCGTATTAGGTGCCATGAAAGGTGGAGTCGGCAAGTCCGTCTCTACCTTCAATCTGGCATATTCATTGGCAGAGTTGGGGAAGAAAGTATTAGCAGTTGATTTTGACAGTCAGGCAAATTTGACTACCTGTATGGGAGTGGAAGATGTGGCAGAAGTTCCGGCTACTATCGGTCATCTAATGATGAATCAGATTGAGGAAGAAGAACAGCCAGAACCGGAAGAATACATTATGAGTAGAAAGGGTGTGGATTTTATCCCATCATCTATGGTGCTTTCTGCGGTGGATGCGAAGTTAAGAATAGAAATGGGTGCAGAGAGGATTCTGGCAGGTATTCTGGAGCCGTTGCGTGACAGATACGATTACATATTGATTGATACCTGTCCGTCTTTGGGAGCACTCACCATCAATGCATTAGCAGCGGCAGACGAAGTGATTATCGCGGCAAATCCACAGTTGCTGGCCATGATGGGATTGCAGGATTTTCTTAAATCTGTGAGAAAGATTAAGAACCGTATCAATCCGAAATTAGAAGTAGCAGGTATTCTGTTGACCATGTGTGAAGCACGAACCAATCTGTGTAAGGTCATCACAGAACAGGTATCAGAGACATTTGCAGGTCAGCTTCGTATCTTTGACAGTAAGATTCCAAATACAGTAAAGGTGGGAGAGTCGGTTTATTACAGTGAGCCATTATTGGAGTATGCACCGGGATGTAAGGCTTGCAAAGCATATCAGAATTTGGCAAAGGAGTTGATTGAGAATGAAGGCTAATGCACCAAAAAGAAAAGTATTTCAAGATGCAGTTGATTTATTAGGGATGCCGGAAGCAGAAAATGCTCCGGTATCCAATGGCACAACAATGACTTCGGTAGAGAAGATAGTTCCGTTTCACAATCATCCATTCCGTTTGTATGAGGGCGAACGCCTTGATGATATGGTGGAGAGTATTAAGGAGCATGGGATTCTTATTCCAGTAATCGTACAGAAAGTAGCAGATAAATATGAAATGCTTGCTGGACATAATAGGTGGAATGCTGCGAAGATTGCAGGCATCAAAGAAGTTCCAGCAATCATCAAAGAAAATCTGACTGAGAGAGAAGCGTATGTGTATGTGATAGAAACCAATATGTTGCAGAGGTCTTTTGATGAACTCTTGCCATCTGAAAAGGCAGCAGTATTGGCAGAGAGATATGAGAAAGTCATGTGTCAGGGCAGGCGAAATGACATTCTGGAAGAGATTGCAAAGCTGAATGGTGTGGACGCACCAGAGACTTGTGGACATGATGTCCACAGGTCAAAGAGCAGAGATTCCATTGGGGAAGATTATGGAATGACCGGACGCAACATTGCAAGATATATGAGATTGAATCAGACTACAGAGCAGATTAAGGAAATGGTGGATGCTGGTACTATGGCTATGGTAACAGCGGTGGAATTATCGTATCTTTCAGAAGAGGAGCAGAAACAGGTGTGTACTGTTCTGGATGAGCATGGTGGAAAGATTAAGAATACACAAGCTGTGGAACTGCATAATGCAGCCGGTTCTCTTACGGCGGACAAAGTGAAGGATATTTTGGTAGGAGACACGAAAGAAAAGCTGGTATCTGATGCAAAGATGTTTGCCCAGATAAAGAAGAAATACTTTAAGGGTAAGTCCACGGATGAAATCATGGGAGTTTTGGAACAGGCATTGAGCACTTGGTTTGCCAGGGAGGGGCAAGTGAATGTTTGATACAAAAGATTTGGATGCTATTTCTCGGGAATATTTCAATATAATCTGTACCAGTGAATATGATGTGACGGTGCAGTCTAAGAATACAGGGCATTTCTGGTACTTGCATAATGTAACACAGCCGAATGATAATGCGTGTGTTATTTTTCATAAGCATAAGTGTTCACATCCATATCATCTTCATGGTAGAGCAAGGACACTGCCACAGGCGGTACGAAGTATAAAGAAGCATGATAAGTGGCAGATGAATGGGAGAAGATAAAATGTTAAAAACGGAACAGGCTATTTTATTATAGCTCAGTTCCGTTTTTGATTACTTATACATTTTGAGAAGTTCAGCGTATTTAATATAGAGTCCCACGCGAGCTAACATATCTTTTCGCTGTTCGTAAAGAGGTCGCAAGATAACTTCAACATCTTTACCATAATGGATTTGATTGTGGCAGTGACTGCATAATGAAACAATATTTTCCTCTACATCCAGAGAGAAATCAAAATTATCGGAATATGCCATAGGAATCAGATGATGGGGTTCCGTGTAAGGCAAATTATTTTTTTTACGAATAAAGGTTGGATGCTCTGGATTAATTTCACATTTATAGTTAGCAATCTCTAAAGCATTTAAAGCAGTATTCGTATCGCGGGGATATGCTTCGGTGGAAGAAACCTTGGTTGGTTTCTTTTTCTTTTTTGGCTTTCCTTGATAAGTAGGTGATTCTGTGGCCTTTTTTCCAATTTTAGCATCAATGTTATCCAGTAATTTCTTATCCAAGTCTGACTCGATAGAAATCTTTTTGCCAGACTTCTTTTTATATTTGCGGGTCTGTGTAGAAAAACGTAAGCCTAATATTGTGGTAAGGCCACTAAGGGTCTTATCAGTTTCTTCTACAAAGTTACATATACTTGCATTTTCGATATCTTTTATTCTTGTAGGGGAAACAAGTCCTACTTTTTTTATGAAGTCTGGAACGCTTGTTGAATAAATTCTGAGCTGAGCTTTTCGTGGTCTGCCCTGCCCAGAAGACCTTTCACGTGCCGGGTTATTATTGTATTTTATGTCCAGATCAAGACTGTCTATAACGGAGCATATTGTTTGAGTACATAATTCATTACGCTTGTCCAGTGTGATCATTTTCCCGGGTTTGTCCCAAGAACTTCTTCCATCAAATGCACCAGAGAGAAATGCGCAGCGAATTGTTTCGTCAGAAGAAAGGATGTCACGAGCAAAGCGATCAATCAAATCCTCTGGGGTACTAATGTCGTTTGATTCAAATAGAAATACAAAGCCGTCTTTATTTGGCTGCATATATTTTTTGTAATCAGTCTCCCCTTTTGAAATTAACTGTGATGGTATTTTGGAAAAAATTTTTTTAAGGTGCTGCTTGTGTGTAGAAAGGTTATCTGGAGTAGCTCTTTTGGGATTGTGAATAACGGGGAGAACCCAAGTAAAAGATCCAGATTCATTCGTATGTACATCACATGCGGATATAATACCACCAATGCAGAATGCTTCTGCCGGTGAAAAAGGCGTTGTGAATTGATCGATTGAACGACTCATGTAAAATGCACTCCTTTCTGAAAGTTGGTATTTAGAAGTGTACCATATTTTTGAGAAATATGGAAGTGGTTCCATGAAATAAAATATTGTAAAAGTGGTTGCAAAAGTAATTACATTTACAATGTAAAATATAATGGAAATAAAATGTTTAATTCATATTGTAATTTTAATTATATCTGGTATAATAGAAAATGTATTAGTGCGGAAGGAGGTACTACGATTGAGCGATAAAAGAGTAAAAACACCGATGGAACATTTGAATATTGGAGAGTTCAACCGTGGACAATCTTCAAAATTGATTAGGGGATTGGTAGAGGAAGATAAAACCGCTTTTATTCAAAAGAATGGAAAGCCGATAGCAGTGGTAATGTCATATGAACGTTATCAGCGAATGTTCGAGCAGGGACTTGATATAAATGAATTTTAACAAGGCACAGTAATATATGAACAGGAAAGGATTGGCTATGGCTGAGATGAAATTATATAATCGAAATTGTATAGATGCCATGAAAGAGATTGAAGCGGGGACAGTAGATTTGATTGTAACTGATCCGCCATATAATCTTGGCAATTTTATGAAAAATAGAGATACGAATTTGCATAAAATGAGAGACAATTTTTTTGCGACAGCAGGATGGGATAACATGGAATTTGACGAGTGGTCAACATCTATGGATTCTTTCTTTGAGTCAGCAGCTCGTGTGATGCGAAAAGGCGGCTCTATGATAGTGTTTATGTCTATCATAAAGGTAGAAACGATAATTAAACTAGCAGAGAAGCATGGTTTTTATTATAAAACTACTGGGATTTGGCATAAAACAAATCCAATGCCGCGAAACATGAATCTGCATTTTGTAAATTCAACTGAAGCATGGATATATTTTACGTATAAAACACGAACTGGAACATTTAATAATGAGGGCTCAATGCTTCATGACTTTGTGGAAACTTCGGTAACACCAAATGGAGAAAGAAAGCATGGCAAGCATCCGACACAGAAACCGGAAAGTCTGATAAACCATTTTGTAAAAGTGCTTTCTAATGTGGGTGATTGCGTTATGGATCCGTTTATGGGAAGCGGTACGACAGGGGTTGTTGCAAAAAGACTTGATAGGAATTTTATTGGAATAGAACTTGATGAAACATACTATAGAATATCCGATCAGAGAATACAGGAGGCATGAAGATGAGACCAAAAGTTATAGATTTGTTTGCCGGGGTGGGCGGATTGTCTCTTGGGTTTGAGAAACATGGATTTGATGTGGTATTGGCCAATGAGTATGATGCTTCGATTGCGGCTGCTTATCAGTTAAATCACAAGAATACAAAAATGATTGTTGGTGACATTACATCCTTAAATCTTGAAGAGGTTTTTGGAAAATACAAGGGAAAAATCGATGTAGTTATTGGAGGACCACCTTGTCAGGGGTTCTCACAAAAAGGTCAAAGAAAGACCATACATGATGAAAGAAATTTCTTGTTTAAATACTATGTTGCAGTTGTGGAACTTGTAGAACCAAGATATTTTGTTATGGAAAACGTACCTAATTTATTGTCAGCAGAAGGTGGTTTCTTTAGAAATGAAATAGTGGAACTGTTTAATTCAATGGGATATTCTTTGAATATGGGCGTTTTAAATGCTGCGGATTATGGTGTTCCTCAGAATAGAAGACGTGCGGTTATTATTGGAAAAAAGGATGGAAATGCACCGGAATTACCAACTCCAATAGATAAAACGGTTACTGTCTGGGATGCCATTAGCGATCTAGCATATTTGAAGTCAGGAGAGGGAAAAGAAGAACAGGAATATAAAAATGAACCACAAAGCGATTATCAAAAGAAGTTAAGACATGAGAGTTCTATTCTTCATAATCATGTAGTAACTAAACACTCTAAACTGGCATTGGAAAGATTGGCTTTGATTCCACCAAACGCAGGAAAAGAAGTTCTTCCGAAAGAACATTTGACCAAATCTATTTATAGTGGAACATGGACAAGGATGCGAAAAGAGGAAATATCTGTTACAATTACTACACGATTTGATACACCGTCTTCTGGTAAATTTACACATCCATTTTTGGATAGAGCAATTACGGTGCGTGAGGCAGCAAGAATACAGTCTTTCCCGGATAATTTTGTATTTGTTGGAAATAAAGGCTCACAGATGAAGCAAGTAGGAAATGCCGTTCCACCACTTCTGGCAGGAGCTATTGCGGAAGTTATCATGAAGGACATTAAGGAGGAGAAAGCACATGAATAGACCGGATACTATTTTGGCATATGATGAGATGGATTTAAAATTAGGAATTAAGTCTTCTCTTCCCCATGTGAAAAGTACACTTGCTTTAGCGGTGTTGCTTTGGGAATGTTCTGATCATCCGGCAGAATTAACATATTCTGTGAGCGATGGGGACAAAATTGTTCTTGCAGAGGAAATAGAACAATGGCTTATTGACTACTTGAGCGAAATCTGTGAAGAGGAGCAGATTGATTTTGATGCATTGATATCGGGGGTAAATCAGAATCAGTTGTTCAAATCACAGATGGAAGCGTTGATTGTGGCGTTTGAACTGGTATGGAAATTAGCAAGGGTTAATTTTGTGGATGAGACTAAGCCTGCGAGTGCTGAAAGAACAGGTGGTGTTAGATATCCAAAAAAACTCACATATTCTGTTAATGCGGATATAATCCACAGTGTTATTTTGGGTAATGAAAATGCGTATATCCGAGTTTTAATGTCCTGGATTGGATTCAACGTAGCAGTTGATCCAGAATGCGAAAAAACATTGACGTATTTGTTTACTGCATTATCAGAAGGTGCGGTATTCAAGTTGGTTGATGGAACAAGAGATGTTATTTTTAACCAGAATAGTATTTACAAAAAATTTCTGGAAACATCACAAGCAGTAGATATAAATGGCGATAAAGAAGCCAAAGGTGCATTGAGGATTCTTAAATCACTGTTATCAGATGAAATGAATCCATATTTACAGTATTCTGGTGGTAGTGTAACAGCGGCCACGGATATCGCTGAGAGTCTGGAAGAGTATCAGAAACGTGTAGATACCCTTTTACAGTTATCTGCAACAAAGGTAATTGGATTGGAAGATTTGCAGTCCCAGAATACAGGAATCCAATTAACTGATTTGGAAGAAAGAAGAGTATCGAGCGGATCTAATGTTCTTCTGTATGGAGTGCCTGGTTCTGGTAAGAGCTGGACAATAGAACACGAATATTGTAAGAAGGGTACAAATGTTGAACGTTTAGTTTTCCATCCGGATTATACATATTCTGATTTCATTGGACAGATTTTGCCTAATGTTGATGAGGAGGGACAGGTGAGTTACAAGTTCACACCAGGTCCTTTTACAAATATTCTCCATGATGCGTATAATGATCCAGAGAAAGAGTATATCCTTATTATTGAGGAGATAAATCGTGGTAATGCACCGGCAATTTTTGGAGAAGTGTTTCAGCTGCTTGATAGAAAAACAGAACTTCGAGAAGCAGACGATGATGGATACCCGGTTGGAACAAGCGAATATGGAATTACAAATGCGAATATTGCAAAGATCGTTTACGGGGATGCAAGACATAAAGTACGTATTCCATCCAATTTATCAATTATTGGAACAATGAACACCTCTGACCAGAACGTGTTTACGCTTGATACCGCTTTCCAGCGTAGATGGGAAATGCGATTAATTGAAAATAATTTTGAGCATGTAGATAGGAGTTTAGCTGATGCGGAAATTCTTGATACAGGCGTAACATGGCAGACATTCTGTACAGAGATTAACAGTATTATTGTCGGAAATAATGCTCGCATGACATCGGCAGAAGATAAACGTCTGGGTGCATATTTTGTTCATTTGAAAGATTTGATGTATAACGATGAAATGGGAAATCTTTCTGATGGTGAATATGATGCATTACGTAAGAAGGAACAATCAGGAACTATTACAGAAACGGAAAAGGATAGGTTGTACGCAATTCGCAGTGCAATGAAGCAGAACCGAAAATTCCCTGAAAAAGTTATTAAATATTTGTGGGACGATGCATTCAAATTTAATAGGGAGATTGTTTTTGAAACAACCACCTATCAGAGTTTAGAACAGGTAATTCGTGTGTTTATGTATGCAGAAAAGATAAATCGTTTTTCAATGTTCAAAGAAAATGTAAGAAATGCATTTATAAGAGACGAACAGTAAGGCGGTGAGATAATATGGATTTGGATTCTGCGTTGAATACAACACTGCAGGACGATGACATCACGAAACATTGTCATGTAAATACAAATGAAGATGGCGATCGCTTTGTTGGGATTAAGGCAGACTCTGACAACGTAATGGTCTATTTCCCTATTGGATACCAGTTACCTGAGACGGATGCTGAGATAAGAACAGATATTAAGCATTTGATACAGGTTCTGTCTGAATTTACAACAAAAGAAGATAGGCTTCTGGCTGTCAATAAGTTTGCTGCTCCACAAACGGTGGATTTTCCTATCAATGCTTATAAGAATGTTATCGAGTATTATTTTTCAATAGGCGGAAAATATTATGTAGAAGTAGATCCTACATTCAGAACCAGTGCTACAGGAAAGCAAGACTGGCCAAGAACGGTAAGAAATCAAATTCCTTTAGTACAGCAAAAAGATGGAATAAGTTCTTTTATTTATACAGAGTTTACTGTCCGAGCAACAACACCGAATGATACAAAGCAGATTACTTTAATCAATAGGTTCTGTGTATATGAAGCATTTAAAAAGCTGGGATGGCTTTATGTTCCATATATGCCCGAACAGCCAGGGCCACATCCAGATGTGAAAACGTCCATTGCTATTCTGAACGCAAAATTAGGAAATACGAATGATGACAAGAAACGTAATTTATTTCAATCCATGAAGGATATGCTTCAGTATATGGACGAGAAGACATCAGAGAAGCAATTCTACTTTGGTACGGATAATTTTGATTATGTTTGGGAGAAACTGATTGATAGAGCCTTTGGAGAAAAGGATAAAGAAAAGTATTTCCCACGTTCACGCTGGCTGTTGGATTATGGCAAGTATAAAGAAAAACGTCCGTTAATGCCGGATACCATCATGATTCATAACGGTAAGTATTATATTCTGGATGCAAAATGTTATAAGTATGGATGGACAGGCATACCAGACCATCTTCCAAATGGTTCATCAATCAACAAACAGATTACATATGGTGAGTATTTGGAAAAATACAAAGGTGTGGATACCAATTCATTGTTTAATGCATTCATTATGCCCTACAATATGGCCAAGAATTATTTTAAGCTCACATCGGTTGTAGAAAATATTGGAGAAGCTGTTGGTGATTGGAGAGAAAATAAAAAATATTATGAGCGTATTCAAGGCATTGTTATGGATACAAGGTATTTGATGTACCATTATACAGGCAATCCGGTGAAGGAAAAAGTTGCATTGGCAGATTGCATAGAAGCTGTATTGAATAGAGAAGAAGTTCCGACAGCTCCCGGAGCAGTTCCTGTTACACCAGTTCATAAACCAGTAGTATATGATTTTAATCCAAGAACTACATTGTCAATGGTAGCTGAAGAAAAAGTACCATACGAAAATAAAGAAAATTAAAAAGAACCTGTGTTATGCAGCCAATGTGACTGTATAACGCAGGTTTATTTTATTTTCCAAGTTCTCTTTTTTTCTTGCGGTATCTGTCTTGCGTTACACGGTTGCAGCATTCTGTACTACAGAATTTTGTTCTTGTGGACGTGGTCTTGACAAGGAAATATTTCTGACAACGTGGATTTGCACACTGGCGGTACAGCTCAAGATCCGGTTTTAGATAAAACATGGAAAAATATATAGCACTAAGCAGTGAATCTACTTTCCATGAAGGAGACATTGTCTGCACGTCATACACCGGGAATATACCACTTAGATTTGCATTTATTTCTTCACCTAATACAAATCGTGCAATTTCAATCAATGTTGATTTCATTTCATCACTCATGATAGAAAGGTCTGTTGGAACAAAAAATGTAAGACCATTAACCATATCACAAGTGCGGAGCTGCGAAAAATCATGCTGAAGATGAAAGAGAAAATCAATGGTTTTCCGTTCTATGTCAGTTCCATTGTAACTGCAATATAACTGTATAATCTGACGGTAAAGAGGTGTAACGGGAATGGCACCATCAATACATGTTCCACTTATGATATTGTTATATTCGTTTATATTCAATTCATAGGAAGGTGTGTTTATTGTATCTACAATGGTGTAAGTGTCTTTTTCAAATGCTTCCTGCTGACGTTCCCACCCAAGTGGCAGAGCGCTTGCTTTGGAAAGCGTGTCGATGAAAGAGTGCTTGCAAGTAGTATATGGTTCTGGTAAAGATGCCATATCAATCTGTAATTGTTCTGAAAGCATCAGATAAAAGGTTAAATGTGTTATCTTATTGTAATCCTTGTGAATTTCATTTACTGCCGCCATAAGTTCCACGGTTGCCTTGATTCTTAACATAAATTCATAAAGTAAAGCTGCATCTATGCATTCATATTCAGAGGGACTTACAGGGAAGAGGAAGCCATTGCGTTTAAAGAAACTATATAAATCAGATGGTTTCTTTGTGGGTAGTGCAATCAGTGATCCCAGTATATTATCTTCTTCGGTAGTACCGTTAGCAGCAATTCTGGAGAGTCCTGTTTTGGCTCTGTAGCCAAAGAGTAGCGGTTTTTCTGTATCAGACTGAAATTTATATGTTTTTATTGGCGGCATACCAGGGACAGTGTGTTCTATGTCTTCCACACAATCACATTCATAACTCTGAAATGTAAAGATATTATTTTCAAAAAAATTTTCAATAATCTGAGGCATAATTTTCCCCTTTCATGTTGTTAAAAGTCATGTGTTAAACCATGGCTTTATTTTTTTGTATCGAAATAGTAATGGTAAAAACCATATTATATTTGAAGTATAAATGAAAATACACATAAAAACAACAATTTTAACATTATTAAATTAAAAAAGTTATGTGTAAACTTGCTATCTTCAATTACTTTTTAGGTTTTATTATACTGAACGTAGAAAGTGAGGTGAGTTCAATGGCAAAGAACGGCAAGCAAACGTCCAGAAGAGTGGCATCCACAGCAAGTAAAATTCTTCATGACGGACGTTATGGCAAGGATTCCAAGTCTGTGGCAGCTAGTGCATTATCGCAGACAAAGCCACGTGGAAAGAAATAATTTCCATATTCTGACAGGCAGAGAATGATTTGATAATCAACCTGCCTGTCTCCCTGTAGGGAGAAAATTAAAACTTGATTGCGGAAGTAAATTCCGTACTCCCGCAACTCCTTTCTTTTTGCGGGACTAATGTCCCGTTATAAAGTCTTTTCATATTGTTTTTTTCACTGTATAATGACCATATCAGTGTAGATTTTC
>SVEF01000003.1 GCA_015057585.1 Lachnospiraceae bacterium | reverse complement strand
GGTATCGAAATGTTCCGTAAGCTCCTTGACGAAGCTCAGGCTGGTGATAACATCGGTGCTCTTCTTCGTGGTGTTCAGAGAACTGAAATCGAAAGAGGACAGGTTCTTTGTAAGCCAGGCAGCATCAAGTGCCACAAGAAGTTCACAGCTCAGGTTTACGTATTAACAAAGGATGAAGGTGGTCGTCATACTCCATTCTTCAACAACTACAGACCTCAGTTCTACTTCAGAACAACTGACGTAACTGGCGTATGTAACTTACCAGAAGGCGTTGAAATGTGCATGCCAGGTGATAACATTGAAATGTCCGTAGAACTTATTCACCCAATCGCTATGGAGCAGGGTCTTGGTTTCGCTATCCGTGAAGGTGGTAGAACAGTAGGTTCCGGTAAGGTTGCTACAATCATCGAGTAAGCAACGAGCCGATGAAAAATCGCGTATAAAAATTGCCCGGAGGGAATTCGTTTCCTCCGGGTTTTTTGTACACGATTTTTGCGTCGGCGACTGCCGACGGCTTGCGAATTGCGGAGCAATCGCAAGAGGACGGCTCGTTGTATTTTGTCGAATTACCTCAAAAAAGTGTTAAAAAAGTCGTCAAAAATCGTCTACATGAGTAGAAAGGACTATTGTTTTGTGAAAAAAAGCGTGGTAAAATGCTTACCGTATGAAATTTTACCCATGGAGGAGAATGGAAAGAAACATGTTACAGAGGATAGTAACGAGAGCAGAGGGATTGTTCGGAAAGAGAAAGAGAGAAGAGGAACCGACGGTGTTGTTGGATGATGTAACCAAATTGCCGTCGAAGGAGCAACACAAGCTGGATGCGACACGTATTCTGCATAACAGAAAGGGAGCGAAGTACGCGTACGTATCTTGTGATGTATCCGGATTTAAGTACATCAATGAAACTTATGGATATGCATACGGGAATGTGGTATTACGATATATTGCAACAGTATTTGCGTCCTGCCTTGGAAAGGATGAGCTGGTCAGCCGTACGACAGGAGACCATTTTTGCTTGTTATTGCACTATCAGAGTGAAGAGGGACTGAAGGAAAGAATCCATGATATTTTGAATGCTGCGGCAGATTACCTCATGGCGGAAGAGGGAATCCAGAGAAGACTCCTGTTTAATTGCGGAGTGTATCTGATTCATAAGAATGAAGATATCAATATGATCCGTGCACGTGCCAGTGCAGCAAGAAAACGAAACGGAAAGGGATTCCGTGACCAGATTGCATTTTACAATGAAAACGACTTTGTGAAGGAACTGGAAGTAAAGGAACTCGAGGCGGACATCCGCCGGGCAGCAGAACACGGGGAACTGAAGGTGTTTTTGCAGCCAAAGTATGAAATTACCACAGGGCACGTGATTGGTGCAGAGGCACTGGTGCGTTGGGAGCATCCGGAACGAGGCATGCTGACTCCAAATAAATTTGTGCCGACCTGTGAAGAAAACGGCTTTATTTGTGAGATTGACTTCTTTGTACTGGAAGAAGTATGCCGTAAGATGAGAGAGTGGAAAGAAGAAGGCAAGAAACTGGTAAAAGTGTCTACGAATTTCTCAAGAAGGCATTTGGAAGAAGTGGATTTTGTGGACCGTCTGATCCGCACAGTAGAGCGTTACGGTTTGAAACCGTCGGATCTGGAAATTGAGCTGACAGAGAGTATGGCGTACGAAGAAATGGGAACGCTTCTTTCGGTCATGCGTCAGATAAAGGAAGCCGGATTTGGTTTGTCTATGGATGATTTTGGATCCGGTTATTCTTCCTTGTCCTTACTGCGTGAAATGCCGGTGGATGTGCTGAAACTGGACAAGGGATTTTTAGACGGCTGTCATGAGGGCGCGTCTGCGAATCGCGATAAGAGAATCGTGTATCATATCATTTCAATGGCAAAGGATTTAAACATATCCGTTCTTGCAGAAGGGGTAGAAACATTGCAGCAGATGGAGTTTTTAAAGGCTTCCCACTGTGATATGATTCAGGGTTATTATTATGCAAAGCCAATGCCGAGTAAGTGTTTTGGCGATTACCTGGAAGCGATTGCTTGAGAGGATGCGGTACAAGAACAGGTACCGGGTGATATAGGAAATCAAGAGGGGAATTCCGAATAGGAGTTCTCCTCTTCTTCTTTTATGGGACAAGGTAGAGGCGTTGTTAAAAAAATACTATAAAATCTTAAAAATAGCATGAAAAAATCGGTAAAAATGACGATTGCAAAGGAGAAGCAGGAGGCGTATACTTTATTCGGCTAAAGATAACCGGAAGGTTCATAATAGAGTAGAATTCCGGAGAAAGAATAGAAAATATACAAGGGAGAGGTAAAAAGTTATGAGCAATGTTTTATTGTCTGTGTCTGTAGCTTTACTTGCAGGGCTTATGATGACACGTTTGTTTAAGAAGTTTCATTTGCCGTCAGTAACGGCATACCTGATTGCCGGTGTGTTAATCGGACCATATTGTATCGGTGCACTCGGCATTGACGGGTTTGGTTTTGGATCCATGGAGGATGTGAGCAGTTTACATCTGATTGCTGAGATTGCTCTGGGGTTTATTGCTTTTTCCATCGGTAATGAATTCCGGCTGGAGGAATTAAAGAAGACGGGGAAACAGGCACTTGTGATTGGTATTGTACAGGCATTGGTGGCAACCTTATTTGTAGATTTAGCGTTGTATGCGGTGCATCTGATGATGCCGGACAAACTGACTCTGCCACAGGTTTTGGTGCTTGGTGCCATTGCGACAGCGACAGCGCCGGCTGCAACCCTTATGGTAGTACGACAGTATAAAGCAAAGGGGCCGCTTACCAGTCTGTTACTTCCGATAGTAGCATTAGACGATGCGGTGGGTCTGATTGTTTTTGCAGTTTGCTTTGGAATTGCAAAATCGCTGGTCAGCGGAAGAATTGATATGATCTCCCTTTTAGTAAACCCTTTGGTGGAAATTGTTTGTTCCCTGGTTTTAGGTGCCATCATGGGATTCATATTAACACAGTTGGAAAAATTGTTTAATTCCAATACCAATCGTCTGAATCTTACAATTGCATTTGTATTTTTGACGACATCCCTTGCAATGCTGGATTTCCATATTGGAGCAATTCATGTAAGTTTTTCTTCGCTTCTCGTGTGTATGATGCTCGGTACGGTGTTCTGCAATACCTGTCCATTGTCCCACGATTTGATGGAGCGGTCGGATAAATGGACATCTCCGCTGTTTGCGTTGTTCTTTGTCATCAGCGGAGCGGAACTGGAACTGTCGGTATTTACGGATGTAGCGATTGTAGGAATTGGTGTGGTATACATTTTGTTCCGTTCTCTTGGTAAGTATACCGGTTCGTTGGTCGGCGCAAAGGCAACCAAGTGTGAACCGTCTATTTGCAAATACCTCGGTATCACACTGCTTCCGCAGGCAGGAGTTGCCCTCGGAATGTGTGCAACGGCAATGCAGCTTGGTTATCAGGGAAATTTAATTCGTAATATTACTTTATTTGCGGTATTGATTTACGAATTGTTCGGTCCGCTCATGACGAAGGAGGCATTAAAGGCTGCCGGTGATATCAAGCCGATGTCAGAAGAGGTAAAGAACCGTCGTAAGACGAAACTGGAAGCTGCAAAGGCAGGAAAATAGAAAGCAGGATAAGAGAAGAAGAGAGAGTCTTGTAGGGGAATATTTCTTGTTGGAATATTTGCAGGGGTCTCTCTTTTTTTGTGCACTTTGCAGGGATTTGCCTTTTTGCAGGAATGACATGCATAAAATGACGAAAAAAGGGAAAAAGATTGGTTTTTCCGAGTGAAAAAAAGAAAAAATACTTTGAAATATTGGGGAAATCAGTATATAATATAAGAGTATATGCATAAAGGAAAATGGCAGAAGTATATTCTGATGATAATAAGAGGAAATGAAAGGAGAGTTACTATGTTTTGCAGTGATATCGGAATCGATTTGGGAACCGCCAGTGTACTTGTTTATATAAAGGGGAAAGGTGTTGTTTTAAAGGAGCCTTCCGTAGTTGCGTTTGACCGCGACACAAACAAAATTAAAGCAATCGGAGAAGAGGCGCGTCTTATGCTTGGTAGAACACCAGGTAATATCGTGGCAGTGCGTCCGCTCAGACAGGGTGTTATTTCCAATTACACTGTAACAGAAAAGATGTTAAAGTATTTTATCCAGAAGGCAGTGGGCAAGCAGCGCTTAAGAAAGCCTCGTATCAGCGTCTGTGTACCGAGTGGTGTTACAGAAGTTGAGAAGAAGGCGGTAGAAGATGCTACCTACCAGGCAGGTGCAAGAGAGGTTGCCATTATTGAAGAGCCGATTGCAGCAGCCATTGGTGCAGGTATTGATATTGCCAGACCATGCGGTAACATGATTGTAGATATCGGCGGCGGTACAACCGATATCGCAGTAATTTCCTTGGGCGGTACCGTTGTCAGCACTTCCATTAAGATTGCAGGCGATGACTTTGATGAAGCCATTGTTCGTTATATGAGAAAGAAACATAATCTTCTGATTGGTGAGCGTACCGCAGAGGATATTAAGATCCGTATCGGTTCCGCTTACAGAAGACCGGAATCCGTATCGCTTGATGTAAAGGGACGTAACCTGGTAACCGGTCTGCCAAAGACCATTGCTGTGACGTCCGAAGAGACCGAGGAAGCACTCAGAGAGCCTACTTCTCAGATCGTGGAAGCGGTACACAGCGTTCTTGAAAAGACTCCGCCGGAACTGGCAGCGGATATTGCAGACAGAGGTATTGTCCTGACCGGCGGCGGATGCCTGTTATACGGTCTTGAAGAACTCATCGAAGAAAAGACCGGTATTACCACGATGACAGCGGAAGATCCGATGACAGCTGTTGCTGTGGGTACAGGAAAATATGTTGAGTTCTTAAGTGGAAAGACAAACTAGCCGATAAATACGTTAGAACGGTTTTTACTGTTCGGAAATATTCATAGAAACTATGGAGTGAAAAGAGTATGGTAAGAGGACTTTATACGGCCTGGACCGGAATGCAGAATGAACAGAAGAGACTGGATGTGATTGCAAACAACATTGCAAATGCTTCTACCACAGGGTATAAGCAGGAGGGTGTGACCAGTCAGTCTTTTGATGACATGCTCGGAATCAAGGTTCGTGACTTCTCGGCTGAAACGGATGAGATCATCGGAAAGATGACGCTCGGCGTGAAAATCGGGGAAGTGTATACGAATCATACACAGGGTTCCTTACGGCCTACAGGCAACACGTACGATCTGGCACTGGACGGTGCGGGATTCTTCACAGTGAAAGTTACGGATACAAACGGAATTGACCATATTCGCTATACCAGAGCGGGTAACTATACGATTACCAAGGATGGTTATGTAACTGACGCAGACGGAAACCGTCTGCAGAGCGAGGCGGGCGATTTGATCGTACCGACCGATGCAGAAATTGTATTTGACACGGATGGAACTGTTTATGCAAACGGTGAGTTGATTGACAAGCTCACGATCACAGACTTTGAGGATTATAATTATCTGAAAAAGTATGCGGATACCATGTATGAACCGGTGGACGGAGCCACCCAAAAGGAAGCGGCCGGCGCGGTGAGACAGGGATTTTTAGAGCAGTCCAACGTTAACGTTGTACAGGAAATGACACAGATGATTGCCATTACCCGTGCCTATGAAGCAAACCAGAAGGTAATTCAGACCATGGACGGTACATTAGACCAGGCAGTAAACTCTGTCGGCAGAGTCTAAATTTTCATAAGACAGCATGTATGTAGGACATGACGAAAGAAAGGTATGGTGAATCATTATGATGCGTTCCTTATGGACCGGTGCGACCGGTATGATTGCACAGCAGAATGCGGTTGACACGATTTCCAACAACTTATCCAATGTAAATACCACCGGATACAAAAAGGAAACCGTAGAGTTTAAAACATTACTTTATTCCAAATTACAGACAAAGACCACGGACAATAACGGTGATCCGAAGCCGGTCATCGGACAGGTTGGTGCAGGTGTACGTACGGGCTCGATTACATCGAGATTCACACAGGGTACATTGACGGCTACCGGCAATACATATGATTTTGCACTGGATGGCAATGGCTTTTTCCAGGTAGCAATGCCGGACGGAACGGTTTCTTATACAAGAAACGGTGCATTCAATATGTCGATTGGTGTGGACGGCCTGACACTCTGTACCTCGGACGGGTATCCGATTTTAAGTGATACGGGTGAGACCATTGTGTTTGACGAATCCATCGATGCATCGAATATTACCATCGATGAGGAAGGCCGTTTTTATTACCGCAATGCGCAGGATATTGTGATTGATTTAGATGTACAGTTTGGCGTGGTGCAGTTTAACAATCCGGCGGGGCTTGAGAAACTGTCGGGCAGTTTGTATGCGCAGTCGGATGCATCCGGCGAACCAAGGCTGGAAGGTGAGGATGCGGCACTGAAGAGATCCCGTGTCCTGTCCAAATATTTGGAAGCGTCTAATGTGGAAACGGTAGATGAAATGGTAAATCTGATTGTGGCACAGCGTGCTTATGAAATGAATTCCAAGGTAATTACTGCATCAGACCAGATGCTTCAGCAGGCAAATAATCTGCGTGGATAAAACCGGTAAGCAGAGAAAGGCAGGATAAGACATGTCGATTTCAATCGGAAGTGAATATTTAATGGCACAGCAGACGGCATCTTCCGGGTCCGCGGCGAAGGCAGAAAAATTATCGGCTTCGTTAAGTAATATTGGGCAAACAGAAGCTACCGACGAAGAATTGATGGATGCCTGCAAAGAATTTGAAACCTATCTCATCGAGCAGGTAATCAAATCGACAAAGAGTGCGATGTTGGAAGATGAGGATAGTGAAGGCGACTACATGAAGATGTTTGGCGATAAATTAAATCAGTCTTACGCTGAATTGATAGCAGAGAATGCAGATCTGGGGATTGCACAGATGCTGTATGAGTCGATGAAGAGAAACTAAAGAGGAAATAGCGAAGGTCAGGGTGGGATAATGCTCCACGCCTGACTTCGTTTGTCTTACGGTGCTGTATCAGGATGGAAAGAGGTTAGGGAACAAGATGCTAGAAACATGGGAAGGTTATGTTGAGAAAATTGTATATCGCGGCGAAAATGGTTATACGGTACTGACCCTGTCTTCAGAGGAGGATGATTTGTATTGCGTCGGCACGTTCCCACATGTGGAAGAAGGCGAATTTCTGCATATTGAAGGGGAACTTACTTTTAATCCAAAATACGGCGAACAGATTAAGATGGTTTCATATCAAAGCGTGGAACCGAAAGACGGGCAGGCGATGGAGCGGTATCTGGCATCCGGAGCCATCAAAGGAGTCGGTGCAGCACTTGCTGCAAGAATAGTAAAGAAGTTTAAGGAAGATACCTTTCGTATTATTGAGGAAGAACCGGAGCGTCTGGTAGAAATCAAAGGGATTTCTGAACGGATTGCAGGAGAAATTTATCGGCAGTTTGAAGAAAAACGGGAAATGCGTCATGCGATGATTTTCCTTCAGAAATACGGAATTTCCAATCAACTGGCGGTGAAAATTTACCAGTACTATGGGGAACGGATGTATCAGGTAATGCGGGATAATCCATATCGCCTGGCAGAAGATATTGACGGCGTAGGCTTCAAAATTGCGGATGAAATTGCCCTGCAGGGAGGAATTGCGCCGGATGACGATTACCGCGTTAAGGCTGCGCTCTATTATGTGCTGACGCAGGCAATCGGGAACGGACACGTGTATCTGCCCGAAGAGGAACTTTATCGTCAGGCAGAGGAGGTCATCCGTGTGCCTCAGGAGAGCATGGAGCGGCAGCTGACACAGCTTGCGCTGGAGCGAAGCGTTATATTTAAGGAAGAAGAGGGCGTGCGGCAGGTTTATGTGGCAAGTTATTATTATTTGGAGCTGGATACGGCCCGGATGCTTTGCGATTTGAACTGCCGGTATGATGTGCCGATGCGTGTTGTGGAACAGAGGGTGACAGGCCTGGAAAAAAATTTAGAGATAGAATTGGATGAACTGCAGCGTAAGGCAGTTATAGAAGCTGTGCAAAATGGTGTTTTTATTTTGACCGGCGGTCCGGGTACCGGCAAGACGACAACCATCAATACCATTATCCGTTTCTTTGAATCGGAGGGAATGGATGTGCTTCTTGCAGCGCCGACCGGACGTGCGGCAAAAAGGATGTCAGAAACGACCGGCGTGGAAGCCAGAACCATTCACCGTATGTTAGAATTGACCAAGGATCCGGAAAGTAAGACCGGTGGGCTGGATTTTGCAAGAAATGAAGGAAATCCGTTAGAAGCGGATGCGATTATTATCGATGAGATGTCTATGGTGGATATTTCCCTGATGCACGCATTGTTAAAGGCGGTTCCGGTTGGGACAAGAGTGATTTTTGTCGGAGATGTAAACCAGCTGCCGAGCGTGGGGGCAGGGAATGTGCTTAGGGATATGATGGATTCTGAGCGGTTCCCGGTTGTGAAATTGACACGGATTTTCAGGCAGTCGGAAGAGAGTAAGATTATTATAAATGCACATAAAATTAATGCGGGTGAGACCATTTCCCTGGATAACAATAATAAGGATTTCTTTTTCTTAAACCGGAACGATACGCAGGTGATTATTCCTTCCATCGTTTATCTGGTGCAGAAAAAGATTGCAGATTATGTGAAAGCATCGCCGTATGAAGTACAGGTGCTGACGCCGATGAAGGCGGGAGAACTTGGGGCAGAAAACTTAAATGCTGCACTTCAGGAGGCACTCAATCCGCCTGGGCCGGGGAAGATGGAAAAAGAACTTCCGGGTGGCAGAGTCTTTCGGGAAGGCGATAAGGTGATGCAGATAAAAAATAATTATCAGCTGGAATGGGAGGTCAGAAGCCGGTACGGGATTCCGGTGGAGGCAGGAACCGGAGTGTTTAACGGAGACTGCGGTATTATCCGGGAAATCAATCTGTTTGCAGAACAGGTGACGGTTGAGTTTGAGGAAGGACGTATGGTGGAATACCCGTTTTCAGGACTGGATGAACTGGTGCTTGCCTATGCAATTACGATACATAAATCCCAGGGAAGTGAATATCCTGCGGTAGTGATTCCGCTCCTTGCCGGACCAAGACTGTTGTTTAACCGGAACGTGCTTTATACCGCTGTGACGCGTGCGAAGAAGTGTGTGACGATTGTGGGAAGTCCGGATACCGTGCAGATGATGGTAAGAAATGAAATGGAAATGAAGCGTTATTCGGGACTTGCCCGGGCAATCCGTGAAATGTGAAATAAGGATGGCAACTTTTTATAATCTGTGATATGATAAGGGTAAGTGAAAAAAGAAAAAAGAGGTGACGGATTGTGAATAAGACAGCACTGGTCATTATGGCTGCGGGAATGGGAAGCCGTTACGGCGGTGGAATCAAGCAGTTGGAACATGTCGGAGTCAGCGGTGAGATTATTATGGAATATTCCATTTATGATGCAATCGCAGCAGGCTTCGATAAAGTGGTGTTTATTACCCGAAAAGAACTGTATGAAGAGTTCAAGAAAATAATTAAACCGTCGGTGGCGGAAAAGGTAGAAGTGGAATATGTATTCCAGGAACTTGACAATCTTCCGGAGGGATTTTCGGTACCGGAAGGAAGAACCAAGCCATGGGGAACGGGACATGCGATTCTTTCGTGTCTCGGAACGGTAAAGGAACCGTTTGCAGTCATCAATGCAGATGACTATTACGGGAAAGAAGCATTTATTAAAATCCACGATTTTCTTGCGAATGTATCCATGAATCCGCATTGTATGCCGTTTAGCATGGTGGGATTTGTGCTCGAAAATACATTGAGTGAAAACGGACAGGTGACCAGAGGGGTTTGCCGTGTGGACGAAGCGCATAAGCTGACACATATTGAAGAAACGTTTGGTATTGAAAAGAAGGGTGAGATTGCCGTGGCAAAGAACGGTGCCGGAGAACCGGTGGAACTTGCTTTGACAACGCCGGTTTCCATGAATATGTGGGGCTTTACGCCGGACTTTTTGGATACGCTGGAAGCACGTTTTACAGAATTCCTCGAAGGAATTTCAGGAAACGAAACCAAGGCAGAATTTTTACTTCCGGAGGTGGTCGGAAGTCTGCTTCGGGAAGGAAAGGCAGAGGTTTCCGTATTGACGAGTAAGGATAAGTGGTTTGGCGTTACTTATCATGAGGACAAAGAGATGGTGGTGAGCTCGTTCCGCGCTTTGTACGAAAAGGGCGAATATCCGGAAAAATTATTTCAGTAACAGAAAGAATCGTCCGATATAATCTTTGGGAGAGACAGTCGGAAAGGAAGTCAGATGTTAGAATGGTTGTATCCGACCAGATGCCCGGTTTGTGAAAAGCCGGTACTCCCCAAAGGGGCGATGATACATTCGCTTTGTGAAAACAGATTGCCGGTTCTTTCGGAACCGTTTTGTAAAAAGTGTGGGAAACCGCTTGCATCGGAGGACGAAGAGTACTGTCCTGTCTGTATGGTAAAGAATCGTGTTTGGGACGGTGGACGAAGCGTCTACCGGTATCAGAATACCGCGGGAAGTATGATACGTAAAGTAAAGCGGGATGGGACAGAAACGATACTGGTGTTTCTTGCAAAACAAATGAAAAGCCATTGTCGTTCCTTCCTTTTGGAAACCGGAGCGGAATGCATTGTTCCGGTTCCGCTACATTGGACAAAGCAGCAAAAGAGAGGGTTTAACCAGGCGGAACTGCTTGCAAGGGCACTGGGAAAAGAACTTGGGATTCCGGTAAAAAATCTGTTGCAGAAAACGAAGCATACAAAAGACCAAAAATATATGTCGCTGGAACAGCGCAGCAGAAATGTTGCCGATGTCTATTGCATCCGTAAAGACAAAAAGAGTGCCGTGATGCCACAGGCGGTTTTGTTGATAGATGATATTGTGACAACGGGAAGTACACTGACGGCTTGTGCCGGTGTTTTAAAGGAATCAGGAGTGAAGCAGGTATACTTTATAACCGTCTGTGCCGGTGAATAAAAAGAAAAACCATAGGAGGGGAACGATAGTATGGATGTAAGAAACTGTAAGTCATGCAACAAGGTATTTAACTACATTGGTGGACAACCGATTTGTCCGGATTGCCAGAAAAAACTGGATGACAAGTTTGATGAGGTTAAGAAGTATGTATATGATCATCCAAGATGCGGAATCCAGGAAGTTTCCACGGAGATGGATGTCAGTGTGGCACAAATCCGCAGATGGTTGAGAGAAGAACGTCTTACGTTTAGTGAAGATTCCGAAATTGCTTTAAATTGTGAAAAGTGCGGTAAGAGAATTTTGACCGGACGTTTCTGCAAGGAGTGTAAGGCAACGATGGCAAGTGATTTGTCCGGACTTTATGTAAAACCGGAGCCGGTGAAGAAGCCGGAGAAAAAGCCGGGCGATAACCGCATGAGATTCCTTGATGGTAATTAAATGAATAAAAATAGAAAGAGTTCCGTCGCGATTGGCGGAACTCTTCTTTTATTATGAGAATTATTGATTCTCTGTAATTTTGGAAATGCCGTCTTCTTCAATGAGAAGCTTTCCTTCTTTTTGTAAGTGCCCGATGGCACGTTTGAATGCGTTTTTGCTCAATCCGAATTTTGTTTTAATCAGTTCCGGTGAAGTCTTATCGTGATAAGGGAGGAAGCCTCCTGCTTTGCAGAGTGCGTCGTAAATGATTTCGCAGTCCTTGTCCATCTGGAGATAGGATTTTTCCCGGATGGAGAGAACCAGTCTGCCGTCCGGCTGCACCTTGGTTACTCTTGCCTGCACAGTCTGTCCTGCACGGAGCGGAGTGAACAACTCTTTTTTCGGAATCAATGCAGAGAAGCAATCGTCTACGGCAACATAAGCGCCAAACGCATCAATGATTTCATATACGGTGCCGGATACCTGATCTTCCCTCTGGTAAGGGGAATCAGCACGTAATACCGGGTAAATTTTTGAAGTGGCACATAAACGGCTGCTTTTGTCAATGTAGAGAGTGACCAGCACGGAGTCGCCTTTTTGGACACGGAAACTCTGTTCCTTAAACGGAAGGAATAAATCCTTGGCAAGTCCCCAGTCAAGAAAGGCACCGATGTTGGTTACTTCTTTTACGGTGAGCTTTGCAACCTGCCCCATGGTGAGCAGTGGTCTGGTTGTTGTGGCAATCGGACGGTCTTCGGAGTCTTTGTATACGAAAACTTCGATAGTATCACCTACGGACTCGTTGTTGGTCTGTTTCTTTGGTAAAAGGATACTCGGAACATCCACTCGTTCATTTTTTTTCGGTGTATAGGAAGTTTCTATACCGTCGGAGGAGAGATAGAGCCCGAAATCGGTTTTTTTAACGACGCGTAGTGTCTGCATTTTTCCTAAAATAATCATGATTACCTCCTAAAAAATTGTACGGTAGCGTACGGGGTATGTGTTTCATCGGCAAGGACAACGGTACAGGTATCGTCTGTAATTGTGACAAACGGATGTATGATATTGCCAAGCAATGCTGCTTTACGGTATTCGGCACGGAAACGGGAGACAGCAAATCCGGCCGGAAGATAAGCTTCCGCCATCCGTATGTACTGGCCGTTATTAACGTGTTGATTATAGTCTAAGTGAGACTGGTTAATGGGAAAAGGAAGTTCCGTAGAAAATTCCTTTGGCACCGGAATTTTGCGCGGAGCCTGCTCCATAGGATAAGGAGCATCCATTTCATAACCTTCGGCGAATTCCTCTGTGATTTTTACCGGTCTGCCGGTCTGTGTGTCTGCAAGAATCCAGATAGAGTTGGCAACGGCAAGGACTTCGCCGTTTTCGTCCTGCAGGAGAAAATTTCTTCCTCCGAATAAGGAAGAAAAATCATTTGCCCAGGTACCGATTTGAACTGATTCGCCAAGTTTTGGCAAGCGGTGGATGAGTACCTGCCAGGAACTGAGCATCCAGACACGATGCCGGGGCTCCAGATAATCAAACCCACGCCCGATGGCTTCCGACTGGAAGGTACTGCAATCCTGGAAGTAATTGATTAAGGAAGCCAGCGTCAGGGTACGGTCCGGGTCAGTCTCGCTAAAACGTATTTTTGATGTAAATGAATACATAATAAAAACCTTCTTTCCTGTCTTGCAAACAAGACATCTATAGTGTACCACATTTTTTTTGTTCAGTGTAGACTGATTATAAAAAATTTACTGGATTATCTGTGCCCGGTTATATATAATAGATACAAATGATTAAATTGCGAGGATTACATTATGGAAGAAACAAGAGAAAAAGACCGCATTGGTGCGGTGAACATTGTATTTTTGATTACGATACTGGTATCGGTAGTCATGAGCTTTTTGCCGCTTGGGTTTTTGGACGCGTACCCTGCAGTACAGATTGTGATTTCACAGTTGATTCTGGCGGTTCCTGTAGCGGTTTATATGGCGAAGGAGCGCATGTCGTACCGGGAAACGGTGCAGCTTAATCCGGTGAAACTCATGGATTTATTACTCGTATTGGTGTTCGGCGTATTATTACAGCCGGTGCTTACGCTGATTAATGCGATTTCTATGGTATTTTCGACAAACAGTACCAACACCTTTTTGTTCGAGTTTTCGCAGACAATGCCTTTGCCGGTTATGTTGCTTTTGGTAGCGGTTCTTCCGTGTGTTTGTGAAGAAAGTGTCTACCGTGGATTTTTCTATCAGCAGTATAAGAAGGCACATCCGTGGAAGGCGGTGTTGCTTTCTGGATTTTTGTTTGGACTCATGCATGGAAATCTGAATCAGTTTTGCTACGCAACTGTAATGGGCATCGTATTTGCTCTTTTGATTGAGGCCACCGGTTCGATTCTCTCGACGATGCTGATTCATTTTGCCATCAACGGTTTTTCGGTTGTAATGATGTATTTATATCCGCTTTTGTATGATGCATTAAAGATGTTTTATCAGATGGCGACAGAGAGTGGAGATACAGCGACGGCAGATATGATTACGTCTTCCATGGGAGATATGACACTGTCCGGAACGGAATGGATGGAACAAACCATGAATATGGCAGTGGAATTGAAACTGGCAGACGTACTTTACGTTTATCTGCTGCCGGCAGTCGGCTCCGGTGTTTTGGCGTACTGGGTGTTTAGAACAATTGCCATCCGGACCGGAAGATGGGAGCATGTGCGTGCTTTGTTCGGAAAAAGAGAAGGGACACGTCCGCTTGTGACGATTCCGTTAATGGTTGCCATTGCTGTAGGTGTAGTGTTTATGTTCTTTGTGGAACTGTTGATGAGACTGCCGAGATAAGTCAAATCTGATATTGCAAAAAAGAAAGAGGATGTCCTTGCATTGCAGGATATCCTCTGTGTTTTTATACGGAAACATCAATAGTCTGACCGAGATGCGGAGTAACGGACTGTTCCATCATCTTAATCATAAGTTCGCCGGATTCTTCTACTGTGTCCAAGGTTTTTGCAAGGACCGCAATGTTGTATTGGTTGATGATATTTGCCTGTGACATGGCAACCGATAAGCCCGGAATATCCATATCCGTTCTCCTTTCTTTCTGTATTGGAAGAAAATTCTACATATACAGAACTAGCATTTTGTGGTATACTGTTACGTGGATAGCATATGTTGTGCTATCCTCTGCTGTTATTTTTATTATAGCAAGAATAGAACAGAAACGCAAATGATTTTAATGGGAGAAAAAATATGTACGACGTAGTAATTATCGGCGCAGGCCCTGCAGGAATGGCAGCAGCCGTTTATGCGGCCAGAGCAGAACTTGATTTTATTGTATTGGAAAAAGAGATTATGAGTGGAGGACAGATTATCAATACCTATGAGGTGGACAATTATCCGGGGCTATACCATCTGGGGGGCTTTGATCTTGCCATGAAGTTTCGGGAGCATGCGGATGCACTCGGTACCAAATTTGTGACAGGGGAGGTAATCCGGATTGAAACCTGTCAGGGAGGAAAGAAAGTAGTACTTGCAGACGGTACGGAATATGAGGCAAAGACACTGATTGTGTCCGGCGGGGCAAAGCACAGACCGCTCGGAGCACCGGGGGAAGAAAGACTTGCGGGCTCCGGTGTATCGTATTGTGCGACTTGTGACGGTGCGTTTTTCAGAAATAAGGAAGTGGCTGTTGTTGGCGGCGGCGATGTGGCGGTTGAGGATGCCCTGTTCCTTGCAAGAATGTGTAAGAAGGTTTATGTCATCCACAGACGTGATACATTCCGTGCCGCAAAAACGCTGGTGTCAAAACTGGTAGAGGCTGAGAATGTGGAGATTCTTTACGACAGTGTGGTGAATGAGATTCGGGGCAATATGAAGGTGGAATCTCTTCTGGTAGAAAACAAGAAAACCGGAGAAGTGAAGGAAGTGGCGCTGGATGGTGTGTTTGTTGCCGTCGGTATGCTTCCGGAAACGGGATTGCTGAAAGGTGTGGTTGAGCTGGACGCAGGTGGTTATGTGATTGCTGACGAGACCGGAAGAACTTCCGATCCGGCAATTTTTGCGGCAGGAGATATCCGCACCAAGCAGCTCAGACAGGTAGTTACTGCTGCGGCTGACGGAGCCAATGCGGTATGGAGCGCGGAATATTATTTACAGACAAATGAGGGAATTGCATGAAACATAAAAAGCTGATACCGGTTGTCCTGTTAATCGGAGTACTTTTGGCTCCGCAAAGGGATGCGCTTGCTGCAGAAAAGGTGGTTTCTTCGGACAGCGGAATTGCCGGGATTACGTTGATTTTGAATGAATATTATAACCATACAGACGGCGGGGAAGAGTTTTATATCGACGGTGTTAAAATGGAAGCAGTACGCCGTGTCCCGTCTCCGTATGAAAATCTGGGAATAGCCAATGTGACAAACTATGTCAACATCCGTTCCGGTCCGTCTACTTCCTATAAGGTTGTGGGGAAATTATACAATGGCTGTGTTGCGAATATTTTAGGCTGGGAAGGCGATTGGGTAAAAATCCAGTCCGGCAATCTGGAAGAAGGCTATATTAAGGCACAGTATCTATTGATTGGCTGGGATGCAGAGGATAAAATCGCGGAAGTTTGCGACCGCATCGCGACGGTCAACTGCAGTGTTCTCAATGTGCGCAAGGGAATGGGTACCAACTACGGAATCTACGAAAAACTGCCGCGGGGAGAGTCCTATTATGTGGCAGAAGAGTATGAGGAGTGGGTGAAAATCATTCTGGGTCAGGATGACAGCACCGGACGTGAAACAACGGGCTATGTATATAAAGAATATGTAGATATCGAGTACGAATTTCAGTATGCGGTTACGATAGAAGAAGAAAAAGCGCGGATTGCAGCAGAAGAAGCCGCACGGAAAGCAGAAGAGGAACGCCTTAGAAAACTTGCAGAAGAGGAAGCGGCAAGAAAGAAAGCGGCAGAAGAGGCGGCGCGAAAAAAAGCAGAAGCGGAAGAGGCAAAACGTCTTTTGGAAGAGCAGGCAGCGCTTGCTACCGATGCCGCAAAACTGAGAAATGAGATTGCAGCATATGCCGTACAGTTTGTCGGAAACCCGTATGTCTGGGGTGGTACAAGCCTGACGAATGGGGCCGACTGTTCCGGATTTGTGCAGTCCATTTATAAACAATTCGGCTACAAGTTGCCAAGAGTCTCCAAGGATCAGGCAGTCGGAGCCGGGTATATGAACGTGACACCGGATGAGGAACATCTGCTTCCGGGTGATTTGATTTTTTACACGGATGAAAAAGGTGTCGTTAATCACGTTGCGTTGTACATAGGGGATGGCAGAATTGTACATGCTGCCAGCAAAAAGAAGGGCATCATCATTGCCAAATATACGATGCGTACGCCGGTGTCGGCACGCAGAGTGGTGGAAAACTAAAGGGAAAGACTTTTATAAAAAAACAGTTCGTGTTTCATACTCTTGTTCTTCCGCTCTTCGGACAGTTGCACATTCCCGTCGGAACATACCTGTTAGGCATGTCCGCCGGATAATGTACAACCATCCGCCGAGAGGAAGGACAACGGAGTATGAAACACGAGCAGTTTGCTTTTGTAAGAGTTGTTTTTAATTATTTCGACAACCTTGCGTGTCGGCACGGTGTATAAATACCGTATATTTGGCAAGGATTCTTTCTACAGGGCGTTGAGGGCGAGTTTTAAGCAGCCCAGGATGCCCTGGTTGTCGTTTAAGGATGGTGGCACGATGTAGGTGTCGATGTCGGCAAGTTGTTTTGTGTTTACATAGCCGTTTAAAAGTGCAAGCGTTTTTTTACGGATAAGAGGGAATAAGTGCTCCTGGTGCATGACACCGCCGCCGAGAACAATACGTTCCGGGGAGAGAATCAGGATGTAGTTGACCAGTGCCTTTGCGATGTACTCGGCTTCGAGTTCCCAAACCTCCGGGATGTCGGTCAGCTCAAAAGCCTTTTTGCCGTAGCGGCCTTCGATGGCAGGACCGGCAGCAAGACCTTCTAAGCAGGAGTCGTGGTAAGGACAACATCCGTTATAAGTATCGGAAGGGTTCTTTGCCAGCAGAATATGTCCGCCTTCCGGATGCAGCATACCGTGAAGCAACTGTTTCTCTACCATAACACCGACACCGACGCCGGTGCCGATGGTGATGTAAATGCCGTTATTGACATCCTGCATGCAACCGAAAGCAGCTTCACCGAGGCAGGCTGCATTCACATCGGTATCAAAACCGACCGGGATACCGAGGGCTTTCTTAAATTCTCCCATAATGTCATAATTTTTCCATGCCAACTTTGGAGTGGTGGTGATGAATCCGTAGGTTTTTGACTGGGGATTCAGGTCAGCCGGACCAAAGGTGCCGATGCCGAGAGCGGCAAGTTCAAACTGTTTAAAAAACGCAATCAGTTTCGGCATAGTGATTTCCGGTGTTTCTGTCGGGATGGAGATTCGTTCTACAATAGTTCCGTCTTCTTTGCCGACTGCGCAGACCATTTTGGTGCCGCCGGCTTCAAGTGCTCCGAGTAACATAAGATTTTTCCTTTCGTAGGCCCATTTTTTGTTATCTTTATCATAAGAAATTTTGAAAATTATTTCAAGTCGGAAAAATTAAGAAGTGTATAGAAATTTTAAAAATGCGATTTTGGGATTGACTTTCTGAAAATTGTGCAACTTGCACAAAAAATGCGTGTCAAACCATGTCGAACGGTGGTGGTGGATAGTGTGGGTATCTTTGTGGAAAACAAGTTATCCACAGGGGCAAAAAGTGGAGAAAACGCTTTAAAACAGACTTATACACGAAGTTATCCACATTATCCACAAGAATATACTATGATTGTGGTACGTTTTTTCACCTTGTCAAGTTCGAAAGTTTGTTTTGTAATTTATGTAAAACTTGTTCAAAATTACCGAAAACTGAAATGTCTTACTTGACACTTTGTTTCGAGAAAACTTTGTCGAAATAAAGGAAAATGACAGATAACAACGAAAAAACTTGCAAATGGTCTGAACAAATGTTATAATGCAGTCAGAGGAGAACGTTTCTCTTCGAAATGGAATACAAAAAAGCAGTAAAGGAGCTGATGAGCATGCGTTTTATCATGTACGGAAAAAATATTGAGGTTACGGAGGGCTTGAAATCAGCAGTAGAAGAAAAAATCGGCAAGTTGGGCCGTTATTTTACGGAGGATACGGAAATTCATGTTACCTTTAGCGTGGAACGTGAATTACAGAAGATTGAAGTGACGATTCCGATGAAGGGCAATATCATCCGTGCAGAGGAAGAGAGTTCGGATATGTACGCTTCCATCGATTTGGTAGAGGAAACGATTGAACGGCAGTTGAGAAAATATAAGAACAAATTAGTGGACCAGAAGCAGAATGCCATGAGCCTTTCGATGGCATTCATGGAAGAGGAACATGACGATGAGGAGGAAATTAAGATTGTCCGCACCAAGCGTTTCGCAATGAAGCCGATGGACATTGAAGAGGCCTGCATCCAGATGGAACTTCTCGGACACAGCTTTTTCGTGTTCCGCAATGCAGAGACGGACGAAGTAAATGTAGTATATAAGCGTAAAGGAAATACTTATGGACTGATTGAACCGGAATATTAGGATCCATCCGTAAATCCTTTCTTCTTTGGGAGGGCGCCGAGGCAGGCGTCCTTCTTTGTGCGTGAAAGAAAGTGTGCTTCTCATGGTTTGTACACATTTCGTTTACAAAAAATTCAGTAAATGCAGTTGATAAGAGTGCCTAAAAATGGTACAATACTACATAATGCTATTATTGTGCTTAAATATGGATTAATCGAGGAAGGAAACAAAATAGAAATGAGTATTGTTACAAAAATTTTTGGTACACACAGTGACAGGGAACTGAAGAGAATTATACCGCTTGCAGATAAAGTCATGGCACTGGAAGGTGACATGGCGGCACTTACGGATGAACAGTTAAGGGCGAAGACCGAAGAGTTTAAAAACCGTTTGAAAAATGGGGAAACTCTGGATGATATTATGGTGGAGGCGTATGCGGTAGTCCGTGAAGCGGCTTGGCGTGCCATTGGTATGAAACATTATAAGGTACAGGTCATCGGTGGTATTATTCTTCACCAGGGCCGCATTACCGAGATGAGAACCGGTGAAGGTAAGACTCTTGTGGCTACTTTGCCGTCTTATTTGAATGCGCTGACCGGACAGGGCGTGCATGTCGTTACGGTTAATGATTACCTGGCGCACCGTGATGCGGAGTGGATGGGTGAAGTACATCGTTTCCTGGGACTTACGGTTGGCTGTATTTTAAACAGCATGACAAATGAAGAGAGAAGAGAAGCATACAAGTGCGATATTACGTATGCAACCAATAATGAACTTGGCTTTGATTATCTGCGTGATAACATGGTAATTTACAAGGAGCAGCTCGTTATGCGCGGTCTGCCGTATGCCATCATCGACGAAGTGGACTCCATTTTAATCGATGAAGCACGTACACCGCTTATTATTTCCGGTCAGTCCGGAAAGTCCACCAAGCTTTATGAGGCTTGTGATATTTTGGCAAGACAGCTTCGTCGCGGTACAGAAAAAGAACTGTCCAAGATGGATTTGATTATGAAGGAAGAGTCCCAGGAGACCGGAGACTTTATCGTAAATGAAAAAGATAAGAACGTTAACCTGACCGAAGAAGGTGTGGGAAAGGTAGAGCGGTTCTTCCAGATTGAAAACCTGGCAGATCCGGAAAACTTAGAAATCCAGCACAACATTATTCTGGCGCTCCGTGCGCACAACTTAATGTTCCGTGACAAGGATTACGTAGTAAAAGACAACGAAGTCCTGATTGTCGATGACTTTACCGGACGTATTATGCCGGGCCGCCGTTATTCGGATGGTTTGCATCAGGCGATTGAAGCGAAGGAGCATGTAAAGGTAAAGAGAGAAAGTAAAACTCTGGCTACCATTACCTTCCAGAACTTCTTTAATAAGTACAACAAAAAGTGCGGTATGACCGGTACGGCTCTTACCGAGGAACGGGAATTCCGTGAAATCTACGGTATGGACGTTATCGTGGTTCCGACCAATGTTCCGGTACAGAGACAGGACTTAAACGATGCGGTTTACCGTACGAAGAGAGAAAAGTTAAATGCGATTGTAAATGCAGTTGTGGAAGCACATGCAAAGAACCAGCCGGTACTTGTCGGTACGATTACCATTGAGTCGTCCGAGGAACTTTCCGATATGCTTCGCAGACGCGGTGTGCCGCACAAGGTATTAAACGCAAAGTTCCATGAACTCGAGGCGGAAATCGTTGCGGATGCAGGTCAGCCGGGAGCAGTTACCATTGCTACCAATATGGCGGGCCGTGGTACGGATATTAAGCTTGGCGAGGGTGTGCGCGAGGCAGGTGGTCTTAAGATTATCGGTACGGAGCGTCATGAATCCAGACGTATTGACAATCAGTTGCGTGGTCGTGCCGGACGTCAGGGTGACCCGGGTGAATCCAAGTTCTATATTTCTCTGGAAGACGATTTGATGCGGTTATTCGGTTCCGAGCGTCTGATTGCCATGTTCAATGCACTCGGCATGCCGGAGGGCGAAGAATTACAGCACAAGATGTTAAGTGATGCCATCGAAAAGGCACAGAAGAAGATAGAAAACAACAACTTCGGTATCCGTAAGAATTTGCTGGAGTATGACCAGGTAAATAATGAGCAGAGAGAAATTATTTACGGAGAACGCCGCAAGGTATTAAACGGCGACAACATGAGAAACTCCATTTTAAAGATGATTCAGGAAGTGGTAGAGGGCTGTGTGGATACCTGCGTCAGCGAAGACCACCTTCCGGAAGAATGGGATATGGCAGAACTCAATAATCTGCTGATTCCGATTATTCCGATGCATCCGGTGGTATTGAGCGAGGAAGATAAAAAGCATCTGACGAAAAAGGAACTGATGCAGAGACTGAAGGCAGAGGCAGTACGCTTCTACGAGGCAAAGGAAGCAGAGTTCCCGGAAAAAGAGCAGCTACGAGAAATCGAGCGTGTGCTGTTACTTCGTGTGATTGACCGTAAGTGGATGGATCACATTGACGATATGGACCAGTTGCGTCAGGGTATCGGCTTACAGGCATACGGACAGAGAAATCCGTTAACCGAGTATAAGATGATGGGCTATGACATGTTTGAAAACATGGAAGCAGCCATCAGCGAAGATACGGTAAAGGCACTCATGCATGTCCGCATTGAGCAGAAGGTAGAACGTGAAGAGGTAGCAAAGGTAACCGGAACCAACCGTGATGATTCCGTTGCCAATGCACCGGTAAAGCGTCAGGACAAGAAGATTATGCCAAACGATCCGTGTCCATGCGGAAGCGGTAAGAAGTATAAGTTCTGCTGCGGAAGAAAGTAAGGAAAGTATAAATCAGACCGAAGCATTTACTGCTGAGGTCGTATGACAGTGATTCGGGTGGACAAAAATCCCATTGCGAAGCAATCTTTAAATGGATTTTTGTCTTCCTGTGAACGTAGTGAACAGGAAAGAAGGTGACAAGGGTTGGTTGAGTTAGACCAGTTTAAGTATACATTAAACACCTACCGCGGACCTTTGAAAGAAGTGGGGGATTCACTTTGACCTCGCTCATAAGAGGGAATTGGTAGAAGAAATCGAAGCGATTATGCAGGCTCCGGACTTTTGGAATGACATGGAGAAGGCCCAGAGTTATGTAAAAGAGTTAAATACGTTAAAGAATATTCTGGCAGATTATAAGGAACTCGAGACACAGTTTGAAGATGTCGAAATACTTTTGGAGATGGGCTATGAATCCGGAGACCCGGAACTGGTTCCGGAGGTAAAGGAAGCACTGGACATATTCATAGAGCATTTTGAGGAATTGCGTCTTTCGACCCTGTTGTCGGGAGAATATGACAAGGACAATGCCATTCTGACCCTGCATGCAGGTGCAGGCGGTACGGAGAGCTGTGACTGGGCGTCCATGCTTTGCAGAATGTACCAGCGTTATGCGGAAAAGAACGGCTTTACGACGGAGATGATTGATTTCCTTGACGGTGACGAAGCGGGATATAAGTCCGTGACGTTGGAAATTAAGGGAGAAAATGCGTACGGTTATTTAAAGTCGGAGCGCGGAGTACACCGTCTGGTACGTATTTCGCCGTTTAATGCAGCAGGAAAGCGTCAGACGTCTTTTGTATCCTGCGATGTTATGCCGGATATTGAAGAGGATATTGACATTGAAATCAATGAAGAGGATTTGCGGATTGATACGTACCGTTCGAGCGGTGCGGGCGGACAGCATGTCAACAAGACATCGTCGGCCATCCGTATTACACATATCCCAACCGGAATTGTGGTGCAGTGTCAGAACGAACGCTCCCAGTTCCAAAACAAAGATAAAGCAATGCAGATGTTAAAGGCAAAGCTTTATCTGTTAAAGCAGGAAGAAAATGCAGCGAAGGAATCCGACATCCGTGGTGAGGTAAGGGACATAAACTTTGGTAATCAGATTCGTTCGTATGTGTTACAACCGTACACGATGGTAAAAGATCATCGTACGGGATGCGAAATCGGCAATGCCGGTGCGGTGTTGGACGGAGGTCTGCAACCGTTTATTAACGCTTATCTGAAATGGATGGCAACAGACAAGAGAGGAGAGGATTAAGTTATGGGTATGCAGTATGTAATTTTTAGTGTAGGTAGTGGAGAATACGGTCTGGATGTGTCGCAGGTAAATGCGATCGAAACATTGAGCAATGTAGTTCCTGTGCCAAATGCAGCAAGTCATGTACTCGGAATTATGAATCTCCGTGGTGATGTGTTGCCGGTTTACAGCTTGAGAATCAAGTTTGGTTTAGAAGAAGAGCCGGTAAATCCGGAGACAAAGATTATCGTTACGGTGAGCAACGGTGTGACCGTGGCATATAAGGTAGATGCGGTAAAGGAAATTATTGAGTGCACACCGGAAACGATGGAAGAATTCCCATCGGTCGTTAGAAATGCAGATACTGCTTATGTGGACAGCGTGGTGAATCATCAGGGACGTCTGATTCTGCTGCTTAACCATGACAGAATGTTAAAGGACGAAGAGGCAAAGAATCTGGCTGAATTAGTAAGTGATAATGCAAATGCATAAAGGAGAATCGGAAATGGAAAAGTTGGCAGCAAAAGAAGCTATCCGCAGTGGAAAGACCTATCTTGGAATTGAACTTGGTTCTACCAGAATCAAGGCAGTTTTAATCGGAGATGATTATACTCCGATGGCATCCGGAAGTCACGAGTGGGAAAACCAGTTGGTAGACAATATCTGGACCTATTCCTTAGAGGCTATTTGGGGAGGCATTCAGGATTGTTATCAGGATTTGGTAAAGGACGTTAAGGCAAAGTATGAGGAAGAATTGACCACCATCGGTGCCATCGGCTTTAGTGCCATGATGCACGGATATATGGTGTTTGATAAGGAAGGAAAGATTTTGGTTCCGTTCCGTACCTGGAGAAATACCATTACGGGAGAAGCAGCCGATAAGTTGACCGAACTTTTCCAGTACAATATTCCGCAGAGATGGAGTATTGCACATCTGTACCAGGCAATCTTAAAAGGAGAAGAGCATGTAAAGGATATTGATTACATGACAACACTCGAAGGCTATGTACACTGGATGTTAACCGGCGAGAGAATACTTGGTATCGGTGACTGCGCAGGTATGTTCCCGATTGACGGCGAGACAAAGAAGTATAACCAGAAGATGGTAGATCAGTTTGATGCCCTGATTGCAGAGAAGAACTTCCCATGGAAGCTTCTTGATATTATGCCAAAGGCAGGATACGCAGGAGAGAAGGCAGGTGTACTTACAGAAGCAGGTGCAAAGTTACTTGACCCAACCGGAAAACTTCAGGCGGGTATTCCGATGTGTCCTCCGGAAGGCGATGCAGGTACCGGTATGGTAGCAACCAACAGCGTTGATAAGAGAACCTGTAACGTATCCGCAGGTACCAGTGCATTTGCAATGGTAGTTTTGGAAGAGGATCTGGCGAAGTTACATAGAGAGCTTGACATGGTAACAACTCCGGACGGTGCTCCGGTAGCGATGGCACACTGCAATAACTGTACCTCCGATTTGAATGCATGGGTAGGTCTGTTTGAGCAGTTCCTTGGTGCCATGAATGTTACCACAGATAAGAATAAATTGTATGAAACCTTATATAAGGAAGCATTAAAGGGTGATACCGACTGTGGCGGATTACTTTCTTATAATTATTTCTCCGGTGAGCATATCACTCATTTTGAGGAAGGCCGTCCGTTGTTTGTACGTACACCGGATTCCAGATTTACACTGGCGAACTTTATGAGAACCCATCTGTTTACTTCCATGGGTGCGTTAAAGATTGGTATGGATATCTTAAAAGAAGAGAACGTATCCATTGACAGTGTAGTCGGTCATGGCGGTCTGTTTAAGACCGAAGAAGTGGGTCAGCGCTTCATGGCAGCAGCTATGGGAGCACCGGTTACCGTTATGGAAACAGCAGGGGAAGGCGGTGCCTGGGGCTGTGCACTTTTAGCAGCTTATATGCAGACAAAGGCAGAGGGTGAATCTCTGGCTGATTTCCTGTCGGATAAGGTATTTGCAGGTGCGAAGGGTATTACACTGGCACCAAAGGCAGAAGACGTGGAAAGTTTTGAATGCTTTATGAAGAGCTACCGCGCGGGCCTTCCGATTGAAGCGAAGGCAGTGGAGCTTCATAAGTAATTGGTTTTTATCTTATAGAATTTGCCTGTGCCTATTTTTACAGTCTGTTTCGTGCTACGAAAGTAAGATTTTATAAGAACTTTGTATGAAATAAAAGACAAGTAACGCAACCGGATTAGATTCGCCATCTGTGGCTTAAACTAATCCTTCCGCCGACGTCCTGTCGGCGGATTGCTGTTTATAGAACAAAGTTCTTAAAATCAATACTTTCTACGCAAGGCACATTCTGCAAAAATAGGCACAGGCAAATTCAATGAAGGATAAGAAATAATATGACTTAAATGTATCTTCGACAGTTTTTAGAGATAAACGTCAAAAGGCACTAAATAAAAAAGTAAGGAAGATTGGGAGGATATCAAAATGTTAGAGCAGTTAAAGAAGGAAGTCTACGAGGCAAACATGGAGCTTCCGAAGAGAGGTTTAGTAACTTATACATGGGGCAATGTAAGTGGTATTGACCGTGAGAGCGGCCTGTTTGTCATTAAGCCAAGTGGTGTGGATTATGAGAAATTAAGCCCGGAAGATATGGTTGTACTTGATTTAGAGGGCAATGTAGTAGAAGGCAAGTATCGTCCGTCTTCGGATACGGCAACACACCTTGAGTTATATAAGAAGTATCCGGAAATCGGTGGCGTGGTACATACGCATTCTCCTTGGGCAACATCCTGGGCTCAGGCAGCAAGAGAGATTCCTTGCTACGGAACCACGCATGCGGACTATTTCTATGGAAACATCCCATGTGCAAGAAACTTAACCAAGGAAGAAATCGATGCCGGTTATGAAAAGAACACGGGTGTTGTGATTATTGAAACTTTTGAGAATGCAGGGATTAATCCGATGCATACACCGGGTGTGCTTTGTGCAAACCACGGACCGTTCACCTGGGGTAAGGATGCACACGAGGCAGTGCATAATTCGGTAGTGCTTGAAGAAGTGGCTAAGATGGCTGCCAGAGCCGAGCAGATTAACCCGGATTTGAAGGAAGCGCCACAGGAGATGCAGGATAAGCACTTCTTCCGTAAGCATGGTGCAAATGCATATTACGGACAGAACTAAGGAGACCTGTGTGTAATGGACTGGAATGTAATGTTTTTTACAAACAGCATTATGCTGGGGGTAGGCCTTGCGATGGACGCGTTTTCGGTATCGCTTGCAAACGGACTCAATGAGCCAAGGATGAAGACGAAAAAGGTACTTGGTGTAGCCGGAATGTTTTCCTTTTTTCAGGCATTGATGCCAATGATCGGTTGGATTTGTGTACATACGATTTTACAATATTTTCAGATGTTTGAAAAACTGATTCCGTGGATTGCCCTGATTCTACTTGGGTTTATCGGAGGAAAAATGTTGCAGGAGGGCCTGCGCGGCGGCAGTGATGGGGACGAAAAGCCGGCAGTCGGATTTAAGGGTCTCATCGTGCAGGGCATTGCGACTTCCATTGATGCACTTTCGGTAGGTTTTACGATTGCGGAATATAACCGGATAATGGCACTGGTGTGTGCGGTTATTATTGCGGTTGTGACTTTTTTTATTTGCGTCGGCGGCGTATTGATAGGAAAGAAATTCGGTACGAAACTTGCAGGGAAGGCATCGGTACTTGGCGGTGTGATTTTAGTTGTCATTGGACTTGAAATTTTTATTACGGGAATAATATAAATGGAAAGAGGTTGTCAGACAGACAATCTCTTTTTTGTAAAAAGGATCGGTGAAAGGCATACTTTCCGTAGACAGAAGAAAAACAAAATGTTAAAATGATGGCATAATAAATTACTTCGAGGAGGACATACCTATGGGTAAAAATTCTTTATTATTACAGCCAATTAAAGTTGGTAATTTAACACTGAAAAACCGCATTATGTTCCCACCGTTAACGACCGGTTATGAGGAGCGTGACGGTTCCATCGGAGGAAGAAGTCTGGCGTTTTATGAAAGACTTGCCAAAGGTGGTGTAGCGTATGTGGCTATCGGTGATGTTGCACCGGTGCGTACTGCATCTCCGACCCCAATGCTTTATGACGATAGTCAGATTCCGTTATTTAAGAATCTGGCAGATACATTACATAAATATGATTGTAAGGTGGCATTACAGATTTTCCATCCGGAATACGATGTTCCGGGCGTTGGCCGTCTGATTGGTGCGTCCATGATGGCAATGAAAGAAGCAGAAGGCTTAAAGGCAGCGGGCGATATGGCTGCATTTGGTGCAAAGATGCAGGAAGCAGAAAAAATCCGTAAGGAAGCATATGCAAAGCTTCATCATGATATGCAACACTTTGTAACGGAAGCAACGAAAGAACAGTTAGATGCGATTAAGAATGCGATTGCACAGGCATCCAGACGTGCGATGGAAGCAGGAATTGATGCAATTGAAGTACATGGTGACCGTCTGCTCGGTTCCCTGTGCTCTACATTGTTAAATCACAGAACAGATGAATACGGCGGAAGCTTTGAAAACCGTATCCGTTATGCGCTCGAGGTAGTGGCTGCCATTAAGGAAGCAGCACCGAGCCTGATGATTGAGTATAAGCTGCCAATCATTACAATCAATGCAGACGGTTCTACCCGCGGTAAGGGTGGTTTATTAGAAGATGAAGGTGTTGCTTTTGCAAAGAAGTTAGAGGAAGCCGGCGTGGATATGATTCAGGTGGCACAGGCAAACCACACAGGAAACATGGGTGATACCATTCCTCCGATGGGGACTTTGCCTGAGAACTGGACACTTCCGGTAGCTATTAAGGTAAAGGAAGTAGTTTCTGTTCCGGTGGCTACCGTAGGCCGTGTAATCTCCGTGGCAAACGGTGAAGAAATCCTTGCAAAGGGACAGGCAGACATTATTGCATACGGCCGTTCCCTGCTTTGTGATCCGGATATTGCAGTAAAGGTAGAAAAGGACGAGCCAATCCGTGAATGTCTGAACTGTAATAAGGGCTGTGTCGATGCGATTTCAGCACGTCGTTACCTGTCCTGCGTGCTGAATGCAGAAAACGGTGATGAAGCAACAATTGCAATCAAGCCTTCGGATGCGAAGAAGAATGTGGTGATTGTAGGTGCCGGTATTGCAGGTTTAGAAGCAGCACGTGTGGCAGCGATTCGCGGACATCATGTAGATGTATACGAAAAGACAGATAGGATCGGCGGGCAGATTAACATTGCGGCAGTACCTCCGCGCAAGGCAGAAATCCTGCGTGCAACCGAGTACTATGAAAAGATTTTACCGGGAATGGATGTAACCATTCATTTGAATACAGAAGCAACTAAGGAAATCATGAATGCAGCGGATGCAGTAATCGTGGCAGTAGGTGCACATGATATTACACTTCCGATTGCAGGTGCAGATGCCAAGACGGTTGTTTCCTCCTGGGATGTGCTTGCGGGCACTGTAGAAGTACAGGGACACTGTGCAGTCATCGGCGGAGGTCTGGTAGGTGCAGAGACAGCAGAGTTTGTAGCACAGAAGGGCAACGCAGTTTCCATTATCGAAATGACGGATAAGATTGCAGCACAGGAATCCTCTACCGTACTTCCTGTTATGATGGCTGATTTCGCGGCACATGGCGTAAAACAGTATGTGAATACCAAGGTAAATGATATTGCGGCAGACGGAAAGGCAATTCATGCGACCGATGCAGAAGGCAATGCGCTTACCATCGAGTGTGATACCATCATTATGGCAGTAGGCTCCAAGAAGAATGCATTTGATACAGAGGGCGTAACCGTTCCGGTATTCTTTGCAGGTGACTGTGCGGGTGAGAGAACCGCAGACATTGCCTCGGCAATCCGTGGCGGTTATAACGCAGCAAATGAAATCTAATACATAAATGTAAGCCCGTTGCGGCTTTCAAAGGAGCAGGGCTGTCAAAACGGACAGCCCTGTTTTGTAAAGCAGAAAAACGGGAGAGTGAGGAGAATATAGAATGACAAAGTATGAGTATTTGTTCCGGCCGTTAAAGGTAGGAAAGACAGAAATTAAAAATAGAATTTTTATGCCGCCGATTTCTACCAATCTGGCAGACAAAGGATATGTGACGGAAGAACTGATTCAGCATTATGCAACCCGTGCCAAAGGTGGTGTAGGCTTGATTGTGACGGAAGTAGTGACGGTGGAACCTACTTATATTTATCTGCCGGGCGATATGTCCATTCATGATGACAGTTTCATTGACGGATGGAGAAGATTGTATGAAGAAGTGCATAAATACGGAGCAAAGTTGTTGCCGCAGCTGTTTCATCCGGCATACATGGCATTTCCAATACCGGGAACACCACAGTTAATTGCACCATCCAACGTTGGTCCGTATTATGCAAAGGCAGCGCCGAGGGCGGTGACAAAGGAAGAACTCAAAGTCATTATCCGTCAGTTTGGCGAGGCGGCTTATCGTGTAAAGCGGGCCGGCGGTGACGGTGTCGAAATTCATGCGGCACATGCGCATGGATTGCTCGGAGGATTTTTGACTCCACTTTATAATAAGCGTTGCGATGAGTATGGCGGAGACATCAACGGACGTCTGCGTCTTACCTTGGAAGTAATAGAGGAAGTCCGAAAAAAATGTGGCGAAGACTTTATTATCCAGGTACGTATTTCGGGCGACGAGTACAGTGACGGCGGATTGAATCTCAATGATATGACTTACGTAGCAAAGCAGTTGGAAAAGGCAGGAGTGGATATTCTGCATGTTTCCGGAGGAAATACGGTAAAGAGAGCAAGTTCCATGCCTGCTCCGGGTACCAAACAGGGCTCGCATACTGACTTGTCTGCATACATTAAAAAGCAGGTAACTATTCCGGTGGCGACGGTAGGACGTATTACGGAAGCGTGGATGGCAAACGAAATTATTGCAAATGACCTTGCAGACGCAGTAATGATGGGACGTGCGAATTTATGTGAGCCGGAATATGTCAATAAAGTTGCTGAAGACAGAGAAATCGAAATCCGTCCGTGTATCGGATGCGGACGCTGCTTAAACGGTATTATGTTCGGAAAGAGAATTTCCTGTACGATTAATCCGTCGTTTGAACTGGTGAATGAGGATACCTTGACAGAAGCGAAGGAAAAGAAGAATATTCTTGTCATTGGCGGTGGCGCAGCCGGTATGGAAGCAGCTTATGTGGCGAAGAAGCGAGGGCATCATGTGGTACTCTGTGAAGCAGGAGAGCAGCTTGGCGGTCAGATTCATGTGGCATGTGTGCCGATTGGTAAGCAGGAAATGACCAAGGTGGTGCAGTATATGGCACATCGTCTGGAAAAGATTGGTGTGGAAGTACGTTTGAATACGCCGGTAACACCGGAACTGCTTGCGGGTGAATTTAAGGATTATGAAGTGATTGCGGCAGCAGGAGCAAAACCAAACGTGATTGAGAATTTTACCTGCTTTAAGCAGTGGGCTACCGCAGATGATATATTGGCAGGAAAAGCATTCCCGGGCAGAAAGATTGCCATAATCGGCGGCGGTAGCGTGGGCTGTGAACTGGCAGAATATCTGGCACCTCTGGTGAATGACCGGTTTGTGAGAAACCGAGACATTACTGTCCTTGAGATGGCACAGGAAATTATGATGACGGAATCGGGTTCTGCGCGTAGCGTACTGGTACAGAGAATGCTGGCGAAGGGTGTGAAAATCGAATGTCTTGCCAAAGTGACCAAGGTGACAGAAGATACCATTACGTATGAGCAGAATGGTACGGAGCATACGATTTCGGATGCCGATACGCTTATTTTTGCAACCGGATACCATGTGGATCCGAAAGTGGAAGAAATGTTGAAGGCAGCCGGAGTGACCTATCATTTAATCGGAGATGGATTAAAGGTGGGTAATCTCAAAGACGCGATTGCGGGAGCGTATGAGCTGACAAAAGAAATGTAAAGAAATAGGTTATAAGAAAAGGCGACACTGTGTTGTGTCGCCTTTTTAAAAATTCTCCTCATTTAATAAAACGTTAACATTTCCCCAACAATCCCAAAACAATTGTAGAATATTATAACACCATCAACAGGAAATACAGTAACAAATAAAGGAAAAAGAAAAAGGAGAAAAAGAAGATGAACAGAGAAAAGGACGCATATCAGATTATGCAGGAGTTAGAAGAAAACGGTGTTGACATGAGAGAAGAATTAAAGGAAGCAGGCGAGTTTGTAAAGGAAGAAACCGTAGATACCTACAAAAAGATTGAGAAGACCGTAGTGGATGGTTACAAAAAGATAGAGACCGGCGTAGTGGATGGCTATAAAAAGATAGAGACCGGTGTTGTGGAGGGTTACAAAAAGATAGAGTCTGGTGTTGTGGAAGGCTTTGAAAAGGTAACCGACAAGTGTGTGGAAGTGATGTTTGCAAAAGAGGGCGAGACAGTCGAAGAGGCAAAGAGCAGACTGAGTGGTAAGTAAGATACATCGATAAGGAGGATTGCGGGAATGAATGCAATAGAAATCAGAAACTTATCCAAGAGTTTTCGCGGAATGTATGCGGTAGACCACTTAAATATGACTGTGCCGGTTGGGGCCATTTATGGTTTTATCGGTGAAAACGGTTCCGGAAAGTCGACCACCGAAAAACTCATCTGCGGACATCTCGTGCCGGATGAGGGCGAAATTAAGTTGTTCGGAAAAGAGTATACGGATGCCGGTGTCAGGGCAAGAGTCGGCGCTTTAATTGAGAATGCAGGGTGCTTCCCGGGCTCGAGTGTGTATCAGAATCTGATGATGCAGGCGATTAACTTAGGAATCGAAAACCGTGAGGAAGAGATTCGGAGAGTATTAAAGATTGTCCGTATGGAAGACGCGGCACAGGTAAAGTTTAAGCGTTGTTCTCTTGGTATGAAGCAGAGAGTCGGTATTGCAATGGCACTTCTCGGGGAACCGGCACTTCTCATTTTGGACGAGCCAATCAATGGTCTGGATACGGATGGCATGCGGATGATGCGTGAGATTTTAGTGGATATCACAAAGAATTACGGTTGTACGGTGCTGATTTCTTCGCACATTCTCGGAGAATTGGAAAAGATTGCAACACATTACGGGATTTTGCGCAGAGGCAGCCTGATTAAGGAATTGTCTGCGGAGGAAATGGACAGTAGGGCGCAGGTGTTCGTATCGTTAAAGACAAGGGATATGAATGCGGCAAAGGAACTGTTAGAAAAAGAATTTGCCGATGTCCGTACGGAAGGAGAATATATCCGGGTATATGATGTGGAAGATACGGCATCCATTGTAGAGTATTTGATAAAAAATGGCCATGTTGTGAGTGAAATTCAGAAAAACAAGATTGGTCTGGAAGAGTATTATATTGAGCTGATGTCAAAAAAGGAGGAAGAATAAGACTATGGAAATGACGCAAAAGCTGACGTTTGAGTCCCCGAGTTTTTCCAAACGGTTAAAAGGAATGCTCGGTGTGGATTTTTATCGTTTATTTCACACTCCGTTATTTTATATTTTCCTTGCGGTAGCAGCAATTATTCCGGCAATGGTATCGGCTATGACGGTGATGCCGGACGCAAACGGCAATGTAATGGAGCCGTTGTATTCCAATGTGTGGCAGATTATTGCAACCGATACACCGCTTTATGTGGTGAATACGATTGCAGAATATGCCAATATGAATATGGTATTTATTTTCGGTGGTATTATGGTATCGATTTTTATCGGTCATGATTATAAGAGCGGTTATGTAAAGCAACTTTTTACCACACATGCAAAGAAACAGGATTATATGATGTCAAAGAGTCTTGTCTGTGCTTTTGCCATGGCATGCATGTGCGTGTCTTATTTCATCGGCGGAACACTGGCCGGACTTTTGGTTGGATATTCCCTGGAGGTAAATCCGGGGTCCCTACTCCTTGCCATCCTTGGCAAGATGGTGATGAGTCTTGGCTGGGCAAGTCTGTACACCTTCCTTAATGTAATTTTCAGAAGATATTTTGGTGTTTCCATTGTATCGAGTTTTTTCTTCGGTACGGGTATCCTGATTATCGGGGCGGCGGCCATCGTAGAGGATCTGGCGCTTCCGACCTCTTTTTTGAATCTTTTCTTGTACGGTTCGTCGGTGAATGCCTGTCTGACCAGCAATATCGGAACATTTATTACCTGCAGCATTGTGTCTGTGGCATGGGCAATGATTTACAATGTGGCCGGGACAAGACTCCTCTATAAGAGCGATGTATATTAATAGGAGGAAGAGACATGAATGCAGTTGAAATAAGAAATCTTTCCAAAAACTTTGGCCCGAAGCAGGCGGTTTGCGGTTTGGATATGACAGTACCGATGGGTGCTATTTACGGATTTATCGGGGAAAACGGTTCCGGTAAGTCTACCACAGAAAAAATGATTTGCGGGCTGATTCCAACGAGTGGCGGTTCCATCCGGTTATATGACAGAGACCATACGGATCCGGCGGTGAGGGCAAAGGTTGGTGTGTTGATTGAAGCACCGGGATGCTTCCCGGGACTTTCTGTCTGGGAAAATATGATGCTTCAGGCAGCAAACCTGGATATCCCGAATGCAGAAGAAGAGGTTGTGAAGGTGTTAAAGCTTGTCCGCATGGAAGGGGCGGCCGGCAATAAATATAAAAACTGTTCCCTGGGCATGAAGCAGAGAATCGGTATTGCAATGGCACTTCTCGGAAATCCGACGCTTTTGGTGCTTGATGAGCCGTTAAACGGACTGGATGCCGATGGTATGAGAATTATGCGTGAAGTACTGACAGATATCATAAAGGACGGAACACGCAGCATTTTGGTTTCCTCCCATCTTTTAGGAGAACTTCAGAAGGTGGCGACCCATTACGGCATTATCCGCCACGGAAAAATGATTTGCGAAATGACAGCAGAAGAACTGGATGCCGGTTGCCGTACCTATGTAGCACTTCAGACAGGAGACAGGAACCGGAGCAAGGCACTGCTTTCCTGCAAGTACTCCCGCGTAGAAGAGGACGAGGCAGGATATCTTCGCGTGTATGACAGGACAACGCCGGAGGAAATTGTGACCTATCTTTATGATAATGGCCTCTGTGTAACGGAAATTAAGACTGACAAGATCGGTCTGGAAGAATATTATATTGACTTAATGAGGGGAGGGAAATAGTATGGAAAACGTAGTGAAGTTTGAGACTGTCAGCTTTGGAAAACAACTGAAAAGTATGCTTAGGGTGGACTTTAGAAGAATGCTCCGTTCCAAAGTCTTTTACATACTGGTTGCCTGTGCATTCATGATTCCTATCCTTATGACAGTGATGATGACCATGATGGACGGTTCGGTTTCCGTAAATCCCCAGACGGGAGTGGAAACAGTGATAGAGGGGCCGGAAAATGCATGGCAGTCCATCGGAACTCTGCCGGTAGAGGGCGGAGCAACTATGGGTGGCATGGACGTGATGGCGATGTGTAATATCAATATGATGTTTATGCTGGCAGCGGTGTTTATTTGTCTGTTTATCTCAGAGGACTTCAGAAGCGGTTATGCAAAGAATCTGTTTACCGTTCGGGCAAAGAAGGGGGACTATGTTGTTTCCAAGACCCTTGCCGGTTTCGTGTGCGGTGCGCTGATGCTGCTTGCGTATTTTATCGGAGCAATGCTTGGCGGTGTGATAGCAGGATTATCCTTTGATTTGGCAGGTTTGACAGCTGCAAATATTGTAATGTGTCTTGTCGCAAAGATGTTCCTGATGCTTGTGTTCATCGCCATTTTTGTATTGATTAGTGTCGCTGCAAAGCAGAAGGCATGGCTTTCCATTGGTGGGTCCTTGGGCGGAGGAATGCTCCTGTTTATGATGGTTCCGATGATTACACCGCTTGGTTCAACCCTAATGAATGTGGTTCTTTGCCTGGCCGGAGGATGTCTGTTTGCAATTGGGCTTGGGGCTGTCAGTAACATCGTCTTAAAGAAATCAAGTTTAGTATAAAAAAATCAACACAAACACATGGTTATGGTGTATAATGAACATAATCGTATGGGCGGTTTTACCAAACGGGGTAGAACCGCTTTTTTACAGTTCAGAAACAAGTCCATGTTAGAATGGGACGGATAAGAGGAACGAAGGAGGATGTGGCGGAATGGGATTTTTGTTGGAGACGATACAGGTAATCGGTAGTTTAATTCCTGCAGTGGGAATTATCGCATTGTTTTATAAAAAGCAGAACAAGGTATCGATGTATCTCATGTTAACAAACATCGGCTGTTTGATTATGAACATGGGATATTGGCTGGTACTACGGTCTGACACCTACGAAGAAGCGATGATGGCATATAAAATGGAATACATAGGGAATGTCCTTTTTTATATTTTCTTCGGACTGTTTGTTGTTTCCTATTTTACAAAGAATGTGCCGGACTGGATTTTTTATTGCTGGGCCGGATTTGAACTGATTCCGCTGTTTTGCCTGTGGGATGAGAGGTTAAATCCGCTTTTGTTCGGTCGGATTTCTTTCCATGCAAATGAACGCTGGGGCTATCATTATGTTCACGTAGAACCGGGAATGCTGTATTTGATTCGCTATTCCCTGGTTGCGTTTGTTTTGCTGGGGGCTGTTATTTTTTCTACCATCTGGCTTTTTAAGATTAAGATAAGAACAGAACAGGAACGTGTCGCAAGACTGATTGGGGCAGAATTTGTGATTGTCCTTGCCCTGACGCTGACTCTGATGGGAAAGGTGCCGTTTGACATTGTACCGATTTCGGGGTCCTGTGCAATCCTGGCAATTATTTTAAGTGTGATCCGCGGAGAGTTTTTCGGTATTGCGGAATTGGGACGTGAGTGGGCATTTGAACAGATGGAAAATGCGGTTATCGTGGTGGACAACAGCTGCAATGTGCTGGATGCCAATGAGGCGGCAAGAAGAATGTTTCCGGAGTTAAATGTGCTAAGAGAAGAAACGTTGGAAGAAAAGATACAAAAGAGAAGAAGTATCTTGAAAAAACTGCGTCTGGACGGGTTTCGCATAGAAAACCTGCAATTGGAAGGCCTTCAGTTAGAAAAACTGCCGATTCCGGTGTACCTGCATGAAATTTTCGGTTCAGAGGAAGAGGTACACGAGATTGACGGAAGATTTTATGAAAAGAAGAAAACGGACATCATGCAGAACGGAAAGCCGGAAGGCTTTTCTCTGATGTTAATTGATATTACGGGGCAGCGTAAGCTTCTTGCGCAGGTACAGGAGGAAAAGGAACGCGCGGATGCGGCCAATCAGGCGAAGTCGGCGTTTATGTCCAACATGTCCCATGAAATCCGGACACCGATGAATGCAATTGTCGGCATGACGGAAATTTTACTTCGCGGAGAACTGAGCCGGACCCAAAAGGAATACATGGAAAACATTCAGAGATCGGGCAATGCGTTGCTTGGAATTATCAATGATATTTTGGACTTCTCCAAAATCGAGTCCGGAAAGATGGAGATTATTGAAGATAATTATGCGCCGCTTGCCATGCTTGGCGATCTGAAGATGATTTTGAAAAACCGTATCGGAAGCAAGAGAATTAAGTTGATTTATGATGTGGATATCGATTTGCCGGCAAAACTTTACGGGGATGAGTTAAGACTGCGTCAGGTGTTGATTAATCTGGCAAATAATGCGATTAAGTTCACAGACGAGGGGCATGTGAAGCTGTCCGTAAAGATGGAAGAGGTGCAGGGAGATACCGTAAAGCTCCGGTTTGCAGTAGAGGATACCGGACAGGGTATTGCACCGGAAGATATAAACAAACTTTTTGGCAAGTTTGAACAGGTGGACAAGAAAAAGAATCACTATAAAGAAGGTACCGGTCTTGGACTCTCCATTTCGCGTCAGCTGGTTGAAATGATGGGTGGCGAAATCGGAGTAAACAGTGAATACGGAAAAGGAAGTGAATTTTTCTTTACCGTGATTCAGAAGGTAACGGATTCCCGTCGGGCAATTGAAGTGAGTGAGGAATACCGTACGGAAAGTGAAAATGTCTTGAATTTTACAGCACCGGACGCTAGAATATTGATTGTAGATGACAATGAGATGAACCGGAAGGTGGCGCTTGGTCTGTTAGAACCGTTAAACATGCAGATGGATACGGCTGAAGACGGAAAGCAGGCTTTGGAGAAAATCAGGGAGCACCGGTACGATGTCATCTTTATGGACCATATGATGCCGGTTATGGACGGAATTGAAGCCACTAAGGCGCTTCGTGCGATGGAGGAGGAGTACTTTAAGAACGTTCCGGTCATTGCACTGACGGCAAACGCGGTCGTTGAGGCGAGGGCACAGTTTACCGATGCCGGAATGAATGATTTTGTATCCAAACCGATTGAGATTAAGGATATTTGTGCCAAGTTAAAGACCTGGCTTCCGAAACATTTGATTTGTGAGTCGGAAACGGAGGTTGTGGCGGAAAGTTGTGTGCTTTGCGGCGAAGAGGAGCTTCCGGACATCGAAGGTTTGAACGTCTGTGAAGGAATCAGGTACTCCGGCACGAAGGAATTGTTCTTTTCCTTACTTGCCGATTTTTACAAATTGATTGATATGAAGACGGTCAAGATGGAGAAATGTCTGGCAGACGGAATGATCCGTGATTATACCATTGAGGTGCATGCGCTGAAGAATACGGCGAGAATGATAGGTGCGATGGAACTTTCCGAACTCTGTCTTCATTTGGAACAGTGCGGCAATGCAGAGGATGTAGAGACACTTACGAAGGAAACACCGAAGATGCTGGCGCTCTATCGCAGCTATAAGGAAATTTTGAGACCGTATGCCCAACTAAAAACCGGAGAAAAGAAAGAAATGCCAGCCGGGGAAATCTTAGCAAAACTCCGCGAACTGCGGGATGCGATGGATAATTTTGATTTGGACGGTGCGGATGCGGCGATGGATGAACTGGAGACGTACCGGTTTGCAGAAGAGTGTGAACCATGGCTGGAGGAACTCAGGGCGTATATGGCAGATGTGGCTATGGAGAATGTTATGGCTGCCGTAGACAAACTGGCGGAATATATTGAAAAACATCAGGAGGAGCAGCAGGATGCATAAACTTTTGTTTATCAGCAATACGCAAAGTTATTTTAACATTACGATTGCAAATCAGTTAAAGGAAGCGGAATATGAAATTCTGGAAACAACGGCAGATACGGATGAAGTGAATAAAATCAAAGATACCATCAGTTCACTTTTGATATTTGTGGACGAAGAGATGACAGGGCATCAGCAGGAATTGATTTTCATTAAAGATAAGGCGTTGGAAAACGATACACCGATATTCTTGATCGGAAGAAGAAATGAAATTGATGATGCAAGGAAGTTTTTGCCGGAAAATCTGATTCAGAAAGAATTTGTACGCCCGATTGATGTTGGTGAGATTGTAAAGACCGTAGATGATTTTGTAAAGAAACATGGCAGTCATTTGAAGAAAAAGATTCTAGTCGTAGACGATTCCGGTGCGATGCTCCGTAATGTCAAGGGATGGCTGGAGGACAAGTATCAGGTGGCTTTGGCCAATTCCGGTGCCATGGCAATTAAGTATCTGTCCTTAAACCGTCCTGACCTGGTGCTTTTGGATTATGAAATGCCGGTCGTGGATGGCAAGCAGGTGCTTGAAATGATGCGTACGGAGATGGAATTTTCGGACATTCCGGTCATTTTCTTAACGAGCAAAAGTGATAAGGAAAGTGTATTAAAGGTAATGGAATTAAAGCCGGAGGGATATCTGTTAAAGACAATGCCGCCGGAGGAAATTGTGAGAGCAATTGATGACTTTTTTGTAAAAAGAAAAAGTAGCGGAAAATAGAAGGAATGGATAGATGAAAATATGTGAAAAACCCTTGAGGAACGGCTGGCTCCCCAAGGGTTTTTTAGCGTCGGTATGTTTTGTCTGATAAATCTCCGTAAACAGGAGTTGCAAGGCCAAAACCGCCGGAAACTGCCAAAATTTGTCCGGTGGTATAAGCAGACTCGTCACTGGCGAAATATACCACTGCAGCAGCGATTTCTTCCGGTAAACCGATTCTTTTCAGTGGAATATGATGAAGAAAAAGGTCACGAAAGTCTTTGGACAGGTTTTTTTCTACCGCTTCGGTGGCGGTCATGCCGGGTAAGACCGCATTGCAACGAATGTTGTGAACTGCTGCATGAACAGCAATTAATTTGGTTAGATAGTTGATGGCAGCTTTGCTGGTTCCATAAGCGATTTGTGAAATATCGGGAACCAGCCCTCCGATGGAGGAAATATTAATAATGCTTCCGCCACCGCTTTCTGTCATATATTTGGCGGCTGCCTGGCTTGCCATAAATACACTTCTTAAATTCAATGTAATGATATCTAGATAATCAGATACATCGGTATGCACAAAGTCCAAATCTTTTTTGGGATTTGAAGTGCCAAAGTTGTTTACCAGAACATCTATATGCCCTTCTTTTTCCACAACCTCATCAATCATATGAATAAAACTTTCCGGATCCTCGGCATCGTTATATACATATCTTACATGATAGCCCTGTTGATTTAATTCCGTAGCTGTTGTTTCTGCTGTTTTCAAGTTACGCGCAGCCATATAGCAGATGGCACCTTCTTTGGCACAGGCCTTAATGCAGGCAAGACCAATGCCTCTGGTAGAGGCGGTTACTAAGATTACTTTGTTTTTCAGTCTCATAAATGATTCCTCCTGGACAATGATTATTTTTTGCGAATGTTTGGAAGTAGTTGTACTACCAGAATACCAATGGCAACACAGCTTACTTCGATAAGGGCAAGCATGTGAACCGCACTTACCGCGGCAAAGGCGATGGATGTATCGGGACCGGAAATGGAAGCAAGGCGTGTTATTTCATTCGTGAACATGGGAACAAAAACTGCAACGCCAAATGGGGCGGCAAGGTCCCGAAAAAGTCCATAGATGCCTGTTCCTGAGCCGGCAGTTTCTGCGGGAAGATCGGATAAGACAATTTTCATAAAAATTGTGGCATTTGCGCCAAGTCCAAATCCAAGAATACCAAGGGAAGATGCAAGGATCAAAATTGTCGTGGAAGTAGAAAAGAGAAGCATAAGACCACAACCAACCCCTGTCAAAAAAAGTGACCCTGTCAGAATTCTCTTGGGCTCATAACGGTCTGCCAAGGATCCCAGTAGGATGGAGCCAAGAGACATTCCGAAATACATAATAGAGATTGCATAGCCTGAGATAACGGCATTGTCTGACTGTGTATAGTTGACAAACACTATGGTATTTGTCATGTTTGCCTGCATGAGTCCCTGAGTAAGAAAAAGGATAATGACAGATAGGAGAAAGGATTTTCTTCCTATGAATTTTCCGGAAAGGATAGGATTGGAAGCTTTCCTTTCTGCTATAAGAAGTCCTGCCAAGGAAAGCAGGGCCAGGACGAGGACTGCAATAAACGCGGGTGAGAACCAGCCAAAGTTCTGTCCAAAGGATGGAACACAGAGCAAAAAACTAAAGAATATAATTACCAAAATAGCACCGCATTTGTCAAACCCGGATACCTTCTGTAAGGCATAGTTATCTTTTGGGTGGGTAAGGAAGCACAGGATTAGAAAAAGTGCACATAAAATGCTGGATATCCACATGAGAATTCTCCAGTTTGTTAACTGCAGAATGATTCCTCCAAGACTTGGGCCAAAGATTACCGCACTACTGGAAATGAGCATATATAAGGAAAATCCTTTTGCAATTTTCTGAGGGGGAAATTCTGTTACGATGTAGGACATGACGGTAGGTGCAATTGCCGCAATGCCAATTCCCACGATAAAGCGGGAGAAAAGCATAAAAATGAGGGAGGGAGCCAGGGCGCTCAGGATATTTCCAAGCAGGAAAACGCCAACGCCGGATAAAAGTGTTTTGCGCCTTCCAAAGATATCGCCAAGCTTTCCTAAAATGGGTGCACAGGCAGCAGTAGAAATTGCCTGTGAAAGTGCCGTCCACGTAGTGTTATTATAGGATAGATTCATGTCTTGTACAAAAGCCGGACCTAAAACAGTGCTCAATCCACCTACAATACCAACAAGGAACGCGGCGAAAGCATAGGGGAGAAAGCCTTTCATATAAGGAGAAGAAGGAATGTTTTTCATAAGATGACCTCTTTTATTTTTCTATTTGCAGCTAGTATTTCCTTCTTACAATATTATTATGTGTATTTTTGAAAATATTGGACAAACTGATGGAAGAGAATATCTCAAAATTATAGGAAAAGGAGAAAGTATTATGTCAATGATTAACAAGGAAATTGCAGAGTTCAGGACCTATGCGTTCCACGAAAATGATTTTAAGATGGTTTCCAAGGAGGACATCTTAGGCAAATGGAGCGTATTCTTTTTTTACCCGGCCGATTTTACTTTCGTATGTCCGACAGAATTAGAGGATTTGGCAGAAAAATATGAGCAATTTCGTGAGATTGGGTGTGAAATCTATTCGGTGTCGACAGACACACATTTTGTACACAAAGCATGGCATGATGCATCAGAACGTATTAAAAAAATTAATTATCCAATGCTTGCCGACCCAACCCATTGTCTTTCGAAAGACTTTGAAGTGTTAATTGCAGCGGACGGTTTGGCAGAAAGAGGAACTTTCATCATTAATCCGGAAGGGAAAATTGTCGGATATGAGGTTACTGCCGGCAACGTAGGGCGGAATGCGGAAGAGTTACTTCGCAGAGTTCAGGCGTGTCAGTTTGTTCATTCACATGGTGATCAGGTATGCCCTGCAAATTGGAAGCCGGGCTCCCAGACCCTTAAGCCGAGCCTCGATCTGGTAGGACAGTTATGATGGTGGATACGAAAAATTTCTATGATGTGGTCATTATTGGTGGCGGACCGGCAGGCCTTTCAGCCGCCATCTATCTGACAAGGGCAAAGTACAGAGTCCTGGTACTGGAAAAGGAACAATTTGGTGGGCAAATCACGATTACCCATGAGGTGGTCAATTATCCCGGAGTTGGTATATGTAGCGGGAAAGAATTAACGGATACGATGTATCAGCAGGCGGAATATTTTGGTGCAGATTTTCTCATGGCAGAGGCTACGGGTTTACAATTGGACGGGGATATTAAAATTGTCCGTACCAATCGTGGGGATTACAGATGTCTTGGTGTTCTGCTTGCAACAGGTGCCCGGCCCAGAATGGTGGGATTCCGGGGGGAGGAAGAATATAAAGGTCGCGGAGTGGCATATTGTGCTACTTGTGACGGTGAATTTTTTACGGGGAAACAGGTGTTTGTTGTGGGAGGTGGCTTTGCAGCAGCAGAGGAGAGTGTTTTCTTAACAAAATTCGCCAGTCACGTGACGATCTTGGTACGCGGAGAGGATTTTTCCTGTGCACAGGCGGTAGCGGAACAGGCAAAGAAACATGAGAAGATAGATGTCGTTACGAATACAGAGGTAGAAGAGGTTTCGGGAGAAAACGGATTAAATTATATTCGATACAAAAATCGCATTACAGGCGAAATAACGGAATACCGTGCCAGCGAAGGAGAAAACTTTGGAGTTTTTGTATTCGCCGGATATGCACCTGAGACAGATTTGGTAAAAGACATTGCAGAACGGAACCAGGAAGGATATATCATTACAGATACATCTCAGAAGACGAGTGTGGAAGGGTTATATGCAGCAGGAGATATCTGCGTGAAACCGCTTCGGCAGGTGGTGACTGCCACCAGTGATGGTGCTCTGGCAGCAACAGAATTGGAAAAATACGTAGCAAAGGTGCAGGAAAGAACGGGAATCCGTTTGCAGGCCCCGGCAATTCGTAAGAAAGTTTTAGAAAAAAATAAAGGTGTCGTAAGTGATGACCCGATGGGTCATGCCGGAGTAGACAGCAGTTCTTTTAATAGTAGAAACAGCGGGTTGTTCACACCGGAAATGAAAGTACAGTTGGAAACTGTTTTTACACGCATGGAGAATCCTCTTGTGTTGAGACTTTATTTGGATAATCGCCCGGTATCTGAGGAATTACAGACTTATGTGAAAGAGTTAGTCAGCATGACGGGGAAACTTTCGATGGAAATACAAAATGGACAGGATGACACGTTTCTGCCGTGTGTAAAACTGTACCGAAAAGATAATAGCTATACAGGACTTGCCTTTCATGGTGTGCCGGGAGGTCATGAGTTTACTTCTTTTGTATTAGGCTTATATAATGCTGCGGGGCCGGGGCAGTCGATGGAAGAGAATATGCGAAACCGTATCCGGGCATTAAAGAGACCGGTGGACATTAAGATTTTGGTGACATTGTCTTGTAGTATGTGTCCGGATCTGGTAGTTGCTGCCCAGCATATGGCGGCAGCAGGTGACAGGATTACAACAGAGGTGTATGATATTGGCCGGTTTGATAGTCTGAGGGACAAATACAAGGTAATGAGTGTGCCCTGCATGGTTATTAACAATGAGCACGTTTCTTTTGGAAAAAAGAATATGTTGCAGATCATGGAACTTATAGAGGGTATTGTGAAGTGAAATAGTGGATGTAAAGCAAAGAAGACTTAGGTTTCTTTTGAAATCTAAGTCTTACTTTATGTAATGAGTGAATTACTTACTTTAACAAAATCTTAACATTTGTATGGTATATTATAAATACATAATGGGAAATTTCAATGTGAAAACAGGGGGGGTATTATGTTTAAAGTCTTAATTGTAGAAGATGACCGGGAATTAAACCGTACTATGTGCGGATTTTTAAATCAGAACGGGTTTGAAACTGAGGGAGCACTGAATGCCAATGAGGCGTACGATGCGATGTATGGCAATATGTTTGATTTGATTGTTTCGGATATCATGATGCCGGGGATTGACGGCTATGAATTTGCAAAAACCGTACGTGAACTCAATCAGGAAATTCCGATTTTGTTTGTGACGGCAAGGGATGATTTTGAATCCAAGCGTAAGGGATTCCGTGCCGGCATCGATGACTACATGGTAAAGCCGATTGATTTGGAAGAACTGATACTCCGTATGGAAGCATTAATGCGCCGTTCCAAGATTGCGAGCAGCAAGAAGATTGAAATCGGAAGTCTGGTACTGGATGCGGAGGAACACGCAGCCTATGTAAACGGGGAAGAGATTAATGTGACCAGCAGAGAGTTTAATTTATTATATAAACTGTTGTCGTATCCAAAGAAAACCTTTACCCGTTCCCAGCTGATGGATGAATTTTGGGATATGGATTCGGCATCCGGTCCGCGTGTGGTCGATGTGTATATGACAAAAATCAGGGACAAGTTTTCGGAATGTGACAGTTTTGAAATTGTAACAGTGCATGGTTTAGGATATAAGGCGGTGATTAAGTGAAGTTAGCATTTCGTATTTTAGGGCGTTTTCTGTTATTCTTTGCTTTGGTTGCCTTTGTGGTAACCTGTAATGTGGTGCTGTTTATGAATTCCGTGGATTTTTCGGAAGAAGAAATCCGGGCAGCAGCACCGGTTACATTTTTTAACGTGATTTTGCTTGCAACGCTGTTCTATCTGATTGATGCAGTGAGAAGGTATTGGACGGTAACAAAGCCAATTCAGCGGATTCATGCGGGACTGGAGAAAGTAGTTGCCGGCGATTTTTCGGTACGGATTCCGTATTTCAGAGGTGAGAATACTGCAAATGAATTTGATGTGATTATCAAAGAATTAAATCATATGACGGCAGAACTGGAAGGGGTGGAAACCCTGCGTACGGATTTTATTTCGAATGTATCCCATGAGATAAAGACTCCGCTGGCGGTGATTCAAAATTACGGAACAATACTGCAAAGCGATGTGCTGACACCGGAGGAGCGAAAGACGTATGCGGCTGCCATTACGGAACAGACGAAGAAACTGTCGGATTTGATTACGAATATTTTGAAGTTGAATCGTCTGGAAAACCAGCAGATTTATCCGGAGAAAAAGAAGTATAATTTAACGGAGCAGCTGTGCGAATGCCTTTTGCTGTTTGAGTATGCCTGGGAGAAAAAGAATCTGGAAATTGAGACTGACATGGAAGAGGACGTGTATGTCTGCGAGGATGCCGAACTGTTATCACTCGTGTGGAATAATCTGTTTTCCAATGCCATTAAGTTTTCGGAAGAAGGCGGAATGATTGGTGTCAGTTTAAAACAGGAAGATGGAAAGGTAAGGGTTTCGGTTAAGGATACGGGATGTGGAATCAGCCCGGAAATCGGAGCACATATTTTTGATAAATTCTATCAGGGAGACACATCCCATGCAACACAGGGAAATGGTCTTGGTCTGGCTCTTGTAAAGAGAGTTATCGATATTACCGGCGGAGAAATCAGTGTCCAGAGTGTGCCGGGCGGGGGAACGACATTTACGGTCTGTCTGGATGCGGAAAGATAAAAGGGAGTTACGGGGACCTATGAAAGAGAGATGGAAAGCAGCATGGGAGAAAGTCTGCAGCGTATGCAGAATCCTATGGAACGGAACAAAGAAGGCGTGTTTTGCTACAGGACGTTTTTTTGCGGCTTTTGGCAGATGGTGTGCGCATAGTTGGATGAAATATCTGGCAGGGCCGGCCAAGAAACTGTTTTTTGTACATTGGAGTATTGCGGTAGTTTTGGTAGTGATATCTGCTGCGTTGTTGCTTTATGCCTTTTTACTGCCGGGAGCAAATCCGTACATTTCATATTTCGGCTATTTTGTTTCTGCCTATACTTTGGCGGTAGTGTGTGTGAAACTGCCCGGGGTGTTTGGCAGAGCAAAGAGAGGGCTGTATGCGAACCGGTATAGCGGCAGGTATTTAACGGATGCCGTATTGCGGGCGGAAATTTCGATGTATGCCGGGCTTGGTGTGAGCTTCTTTTATGCAGTGTTTAAAATGGCAGCCGGAATCTATTATCATTCGACCTGGCTGGGGGCTTTGGCAATCTACTATATTATTTTAAGCGCGATGCGGTTTGCACTGGTGAAACATTATCGCGACAACGCGCAGCATGAAAATGAAAGAGAACAGCGGTTGTTTGGGCTGCGGAGCTACCGGTTCTGCGGAATCTTGATGTTTTTATTAAATATTGCAGTTACCATTTTGGTGGGACAGCTCATTTGGTCGAATGAATCCTATGAATATCCGGGCTTTTTGATTTATGCATTTGCCGGGTATTCGTTTTACTGTATCGGAATTGCGGTGCGGAATATGGCAAAGCACCGGAAATTGGAGACGCCGATTCTGGCGGCGGCAAAAATGCTGTCCTTTGCATGTGCACTGATGTCCATTCTGGCAACACAGACAGCGATGTTAACGCAGTTTGGAGATGGGCAGGAGACCTTTGCACAGATTATGAATGCAATGACAGGCTCTGTAGTCTGTCTGCTGATTTTTGGTCTTGCGGTGTGGATGGTACATAGGGCAAACCGTGAACTGAAAGGAATGGAAGAATAGATGGAAGAAAAAAAGACGTTTGAATATAAGTATTCGGCAAAGCAGCAGGAAGAGATTGATGCGATTAAGCAAAAATACCTCCCAAAGCAGGAGCAGCCGGAGGATAAGATGGAAACTCTGCGGAGGCTGGACCGACAGGCAGAACGTCCCGGAATGATTGCGGCATTGACACTTGGCGTCATCGGTATTCTGATATTTGGCAGTGGTATGAGCCTTGCAATGGTACTTCCGGCAGGAGTGCCGGTGATTTTATGTTATGTTATGGGGATATTGCTTGGCATCTTCGGGATTTTCCTGATGGCGCTTGCTTATCCGGCATATAAAAAGATTACAAAGGCGCAAAGGGAAAAGATTGCACCGCAGATTTTGAAATTGACAGAGGAACTGGGCGGGAAACAGTAGGACTTACCAGGAGGCTTATCATGAAGAAGACAGTGAAAATATATAATTTATGGGGCAAAGAAAAGGTGACGGAAAAAGAGATTCAGCATATTCCGGTGAGATTTATCCTTGCGATGCTCTTAATTCTTTTGGAAACGGCGGCAGTTATCGCTATTGTAATTTTGTGCGCATTGTATATTCCGTACTTTTATCTGGCCATGTGGGCAACGGAAATTTTCTGTGTATTAAAGATTATAAATTCCGAGGAAAATCCGGATTACAAAATTCCGTGGTTGTTATTTGTTCTGGTTGTTCCGGTGGCCGGATTTATGATTTATTTTATGTTTTATGACAGAAAGCTTTCCAAAAAACAAATCAAGCGTATTGCTACCATCGGCAACCAGCAGGTACATACACCGGATGGGACGGTGCTGGAGCAGTTAAAGAAGGAAGATAAACTGGCGTATTCCCAGGCCAATCATTTGTGCAGGATGGCTAATACGCATGTGTACCGGAATACGCAGATGAAATATTATCCGATGGGTGAGGACTTGTATGCGGCAATGCTTGAGGATTTAAAGACTGCCGAGAAGTTCATTTTCATGGAGTACTTTATTATTGAAGAAGGTATTTTTTGGGACAGCATCTTAGAAGTATTAAAAGAAAAGGCAGCAAACGGTGTGGAGGTCCGTGTGCTGTATGACGACATTGGCTGTATGTGTACATTGCCGGGCAACTATTATAAGACTTTGGAAAACTATGGAATTAACGCAAAGTGTTTCTCGCGTCTGAAGGGGCAGGCGGACAATGAATTCAATAACCGTAGCCACAGAAAGATTACGGTCATTGATGGAAGAGTCGGATTTACCGGTGGTGTCAATATTGCAGATGAGTATATCAACGAAAAGGTGATGTATGGTCTTTGGAAGGATGTCGGTATCCGTTTAGAGGGCGAAGCAGTGACACAGCTGACTTCGATTTTCCTGGCAGACTATGAACTCAATGTCAAAACACCGGTGCCGGCATTTGCACCGTATTTCTGGAACGGTCACTCGGTAGAAAACGACGGCTATGTGGTGCCTTTTGGCGACGGACCGGGACCGATTTTTAAACATAATGTCGGCAAGACGATGATTATGCACATGTTAAACCATGCACAGGATTATGTGTACATGATGAGTCCGTATCTGATTATTGACAATGAACTTTGTCAGGCAATGGAGAATGCGGCGATGCGTGGTGTGGATGTGCGTCTGGTGACACCGCACATTCCGGATAAGAAAATTGTCTTTGTCATGACAAGGAGCCATTACAAGCGTCTGATGGATGCAGGCGTTAAGGTATATGAGTTTGAACCGGGCTTTGTACATGCAAAGGTATATATGTCGGATGACAAGTATGCGATTGTCGGGACGATTAACTTAGATTACCGTAGTCTTGTACATCATTTCGAGAATGGGGTCTGGATGTATCAGCACGAAGTGATTCAAGACATTAAGGCAGACTTTGAGGATACGATGGCAAGGTCTATTGACATGACGGAGAATCCGTTTAACGAGACTTTGTTAAATCGTTTTATCCGTGCGTTGGTACGTGCGTTATCTCCGATGTTATAAAGAGAAAGAAAGGGCGGCTCTTAGGATGGTCGCCCTTTTTGTTTGATTCAGTTTTAGTTTAGCTGACCTAAGTCATACATAGTAAGGTATTCCTTCGTGTTTTCGCACATTTCAAGAAAAAGCTTTTTGGCATTTTCGATACCGCAGGTAACCAGAGGGTCATTGGCAAAGGCGCAGAAAATCTTGTTTATGTCGCGTTTTGCAATTCCTTCGTTAATCAGTTCCTGCTCTGCACAGACTCTGGAAACAAGAGGATAAATTTCTGCCGGAACCGGACCTGCAAAGACCGGGTGTAAACTGCCGCCCCGGAAAGTGGCATTGGTTTCCACAACTGCACCGAGCGGAAGGTTCGGAATCTGTCCTTTATTTGGAAGATTTACATTGGTAATCAACTCACATAAGCCGAGCAGTGCACGGATTTGGTTGACTCCTTCTTCGCCGGTCCCTTTTAACTGTACTTTTTCTTCGCCGGTTCTTAAACGTTTACTTTTGTTTAATCGGTTTTGCAAATCTTCCTTCCGCCAGGAAACGGGAGTCAGGCGAAAGCACATTTCTCTGACACGTTCAGGACTTTCTAAATACCATTTTCCTTCACAAAATTCAGCCAAATGGCGGTCGCCGGCGGCTGCGATATAGCCAAAGCGGCGGAACAAATCCATTTTTACTTTTTCTGCACTTTCAAAGAAGTTGTTCATCCAGTTGTCATCGACACCCTTTCCTTCCGGACGGTAGCCGTCTTTATGTTTTTCACAAAACTCGCTGTAATAAGGAAATAAATCAATACCATGCCAGGTGGCAGAGGTTAACCAGGTGAAGTGATTGACAGCCAATGGATTTACCTTGATTTCATGGCGGTCAACTTCGGTTACACCAAAGGTCTCCTTCACCATATGGGCAAGGAACTTCTGCGTGCCGAATACTTCGTGACAGCAGCCGAAAGCTTTGATTTCCGGAAAAACACGGTAGAGAGTTCTGACGCATAGGGTCATAGGATTGGTGTAGTTAATGACCCAGGCATCCGGGCATACTTCTTTGATTTTTTCTGCGAAGTATTCAAACATCGGTACGGTACGCATGGCGCGCAGAATGCCGCCCGGACCGGAGGTGTCGCCAACGGACTGGTAAATGCCGTAGTTTTCCGGGGCATGAACATCCGACTCCATTTCATTAAATGTGCCCGGGAGAATAGAAATGATAACAAAGTTGGCTCCGGTGAGTGCCTCTTCTATGGCCTTTACTGCCTTGTAATTCCAAGCGGATTTTGCACCTTCGGCAGTGTTAAATTGATTACCGATAGTTTCGTTGTGAGTCGCTGCTTCAAAATCGATGTCATAGAGTGCCACATCTCCGCTGATATCATCACAAGAAGCCAAATCACTCATCAGCCCCCAGGCCCAGCCTCTGGAACCGCCACCGATGTAGGCTATTTTTATGTTTTTGACTTTGTTATTTTTATAGTCCATGCAAAATTCCCCTCCGTATTTTTTGTTTTTTCTTAAATATACCGCATTTTTAATATTTCGTAAACATTTCGCGAACAATTCGGCAATAATCCATTGGTAAAATGGGTACATAAGATGAAACACAAAAACAAACAAAATAAGAAAACAAATAAATAAGAAAGGTTAGGTAAAAAACAATGGGAGAATTTTTAAAGAAGGCATTTCAGAATGGGAATGAAACAAAGTTTGAGTATGCGTATTCTGCGAAGAAGCAGGAGGAAATTGAAGCAATTAAAAAGAAGTATCTTCCGAAGGAAGAGGATAAGATGGAAACCTTGAGAAGACTGGACCAGAGTGTGGAAAAGGTCGGAACGATACATGCTTTAGTAGTCGGAATTTTGGGTGCATTGATTTTAGGTGGCGGAATGAGCATGGTAATGACAATCGGAACCCCTTTGGCTATTGCGGGAGGAATTGTATTAGGTTTGCTCGGCATGGTGCCGATTGGAGCTGCATATCCGTTATACAAGAAGAAAGTGGAAGAGCAGAGAGAGAAGATTGCACCGCAGATTCTGGCACTGACAGAGGAACTGTCAAATTAAATTATCGTAAATCGGACCGGAGAATATTTTATTCCCCGGTCTCTTTGTTTTATAAGGTAATATTATCCCAACTGATTTCCGGAGAGTTCCGAAATTCTTTTGGACTGCAGCCGATGTATTTTTTGAATACTTTGGCAAAATAGTTTCCGTTGGAAAAACCGGAGGCGAGAGCAATATCGTCAATTTTGGAGGAAGTCTTTAACAACTGGTTTGCACTGTGTTGAAGGCGTGTTTTTGTAAGATAGACAATAGGTGTTATGCCGGTTTGTGAGGAAAATTCCCGGCACAGGTGACTCTGGGAAATGTGAAGGCGGGCTGCCACTTCTTCAACGCCATTTAATGTAGAAAACTCATTTTCCATAATATGAATGGCATGACGTACAAGAGGAGGGTATTCTGAAGTGGTGTTTTCTATACACAAATTCATGAGAAGTTCCACAGCAAGGGAAGTTGCTAAAAAAGGATTGGTAATTTCCTGACGGTGGGCCAGAGAGTGAATTCTGCTTAAGGAACGAATGGTGGAACAGTTAGGAGAAAGTGTGAATACATCGGTGCGCTCCTGTACGATTTTTTGGTAGTAGTCTTCCATGGAGTTTCCGCGGAATGTGGCAAAGGCGAATTTCCATGGACTTCCGTTCTCTTTATAATAATAGGCAGAAGGGCTGGGGCTTTTTGCAAAAAAAGCCTGGCCGGGGTGCAATTCATGTAATTTCTTTCCATCCCAGTAATAGCCGACTCCGGATAAGGTATATTGAAAGATGTAGAGAAACTCCCGGTCGGTATTGTCGTAATAATAGGATTCGGAATCCCGTGCTTCTACACCGGTACTGCGTAATTGTATGGGAGCGTTTGCGATATCGTCTAAAAAGAGAAATCCGTAACTACCTAAATGGTCAAACATCAAAAAATTACCCCTTTTACAAAAATATTCGTCTATCAGAGTGAAGAATGTACTGATAATATAAGAGTATAATAGCATGCTTTTATAAGTACTGCAACGGAAAATAAATACCAAAAGGAGGAAAAAATGAATAAGAGGCGCAGCGGAAACAGGTGGTTGTATATTTTAGTGGCAGGATTGTTATTGTTGGCAGGGTGTGCAAAAGAAAAGCAAGAAGAAAACATAACACCAAAGCCAACGGAACAGGGAAAGGAGGAGAACGTAGTGCGGGAAAAGGGAGTCATTTATGTGTCGCCAAACGGAAATGACCAAAATGCCGGAACGAAAGAAATGCCGTTTCAGACATTGAAGCGTGCAAAGGAAGAAGTGGCAAAAGAAAATAAGAACATGACGAAGGACATTGTTGTGTATCTGATGGATGGAATTTATTATTTGGACGAGACACTGACATTTGAACCGGGGGATTCCGGCACAAATGGATACTTGGTACGTTACGAGGCAGATGAGAATGCCACACCATGTATTAGCGGCGGAAGAAAGCTGGAAGGAACATGGGAGTTATATGATGAGGCAAAGAATATATATCGGATTTCAGTTCCGGAAGGACTTGGGTTCCGGCAGTTATATGTGAACGGAGAACCAGCGGTACGGGCAAGAACCGGACATCCGGGAAAGTTTGATTCCTCACTGCGGATTCAGGGAGCAGAGAGGTTGGATGCTGACGGAAATGTAATTCCGGAAAGCTGGGAGAATTGGGATGATGCATCTGCGCAGGCAAAAGCCGAAGGCGGCTGCGTGATTGTTCCGGTCAGCGAGTGGCTTTCTGAAGAGATGAAAGGTTTGGAGCAGGTGGAATTGCATATTTTCACTGCTTGGTGTGAAAATATTCTAAGAATTGATTCTATTGAAAGAATCGGCTCGTATGACTGCCGGAAAAATACTCATAGTCACACGGGAACAGAACCGGGATATCGGGGGGAATGCTTCCGGCTTATGATAAAAGAACCGGAGGCAGCAAGGGTTTTTAACCGTTTGCATCCTAACCTGGATAATTATACAGGCGGACCTCATTATGTGTTCTATTATGAGAATGCATATCAGTACATAGACGAGGCCGGAGAATGGTATTTGGATACAGAGACAAATACGCTGTATTATAAAGCGGCTGTTGGTACGGATATGACAACGGTATCAGCAGTGGTTCCGGTACTGGAAGAACTGGTGCGAATCGAGGGCACCTTGGATAATCCGGTCTGCAATCTGTCCATCAAAGGAATTACGTTTGAACATTCTACCTGGATGCGTCCAAGTGAGGAAGGACTTGTGAATGCCCAGGCAGGGCAGTATGTGAATTATTCAGTATTTGCAAGGAATGATGTTGGTGTATTTCATGCACCTGCCGGTATTACTGTGAAGAACGCAGCTCAAGTCCGGTTTGAGGACAATCTGGTACGCTTTATGGGCGGTGCGGGAATTCTTTTGGAATCCGGCACGCAGGAGGTTACGCTCATTGGAAATGTGGTGGAGCAGATTGCAGGAAACGGAATTGAAATTGGAAAGTTCACAGTGGATGAAAATACCGATTATCATACACCTTATCAGCCTCAGGAGGTCCGGGAAGTATGCACCGGTGACAGGATTCTCAATAATATTGTACGGAATATCGGAATGCAGTATGAAGGTTCTGTGGGAATTGCAGCAGGGTATGTAAAGGGAATTACGATAGCGAATAATACGGTTTATGACTGTCCGTATACCGGAATTTCGGTTGGGTATGGATGGACAAATAAAGAAAATCCGATGGAATACAATCGGATTCTGAGAAATGAGGTATATCAGGTGAACCGTCTGCTTTGTGACGGTGGGGGCATTTACACCTTGTCGAATCAGGAACCGGGCTCGCTTATGGCAGGAAATTATATTCATGATAATTTACTTCCGAAGGGCGCCGATTATTCTTCGCACGGAATTTATATGGACGAGCAAACAACGGGATATACCGTTTTAAATAATGTTCTGGTTGCATCGTATGGTATCTTCATGCGTGTTCCGGACGGAAATATATCACAGGGAAATCACATATTTGAGAAGGAGTCGGATACAACCGGTTATGTGGAATTTTTGACGGAAGAAGTACAGCAGTGGATAAAAGCAGCAGGAGTGCAAAAAGAATTTGAAGAGACAGCACTGTTTGTACCTATGATTCTGAACACGGTATATGAACAGGGATATGCAACCTTCCGGATTTACGGAACGAGATTCGGGGGAGAAACCGGTACGGTTGTTTTGGAAACGGAGGACGGTACCACTGTAACCATAGAAGAGCAGATTACAGAGTGGACAGAGAACAGTATTTCGTTTGTACTTCCGGAGGAAGTTTGCGGAAAGGTCCGGGTGTTTGTAGAGACAAAGGATAATAAAAAGTCACAGAATTACGAAACGGTTGTACCTGCAAGCAGAAAAATGCCGATACTGACGGAAAATTTTGAGAATACTGCAGAGGGAGCATTGGATGCCGGAATCTGGGAGGTGTCGCGTCCGGAGTGTGCAGAGGTTATTGTCACGGAAAACGGAAACGTGCTGAAACTAAAAGGAACTTCCCCGAATCTGGAGGTGTATCGGCTGTCAGAGGATGGCAAAAAACTTCGGTACGGAAACAATATGACACAGTATGATTTTATGTTCCCAAGGGCAATGTCAGATTATACGGGATTATATAACCAATTAAGAATTGATTCGACGGGAACAAAGTATACCACAAACATCCGTCCGGCATACTGGATCCCGTTAGCATTGGAACAAAAAGGAGTGGCCGAGTTTGCCCAGCTGATGACGCTGAAGCTTCGTCCGAACATCTGGTATACCTGCAAAACGATGGTGTATGAGGAACAGCTCTGCATTGTTATTTTTGAGAGAGACGGCAAGGAACCGGAGGAATGGCAGTTAACCATGAGTATGGCAAGTATAGGAGAGAAGGATTGCGTGCTGAACTTTTCTTTCTACGATCCGAGCGGAAGAAGTGTTTATGTTGACAATATTTTGGTAGAAGAGTATACGGATTAAAAAGAGGAAAAGGAGAGCGTAGAAAATGGGATTTAAGGTGGCATTTATCGGTGCAGGGAGTATTGGATTTACAAGAAAATTATTATCTGATTTGCTGACAGTGCCGGAATTTAAAAATATCGAGGTGGCGTTCACGGATATCAATCCGGAGAACCTTCGTATGGTAACGGAGCTTTGTCAAAGAGATATGGAAGCGAACGGGCTGGATATTAAAATACAGGCAACACTCGACCGGCGGGAAGCATTCCGCGGGGCAAAATACGTGATTAACTGTGTTCGTATCGGTATGCTGGAAGGCTTTGCAACAGATGTGGAAATTCCGCTAAAGTACGGAGTTGACCAGTGTGTAGGAGACACACTTTGTATTGGCGGTATTATGTATGGACAGCGGGGAATAGCTGCAATTCTTGAGTTTTGTAAGGACATACGCGAAGTGGCAGAGCCGGGATGCATTATGCTTAATTATTCCAATCCGAATGCGATGATGACCTGGGCTGCAAATCAATATGGTGGTGTAGAAACCTATGGTCTGTGTCATGGAGTGCAGCACGGACATGCACAGATTGCCGAGGCGCTTGGCAGGGACAAAAAAGATGTGGATATTATCTGTGCGGGGCTTAATCATCAGACCTGGTACATTAGTGTAAAGGTGGACGGGGAAGAAAAGAAGGATGAGTTATATCCGCTTATGTGCCGGGCAGGGTTTGCAAAGGATGAAAATATCCGGCTGGATGTCATGAAGAATTTCGGCTACTATTCGACGGAATCGAATGGGCATTTGTCTGAATATCTGATGTGGTATCGTAAACGTCCGGAGGAGATGAAACAATGGATTAATTACTCCAGTTGGATTCAGGGAGAAACAGCGGGGTATTTGAGAGTGTGCAAAGAATCCCGAAATTGGTTTGAAACAGATTTTCCAAACTGGATGAAGGAACCGCCAATGGAGTACCTGCCGGAAAAACGTTCCGAAGAACATGGTTCATTTATTATAGAGTCGCTGGAAACCGGAAGATGCTATCGGGGACATTTTAATGTAATGAACCGGGGAACAATTAGCAATCTGCCGGAGGAGTGTGTGGTTGAAGTGCCTTGTTATGTTGACGGAAACGGGATTTCCGTTCCGAAGGTCGGCGAACTGCCTCTTGGCTGCGCCGCAATCTGTTCACAGTCGGTCTGGGTACAGAAACTGGCGGTAGAAGCAGCGGTTCATGGAGACATTCGGCTTTTATATCAGGCGGGAATGATGGACCCATTGACCGGGGCAGTCTGCACACCGGGAGAAATCCGACAGATGATAGATGAAATGTTAATTGCACAGGCAGAATGGCTTCCTCAATATGCAGAAGAAATTGAGAAAGCCAGAGTCCGTATGCAGGGAGAATTGTTACCTTATCGCTTGGTTGCGGGCTTTTGTCTGAGGGAAAAGACGCTGGAGGAAATGACGGAGGAAAAGGAAAAATACCGTAAAATGGCAGCAGCAGCCGCAAAAGAAAATGTGAAATGAGGAAAAGGCAGTGAAATGTTTTTTTAAATGTTTCGCTGCCTTTCGCTTTATATTAATTATAGGAAAGTTTTTTATGCTTAATATAATTCCGTCGATAAATACCGGTCGCCGGAGTCCGGGAAAATAACAACGATGGTCTTTCCTGCATTTTCCGGACGTTTAGCCACCTGGATGGCAGCAGAAAGGGCGGCTCCGGAGGAAATGCCAACCAGAATGCCTTCCTGTTTTCCGATGAGGCGTCCGGCAGAAAAGGCGTCTGCATCGGAAACCGGGAGAATTTCATCATAAACATTGGTGTCCAGAATCTCCGGTACAAAGTTTGCACCGATTCCCTGAATTTTGTGCGGACCTGCTTTGCCTTCGGACAAAAGCGGAGAGGAAGCGGGTTCCACGGCTATGACCGTAAGGTCCGGCTTTTTGGATTTTAGGAAACTTCCGGTTCCGGTAATGGTACCGCCGGTTCCGACACCGGCAACTAAAATATCGACCGTACCATCGGTATCTGCCCAGATTTCAGGACCGGTAGTCCCAAAGTGAACCTGCGGATTGATTGGATTTACAAACTGTCCGGCAATCATACTGCCTGGGAGTTCTTTTTTTAATTCTTCGGCTTTTTCAATCGCTCCGGTCATGCCTTTTGCACCGTCGGACAGTACAAGTTCTGCACCATAGGCGGAAATCAGTTTCCTACGTTCTTCTGACATGGTGTCGGGCATGACAATAATGGTGCGGTAGCCTTTTGCAGTGGCAACGGAAGCGAGCCCGATTCCGGTATTGCCGGAGGTTGGTTCGATGATGACGGAACCTTCCGATAAAAGACCGCGGCGCTCGGCATCTTCAATCATGGCCTTCGCCACGCGGTCTTTAATGGAGCCGGCCGGGTTAAAATATTCTAATTTGGCAAGCAGTTTTGCCTGCAGGCCTAATGTCTTTTCAATGTGCGTCAGTTCAAGTAAGGGAGTGTTGCCGATAAGTTGGTCGGCAGAGGTATAAATGGTTGCCATGGGAATCCTCCTGGTTAAAACAAGTTTGATAATGCTTTTCCAATACAGTTTACGTTGTTCTTTGCGTATAGTATACCTCAAAAATGTTCGTAAGTCCTCAAATTTTTACCAAGAAGTGAAATTTTGCCGAAAGTGAAAGCTTGTGTGCAGGATTCCGGTTTTTGCCTTGCTACATTTTGTGCGATTGACCCGGGGAGGAAAGTATATTATAGTTATATATGTTGTAGGGAGAATAGGAAGAGAAAAGGAGTAATTTTATGCAATATATGATTTCATTTTTGGAAGGAATTATCACTTTTGTTTCCCCGTGTCTTTTGCCGATGCTTCCGGTTTATGTCTCTTATTTTGCAGGCGGAGGAGAACGGGACACAAAGAAAACGCTGAAAAATGCACTCGGCTTTGTCTGTGGATTTACACTTGTGTTTGTGGCGATGGGGGCATTTGCCGGGACCTTGGGAGGATTTCTTACCAAGTATCAGACCATCGTCAATGTGGTTTCCGGACTGATTGTTATCTTTTTTGGATTGAACTTTTTGGGAGTGTTGCGCTTCAATATTTTTAAGGGAATCCGTGGCGAAGTAAAGACGGACAATCTGGGATTCTTTTCCTCTGCGGTATTTGGAATGATTTTTTCCGTGGGCTGGACGCCTTGTGTCGGGGCGTTTTTGGGTTCAGCACTTATGCTTGCTTCCCAGCAGGGGAAATCACTTGTCGGTATGGGAATGCTTCTGTGTTATTCGCTCGGACTCGGCATTCCATTTGTTTTCAGCGCGGTTTTGATTGATAAACTGAAGACAGCGTTTGATTTTGTAAAGAAGAATTATAAGGGAATCAATCTTGTGTGTGGCGGCCTTTTAATCGTAATCGGAATTTTGATGGCGACCGGCACGATGGGAAGATTCCTTGCCATATTAAGTTAACAGGAGGATTGCATGAATAATAAGAAGACGCTGATTGCTCTTTGCATCGTATTTGTTGTGCTGCTTTGCGGGGCAGGAGCATTATACAACTTTCTTGGAGATAAAGTGGAACGGGATGCGCTGGTGGTAACTATACCGCAGGGGACACCGACAGTATCTCCGACGGAAACAGCCATGCCAACGCAGGCACAGGAGACGGTTTCTCCTACAGAAACAATCGAACCAACGCAGGCACCCGGGGAGAATGATGCACAGGCAGAGGAAGAGGTCGATTATTCCGCACCGGATTTTACCGTGGTGGATGCAGAAGGTATTGAGCATAAGTTATCTGATTTCCGGGGGAAGCCGGTAATTCTTAATTTCTGGGCAAGCTGGTGTGGTCCGTGTAAGAGTGAGATGCCGGATTTTGAGGAAGTGTATCAGGAATATAAAGACGACATTCATTTTCTGATGGTGAATTTGACCGATGGATATCAGGAGACGGTAGAATCTGCAAGCAAATTAATTACGGGAAAAGGATATACGTTTCCGGTATATTTTGATACAAAGTTAGAAGCCGCCAATGCCTATTATGTGTATTCCATTCCGCAGACATTTTTTATTGATGCGGATGGGAATCTGGTGGCGTATGCACAGAGTGCGATTAGTAAAGAGATATTGTATCAGGGAATTGGAATGATAGAAGGAGTGCGATAGAAAACAGGCGGTATAGTTTACCGCCTGTTTTAATGTTTGATTTAAGAAGAGAAAGAAGTAAGTTGATGATATAGAGGAAGAATGACGTCGAGTTCTTCTTCTAATTCAACCGCAATGAGTTCGGCAGATTTGCCTTTTTGAATCTTGCGGGAAATTTGCTCTTTTAATTTTTCTTCGCGACCCTCGGCGAGCCCTTTTGAGTGGCCCTCGGCGAGCCCTTTTGAGTGGCCCTCGGCGAGCCCTTTTGAGCGGCCTTCGGTAAGTCCTTTTGAGTGACCCTCGGCAAGTCCTTTTTTGAGCCCGATTTCAAATCCGATTTCTTCGCCTTTTGTTATACCGATTTCTAAGATGTTCGATTTAACCGCCTCCCATTCTGTAGAGTCGAGAACTTTGTTGACAATTGAATTTAGTTTTTGAATTCGCTTGTCATATAGTGAGAGTTCTGAGTCGTTAATATGCGTGTTTTTCATATATTGCAACAGGCTGATAAGTTCAGGTCTGCCGTTTTGACTTGTCATGTTCAAAAAAATTTTTGTTGTTCCGTCCTCTAGTTTTAAGTCTGCGATTTCTTCACATTGTTCTGTAAAGGTATACATGGCATGGTCCTTCTTGAAAATATCTGCCTGTGTAATAAATATAATTATTGTAGACGGCAGTTCCTTATATTTTGTATGTTTGCCCGATTTTAAAATGGGGGTGTCCATCATGCTTTGGTAGTAGCGCGAACGTTTTTGGAGTTCTTTGGCGTCGCTTGAGTTTTCCATTTCTGTGTTGAATTGCCGATGGTTGGAATCCATGGCCCAGGCATCCAGTCGGATGGCACGATTGCCGGATTTGTTTAAAATAACTTGCTCGACTTTAACTTCAGCGAGAGTTAGTTCGGTATCATCCATAATGATACTAAGGACTGCTTCATAGGCTTCCTTGTCGCGCATAACAGAAAGAAACAATGCAAAATCGCTCAAATTGAATTGATAATCGGAAGGAAAAACTTCCGAAGGCGTAAATTTTTGATTCATGTTACCTCCTTCGATGAGATTCGATATTTTGGAAGGAGGATATATCGTTTCCATGGCGTCTGTATATTCTCCTGCCGTTGAACAGTAAGCAAGGAGTTTTATTTCAAGAAGACAGAGGCCAACTGTCAAAGAAGTTCCAGAAAAGATAAGACTTCATTGCTTAAGGTGAATGTAGCATATTTGTTTTTGGATTGCAAGTAAACATTTTTGGACAAAAGTGACAAAAAGACAAAAGGAAAAATATGTGGAGAAATGAGAAAAGCTGATAAATAGAGGGATTTCACGCGGGAGAGATCGGGACGCTAGTTTTGTTTTTTGTGCAAGCTGTACAAACGAGGTGAGGTATTTTCTACAAATTGAGCACTGATGACTTGGAAATAAAAGTAAAAACAGGTCTACATACTGCACAAAAAAAGCAATGATTTTTGTGCAATTTTTTAGCAAAATAGGTTGTGTTCATTTTTATAATGATAAAAAGAATAATGTAAGGAGAGGAAACAGATTCCTCTCCTTACATCTATGCCACATAGGTGGCAATATTATAGCAGAAACAAACGGCTATCTTTCGTTTTTTTTGTTGCTGTTATTTTTGTTGTTGCCGGATTCATCCTCCTCGTCATCCTCCTCGTCATCAACGTCGTCATCGTTATCCGGATTCATCCAATCAAACCAATCATCCCAACGTTCATCGCCTTCGTCATCTTCAGACCCGTCATCTTCGTTTTCGTCGTCATCTTCGTGGTCGAACCAATCAGTCCAGTCCGTCCAGTCTCCCCAAGGATTTTTGTTGTTTTCTTCTTTGTTGTCAACTTCCGAAGAGAGGATTTCGCCGGTGACGGCATCTACCTTGTAGGTATACTTTGCAGTTTCTGTTTCCAGTTTAATCTGGAAGAACTTGTTGTTTCTGTTGTTTACGAGCCTTTCTTCGTAATCTTCGATGACATCCTCTGTAAGAGTAGCAGCCGTGAGAACAATTTCCTTTATCTGCTCAGAGGTAAGAAGAGATTCAGCCGCATCCTCATCAGGATTTGTACCCGGCTTTAATTCAGGGAACTGTGGCCAGTTTTCAGGATTCATCCAGTCCTCCGGCTTGATTTCCTGCCAGCCTTCCCAGTTCTGCCAGTCTTCCCAATTGCCCCAATGTTCCGGAGTTTCTTCATCAGACCAGTCTTTCCAGTTTTCCTCGTCAAACCAGTCTTTCCAGTTATCCCAAGGATTTTCCGGAGTTTCGTCTTCTGTCTCGTCCGCTTCTTCGTCGTTTTCATCGGTCTCAGAGTCAGATACATGGATTTCACCGGTCAGGGCATTGATCTTGTAGGTGAAGTCGGTATCACCGACTTCAAACTTGATCATAAAGAACATGTTGTTCTTGTTATTTACGAAACGTACTTCAAAGTCATCAATGGCATCTTCTGCAATGGCTGCATGTGCAAGAACCATTTCCTTTAATTCATCCGTAGTAGGGAACTCATAATCGGTAGGCCAGCCCGGAAGCTGCGGGCGTTCTTCTTTGTCCTCAGGTTTTTGGTCGTCCTTGTCATCATCGTCATCCGGTTCGGATTCTGCTACGGTAATTTCACCGGTAACAGCGTCGATTTTATAGGTGTAATCCACATCGCCTACTTCAAACTTAATCATGTAGAAATGATTGTTTCTATTATTTACCAAACGGATTTCAAAATCATCAATCAGGTCAGCGGCAATTGCCAGATGTCCTAAAACGATTTCCTTTACCTGTTCCTCGGTCAGAAGAACGAGATCTTCCGGTCGCTGAGGATGTTCACTTGGTTTCGGATCCTTGCCAGGTTTTCCGGATGGTTCGGCACCAGGTGTAGCCAACGGCTCGATAGATTGTGTCGGTTCCACTGTCGGTTCAGCTGTAGGAATCGGGGTTGGAGTGTTGGTTGCTGTAGGAACCGGAGTCGGAGTATTGGTTGCCGTTGGTTCCGGAGTCGGAGTGTTGGTTGCTGTAGGAGCGGGAGTCGCTGTAGCGGTAGGCGCTGCGGTCGGTTCCGGTTTTTCTACCGGCGTTACTTCGCTGTTTACCAATTCTCCTGTCAATGCATCAACATCATATTCGTGTTTATTGTCGTTATAAATAAATTCGATTTCATAAACCATCTTACCGCTTTCGTATTCCAGTTCGCATTCGAACTCTTCAAAAGCGAGGTCAGCGGTTACATCCAATCCTGCCGCTGTAAGGGCAACATCGATGGCAACGCCTTCTTCAATATAGGCTTCTTTACTGGAGGTACCAACACTGGAAACGCCTTCTAAGGTTATTTCGCTGGATTCTGTCAAAAGACTCAGCTCATTGATGGAAAGAGTTGCCAGGTCTTCGAACGTGTACTGGTCATTCTGATTGGCAATCTCCTGAATCAGCTGGGCTTTGCCGACGGACACGTCATGTGTTTCGGCAAGTTCCTTCAACTCATCCGTAGGTTTGATGGTCTGGCAGAGAACCGCGGCGTTAAACTCTTGCGCGAGAAGCGTATTTTCGATATCTTCCGCAATTTTTGCCTGGAGTTCCAAACTGTGTTCGTCATCGCCGCCGTCAATACTTACTAAGATAGAGTTTGCGATTTCATTTAAATAACCGTTCTTTAACATGGAGCCGACTAAAGCGTTTAACGTAACTTCAAGACTGCTGCCTTTAAAATCCATTTCGCCGATAATAATTTCGGCATCCTCATTGCGAGGAACAACTTCCAGGACAACTGCCTTTTGGTTTACCTTGATTTCCACACTTGGGTTAACATCCAGGGAAACGGTGGAATCAACAATATAATTGGCACGATACATTTTGAGACCGGATAAACCGCCGATCATTAACATAAGTCCTGCAGCAATGCCTGCGGCATAGGCGGCATAGGTCTTCAATTTACGATACTTTGTTTCGGTATTCTGAGGTAAAGGAATGACAGTTCCTTTTTGCTCGTAACAACGGTCCAGTATTTTTTCTTGCATATCAGGAACAATACCTTCAAAAGCCTGTGCAACTTTTGTTTCAACTTCCTGGTTTGTCATGATTTATTCTCCTTTCTGCAATGCGGTCTGCAGTTTTTTGATAGCTCTGTTGTACTTGGAAAGTACAGTGGAAAGCGGTAACTGTAATATGGAGGCAATTTCTCTGTGCTTAAAGCCGGATACGGCATGAAGCACGACAATCTGTCTTTCTTCATCATTTAAGCTTTGCATGCATTCCTTCAGTACAAGCCGGTCTTCGCCCGAAATTCCTTCGTGACTGTTAATATACGGTGCCCAATCTTCTTCGGGGAGATCGGAGTAGTGATTATGTTCACGTAATCTTTGTAAGCAAAGATTTCTGGCAATGGTAATCATCCATGCCAGCGGTTTGCCTTCAGAGACATAACTTTTGGCCGAGTTATATACATGAACAAAACAATCCTGCAGAACGTCCTCTGCATCGTGGGTATTTTTTAAAATGGATAGGGAAAAACCATATATACTCGCGCTTGTCGCACGGTAAAGTGCGGAAAGTGCATTGTGGTCACCGACTGCAATTCGGAGAAGATATTGGTCGATTTCTTCATTGTTATTTGTTCTTTTGTTTGTCACTGACGTCAGATTCATTGTAAACATCTTACTACTCCTTTCATATAGTTAACGCAGAAAAGATGTATTTTATCGCACAGGTTAAAAAATTTTTAAAATCATTTTAGCAGTATTTGCAGCAGATAGTGGGAAACACCTAAGGATTCTGCCGGGTAATAGCTGAGGCTTCCGCTGTAGTTTAAAGTCGGGAAGACCAGCTGAAGAAGAGCATCTTGAGTGAGTACACCATCGGCAGGGTAAATCAGTGTAATAAGGTCGTTATCGGCCTGGGCAAGAAGTAATGCTTTTGCTTCTTCCTCGGTAGTACACAGATAGTCCCTGTATGGATACAGACGATAAGAGGTATCATCGCAGTTATGGCTGTTGCCGCATTCGCATTCCCAGTTTTCATGCTGGTCAAGTGCGCTAACTTCTTCATCCGTCATCATGAAATATGTGTAGAGTACCCGCCCCGGAGTGTCCGGAACCGGGTCATCCCATGTGGCATCGATGTGGTACCATTCATCCTCCAACTGCACCAGATTCCATGCGTGGGTTTCGCTGGTAACATACTCGCACGGAATGTCGGCCAACATCATAAACAGATGGAAGGTCGAGGCATAACCGGAGCATACTGCTTTGCCGGAAAGTAAAGTTCCTTCTACATAATGTGAGGGCCCGCCATCTGCTGCAGCGGCAGCAGGCTCATCATAAGCGGTATTCAGGACAAGGTAATTGTGAACAGCGACAATGGTGTCAATGTCACTTAACTGTTCTGTGTCCAATGCTTCCCATGCGGACAAAAGTTTTTGATGTGCTGCAAGTTCAGTCGCGTCCAGATAGGAAGTATCTTTGGTCCGGATGGTATATACGTGCTCCGCATCAATCGGATAAAGTTCGATTCCGCAAAAACGGAGATAATAACCGTTGTGATATTTTGTCAGGCTTTCAAGTTCCATGGAAAGAATGGCAGGAAACATTTGCATGTATTCTTCAGCCGAGTGGAGCATGGAAATGTCTTCCGCCAGAATGCCGAATTCATAATAACCGTCCAGTACTTTTTCGAAGAAGAAGCGGGACGCTTCGGCTTCGGAAGTAAAGCAGGTATCTTCTAAAATAGTATTTTCTTTATAGACAATCTCCGGCAGGTTGGCTGTGGCCGGCTTTGGCGTATTGGTTGCGGTCGGCTTTGGCGTATTGGTCGCGGTCGGCTTTGGGGTATTGGTCGCAGTCGGCTTCGGCGTATTGGTCGCGGTCGGCTTCGGCGTATTGGTCGCGGTTGGCCTTGGCGTATTGGTCGCGGTTGGCTTCGGCGTATTGGTCGCGGTTGGCCTTGGCGTATTGGTCGCGGTTGGCTTAGGTGTATTGGTCGCAGTCGGCTTTGGTGTATTGGTCGCGGTCGGCTTTGGCGTATTGGTCGTAGTTGGCTTAGGTGTATTGGTCACGGTTGGCTCCGGTGTGTTGGTAGGTGTTACCGGTTGTTCCGGTAAAAAATCACAAGCGCAGAGGCCGAGAAAAAACAGAAAAACAAAAATAGCAATTGGTTTTTTACAAAAATGTTTCATGGTAGCGTCCTTTCTATAGTAAATGGCAATTCATAGGAAACATCAGCAGGCGGTGCCGCCGGCAAAACCTTCGTATTCGGTCAGGAAGGCTTCGGCTTTTTTGACCATCTGGATGCCGACGCGGTCGCCATCAAAGTGAAGCTTTATATGAAGATTACCAAGGTAACTGTCAATGATTTGTACTTTAATCAGTAAGGTATGGGTATCCATCCAGGCACCGGAAGCCCCGCAGCGGTAGCGGCGGCCGCCCGGGATGCCACCGATCTCGTCGAAATATCCGTCCTGAGGAAAGCGGCTGTAGACATTTTCACCGAATCCAAAGGACAATTCCTTCTCGCCTTGTGCATTGGTGTAGTACAGTGTGCCGAGGGTATCGGAAAATTTCAATCGTATTTTACTTATTTTCATCGGATTGTCATTTAGGAAAAAAGTTTTTTTCTGCAGTTTTTCAGTCAACAAAGAGGTGTTGCCTCCGATGGCGTGTGCCAGAGAAAGATGGCTGCTGAACTGTACCAGCCTCAGGAGACTTTCCTCATCTGCAGGAAGAGGGGTGGAGTTGGCAGTACGTGCAATCAGTTCAAAAAAATTGTCGATAATGAGTTTCTCGGCACCTGGTCTTCCCTGATTATCACCATTATAAATAAAGATAAGGTCTTTATCCGGAACACAAATGGCAAACTGACAGCCCATGCCGTTAAAAAAGTACGAATTGTCATGGGTGCGCCAAAACTGGTAGCCATAACCGTGCGTATCCCATTCCTCGGTATTTAGAATGGAATTATCGATTTGTTTTTTGGTTGCCTTTTTGATATAGGAACTGTCAAGTAACTGTTTGCCGTTCCAACGGCCCTCATTTAAAACAAACTGCGCCACAAGGAGTAAATCATTTGCGGTACAGAGAAGCCCGGAATCTGCCCAGGAATGCCCGCCGGGGCAGGAGAGTAAATAAGCATCTTTTGAGAATCCGATTTCATCCAGGAAACAATCACGCAGGTAGTCTAAGAGTTTCTTTCCTGTCAAACGTTCCACCAGTGCTCCCAGAACAAAGGAGGCTCCGGAATCGTACTGAAAGAGAGTGCCGGAAGGGCGGGATCCTGAGGTGTCATTTTCAAAATATTGCTGTACGCGATCCGGATGAGGTTCGTCCAGCCATTTTTTCGGAGTTTTTGCGGTGGCCATCATCAGCATGTGCCGGATGGTCTGGTTGTGCATGTTTTTATCCGGTTGGTTTGCCAGTTCCTTAGCAAAATGCTGTTCCATCGTGTCATCCAGGGAAATCTTTCCTTCCTGCACAAGAAATCCAACAGCAAGTGAAACAAAACATTTGCTGACGGAATACATCCGGTGGAGAAAGTCTTTGTGGAAGGGTTCCCAATAGGCTTCGTAAATAATGTGATTATGCCGTGCAATGATGATGTCATGTGTGGAAAGCCTGTTTTCTTCCAACTTGAGAATATAGTTTAATATTTGATCGGAACGGATGCCCTGTTCCTCCGGTGTGGAATAGTTCATAATCAGACTCCTTTCGCGTTCATTTCCCGATACTCCTTCGGGGACAATCCATACTCTTTTTTGAAAGCGCGGTAAAAACTGGAGTAGTCGCTAAAACCGCATTGCAGTGAAGCTTCCATAATATCGGAATTGCTGAGAATGGCGTCACGACATTGGGAAAGACGTTTTTTTGTAATATACTGATGCACCGACATGCCGAGATTTTCTTTAAATACATGGGCGATGTGGTACTTGTTGACAAAAAATTCATTGGCAAGCCGTTCCAAAGACAAATCTTCTTCCAGATGTCCTTCGATAAAGGCAATCAGATTTTCGTAAAGACTCAGTTCCTCCTTTGGCGTTGCCGGATGGTTCTTTTCGTAAATGGTCCGGTTGACGTGTAAAAGAAGGTCATTGATACAAAGAGAAATCTTCGCTGCTTTGCCGAATCGGTCAAAATGGATTTCTTCCAGAATCTGAAATACTTTCGATTTAACAGCATTGAACTCGATGACATCGTAGTGATAGATGTATTGCTTTGTGATCGAAACATGCTGCATCAGATAGCCGTAGTCTGAGGAAATCTGCATCAGCTGCCGGCAATAGTCCTGGCTGATCCAAAAGACAATACGCTGGTACGGTAACTCAGAGTTTAATAAGTTGATGTGGTGTTTGACTCCCGGCGGAATCAGAATCATATCTCCGGGACGCAAAGCATGTTCGGTTCCTCCGATTTCAATAGAAACCTCTCCCCCCATAAAAAAGTAGAATTCATGATATGTGTGCGTATGGTCCTTCATTTTTGAAATGTGGGTATCATCATAGTAATAAATTTCAAAATCCTTGGACAACATATATTGACGCGGACTAAACGCTGTTCGCAGATATTCTTTCATGCCTGCTCCTTTTTGCAAAAATTGCGGCTGCAATTCGGTGAATTGCCGTAGGTATTTGTGTTACGATGGTATTTCGGATTTTGTCGTTTCGGCTGCTTTATTACGAAATATATCTTAAGCCTGCGCCTCACGAAGGTGCGAAGCAGGCGTAGATATATTTTGTAATAAAGCAAATAAATAACAAATCCCAACACCATCGTAACACAAAACCGCAATTTTTGCAATGTGCACAACAAAACTGCCAATGGGAATTTTCTCTAAAATACGATAAGATGTATACAAGCGGCGAAAACCGCAGAATCAAGTGATAAACAATGAAAGTGAGGGTTTTTACTTATGGAAATGACGTTAAGATGGTATGGTTCCAAGTTTGACACAGTTACATTGAAGCAGATTGGCCAGATTCCTGGCGTGCATGGGGTTATCACTACATTATATGATACGACTCCGGGCGAGGTCTGGAGCAGAGAACGCATCCGTGCCTTAAAGGATGAAGTGGCAGCAGCAGGTCTTCACATTGCAGGTATCGAAAGCGTAAACATTCATGATGCAATCAAGACAGGTGCTCCGGAGAGAGACCAGTACATTGCAAACTATATTGAGACATTAGAGAACTTAGGTAAGGAAGATATTCATTTGGTATGCTATAATTTCATGCCGGTATTTGACTGGACACGTACTGAACTGGCTCGTATGAGACCGGACGGTTCCACGGTTCTTGCTTATACACAGGAAGCAGTAGATGCACTGGATCCTGAAAAGATGTTTGAATCCATCGCAGGCGATATGAACGGTACGGTAATGCCGGGCTGGGAGCCGGAGCGTATGGCAAAGGTTAAGGAATTATTTGAGATGTACAAGGATATCGACGATGATAAATTGTTCGAGAACTTAAAGTACTTCTTAGAGAAGATCATGCCGGTTTGTGACAAGTACAACATCAACATGGCAATTCATCCGGACGATCCGGCCTGGAGCGTATTCGGACTTCCTCGTATCATTATTAATAAGAAGAACATCTTAAGAATGATGCAGATGGTGGACAACCCACACAACGGTGTTACCTTCTGTTCCGGTTCTTATGGTACCAACTTAGACAACGACCTTCCGGATATGATTCGTTCCTTAAAGGGCAGAATTCATTTCGCACATGTGCGTAACCTGAAGTTTAACAGCCCGACTGATTTTGAGGAAGCAGCTCATCTTTCCGCAGACGGTACTTTCGATATGTATGAAATCATGAAGGCTCTTTATGATATCGGTTTCACAGGTCCTATCCGTCCTGACCACGGACGTATGATCTGGGATGAGGTTGCCATGCCTGGTTATGGTTTATATGACAGAGCACTTGGTGCAACTTACCTTAACGGTCTTTGGGAAGCAATTGAAAAGAGTTCCACACGTAAGTAATATGGAGGAAAATGATATGATCTTAAGTGAAAACGGCTTACAGAACAAGGCACAGTGGGAAGCAGCAGGCTACAAACTTCCACAGTTTGACCGGGCAGCGGTAACAAAGGCAACCAAGGAAAATCCGTTCTGGATTCACTTTGGTGCGGGTAATATTTTCCGTGCGTTCCAGGCAAATGTCATGCAGAACCTGTTAAATGACGGTTCTTTTGACAGAGGTCTTATCGTTGCGGAAGGTTTCGACTACGAAATCGTACAGAAGATGAATCGTCCGCATGATGATTACACCATTCTTGTAACATTAAAGGCTGATGGCACTATTGAAAAGACGGTAGTCGGCAGCGTGGTAGAATCCTGTATTTTAGATTCTGAGGATACCGCAGAGTATGACAGATTAAAGGAAATTTTCTCTAAGGAATCCTTACAAATGGTTTCTTTCACCATCACAGAAAAGGGTTATAGTTTAGTAAACGGTAAGGGTGAGTTGCTTCCTGCAGTAGAAGCAGACTTCGCAGCAGGTCCGAATAAGCCGGCCAGCTATATCGGAAAGGTGGCATCCTTGCTTTACACCCGTTATTTAAACGGTCAGCTTCCGATTGCCATGGTGAGCATGGATAACTGCTCCCACAACGGAGACAAGCTGTATGCAGCAGTCAATGCGTTCGCTGAAAAGTGGACACAGGCTGGTCTTTGTGAAGCAGGATTTTTAGGCTATATCAATGACAGAAATAAGGTTTCTTTCCCTTGGTCCATGATTGATAAGATTACACCAAGACCGGATGCTTCCGTAGAAGCAATCTTAAAGAAGGATGGTTTAGAAGGCTTAGAACCGGTAGTAACTTCCAAGAATACTTACGTTGCTCCGTTTGTTAATGCGGAAGAGTGCGAATACCTTGTCATTGAAGACTGGTTCCCGAACGGACGTCCGGCTCTTGAAAAAGGCGGTTTGATGTTCACAGACAGAGAAACCGTAGACAAGGTAGAAAAGATGAAGGTTTGTACTTGTCTGAATCCACTCCACACAGCACTTGCTGTTTACGGATGTCTCCTTGGTTATGACAAGATTTCCGAGGAAATGAAGGATGCAGAGCTTGTAAAGTTGGTAGAGACCATCGGTTATGTAGAAGGTCTTCCGGTTGTAGTAAATCCTGGCGTGCTGGATCCGAAGGAATTCATCGACACTGTATTAAAGGTTCGTATTCCAAACCCATTCATGCCGGATACACCACAGAGAATTGCAACCGATACTTCCCAGAAGTTAGCCATCCGTTTTGGTGAGACCATTAAGAACTACATCGCATCTCCGGATAAGAACGTAGCTGACTTAAAGTTAATTCCGCTCGTATTCGCAGGATGGTTAAGATACTTAATGGCTGTGGATGACAACGGCAATGCATTCGAGTTAAGTCCGGATCCACTGCTTGACACGGTATGCCCGTATGTGGCAGACATCAAGCTTGGAGAAAGTATTGACGTAGAAGCAAAGATTAAGCCTGTTCTTGAGAACGCAAAGATTTTTGGTGTAAATCTTTACGAAGCAGGTCTTGCAGGTCTGGTTTGTCAGTATTTTACAGAATTGATTGCAGGTACCGGAGCAATCCGCGCAACCTTACAGAAATACACAAAATAAGGCTGAAAACAGATAGAAAAGATACCGTTTGGAGACAGACGGTATCTTTTTTAACGAAAAACCTTGTCAGATTTTGTAATTTGGGCTACAATGGTAGAAAGATACAAAAGAAAGGGAGAGATACATATGGTTCAAGCGTTATATTTTGCCTGTTTTTTCATATCGGTAATTGACTTGATTTTGTTATCTGTAATCGTACGTAATCAGAAGTGTTTTTATTATGTTGTATTTTTTATGCTGATTACTGTGTCGAATTTTGGCTACCTGATTGTGGCTACCTCAAAGTCATTGGATGTTGCCTTAGTCGGGAATCTGCTTTCGTATTTTGGTGCAGCCTTTTTACCGTATTCTTTCCTGCTTTGTATATCAGAATTATGTAAAGTGCGGATACCGAAAATCGCCAGTCTTGTGATGTTTGCATACAACTGTATGGTGTTCATCCTGGCCGGTATGAGATTGAACGGCAGCACGTTATACTACAGTGATAACTTTTTGCGGGAAATGATGGGAGTTTCTTATCTGGAATCCCCGCATGGACCGTTGCATATCCTGCATGAGTACTCTATTATCTTTTATGCGTTGTCTACAGTGATTATTCTGGTGGGTGCTTTCTTCAAAAGAAGAAATGTTTCTTACAAGAATTTGATTGCCTTAATTTCCTTGGAATTGCTTACGGTTGCGATCTATCTGATTGAAAATATTGTAGACGACCCGCTGGATTCCACCAATGTAATGTATATTTTGGATGAGTTTTGCCTGTTGTTTTTAATATATCGGATGGGAAAATACGACGTTTCCGAGAGTGTGGCCTTGTCCCTAAAGCATCAGGAAGAATATGCGTATATGATATTCGATTTAAAATTGAATTATTTGGGCTGTAATGATGTATTAAAAGTATTTTTTCCGCATATTACCCATATTCGTGTAGATAAAAAGATTAACCCGAACGGAAATCCGATGATTGCCCGGGCGGTGTCCTGGTTAAAAAACAGTGTGGAAGCCGGAACAAAGGACCCGTTGTATGTATCCTCGGAAGGAAGGGAATTGAAGTGTACCTGGAGAACCATCCGTAACGGTCTGTTCGGTGGAAAGTCCGGTTATCTGGTAGAATTGTTTGATGATACGAAACAGCAGAAGTACATGGATCTTCTGACGAACTATAATAATCAGCTGGAAAACGAAGTTTCTGAAAAGTTAGATCATATTAAAACGATGCAGGATCAGATTATTTTGGGACTTTCCGATATCGTAGAAAGCCGTGATGACAGTACCGGCGGTCACGTAAAGCGGACGAGTGAAGGTGTCCGGATTTTGATTGAACAGTTGGAAAAGGAAAGCGAAGAATTCAATTTAACAAGGCAATTTTGTGAAAATGTGATTAAGGCTGCGCCGATGCATGACCTTGGTAAAATTGCAGTAGATGATGATATTTTGAGAAAACCGGGTCGCTATACCCCGGAAGAATATGAGCAAATGAAAGTGCATGCCGGAAAGGGTGCGGAAATCGTAGGAAAGGCATTAAACGGTCTGGAGGACGAAGCGTTTATGGAAATTGCAAAGAATATTGCCCATTTCCACCATGAAAAATGGAATGGCGGCGGTTATCCGGATGGTCTTGCAGGGGAAGAGATTCCGTTGGAGGCACGTATTATGGCATTGGTCGATGTGTTTGATGCCTTGGTCAGCAAACGATGCTATAAAGAAAAGTATTCCTATGATAAGGCTTTTGAGATCATGCAGGAGTCCATGGGTTCCCATTTTGATCCGAGACTCGGTGCGGTATTTATGAAGTGTCGTAGGGAACTGGAAGCTTATTATGACCGGATAGAAGGATAAAACTTCACTATTGGGGTGGCTGATTGAGTTACACGACATTTAGTAAGAAATAAATTTTTACACACAAAAGCAATGAACTCTCGGGTTTATCCGACTGTTCTGCCTCTCGTCAGAGCGAAAGAACAGCGGATAAATCCGGGAGTTCATTTTTTATAAAAGCTTATTTCTTAATTTTATTCAGTTCTGCATTCAGTCCGAGCAACTGTTCTTTTGTCATTTTCACACCTGCTGCGCCCATGAGACCTACCATACGGAGTACGGTAAAACTTCCGAGCATCTGCATCATGCCGTCTGCCTGTGCCATCATTTCGGCAGGAGTTCTGTCGCCACCCATCATGCCACCGGTCATGCTGCCCATCATCTGCATAAAGAACTGCTTGCCCTGAGGGTTTGTCATGATATCGGACAACTTATCGTTTAAGGAGAAGTAGCCCTCCGGAGCAGTAACGTCGAACCAGTTCAAAACAGCGCCTTTTTCTACCAGGCGGTATGCATCATTGAACTTTTCAACCTTGTTGATGACAGAAGTATCTTTGCAGTCGCCTGCAACAGCAACGAGTTCAGATCTTCCTTCGTTCGGAACGTCAAAGTAGAAGAAGTGTACATCGCTTGTCTGCTTGCCGAGACTCTTGCCATTTACGAATAACTCAACTTCAGGTAAGTTGGAGTAAACAGTAACTTTGGTTACGTCTTCTACACGGTCTACGTATCTCTTGCCGCAAAGGTGAACGAAAGGGTCATCCTTTGCATCTACCAGCCATGCCTTGTAAGCATAGAAGGAATCCTTCTTATACTTACGATCGAAGGTAATGAGACCCTTGTGGTTCTGTCCGTTTTCACCGCCCTCGTTTCTTGCATCGGCACCGAAATCAAACATGTTCCATACGTGGGTTGCCCACATATATTTTCTGGTGTATAACTGCTTGATTAGTTCTTCATGATAGTAAGCCTGGTATTCCTCTGTGTAGTCACCCTGCTGCGGATCGGAGGTGTGCCAGTTCAGGGCTTCACAGCCGTATTCACTGCAACCGATTGGTGTATCCGGATACTTTTCATGGAACTTATCAAACCAAGGACCGTTCATGGAAGTGTCACCGCCATACCAGCCGAAGTAGTGGTTATAGGAAACGGTATCCGGAATATGGACATAAGGTTCATCCATATCCACCATGGAAACACAGGCCATAGTAGTTGGTCTTGTCTTATCCATTTCGTGACATATGTCATTTAAGATGTGATGGTTTTCTAATAAATCAGGGTCTGCAGCTCCACCCATGGTGATTTCGTTGGATAAGCCCCAAACGACGATGGAAGCATGGTTGTAATTCTGTACAATGAGCTCCTTCATCTGGGAAATGGTATTTTCACGACCGTTTGGCATGTGAGTAGAAATATATGGAATTTCAGCCCAGATTACCATACCGTATTCATCACATAAATCGTAGAAATACTGGTCATGCTGATAGTGAGCCAGACGGATGGTGGTTGCACCCATTTCGTGAATCAGTTCCATGTCTTCCTTGTGGTGCTCCGGTAACAGTGCATTGCCGATGCCCCATCTGTCCTGATGACGGGATACACCGCGCAGCGGATAACTTTCACCGTTTAAGATGAAACCTTCCTGCGGATCAATCTTATAGGTACGGCAACCAAAACGGGTGCTTACAGTATCGATTACAGTATCGTCTTCGGTTAAGGTGATTTCTGCTGTGTAAAGGTATGGGTCCTTGCGACCATGCCATAAGTGTACATTTTCAATCGGAAGAGTTACCTTTGTTTCGGAAACCGGAACGGTAGTTTCTGCTACGGTACATCCGCATGCGGCCTTTAATTTGAAGGTTAACTTCTGGCCGGCTTTTGCATTTGTTACGTAGGCTTCTACGGCAACGTCTGCATTTTTATCCTTGATTTCAGGAGTTACGGCAAGACCAGGACCGCCATAATAATCTAAATCGAAATGAGTCTCATCAACAGCAATGACATTGACATCACGGTAAATGCCACCGTAGAAGGTAAAGTCGGCATTCTGTGGGTAAACGCGGTCATTCTTCGCATTGTCCACTGCAACTACGATTAAGTTTTCTACAGAAAGAGCATCTGTCATATCAACACGCCAGGTAGAGTAACCACCATCGTGGTGTCCTAAGTGCTTTCCGTTGACATAAACGTCGGCAGAGGAGTTGGTACCACGGAACTCAAGGTAGTACTTTGGAGCTTCCGGTAAATCCAGTTTCATCAGTTTCTTTGCATAGTAGCAGGTGCCGCGGTAGAAATCGCTGTCACCATCCTGACCGTCAATTGCGTTCCAGGAATGCGGGAGATTTACGAAATCCCACTTTTCAGGCATGGTAGCCGGTACAGAGTCGGCCATCTTGGTAAATGCCCACTTTGCATTGATGTTAATAATCTGTCTCATGTGAATTCTCCTTTATATGTTTTAGTTTTGTGTTTCTGCTAAAAAGTATTCCGGGTAATTGCTGATTACCTTCATGCTGGCATTGAAACCGTCATACAGATGATGTGTAATGCAGTCTTCCAGGGCATCATAATTTTTATTTAAAATATGATTCCAGATGGCAGCATGCTCTTCGTAAAGTTTTTTCAGCTCATCACGGCCGGAAAGATTGATAAAGGTACGGAACCGTTCATATTGTGCGTTAATTGTCGTATAGAAATGCATAATATTTTGCTTTCCTGCCAATTCATATAATGCATAATGAAATGCATTATCGCTCAAAATAAAAGCACGGCTGAGTTCTTCTGCGGACAAATCAGAGGAAATAAGCTCTGCCTGTTTTTGCAAAAGGAGATGAACGCGGTACTCCTGCGATTTATCAAGAATATTTGCCAAATCCCTGTAAACAGCTTTTTCCAGAGTGCATCTGGCAAACAGGGTGTCTGAAACAGTACGCAGGTCAATGAGGGAAACAAAGGTACCGATGTGAGGGCGGATTTCTAAAAGACCCTCTGCCTCCAGCGCTTTAAAGGCGTCACGCACCGGGGTTCTGGAAACCTGGTATTTGGCGGCGGTTTCTATTTCGCTGATGGCGGTACCGGGAGATATCTCTAAATGAAGGATTTGTTCCCGTAACTGACGATATACGTGTTCCGAAGTGGCTTTTTTTTGTTCTGCCATGATTCGATTGTCCTTTCGTATCAATTTTCTGGTTCTATTATAAACGGAAATGCAGACGCGGTCAACAACTTGTATACAAGAAAAAGATAAAAAGAAAATAAACCAAAGAGGAAATCCGGGAGGAATTGATCTTCGGACGATAGCTTGTATACAGGGGGAGGTAGAAAGAATGGTGGAAAGAAACGGCAAGGGAAGAGCGTTTGGATTCCGGGATAAACTGGGATACTTATTTGGGGATTTCGGCAATGATTTTACGTTTTTGCTGTCTTCCAGTTTCCTTTTGAAGTTTTATACGGATGTCATGGGAGTGTCTGCTGCAGTGGTGGGCGTTGCCATGATGGTGGCGAGATTTGTGGATGCATTCACGGACGTGGCAATGGGGCGGATTTGTGACAGAAGCAGAATTCGTCCGGCAGGGAAATTTAAGCCATGGATTTTGAGAATGAGCGGGCCGGTAGCACTTGCATCGTTTCTGATTTACCAGAGTGCGTTCGCAGAATATTCCATGACATTTAAAATCATATGGCTGTTTGTGACCTATATTTTATGGGGTTCGGTCTTTTATACTTCGATTAATATTCCGTACGGGTCTATGGCTTCGGCAATTTCTGCGGAGCCGGGAGACCGTCAGTCGCTTTCCACATTCCGCAGCATTGGAGGAACATTGGCCGGTCTGATTATAGGAGCCGGGGTTCCCATGTTCGCTTATCAAAGTGATGAAGCCGGAAATCTGATCTTGGACGGAGGCAGATTCACACTGATTGCCGGGATTTTTTCGGGATTGGCAGTCCTTTGTTATCTGCTTTGCTATTTTCTTACGACGGAGCGCGTGCGCGCGGAAGGAGCAAGGGAGGCCGGTGTGCGTGACAAGCACAACAATGTGTTCCGGATGTTGAAAGATGCCTTCAGAAACCGCGCGTTGATCTCTATTATAGTGGCATCGGTATTTATGCTGCTGGCACAGCTGACGATGCAGCAGATGGCGAATTATGTGTATCCGAACTTTTATGGCAACACAACGGCGCAGTCGGTATCCACGATTGTTATGGTAATAGCCATGTTTATCGCTGCTGCTTTGGCAAAGCCGGCGGCAGAACGGTTTGGCAAAGCGGAGGTCAGTGTTGTCGCGAATCTTTTGGCAGCAGGGGTCTGTTTTCTGCTTTTTTTGGTGCGTCCGGAAAATGTCTGGGTGTATGTGGCTCTTATCAGTCTGTGTTGGTTGGGCCTTGGCATGTTTTCCATGGTGAACTGGGCGTTAATTACCGATGTCATCGATGCTTCGGAATTAAGGAATGGAATTCGGGAAGACGGTTCAGTGTATGCCTTATACTCATTTGCAAGAAAATTGGGACAGGCAGCGGCAGCGGGTGCCTCCGGTGGATTGCTGACCTGGATTGGGTACTCGGAGGCCACTGCATTTGAGCCGGAGGTGACCCGTGGAATTTTCAATATTTCCACATTACTTCCTGCCATCGGATTTTTGCTGCTTGCCCTGATTTTGTGGTTCTGGTACCCGCTTCATAAAAAGCAGGTAGAAAAAAACGTGTTGGAACTTAAGAAAAAGAGAGGAGAACATGTCTGATTTTTGCGGTAGGAAATTGGCGAAAAAGCGGTATGATAGAAAGCAAGAGGAATACGAAGGAGAGGAGAGGGCGCATTCGTGTGCCCGGGAATCAAAGTGAGAAAAAACATTGATTGTGCAGCAGTGTTTTCGGATCATTGCGTGTTACAAAGAAGGAAGGATATCCGGGTGTGGGGAACGGCGCCGCACGGAACCGAGATTGAAGTTTTTTTGCATGAGGCAAAAGCAACGTGTACTGCAATGGGGCACGACTGGGAAGTCACACTTCCTGCCATGGAGGCGGGGGGACCTTTTGTTTTGGAGGTAGTCTCCGAAGGCAGGGTATACCAGCGGTTTGAAGACATAATGGTTGGGGAAGTCTGGCTTGCCGGAGGACAGTCCAATATGGAATATATGCTGCAACAGGATGCGGACGGTGCAGTGGCCATGGAACGGATGTCGGCGTCAAAGGTCCGTTATTATCAGGTGCAGAGGGTACCGTATAAGGATGATTATTTCTACCGTGTGGAGCAGGAAAATCATTGGATGCTGCCGGAGGATGCAGAAAAGGGCACCTGGTCGGCGGTGGGGTATTATTTCGCCGAATGCCTTGCAAAGGAGTTAAATGTGACAGTGGGTATCATCGGTTGCAACTGGGGCGGAACCTCTGCATGTGCATGGCAGGATAAGGAAAGTATTTCGAGCCGGGATACGACAAAAATCTATTGGGAAGAGTATGCACATCTGTTGGCAAAACAAGACCCGGCTGAATATGAAAAAGAATGGCTGGACTATCAGGTATGGCATGCGGACTGGCAACCGAGAATGGATGCCTATTATGCGGAAAATCCGACGACAACCTGGGAGGAAGCGCTGGCGGCAGTGGGAGAATGCAGGTGGCCGGGACCGGTAGGACCACGATGTGAATTCCGTCCTGCCGGATTGTATGAGTGCATGCTCAAACGTGTTGTGCCATATACACTTGGTGGTGTGATATATTATCAGGGAGAGAGTGATGATCACCGCCCGGAGGCATATTATGACCTGTTCGGCAGTTTAATCGGGGTATGGCGAAGAGAATTCCGGGAGGAAACATTGCCGTTTCTTTGTGTGCAATTACCGATTCATCATTATGAGAGCGACAGCGTTATGGACAAGTGGTGTGCGATTCGCGAAGCACAGATGCGCTTACACAGAGAGGGTGTGGTGACCGGTATTGCCGTGGCGCTGGAGTGTGGGGAATATAACAATATTCACCCGGTACATAAGAAAGAAGTGGCAAGACGGCTGGCAATCCAGGCACTGTACCATGTGTTTGATAAGGGGACGCCAATGGAGGTTTACGGACCGGTATATAGGGAATGTATCGTGAGGGGAGAGACCATGGTACTCCGTTTTGACTACGCAGAAGATGGATTTGAAGTGCGGGGCAGCGAGATTACAAACTTTGAACTGGCGGGAAAAGACGGAAAATTTGTTCCTGCAAAGGCAGTGATTTCCGGGGATTCGGTCATCCTCAGCAGTGGAGCAGTCAAGTCTCCGGTAGCGGCACGTTATATGTGGATTGACTATGCCGAGGTAACCCTGTTTGGGGCAAATGGGCTCCCGGTGGCGCCATTCCGCACAAGTTTATAGAAATTTTATACTTTTTATAAAATGTGTAGAAATAGGGAACCGTTTATGCTAAAATCACCTTGTATGACGAATTCTGTCGAAAACGGATTCGCAGATAGGAAGGCAAAGTCGTCGTCCAAGCGGGGACGGTTATTTTGTTGCGAAAAACAAGGAGACTTATATGGGGAAATTACCGAAGAAAGAAAATGTAAAACCTTTTGATTTTGCGAAGAAGCCAAGCAGTCCTTGCTTTTTGATGGCGGTTGCCAAGGGGATTATCAGTTGGCCGGATTTGAAAAAGCGTAATGCGAAGTTGACAAAAGTGAATATGGAGGGAGTAGAAGGCCCTTATTTAATGCTTGTGACACACGCATCCATGGTAGACTTTAACCTCATGTTAAAGGCAACCCATCCGGCCAAGGTCAACAATGTTATGACCCTGGAAGGATTTAATACGTATACAGAACCTTTAATGCGTTCCCTTGGTGTACTCGGAACGAGAAAGTTTATTACGGATCTGCATCTGATTAAGAATATGAAATATTGTGTGGATAAACTCCAAAATATTTTTGTACTCTTCCCGGAGGCCAGATATTCGCTGGATGGTTGCACATCGTATTTGCCGCAGTCGTTGGGAAAGATGGTGAAAATGCTTGGAGTTCCGGTGGTGGTGCTCATGGTTCACGGAAACTTTGTTACCTGCCCACAGTGGAATAAGAAGAATAAAAAGACTTATGTAGAGGCAGAGCAGAAGATGATTGTCTCTGAAGAGGAGACAAAGACACTTTCGGCAAAGGAAATCAACGAGCGGATTGCTGCGAACTTCGTCTATGACGATTTTGCATGGCAGAAAGAAAACAGGATTAAGATTGATGATCCGGGACGTGCCGATGGTCTGCATGCATTATTATACAAATGTCCATCCTGCAAAACCGAGGGACAAATGTATTCGGGAGGAACCAGACTTTGGTGCGATTGTTGTAAAAAGACCTGGGAGATGGATGAATACGGCGAACTGCATGCGTTGAAAGGCGAAACGGAATTCCCGCATATTCCGGACTGGAGTAAATGGGAAAGAGAATGTGTCAGGGAAGAAATTGAGAACGGCACTTATTATTTCGAAGACGATGTCCGGGTTGAAACGTTGCCGAATGCATGGAAATTCTATAAACAGGGCATGGGTAAACTCATTCAGACACCGGAAGGAACTACCATTAAGTGTAATTACTATGATGAGCCGGACTATGAAGTGTTCCGCAGCGCGCAGAGCTTAGAGAGCATGCATATTGAATATGACTATCTCGGCCGCGGTGACTGTGTGGATATTTCTATACCGGATGACAGTTTTTGGTGTTATCTTACAAAGCGTGATGCAATTACAAAAATCTCGTTTGCAACGGAGGAGATTCACCTCATGGCTGCAAAGAAGAAAGCGGCAAAGACCGAAGAATAAGTTTTTGCACTTTTACGAAAAGGCGGTAGTCGTCTCCGGAAAACCAAGGTTTTCCGAGAGCGACCATCGCCTTTTCTAAAACCGCTTTCTTCGCCCGCCTGTATTCAAAAGTTTTTATTCGTATTGAAAAGTAATAGGGAGGTTTAGTATAATAAGAACATAAGAAATTACGGGAGAGGTGGCCGGTTGTATGGAAAATCTGATTTTGTCTTTTCATGTGGTATTACCGCTTTTTATTTGTATTTCATTGGGCTACTTTTTAAAGAAAATTAAATTGTGTGATGAGAAGTCGCTGAATGTGATAAATAAACTGTGTTTTAAGGTCTTTTTGCCGATTTACCTGTTTTACAATATTTACACGACGGACTTGTCAGCGGCGTTTCATCCGAAACTGATTCTATTTGCGGTGGGTGGTTTGATTGCCATCTTTTTTGCTCTGATGATGTTGGTTCCGAAGATAGAGAAAGAAAATACGAGACGCGGTGTGCTGATTCAGGCGGTTTTCCGTAGTAATTTTGCGTTGTTCGGGTTACCTGTGGCGTTATCGCTTTGCGGTGTGGAACTCATCGGGCCAACCTCAGTACTGCTTGGACTGACGGTGCCGGTGTTTAATGTACTGGCAGTGATTGCATTGGAGACCTTCCGGGGAGGAAAACCGGATGTAAAGAAGATGCTTTATGGGATTGTGACCAATCCGCTGATTATTGCATCGGTGATTGGAATTGCATTTTATTTTTTGAAGATAAAATTGCCGCAGGGCGTGGAAAAATCTGTGGTGGATTTAGGCAGGGTAGCGACACCGTTGTCACTTGTGGCACTCGGAGGTTCGTTTACGATCGGCAGAGTCAAGGGCTACACAAAACAACTGCTGGTTGGAGTAGTGGGGCGTCTTGTGGTAGTGCCGGCAGTGATGATTTCGTTGGGGATTTTACTTGGACTTAGGAATGAAACGCTGATTCCGGTGATGATTATGTTTGGCGCACCGACTGCGGTGTCCTCTTTCCCGATGGCACAGCAGATGGGCGGCGACGGGGAACTGGCGGCGGAATTGGTGGTGTTTTCGTCAGGCTTTGCAATTGTGACAATTTTTCTGTGGACGTTTGTGTTGAAGCAAGGCGGATTTATCTAAGAACGGAGGTAATAAATGATTGGGGACAGAAAGATAATTGCGGTTTGTGTGGCGAGAATACAGGATGAAGCAACACACCAGTATATTACGGAATTAAATAAAGCGGTTTCTCCGAAAGGATATAGTCTGTTTGTTTACAACACCTGTTCTACGGTTGGGCAGGTTACGGGAGAGGTAGACCCGCAGTTTTATATTTATGATTATATGGATTATGCTGTGATTGATGCGGTCATTATTTTTGAAGACGTCATCCGGAATGCCATGGTTGTGGAAGAATTGATTCATCGTGCAAAAACACATGGGAAACCGGTGATTGTGATGGGAGAACGCCATGAAGGCTGCATCAACATCAAATACGATGAAGAAAACGGCTTTGCTGATATGGTGCGCCATATGATTGAAGTACATCATATGACAAAACTGCATTTTATGGCCGGAATTAAGGGAAACCAGTTTTCGGAATATCGTTTGAATTCCTTTAAAAAGGTGCTGCAGGAGTATGGGCTACCGGCAGATGAGAGCAGGATTAGTTACGGGGATTTCTGGACAGGACCGGCAGAAGAGGCGATGGAACGGATTATTGCGTCGGGTGATTTGCCGCAAGCAGTGCTCTGTGCCAATGACCGCATGGCAATGGCGGTTTGCAGTGTATTGCAACGACACGGACTCCGGGTTCCGGAAGATGTGGCGGTGACCGGTTATGACGGAATCGTGGAGATATCTTTTACAGCGCCGCGTATTACCTCGGTTATTTGCGATGCGCAGGATCTTGCGGGAAAAACCGTGGAAGTGTTGCAAAGAATTCACGAATTGCATGGCAGGACGGAAACCTTTTTAAGCCCGTTACGTTTGTGCATTGCGGAGACCTGTGGCTGTTATGGGGAGACGACACAGAATGCGTCTGACTATATGAATAAAATGAATGATTATATTTATCGTCTGCAGAACGAAGAAATTGATTTGGCGCAGATTACGGAGCAGATTCTTCGGTGTGAGAATGTTGAGCAGGTGGCAGAACGGATGAAGCATCCGATTTTGTATGATATGTGCTGTGTAGTGGAAAAGGATTTTGTGGGTGAAAATGCAGGATCGGAAGGATGCGGAAAGGAAGGAAAAAAGGAAGAGAGAGAAATGCTGTTATTGTTTGACAGTGACATCCCGGAAGCGTTTGTTCCTTATTCTGTTCCGGTGAAAGAAATTATTCCGCATCTTCACTATATGCTTGAAAATAACCGTGTGATGGTGTTTAATGCACTGCATCACGTCGGGGTGCCGATGGGTTATGTCTGCTTCTTTTTCAGCGAGTTAAACCGTAGTAATTATATGAAGATTCCGCAGACGGCCAATGCATTAAACAGTGCTATCGGCGGGTATCGGAGTCTGAGACAGGAACATGCCCTGACACAGCGGATTAATGAAATGTATAAGACAGATACGCTGACCGGCCTGTATAACCGCAGAGGTTTTGTAGGGGAATACCGGAAGATGCTGGAGACGAGACCGAAAGGGTCGAGATTATCGGTTATCATGGCAGATTTGGATTATTTAAAGCAGATTAATGACCGGTACGGACACAAGGAAGGCGATTTTGCCATTCATGCGACGGCCAGGGCACTTGAAGCGTTGACACCGGAGGGGGCGTTGTGTACCAGATTCGGCGGAGACGAAATGCTTGCCGTATGTATCGGCGTGGTATCTGCAGAAAAGGTGAAGGCGGAGTTTGAGGAGTATTTCCGAAACTTCAATGAAAACTCCGGAAAGGAATATAACGTAGAGGTCAGTGTTGGGGTATATGTATCTGCAGAGGATGAAGAATTGGGCTTTGAAGAACTGGTTGAAAAGTCGGATACCCTGATGTATGCAGAAAAGAAAAAGCGTAAGAGTCAAAGATAGAGAGGGGCAAGCCCTCTGGTCTGCACAAGCAGGCAGGCATTTTGCTCCGCAAAACAAGGAGGATTGTTATGGAATTTAAAGGCTATACCTATGGGTTTGACGGCAGACACGGCATGTACCGGAAAGAAGAGGCTGCAAAATCAAGGGAAATGCTGTTTCAGACCGGTAGTAATTGGATGTGTCTGGCATTTTCGGTGATACAGGAAACAGCACACAGCACAAAGATAGATTTTAGTTTTGGACGGAGTGTGACAGACCGGGATTTGATGGCGGCGATAGAGCATGCACATGAAAATAATGTCAAGGTGTGCTTAAAGCCGATGGTAAATTGCCGGGACGGAGTCTGGCGTGCGTACATTAACTTTGCGGATTCGGATTTTGAGGGCAGGGATCCTTATTGGGATGCCTGGTTTCAGAATTATGGCGATTTTATGAAGTATTATGCGGAACTGGCAGAGGAAACCGGATGCGAAATGTTGTGTATCGGCTGTGAGATGTGCGGTACGGAACGCAAGGAAAATCACTGGAGAAGGCTGATTGCAGAAATTCGTCAGGTGTATTCCGGGAAACTGATTTATAACACCAATCATGGGCACGAGGATGATGTCAAGTGGTTTGATGCCGTGGATTATATTGGGACAAGTGCCTATTTCCCCGTGGCAAAGGCCGGCGGAGCCTCTTCTGCGGAAATGCAGAAGGCTTGGACAAAAGTGCGTGAGGAAATGTACCGGGTATATCAAAAGTGGCAGAAGAAAATTGTCTTTATTGAAATCGGTTGCCGCAGTGCCAATGGCTGTGCAACAATGCCGTGGGATTTCCAGCACAGAAACTTGCCGCATGATGAAGATGAGCAGGCAAATTTCTTTGATTCCTGTCTCAGTGTGTTTGCGAAAGAGGAATGGTTTGGCGGTATGTTCTGGTGGGACTGGAGTACCTATATCTATGATGATAAAGAAACAGCAACAAAGGACAATGGGTTTAACATTCATTTGAAAAAGGCAGAGGACGTGCTGAAAGAGTGGTATGCAAGATTGTAGGGGGCTTTTTATGTTTGGGTTTTTGAAAAAAACGAAAGTTGCAAAGGAACTGGACCGACTGATTGCAGAAATTGATATGAACATGCAGAATAATTATAAGGATGCGGCGAGAGCGACATTTCGGGAGTTTGAAGAGTTATATACGGCTCTGGCTGAGTCCGGGGAATTGAACGAGAATCAAAAGAGCATGTATTCGGCAAAACTGTCCGCCTACCGCGAAAAACTGAAGGCGTACAGCCACAAGGACCAGAAACCGTATTGGACGAGCAAGTAAGCGTACAGAAAAAGTAAATCCAAAGAGGAAATATAACATGGGAACCCCATATTTGAAAAATTTAAACCGGATTGAATTTGTCATTACCTATGCTTGTACCGGCAAGTGTAAGCATTGTTCGGAAGGAGATCATCCGGACTGTGGTGAGCATATTGACGGACGGGCAGCCGCGCGGGCAGTAAAGGAAATTGCAGGACAGTATATGATAACGTCTTTGATGACATTTGGCGGGGAACCGTTATTGTATCCGGAAGACGTGTGCCGGATTCATACGGCGGCGAAGGAGGCCGGAATCGGGAAACGGCAGTTGATTACCAACGGCTATTTTTCTAAGGAAGAGAGTCGTATTGCAGAAGTGGCGAGAATGCTCGCAGAAAGCGGGGTAAATGACGTTCTGCTTTCCGTGGATGCATTTCATCAGGAGACGATTCCGACAGAACCGGTCAAAGTGTTTGTGCGGGAAGGGATGGCAGCAGGGCTTCCAATCCGTTTAAGTCCGGCCTGGCTGGTGGACAGGGGACACGAGAATCCGTATAACCAAAGGACGCGAGAGGTACTTGCTGAGTTTGAGGAGTTTGGTATCCCGGTATCCGGCGGTAACGTGATATTCCCGAGCGGGAACGCACGGAAATATCTGAGTGAATATTTTGAACAATACGGCGAACCGGAAAATCCGTACGCGGATGATCCGGACGATGTGCGGTGTGTGAGTTTTAATCCGGACGGGAGTTCGACAATAACAGAACTGATAGGGAGATTAAAAGAAAGGGAAGAAGGGTTATGAAAAAAGTGAGAAGTTATTTTTTTACGTTATTTTTAGTGATTCTGATGTTGGGCTTTGCATCCTGCGGACAGGAAACTTTGCCGGAGCCTACACCGACTCCGACAGCGGAGCCGACAGAAGCGCCGAGAGGCAACGAGGTTGCGGAAAACGTATATCATGACAGTTTTTCTGTAACAAGTACGGAAAACGGCAATACGGTTGAGGCGCAGTCGTTGACGTTTCATCCGGCAGACGGTTATCTTCCGGTTGTTTATGCGACCTATGCGGGATGGGCTTCGACATTGGACACCCATTTTGAAAAGGCAGCAGAGGAACGTTGGGGATACGAAGTGGTTGGTGTTATTAATGGTTCTTTCTTCAGCATGACAGACGGTATGCTGACCGGAATCACCATTACGGATGGCCGTATTACCTGTGCCCACACGGGATTTTCCGGTGAGATGGTTACCTTTGGGACAGATGGAGTAATGCGCGTTACGAAGAGTGCTTTAGAGTATAAGCTTTCCGTTAACGGCAAGGAATATGAGAACGCACTTCATTATTTCAATAAGGTAAGTCAGGCCGGGGCAGTCAGTGAAAAAATCTACTATTGGGATTCTGCCTGCGGTTCCAAATCGGATGCACCGGAAGCGGGCTATGAATTGTTATTTAACAAGATAAATCATTCAGAATTGTCTGTGGGAGGCACCCTGATTGGTGAACTTGTTTCGGTGACGGAAACCACAGAGGAAACAAGAGGCGTTGCGATTGGAAGCAATCAGTTTGTTTTATACTGTAAAACAGCTTCACCATATGCCGGGAATTTGAAGACATTAAAACCGGGAGCACAGGTACGTATTGAGGTCAGCGAAACCATCGAGGAATCCAGAGAAATCATGGAGAACTGTTCTTCTGCCATTACCAATGTCGGATGGTTAGTAAAGGACGGGGAAGACCAGACACAAATCCGCAAGACCATCGGAACGCATTCGGTTGTCCTGGAAGCACGTTGGACAGCTTTTGGTACAAAACCGGATGGTTCTTACGTGTTCTTTACGACGGAAGGGCAGGCCACAGGGGCAGGAGGTTCGGTCACATTGCGTGATGTTGCCAGAGTGATGATAGAATTGGGCTGCACCAATGTGATCCGCATGGACGGCGGCGGTTCTTCTGCGATGTACCTTTGCGATAAGGGCGACGGAACTCCGGGATTTGTGCAGGAATCTGCCCGTGCGGTATCCGATTGTATTATGCTGGTAAAACGTTCCTCCATGCTGCCGGCGGAAGAGTTAAAGACTTCTTTACAGATGTCGATTGCAACGGCAGAGCAGCTCTATGAACAAACAAAGAGTGAAGAAGTGAACGATGCACTGGTTTATGCTAAGGAAGTCATTGCAGGAAAGGATGCCACAGAGGGCGACTATAAAAAAGCAGGCATGGAACTTGCGAATGCGGTTTCTTACATAGAGGATTTAAAGAAATTGATTGCATCGGCGGAGAGCACGGACAAAGCCGCTTATACGGAATACGCCTTTGGACATCTTAGTGATTCGGTTACTGCGGGAAAGAACTTGCTTGAAAATAATGCTGCAAAGGAAGAACTGGTAGCAGCGTATAATGACTTATTATATTGGTATACTATGACCGGCGAAATTGATGTCAATGTCGCAGCCGGAAAGGCTTATACAACGAATATTGCATCTAATACGACTTATCCGGATACCGATAATAAGGAATTGACGGACGGAAAGCTTGGTGATGCTACAAACACCTATTCCGCGGCGTGGGCGGGCTTTAACGGTATTTCCGGGGGAACCTATGATGTGATTGTGGATTTGGGTGAATCTGTGGATGGCTTGAGCAGATTTTCCGTAAATGCACACCAGCAGAGCAGTTGGGGAATCAAGACCCCTTCCTTTATTACGGTTTTTGTATCAGAGGACGGAAACACCTGGACACCGGCCGCAGCAACCGCTGTTTCTCCGGAGATTACGGAAAGCCTATATGCGGGAGCACACACACTTACGGCAAATGCTACAAAAGAAGTATCCGGCCGCTACATCAAGTTTGCGCTGACACCGGCAGGACAGTTTGTGTTTATCAGTGAAGTGATGGCGGAAGTGCATTATAAATAGTAAGAAGATATGGAAAAGCACAGAGCAGTGTGAGTGGCTCTGTGCTTTTTAACATTATTTAATAAATTATTACAATCCCAAAATTCGAAGCTTTATTTATTATGTGGAAAGTTATCTTATTCATTTTGTCAATATGTCATGAACCTTTGAAATTCACAAAAAAAGACGATAGAAGGAAGAGCAAAAGCCCTTCTTTCTCGTCTTTTTATCTGTTAAGAGTTATTCTTCCAAAAATGTAAACACATTCCATTCGGGATCTAATCCACTAGTGTCAAAGCCTTCCTCAAAAATAACTTCAATATCCCAACGGTTTTGGACTATACCATACCCAATATACGTAAGGGTTGAAGGGAGTGTGACTGAAGTGATCTTATTACAATGTACGAAAGCGCCGCCTTCTATTCTTTCTACGCCATCTGGAATTACAATGTTTGTGTACTCACCATTCTTAAAACACTGTTTTCCGATAATGCGCAATGTAGATGGGAGGGCAAGTGTTGTAGCAGTAGGAAGACTAAGCCCTTCAACTCTAGTAATTCCTTCTGACACATGGATTTCGCTAACGTAATCAGAGTAATCAGAATGATGCCATGGGGTGCTTCCAACTTCTGTTTCATCTGCTTCTGCAATAGTCCACATATCACCTGTACCGTCTACAATAATTGCACCATTGGAAGTATCTTTGTTTGCTTCTTCAAGCCACAAAGATACGGTAATGTACTCACCGTACTTCCATTCTTCTTGCTTATATGGGAAGCGCGCAATTACGTCACTGTACCATACATCTTCATCTTCCTTTTCAATATTTACAGTAACCTTAATGATTTTCTGATCATAAATTACGTTATAATCGCCGTTCGTATCCTTGCCGTAAATAGCAAGCGTAACATCTGCGGTACCGCTTTCCCTTCCAATAATTACAAACTTATAGTTATACAAACCGCTTTCCAGTGTTTCCATGTAAACATTTACTACGTAGTCGTTACTGGACACTGCATCAATATAAAGTTCTTCATCGGTTTCGTTCTGAATGCGGAACTTATACTCCTTCGGATTTTCATTTACAAGTGTTACATTACCTACTGTTCCGGAAAACTTAAAAGAAGGTGCCGGAGTTGGTGTAGGTGTGCTTGTCGCTGTTGGCTTAGGAGTGTTCGTTGGGCTCGGACTCGGTGTTGGGGTTGGTGTATTGGTAGGACTCGGTGTCGGTGTAAATGTTGGAGTTGGTGTGTTTGTAGCCGTTGGTTCTGGCGTTGGAGTCGGAGTGGCTGTCGGAACAGGCGTTGACGTCGGTACTTCCGCTGGCTCCATTGTAGGTGTATTTGTAATTGTAGGTACTTCAGTAATTGTCGGATCCGCACTTTCTGTTAGTGTTGCTGTTGGTGTTGATGTTTGTGTTGGCGCATCAGTAGTAGGCGCTTCTGGATTTGTGTTTGGATTACAAGCTGCCATTATAACGGTCAAAGCTGTGAGCCATAAAAGAGCGAGGTGTTTTCTCGTGTGTTATCTCCTTTATGCGTAAAATTTTTCTTGTATAAATCTGTTCAGTATTTTATCAAAGATTTCCTATGTGTTCAAGAAGATGTTCAAGAACTGATATAGTGGCAGTTACGGAAGGGTAGCTGCCACTAAAATTATGTAAATTTATCGAACTTTTGTTCTGTACATTTTCTTTGTTGTGTGGTATAATGAGTGTATCCGAAAGAGTGCCACTGTTAAAAATGGATAGAGATTTGAGCATATGAAATGACTGGGTGTGTACCTTGTGAAGGAGAGAGTAACATGCAGGCAAAGATTAGAGAATGGGGAAATAGTCAGGGGATTCGGTCTTCAAAAGAAATTTTGCAAAGTGCTGGACTTGTTGTAAATGAGGTTTTAGATGTGGCAGTGAGTGACGGGACAATTACACTGAAGAAATCCTTCCGGCACAAAACACTGGAAGAGAGAGTAGAGGTATATGGTGGCAAGTTAAACCTGGATGGTGAATTTGATTGGTTTGAATGGTTGAAACAGGAGAAGTAGATTATGGCTAAGAAGAAAGATGAAATCACAGTTCGTTCCAGTGCAGCGGAGTATCTTATCTATGTTGCTTCGGTTGGAGAACAGGAAGATAGTATTGAAATGCGTTATGAGGAAGAAAACATATGGCTGACGCAGAAAATGATGGCTACATTGTATGATGTATCGATTGCTACTATTAATGAACACATTATGAAAGTGTATTCGGATGGAGAGTTGACAGAAGAGGCAACTATTCGGAAATTCCGAATAGTTCAAACTGAAGGTGCCCGGCAGGTGTGCCGTAATGTAATTCATTACAATCTGCAAATGATAATTGCAGTTGGCTTTAAAGTAAATAACGAGCGGGCGATTCAATTTAGAAAATGGGCAAATCGTATCGTGAAGGATTATACCATCAAGGGATGGGTTATGGATGAGGAACGGTTGAAGAATGGTGGATCCGTATTAACACTGGAATATTTTGACCACTTACTGGAACAGATTCGAGAGATACGATTATCAGAACGACGCTTTTATCAAAAAATTACGGATATTTATGCGACTTCGCTTGATTATGATAGAAATGCGAGTACTACGAAGCAGTTTTTTGCGAGAGTGCAGAACAAAATGCATTATGCAGTGCATGGGCATACGGCAGCGGAACTGATTTATGAGCGGGCGGATGCAGATAAACCACACATGGGATTAACCACATGGGCGGCGGCACCGAAGGGGAAGATTGTAAAAGGTGATGTAAGTATTGCAAAGAATTATCTTACCGAACAGGAAATGCGTTCTCTTGAGCGTATCGTATCTGCGTATTTGGATTTGGCAGAAGATCGTGCAGAGAGACATATTCCAATGACGATGGAAGATTGGAGTAAACGGCTGGATATATTTTTATTGGCAGATGATAGAGAAGTATTGCAGGATACAGGAAAAATCACAGCGGAAATTGCAAAATCAAAAGCTGAGACGGAATTTGAAAAGTATCGTATCGTTCAAGACAGATTATTTATGTCGGATTATGACCGATATTTATTGGAGTTAGAGGAAAGTGTGAAGAAATCGTAATCAATGGTTACAACAGTAAAAGGAGCACCCTTATGGAAACAGAATCCATGTTCAAACTTCATAGCGAATTTGCCCCGACGGGAGACCAGCCGCAGGCAATCAAAGAACTGGTCGATGGCTTTAAGGAAGGCAACATGTTCCAGACGCTCCTTGGTGTCACCGGTTCCGGTAAGACATTTACCATGGCAAACGTTATTCAGGCGTTAAATAAGCCTACGCTTATCATTGCGCACAATAAAACTTTGGCGGCGCAGCTTTACGGCGAGTTTAAGGAATTCTTCCCGGAAAATGCGGTGGAATATTTTGTGTCCTATTATGATTATTATCAGCCGGAGGCGTATGTGCCGTCTACGGATACTTATATTGAAAAAGATTCCGCAATAAATGATGAGATAGACAAACTGCGTCACTCGGCGACAGCCGCCCTGACGGAGAGAAAGGACGTTATTATCATTGCCAGTGTGTCCTGTATTTACGGACTCGGCAGCCCGATTGACTACCAGAACATGACGGTGTCGTTGCGTCCGGGTATGATAAAGGAACGGGATGAGGTTATTAAACGTCTGGTAGAAATCCAGTACACCAGAAACGATATGGACTTTAAGCGAGGCACGTTCCGTGTACGCGGTGATGTTGTTGAGATTTTTCCGATTTCGAATGCCGATACGGCATACCGTGTGGAATTTTTCGGGGATGAAGTGGACCGTATCACGGAGATTGATGTGCTGACCGGAGAGATTAAATGCGCATTGGAGCATATGGTTGTGTTCCCGGCATCCCACTATGTTGTGGCGCCGGAGACCATGAACGCGGCACTGGCAGATATCGAAGCAGAGATGCACGAGCGTGTCAAATATTTTAAGAGTGAAGACAAATTATTGGAGGCACAGCGTATTTCGGAGCGTACCAATTTTGATATGGAAATGATGCGGGAGACCGGCTTTTGCTCCGGCATTGAAAATTATTCGATGCATTTGTCACGGCTAAAACCGGGTGATCCGCCGAATACACTTTTAGATTACTTCCCGGATGATTTTCTGATTATCATTGACGAGAGTCACATTACAATTCCGCAGATCCGCGGTATGTATGCGGGCGACCAGTCAAGAAAGGGTACACTGGTGGATTACGGCTTCCGTCTGCCTTCGGCAAAGGATAACCGTCCGCTTAATTTTACGGAGTTTGAAAGTCATATCAGCCAGATGATGTTTGTATCGGCGACACCGTCGGTTTATGAAACGGAGCATGAACTTTTGCGGACTGAGCAGGTCATCCGGCCGACCGGGTTACTCGATCCGGAGGTGGATGTACGCCCGACGGCAGGACAGATTGATGATTTGCTTTCCGAAATCAGAAAAGAGACGGAAAAGAAAAACAAGGTATTGGTGACCACACTTACCAAGCGCATGGCAGAGGATTTGACCGATTATCTGCGTGAAGTAGGTGTCAGGGTAAAATACCTGCATTCCGATATTGATACGTTAGAACGTTCCGAGATTATACGTGACATGCGTATGGATGTATTTGACGTGCTTGTGGGTATTAACCTGCTCCGAGAAGGTCTGGACATTCCGGAAGTCAGTCTCGTGGCAATTTTGGATGCGGATAAAGAGGGCTTCCTGCGTTCGGAGACGTCGCTGATTCAGACCATCGGGCGTGCGGCGCGTAACGAAAACGGTCATGTTATCATGTATGCAGACACAATGACGGATTCCATGCACAAGGCAATTTCCGAAACGAACCGGCGTCGTGAAATTCAGCATCGTTATAACGAAGAAAACGGCATCACGCCGACGACGATTAAAAAAGCAGTCCGTGATTTAATCAGCATCTCAAAGAAGGCAGAAAACACGACGTTTACTCTTGATAAGGATGCAGAATCCATGTCAAAGAAGGAACTCGAGGCAGTCATCAAGAAGATGACAAAGGATATGCATACGGCTGCAGCAGAGTTAAACTTCGAACGCGCGGCAGAGCTGCGTGATAAGATTCTGGAGTTAAAGAGAGAACTGTTGAATTTAGAATAGAAAAGAGAAACAACTATGTCAGAGAAAAAGAATTTCATTAAAATCAGAGGTGCAAAGGAGCACAATTTAAAAGGCATCAGCATTGACATCCCGAGAGACCAGTTTGTCGTACTGACCGGTCTGTCCGGTTCGGGAAAATCGTCTCTTGCGTTTGATACGATTTATGCAGAGGGACAGCGCCGCTATATGGAGTCTTTATCTTCGTATGCAAGGCAATTCCTGGGACAAATGGAAAAACCGAATGTGGAGAGTATCGAAGGACTTTCTCCGGCCATTTCCATTGACCAGAAGTCGACGAACCGTAACCCGCGTTCCACGGTCGGTACGGTGACGGAAATTTATGACTATTTCAGATTGTTGTATGCCCGTATCGGTATTCCGCACTGCCCAGAATGCGGACGTGAGATTAAGCGTCAGACCGTCGATCAGATGGTGGACGAGATTATGAAGCGTCCGGAACGGACAAAGTTCCAACTTCTGGCTCCTGTTGTCAGAGGACGTAAGGGTGAGCATGTCAAGGTATTCGAGCAGGCGAAAAAGGCCGGTTTTGTTCGTGTGCGCGTGGATGGTAATCTTTATGAACTCACCGAGGAAATCAAATTAGAAAAGAACAACAAACATAACATTGAAATTGTAGTAGACCGCCTGATGGTTCGGGAAGGCGCGGAAAAACGTATCTCAGATTCTATTGATACAGTCCTTGGATTGACCGACGGACTTGTGATTGTGGAGTATCTCGGCGATGAAGTGACTCCTTCGGAAGAGGTAACAATGAGCCAGAATTTTGCCTGCCCGGATTGTGGTGTCAGCCTGGAAGAACTGGAGCCGAGAGCGTTTTCGTTTAACAATCCGCTTGGTGCCTGCCCGGATTGTCACGGTATCGGTGTTAAGATGGAATTTTCGGAAGAACTGATGATTCCGGATAAGAGCCTGTCGCTCAGTAAGGGCGCTTTTGCAGTGCTTGGCTGGCAGTCTGCGTCCGATCCGAAGAGTTTTGCCGGTTCTCTGTTGGTGGCACTTGCGAAACATTATAATTTCAGCCTGGATACGCCATATCAGGACTTGCCGGAAGACATCCGCCATATGCTGATTTACGGGACAAACGGTGTTTCGGTGCCGGTGCATTATACCGGACAACGCGGTACCGGTGTTTATGATGTGGCGTTTGAAGGCCTCATTAAAAATATGGAACGGAAGTACCGGGAAACTTATTCCGACAGCACAAAGCAGGAATACGAGACCTTTATGACCACAACCCCTTGTACACTTTGCGGCGGACGACGCTTACGCAAGGAAGTTCTCGGTGTGACGGTTGGCGGGAAAAATATTTCCGAAACGACGGATTTACCGGTCCGTGATTTGTATGAGTTTATGTCAAATCTGGAACTGACACCGATGCAGGCCCAGATTGGTGCTATGATTTTAAAGGAAATCAAAGCAAGGACCCGCTTCCTGATTGAAGTCGGTTTGGATTACCTGACACTGTCCCGCGCGGCAGGTTCGCTTTCGGGTGGCGAGGCCCAGCGTATCCGTCTGGCAACGCAGATTGGTTCCGGGTTGGTAGGCGTTGCTTATATTTTGGACGAGCCGAGTATCGGTTTGCATCAGAGAGATAATGATAAACTTCTGGCTGCTTTAAAACGCCTGCGCGATTTGGGTAATACGCTGATTGTGGTAGAGCATGACGAGGATACGATGCTTGCTGCGGATTATCTGGTGGACATTGGTCCGGGAGCCGGCTCTCACGGAGGCGAGATTGTGGTTGCGGGGACTCCGGCAGAAATTATGGCGTGTCCGACTTCGCTGACAGGCCAGTATCTGAGTGGTAAAAAGTACATTCCGGTTCCGTCTGCGCGTCGCGTGCCGACCGGCTGGCTGACAGTCAAAGGTGCTGCAGAGAATAACCTAAAGCATATCGATGTCGATGTGCCGCTTGGTGTGTTTACCTGTGTGACCGGTGTGTCCGGTTCCGGTAAGAGTTCTCTGGTAAATGAAATTATTTATAAAACGCTGGCAAAGCAGTTAAATCGCGCCAGAACGATTCCGGGCAAATATGACGAAATCGTCGGTGTGGAGCAGTTGGATAAGGTAATTAACATAGACCAGTCCCCAATCGGACGTACGCCGCGCTCCAATCCGGCGACCTATACCGGAGTGTTTGATTTAATACGTGATTTGTTTGCATCCACATCGGATGCAAAAGTAAAAGGCTACAGCAAGGGAAGATTCAGTTTCAATGTAAAAGGCGGCCGGTGTGAGGCATGTGCCGGTGATGGCATCATTAAGATTGAAATGAATTTCCTGCCGGATGTTTATGTTCCCTGTGAAGTCTGCGGAGGAAAGCGCTATAACCGTGAGACGTTAGAAGTAAAATATAAAGGCAAATCCATTTTCGATGTACTTGACATGACGATTGAGGAAGCCGTGCATTTCTTTGAGAATGTACCGACAGTTCGAAGAAAGATAGAAACCTTAAATGATGTTGGTCTTTCCTATTTAAAACTTGGTCATCCTTCTACCTCTCTTTCCGGAGGAGAGGCCCAGCGTATTAAACTGGCGACCGAACTTTCCAAACGCAGTACCGGAAAGACGATTTACATTTTGGATGAGCCGACGACCGGACTTCATTTTGAAGATGTCCGCAAATTAATCGAAATCTTACAACGTCTTGCCGACGGCGGCAACACCGTGCTTGTCATCGAGCACAACCTCGATGTGATTAAGTCAGCGGATTACCTGATTGACATTGGACCGGAGGGCGGCGACCGCGGCGGTACCGTGATTGCAAAGGGTACTCCGGAAGAGGTGGCAAAGATGCCGCATTCCTACACCGGTCAGTATGTGAAGAAGTATTTGAAAAAGTAAAGTATTTTGGGGCTCTGGAAAATTGCAGGGCTCCTTTTATTTTACGCATAGAGTAGGAGGTGGTTTACGTAAAACTTACCGGAGTTGGAGGGAGAACCTGGCGCGAAAAATAAATATCCTTATTATAAAAACAAAAGCGATTTCTTATTTCAGTACTCAACTGTCCTGACTCTCAGCGGATAGATGTTCGTCTGTGGCGAACACATCGTAAGATGTGATTCGACAGGGACGGACAGACGTCCGAGGAGCGGAATGGACAAGAGTATGAAATCAGAAATCGCTATTTTTCATACATAACGTAAGGGTATTTATTTTTCGCTCAAAATCTTCTCCACACTCGCAAGTTTCACGCAGAGCACGAATGCCTTTGCAGCCGCCTCCATCTCCTCCGGAGTCGGGAACGACGGTGCAATACGGATATTGGAATCTAACGGATCTTTTCCGTAAGGATAGGTGGCGCCGGCACCGGTTAAGACAACACCGAGGGCTTTACACTTTGCCACAATATCGGTAGCACAACCCGGCAGGGCATCAAAGGAGATAAAATAGCCGCCGCGGGGTTTCACCCAACTGCCGATTTCCAGACCACCCAGTTCTGCCTCCAGCGTGTTTAATACGGCTTCAAACTTTGGGCGGAGCAATTCGGCATGCAATTTCATGTGAGCCTTCAAACCGTTGATATCTTTAAAAAATCTTGAATGACGCAACTGGTTAATCTTGTCGTGACCGATGGTCTGGATGGTCATCTGCGCTTCGATAAAATCAATGTTTTTTAATGAAGAGGCAATGGCCGACACACCGGAACCCGGGAAACTGATTTTGGATGTAGAAGCAAAAATATAAACCATATCCGGATTTCCTGCTTTCTCACACTCATCCAAAATGCATAACACCTCATCCTGAATGTCATCGTATAAATGGTGGATGCAGTAAGCATCGTCCCAGAAAATTCGAAAGTCTTCTGCCGCCGGTTTTAAATTTGCAAAACGGCGTACAACTTCATCCGAATAAGAAATGCCGGTCGGATTGGAATACTTTGGTACGCACCAGATGCCTTTTACAGTGGGATCGTTGTTGACGTACTGTTCCACCAAATCCATATCCGGACCGTCTAAATGGAGAGGAATGTTAATCATCTCAATTCCGAAAAATTCCGTGATTTTAAAGTGTCTGTCGTAACCAGGCACCGGACATAGGAATTTTACTTTGTCCAGCTTGCACCAAGGAGTAGAGCCGTTGACACCGTGCGACATCGAGCGGGAAACCGTATCGTACATGATATTCAGACTGGAGTTACCACAAACAACAACGTTATCTTTTTCTACGCCCATCATATTTGCCATGAGACGTCTGCATTCACCAATACCGTCTAAATCACCGTAGTTTCGGGTGTCGTTACCAAGAACGGTTCGCATATCGGATTCACTGTTGATGACGTCTAACATTGGCATGGAAAGCGCCAGTTGGGAAAAGCCCGGCTTGCCGCGTGCCATATTTAAATTGAGTCCTTTGGACTCCATGGTTTTATATTCTTCTTCCAGCGCTGCCTTTACGGACAGCAGTTCATTTACAGTCAAATCTTTGTAGGGTCTTTGCATGGGATTTGGCTCACTTTCTTTGATGTTTTCCTTTGTTGCATACATGCATACAAAGTTTCTGCCTATGACTTTAACACGTTAACGCAAAAAGTGCAATAGGTTTTGCGGTTATTTTTCTTTTTCTATAGAATGACTTTGAAAAGAGTGGATTTTGCGGTATAATAAGAAGAAAAACGGAAAGAAAGACAGGGGAATTTTTATGGAAAAACCGTATTTCTATGAAACACATATGCATACGTTGGAAGGAAGTGCCTGTGCCCACAATACCGGGGCGGAGATGGCGCGCGCCTACAAAGAAGCAGGTTATACGGGGATTATTATTACGGATCATTTCTTTTACGGAAATACTGCCGTAGACCGTAGTCTTGCGTGGGAAGATTGGGTAGAACAGTATTGCAAAGGATATGAAAATGCAAAAAAGGTCGGAGATGAGATTGGATTACAGGTATTTTTTGGTTGGGAATCCGCATATCATGGGACCGAATTTTTGGTTTACGGATTAGATAAAGAATGGTTGAAGTCTCATCCGGAAATTAAAGATGCCACCATTGAAGAGCAGTATGCGCTGGTGAGCAGGGATGGTGGTATGGTGATTCATGCGCATCCGTACCGGGAGGCATCGTACATCCCGGAGATCCGGTTGTTTCCGAAATATGTAGACGGCGTGGAGGGGATTAATGCGTCCCACCGGTCCAGAGAAAAGCGGGCTGCAGATGGTAGTCCGTTATATGATGCGCAGGCACTGGAGTATGCGGCAAAACATCACCTGCCGGTGACGGGTGGTTCCGATACACATACAACGAAACTCCTTGGCGGCGGAACCGCATTCGCAAGGAGACTGGATGATATTTATGATTTTATAAAGGCAGTAAAGAACGGAGAAGGAGAACCATTAAAGCCATGGCCGAGGGAGGAGAATCTATGAAGTTATTAACAAAAGCAAGTTATTCGAATGAAGTTACCTGCAGAGAAAAGCGGAATCTGGACGTGGCATACCGTGCGGCGTGCGAAAGCATCGTTTTGTTAAAAAATGAGCAGGTGCTGCCACTTCAGACGAAAAAGGTGGCGTTGTTCGGAGCCGGAGCATCCCGGACAATTAAGGGTGGTACCGGATCCGGAGAAGTGAATGAGCGCCACAGCGTGACTATTTTGGAAGGAATGAAAAACAGAGGTTTTGAAATTACCTCCATGCCTTGGATTGCGCAGTATGAGAAAGACTATGAAGAAGGGGCAAAGGAGTTTGTACGCAACCAGAGAAAAACCATTGCAAAATTAAAAGTCAAGTCGATTATGGAAATGATTCTTGCCAGTTACCAGCCGCCGAAGGGACGTCTGATTTCGGAGCAGGATATCAAGACAAGCAATACGGATACCTGCATTTATATTATCAGTCGTCAGGCGGGAGAAGGAGCCGACCGCAAGGCTGAAGCAGGTAGTTATTTCATTACGGAGGACGAGAGAAAGAATATTGAACTTTGCGCAGAAAATTATAAAAACTTTGTGCTGGTCATCAACAGCGGATGTTCCCTGGATATGTCATTTGCAGAGGAGATTCCGGGTATCGGTGCCATCCTGTTTATCTGTCAGCTCGGAACCGAAGGCGGCAATGCGTTTGCGGATGTGGTATCCGGAAAAGTGACACCGTCCGGGAAACTGGCGGATACCTGGGCAAAGAGTTACAATGATATCCCGTATGCGCAGGAGTATAGTTATTTAAATGAAAATCTTGCGGATGAATATTATAAAGAAGGGATTTATGTCGGCTACCGTTATTTTGATACGTTTGGTGTAAAACCGCAGTACCCGTTTGGTTTTGGTTTAAGTTACACGAACTTTGCAATAACCTGTGTGGGCGCAAAAACAAAGGGAACTGCCGTTCATGTAAAAGCAAAGGTAACCAATACCGGAGCCCGCTATTCGGGAAAAGAGGTAGTTCAGGTGTATTTAAGTGCGCCGGACGGAAAATTGGAGAAAGAATACCAGAGTCTGGTCGCTTTTACAAAGACAAAAGAATTACAACCGGGAGAGAGTGAAGTACTGGAAATCTCCTTTGACTTATCAGAGTGCGGAAGTTATGATACGGAGACGGCAAGTTATCTGTTGGAGAAGGGGGATTATCTTGTCCGCATCGGAAATCATTCGGCAAATTCAACGGAAGCCGCAGTGGTTTGCCTGACAGATACCGTTGTATTGTCCAAGCATGAAAATATTTGTCCGTTAAAGGAAGAAATGGAAGAACTGACGCAGAAGGAAAAGCGTGAAAAGGAAATTTTGGAGTATATTCCGCGTTTGTTCCTTCCTGCATCTTATTTTGCAACAAAGACCCATACATATCCGACACCGGAAATTTGTGACGACGCACGCGTGCAGGAGTTTATGAAGAGTCTGACCGTAAAGGAAATGGTGGATATCGTGTGTGGTATCGGTATGTTTGGCGGAGAAACCAGATTTAACCTTCCGGGTTCTGTCGGAAACACCACATCGAAATTCTGGGACAGAGGACTGGCTAATGTGGCACTTTGTGACGGACCGGCAGGACTTCGTATCCAAAAGCGTTCCGCAGTGACAAAGAACGGAAAAGTTAAAGCACTGGAATTTGCCATGTCGATTTATGAACTGATTCCGGGCTTTGCAAAGAAGATGATGTTAGGCGATGAGAAAAAGGACACAGTGGTTTATCAATACACCACGGCATTTCCTGTGACGGCAGCACTGGCACAGACCTGGAACAGGGACATTCTTTATGAGGTGGGGCAGGCAGTGTTTGAGGAGATGAAGGAATATGGCTGTACCTTCTGGCTGGCACCGGCAGTTAACATCCACAGAAATCCGCTTTGCGGAAGAAACTTTGAATACTTCTCGGAGGACCCGTATCTGACCAGTACCCTGGCTGCCTCTATGACAAAGGGAGTGCAGCAGGAGGACGGTTATTATGTGACGGTGAAGCACTTTGCCTGCAACAATCAGGAAGACAACCGCATGGGAGTTTCCAGTAATGTCGGGGAAAGAGCGCTTCGTGAGATTTACCTGCGTGCATTTGAGCGCACGGTAAGAGAAGGAAACGCGAAGGCAATTATGACTTCTTATAATCGGTTAAACGGTGTGTACACAGCAAACAGTTATGATCTTTGTACCAAGGTACTCCGGAATGAATGGGGCTTTGACGGTGTGGTTATGACCGACTGGTATTCGAGCAACCGCGGAAAGGCGGACAATGCATTTTGTATGCATGCCGGCAATGATTTGATTATGCCGGGTGGATCATATTATAAGAAACGCATTTTAAGCGGCATTACATGCGGCAAGACATCCGAAGAGGAAGTACGCAGATGTTGTGCCAACGTTGTGAAGGCGATTATGGACAGTCCGACACAGAAAGAATATATTTTAGGCGTTGAAAAAGAGGAAGAAATGCAGTAAAATATCTAAAAAAGTTTAGGAGGACATTAAAATGAAGACAAAGTTAGGAATTTCTGTAGCAATGTTAGCGACACTTACTTATGTATTTGGTTTATTCGGCGGATACGTTGCGCTTGCTTTACTGGCAGGTTACATCTTATTGTGTGAACCGGAGATGAGTTTAAAGAAGCATGCGGTAAAGGCTGTTTTGATCTGTGTGGTATTTGATTTAATAGCGGCAGTGATCGGATTGATTCCAAATGCAATGACATTGGTTGACAATCTGTTCAATATTTTTGGCGGAAATTTCCACATCGCATTTATCAGCAATGTAATTTATTTTATTACCTATGCAATCTCTTTACTGGAGAAGGTGATTTTCCTTGCTTTCATTATTGTGGCATGGGTTGGTAAAGAGGTTAAGATTCCGCTTTTAGATGACTTTGTGGAAAAGCACCTGTAGGAGTACATAGATTATAAAATATTGCACACACTAACACCAAAAAGAAAGGTGTGCAAGTTATGTGTACTGCAGTATGTTACAAAACCAAAGGCAATTATTTTGGCAGAAATTTAGATTTGGAACATTCGTATGAGGAAAGCGTGGTGATAACACCGAGGCGCTTTCCTCTTTCTTTTCGGTTCCGACGTTCTGTGCAGGAGCATTATGCCATCATCGGTGCGGCTTATCTATCTGAGGGATATCCGCTCTATTTTGACGGGATGAATGAAAAAGGTATCGGGATGGCAGGCCTGGCTTTTGTGGGGAATGCGGTGTATCAGAATGTAGAGGAAGGAAAGGATAACATTGCACCGTATGAGTTGATTCCGTGGGTGCTGTCGCAATGTGCGGATTTGGGAGAGGTACGGGAACTGCTAAAGAATCTGAATCTGGTGGATGTGCCGTTTACAAAAGAGATACCGAATATGCCGCTGCATTTTATGATATCGGACGGAGAACGGAGTATTGTTGTGGAGCCGATGAAAGAGGGAGTGCGGTTTTACGAAAATACCATCGGAGTCCTGACGAATAATCCACCGTTTCCGTATCATCTGCTGAATTTGAGCAACTATATGCGACTGAGCCGAAAAAAGCCGGAACTTTCCTTTGCGGAAAACCTGGAATTGGAAATCTACAGCGAAGGGATGGGGGCGATGGGACTACCGGGAGATTTGTCTTCGGCATCGAGATTTGTACGGGCAGCCTTTGTGCGGCTAAATTCTGTGTCCGGAGAAGGGGAGAAAGAAAGTGTAAACCAGTTTTTTCATATCCTGACTTCGGTGGAGCAGCAAAGAGGATGTGTGCTTTTGGAGGATGGGCAGTATGAGTATACGGTGTATTCGTGCTGTATGAGTCTGGATAGGGGGATTTATTATTACGTGACGTATGAAGAGAGAGGGATAAAGGGCGTTGATATGCGGAAAGAAGAACTGTGGGGAAATCGCCTGGTAATATATGAACAAAAGTAATAAACATTCATATTAAAAGAAAAACAGTTGTAATAATCAAGAATTCCGTATAAAATAGAGTTATCGGAGAATATAGTAGCAGTTTTACAAAGGAGGTAACGATATGGCTCGAAAAAAAAGAGACTATGCAGAGTATAAGGCAAGTGCAAAAATCGAGAACATGGGACAGGCAGCGAGAATGAAGCTTCTGGTGAAAACCATGAAAAAGGCATTGGTAGTAGGCGGAGTCGTACTTTTGATGTCACTCGGAATTAACCTTTGGATTACTATGGCGCAAGGTGCCCGTTTGGAAATGTTACAGGCACTGGATCAGTACAGACTCGGTTCCAAAAACCTTTCGTTTGCAGTTCAGTCCTATGCCGTAACCGGAAAACAACAGTATTATGATAAGTATATCAATGAGACGAAAACGATAGACAATAAAGGAAAGGCTCTTGAAATTTTAAAAAATTCGGATGTAACGGAAACCGAATGGGAAGTTTTAAATCAGATTATTACAGAAGAAAAAGCAATGCTTCCGCTGGAGCAGACGGCAATCAAATTGGTACAGATCGGAGACACGGCAGGAGCAACAGCGATAGTGTTCGGAGCCTCTTACGAGGAATTGGCAGAAGCAGTCAGTGCGGATACAGATGCGCTGATTTCTACAATTCAGAGAAGAAAAGCCATTCAGATTGATATTTTAGGCAAGGTACAGATTTTAATGCAGCTGATTCTTGTGGTATCCATTCTGAACGTAGTAATGCAGTTTATGCGCATGTATATTTTCACAAACAAAAAGTTACTGCACCCGGTTCTTGAGGTGTCCGAGCAGATGAAGCACATGGCAGATGGCGATTTTTCGGTGCCGCTCTCCCTGGAAGAAAATGATACGGAAGTCGGAACCATGGTGCGTTCCATTAATTTCATGAAGAACAGCATGGGTGAGATGATTGGTGAAGTGACCGGTATCTTAGAACAGATGGGAAACGGAGATTACCGGTTTGATACAAAGTCAAACTATATCGGTGAGTTCAAGAGAATTGAACAGGCGCTACAAATCATTAAAGAAAAAATGCATGAGACATTATACACACTCCGCGTGGCATCGGACCAGATAAATACCGGGTCTGACCAGCTGGCATGTGCAGCACAGGATTTGGCGGAAGGCAGTAATGTACAGGCCACCCAGATGGCAGAACTGGTTACGATGATGAAGCGGATGTCGGAGGGTATGGAACACAGTGCGGCAGCAGCACAGGAATCCGTAAGCATTGCAACACAGGCCGGAGAAGCGGTACAGCAGGGTAACGCGCATATGGAGGAACTGAAGGTTGCTATTGCGGAAATCAGTAAGTGTTCAGAGCAGATTAAGACGATTATCGGTACGATTGAGGAAATTGCAAATCAGACGAATCTTTTGTCACTGAATGCGGCAATTGAAGCGGCAAGAGCGGGTGAAGCCGGTCGTGGCTTTGCAGTGGTTGCTGAGCAGGTAAAGAAGTTAGCAGAAGAGTCTTCGGCAGCCTCCGGAAGAACAACGCAGTTGATTGAAACCACGATTCAGGCGGTGGAAAAGGGAATTGCAATTGCGGATGAGACAACGGAAAGTATGAAGGAAGTGATGCAGGGAGCACAGATTGCTACACAGAAGATGGGTGAGATTGCCGATATGCTGCATAAGGAAGTAGAAAGTGTGCACGAGGTGAATCACACAATTGCAGCGGTAACGGAGGTAGTAGACAGCAACTCTGCAACTTCGGAAGAGACCGCGGCGGTCAGCGAGGAGCAGAAGGCTCAGGTAGAGACGATGGTGCAGTTGATTGAGTTTTTTGAGATATAAGATCCGCTTTGGGTGACGGGAACTGAACATGCCGGAGTTATTGTTCACACACCTAACGCGAATTCGCAAAACCTGCCGACTACGTCGTCAGACGTTGCTGCGCAACTTGTGTTTTGCTCATCCGCTTTGGGTGACGGGAACTGAAAACAAGAAAATACAAAGAGCCATGCCTAAAACGGCAGGCTCTCTTATTTTCTGCAACAATCGGATAGGAAAATAAATTTTCCATCCGCTTATTACAGAAAACAAGAGTCTCCGGCGCTTCGCGCGGAGACTCTTTGCATTTTCTTTGTTTTGTTCCCTGACTCCTTAGTCCGTGAAGTTATCAAAATAGCCCTGAATCAGGATAATAGGTGTTCCCTTATCACCGGAGCCGCTGGTTAAGTCGCATAAAGAACCGATTAGATCGGTGAGCTGTCTTGGTGTAGTGCCCTGGGAGGCCATGTTGCCGACCAGGTTACCGTTCTTCTCTTTAATGCTCTTTGCGATGGCTGCTTTTAATGCCTCGCCGCTTAAATCCTTGAAATCGTTATCGGCAAGATACTTTAATTTAAGTTCATTTGGAGTACCGATAAGGCCGCTCGTGAAAGCAGGGGAAACAACCGGATCTGCGAGTTCCCAAATCTTACCCTGCGGATCCTTGAATGCGCCGTCACCGTATACCATAACTTCTACGTGCTTTCCGGTTCTCTTTAACACTTCAGCCTGGATATCCTCTACAAGAGGCTGGCAATCCTGAGGGAAGAGTTTAATCGTATCTTCTGTGGATTTGTTGGAACCAAGTAAACCGTATCTGGAGTTAAAACCGCTGCCGTTAACCGGTGCATTTAAAATTTCATCCATACCGCAGACAACTTTTGCACCGTTTTCGAGTAAGATGCGTTTGGTTCTCTTTCTGGTGTGGATATCACAGGTAATGATGCAGTCGGTATAGTTTAAGATGGTCTTTGCCTGGTTTGCAAATACAACTTCAACCTCTGCGCCTGCTTCGCGGATAATATTCGAGTAGTATTCTACATAATCAACGCCGGTAAATTCGTGTACGTTGGTACCGAACAGTTCGCGATATTTATCAAGTGATAAGACATCGGAGTAAGGGTTGATGCCGGCTTCGTCCAACTGATCATAGGTAAGAAGGGCATTGCCTACTTCGTCACTAGGATAGCTGAGCATTAACACAACCTTTTTCGCACCCATTGCGATTCCCCTTAAGCAGATGGCAAAACGGTTACGGGATAAAATCGGGAAGATAACACCGATGGTGCCGCCACCCAGTTTTGCTCTTACGTCCTCCGCAATTGCTTCTACAGGAGCGTAATTACCTTGTGCTCTGGCTACGATGGATTCGGTGAGCGCAATGACATCGCGGTCTCGTAAAGAGAAACCTTCACTCTCTGCGGCATCCAGAACGCAGGATACGGTGATGTCAACCAGATCATCGCCCTGTCTGATGATAGGCCCACGAATACCTCTTGAAATTGTTCCGACTTTTCTTTCCATTGTCATACCTTCATTCTTATTTAGAGTTATTCTCCGGGATACCCCGAAAAAATACAGTATTATTATACATACATGGTCTGCATCGCGCAAGTAATTTTTTCCACGGAATCATGAAAAAAAATAACAGATGCTATAATTTTCGAAAAAAGCGAAAAAAAGCGAAAAAAATTTCAGGAAAGTATTGAAAATGGCGCAGAATCAGGTATAATCAGAAATATAAAGGTTTTTACAACAAGGAGGGTTTATTAGTTTATGAAGAAACGTATTTTTGCGTTCCTCGCAGTGCTTATGATGTTAGTTACCATGATTCCGGGCAACTTACAGATTGCAAACGCAGCAGAGGAACTCATCATCAAACTTCATTATCACAGAACAGACAACAATTACGAAGGCTGGGATGTGTGGCTCTGGGAAAAGGGCAAGGACGGTAAAGGCTATCCGTTTGCAGAGGAGAACGGGGATATGGTAGCAACCATGCAGGTAACACCGGGTGTGACCGAGGTTGGCTTTATCGTACGTACGGCAAGCTGGGAAAAGGATATCAATGAAGACCAGTTTATTGATATTGCGGAGATGGTATCCGGTACGGTACATATTTATGTGGAATCCGGTGTAAAAGGCTACACCAAAGAGTACGGCGAGGACGCAGTAACGGGTGTTAAGATGTCCGGAGCACGTTATGACGGCGAAACGACAATTGTAGCTACATTTACGGGTGAATTGATGGTGGACGACCTGAATTCCTATTTTACTGTTAACGGACCAAACGGAGCGGTAGAGATTGCAGAGGTAACAGCAGCAGGAAATTATAAGTATAACCTGGTATTAAAGGTAGAACTGGAAACCACGAAACAGTATACAGTCACATGTGACGGAACGGAGTATAACGTAGTGATGCCAATTATTTTTTCTACAGAAAAATTTGAAGAAAAGTATACTTATACAGGAAATGATTTAGGTGCAACCTATACAAAGGAAAAGACAACCTTCCGTGTATGGGCACCGACCGCGGATTCCATGGCAGTAAGACTTTATGCAAGCGGGAATCCGGGTACACCTGATGCAATTAAGACATATCCGATGACTGCAGATGTCAACGGAACCTGGGTTGTGGATATCGAAGGTGATTTAAACGGAACCTATTACACCTACGTTGTGGAAATCGGCGGCACAAAGACAGAAGCCTGCGACCCATACGCAAGAACCACAGGTGTTAACGGTAAGCGTGCGATGGTCATCGACCTGGATTCCACCGATCCGGAAGGATGGGAAAATGACAAGAATCCGAATGCAGATAAGAAATTTAATGATGCGATTATTTACGAATTACATGTACGTGATCTTTCCGTAGATGAAAATTCCGGTATTACCAATAAAGGTAAATACTTAGGTCTTATCGAAACGGGAACAACCAACGGTAAGGGAAAGGCAACCGGTCTTGACCACATGAAGGAATTGGGAATTACCCATGTACATCTTCTTCCGGTGTATGACTACGGCTCTGTCGATGAAAGCAAACTGAGCACACCGCAGTTCAACTGGGGTTATGACCCGGTAAACTACAACGTACCGGAAGGTTCCTACTCTACAGACCCGGCGAAGGGTGAAGTAAGAGTGAAGGAATTCAAGCAGATGGTGCAGGGGCTTCATGAGAACGGCATCAGCGTAATTATGGACGTTGTTTACAATCACGTTTACAATGCAAGCGAATTCTGCTTCAACAAGATTGTACCGCAGTACTTCTCCAGAATTTCCGAAAACGGCACCTATTCTAATGGTTCCGGTTGCGGTAACGATACTGCAACAGAACGTTCCATGGTAAAGAAGTACATCGTGGATTCCGTAAATTACTGGGTAGAAGAGTACCACATTGACGGTTTCCGTTTTGACCTGGTTGGTCTTATGGATACCGAAACAATCAATGAAATCGTAGAAACGGTACATGCAAAGCATCCGGACGTAGTATTTTACGGCGAAGGCTGGACCATGTCCACAAGCGTTACAAAGAATGGCTATAGTTTGGCAACACAGACAAATTCCCAACTGACTCCGGGATTTGCTTACTTTGATGACGCAATCCGTGATGCGATTAAGGGAAGTGTATTTAATCACGAAAAGGGTTATGTAGCAGGTGCAACCGGAAAAACATCCCTCATTGCCAAGGCCTTTATCGGACTTTCCGCATGGTGCAAGTCTCCGACACAGACCGTAAACTACGCGTCCTGTCACGATAACATGACACTGATTGACCGTATTACGGCTTCCACACCGGATTCCTCCAGAGCAGATCTGGTAAAGATGAACAATCTGGCTGCAGCTATTTACATGACATCCCAGGGTGTTCCGTTTATGCAGGCCGGTGAAGAGATGCTTCGTACCAAGGTAAAGGCAGACGGTACCTTTGATGAAAACAGCTATTCCTCTTCCGATGCAGTCAACAACTTAAAGTGGGCTGATTTAAACAACAAGGAATATCAGAATGTATTCGAATATTACAAGGGACTCATTGCTTTCCGTAAGGAGCATGCGGCACTCCGTATGACAAGCGCAGACGATACCAAGTCCTACATTACTTCGCAGCCGGTGCAGGATGACAACGTACTTGCATTCTTAATTGACGGTTCTTACGAAGGAGAAGTGGCGGATAACATTTTCGTTATCTTCAATCCAAATCCGGAAAAGACAACCGTAGAGCTTCCGGAAGGTGACTGGAACGTTTATGTCAGCGGCAATAAGGCAGGTACAAAGGTATTAAAGACGGTGAGCGGCAAGGCAACAGTAGAAGGTATCTCTGCTATGGTTCTTTGTCAGGATGACAATAAGCCGGCTTCCGGCAATGTGCTTCCGATTGCAGGCGGTGTGGCAGCAGTGGCAGCACTTGGTGCGGCAGTGGCAGTTGTATTAAAGAAGAGAAAGAGATAAGGTATTTCAACAAGGGGAGTCGTCTGTCTCCGGCCCTTATAGAAGGCAAACGACTCTCACTAAAATGATAGAAGCAATAAGAAAAAAGAGGGACGGATATATAGTTTGATACTGTCGTATTGTTGCTTACCAAGGATGGTAAAACGATAACTTATTACGGACCGGCGGACACAATTGATGATGCAAAGCTGATTGAACAAAGTATGTATGGGAGGTAGTAATGAAAAAAATCTTATTTGGCGGTATTTACATTATCGCAGGCATTTTATTTGCGATGTTGTTAGTGTTTTACGGAATTATTCCGGGAGAGCATGACGGTGCCTTTCTGATTGTATTGCCTGCAATCAGTGTGATTGTCGGTATCATTTTCACAATACGCGGCTTGTGTGAAAAAGAAAAGGAAGAAGACTAACTGTTAATTTTACATATCCACAATATGAATAGAACCCTGCGGGGGTTGTCAAAAACGCGACATGAAGCATAAAAACATGTCGCGTTTTCTTCTTTACATGAGAAACTGCGTGTCTATATAATAAGGACAAACAGTGGTCTTGGAAAGGAGAGGGAAAGAATGAAAAAGAGGAATCTATGGATATGCGGTCTTGCTATTTTACTTGTAGCAGGCTGTACATCATCCGGAGGAGGGAAAGGAAATCCTACAACGCCACCGGATATGACACCGGGCGTCACAGAGGGGACTACGCCAACGGCGGAACCAACCGCGGCAGGAACGAAGGAATTTGACGAGGAGGAAAGTACAGTGCTTTACGAGAAGGGTAATTTTGCAACAGATTACAGTAAGATTATAAGCCGTCATACAGATTCAAGCAGCCGTGCATGGCGTGACGGAATGGTAAGCGGAAACGGAGAAATCGGGTATGTGACCAGTGGAGAGCCATACAGCGATGCCTTTATTTTTCAGAATATCTTTTTTAATTATCCGTCTTCCCAGCCGAGAGAGATTCCGAAAGAACTGACCGCGCAATTGGAAGAGGCAAGAGAGAATGTATTTAACCTAAACGATGAATGGAAGATTTTAGATGCCAACGGAAATGTGCGTGGCAGAACCTTTTTCTATTCGTTCCACCCGGGACATCAGTTGAGACTGAACAGTGCATATACGGATAAGGAAACCGACTATATCCGTTGGACCAATTATGAGACCGGAGAAACCGGCGTTAAGTTTACGGACAAGTATGGTGAGTGGAAGAGAGTTTCCTTTACTTCTGAGGTGGACGGAGTCTCTATTACAAAATTGACAAAGTCTTCGGAGGGAGAACTTTTGAACCTGACCGTTTCCATTGACAATATCAACGACATGTGTAAGGCATGGGACGGACTAAGCGAAGTCAGTGCATTGCGCTATAAGACACTGGTGCCGGAGGACGGCTCCTATATTGCACAGATGGTGCATTATCCGGTGTATAACGGCAGTGAATTGTACGACGGCGGTTACGGTGGTGTGACCTATGTTATTGCTGAGGGTGCACATGCGAAAAAGACAAGGACCGGCATTCCTTCGGCGGATCCGATGTTAGTCGGTGACAATGCGGCCATTCAGATTGAAAATGCGGAAGCGGTTTATCTGATTACCGTGGTGGACCGTACCTTTGATATGACGGAGGCAGAGAAAAACGTGATGGCGGAGTTTATCCGAAGGGAAGAGTATCCGCTTTTGGATGAGATGCTTGGTAAGGTGAGCGCAGTTGCAGAAAAGTATACCGAGAATGGTGTATTCTCGTATCGTGCGGCATTGGCACCTTCGGCAGAGATTATGAAGGAGGAGTTTAACCGCGTAGAGTTTGCCTTAGAAGGTGACGAAGAGTTTACTTCTTATGATAATGACGCATTAATTAAAGCACAGCGGAAGCTGACAGACCGCATCAATCATGAATTTATGCGCCGCGCGTATGACCAGGCGCGGTATGCGATGATTTGCTGCGGCGGTTCGGCAGCACCGAGATTATACGGTATGTGGACCGGTGAGTGGAATCCGGGTTGGAGAGGTATTTATACGCTGGATGCCAATGTAAATCTGCAGGTCAGTGCGATGAATACAAGTAATTTAAGCGGTGATTTCCAGGAAGGCTATATTACCTTTTTCCTGCGTCATACACCGGATTTTATGGAAAATGCGGCAATGGCATACGGTATGCATGATGCTATCCAGCCGAGTGTCAATGCCGACGCCGACCGTGCGATGCACGTAGAGTATGACAATGCGTATCCGTTTGAATACTGGAATGCCGGTGCAAGCTGGTGCCTGCTTCCGATTTTTGAGTACTGGCAGTGCTTTGGAAATCAGCAGATTCCGATCAACGAAAACATGCGGATCGAAAATCTGCAGCATGTATTAAGCGTCAGGGACGGCGGTTTGACCGACGAAGAGTATGCGGCAATTCTGGAACGTGGTTATCTTGATTTAGAAAGGGATATTCTTCTTCCGCTTTTGACCAAACAGGCAAACTTCTGGGAACAGATTGTAACGCCGAGATACTACATGGATAAAGACGGCAATGCTTGTCACGATGAAAATAAAACCACTCTTGGCGTGGGCGAAAAATACATGATTATTCCGGCGTATTCTCCGGAAAACAACCCGATTGGCTATAACAGTACCATTACCGCCAATGCCACGATGGATATTTCTGCTGCAAGGGACGGCCTGGATATGGTATGCGCAATTGAGGAAGCCGTCGGCAGAGAAGGCTGGGAAGAAGCGGTAGAAAAGTGGCAGATCTTAAAGGGACTGATTGCTGATTACAAGGTGGACAAAGATGGTGCACTGCGTGAGTGGTCCGTAGAAGAATACATTGAGAACAATAACCATCGTCATTTAAGTCACTTATACGTGGCATGGCCGGCGTATGATACTCAGAATGATCCGGAGTTAAAGGAAGCGGCAAATATTGCCCTGGATAACAGGAATAAATATAACACCGGCGATGCAACTGCCGGACACGGCTGGATGCATAAGGCGTTCGTAGAAGCACGCCTAAAGCGTGGGGATGGTATGATGAAGTCACTGCTTAAGATGATGAACGGCACGGCCTATTATCAATCCTTTATGACGGACCATGATACAAACCGCCGAAACGATACGTATTGTACCGATACAGCATTCGGTACTCTTGGTGCAGTCAATGAAGCTCTGGTATTTTCCAATACCGGTCAGATTGAGATTATTCCGGCCCTTCCGGAAGATTGGACAAGTGGTACGGTCAAGGGGCTGATGGCAAGATGCCGTACGGAAGTGACAGAACTGGTATGGAATACGATAGAGGATGTGGCAGTGGTTACGTTACTGTCATCGCAGGATAACAATGTCATCCGACTGTCCTGCGGAGAAGTTTGGACCAAGGCAGTTTGCGATGGAAAAGAACTTACTATTTTAGAGGATGCCAACGGTGTTTATGTCGAAGTTGTTTTAGACAGCACTAAAGAAGTCACCGTGACCTTTACTCTTTCCGACACCCTGGACGGTACGTATCTCATCGAAAAAGAGGGAGTGTACTTGCAGGCAGCAGATACGGTGAACGGTTCTGTTTGCCTCTGGGGAGAATTAAGTGACAATGCGTACTGGAGCATAAAGAACATCGGAGACGGTCTCATTACTGTTCAGAACTGCGCTACCGGAAAGTATCTCACAAGAGAGAACGGAGAAATGGTACAAAAAAATGCGGGCGAGAGTGCAGAGCAGCAGTGGACAGGCATTGAGTTTTCGTTTGTCAAACAGAATTATTTAAAGGAAGTCACCGTTGTTCCGGACAGCATTATGATTACCGTGGACGGAACAGCAACAGAAAACATTACCCTGACGGGCGGAAGCAAAGTACAGCTTGCGGTGGAAACCGTGCCGAAGGGGGCGCTGACGGCATTGCAGTGGATGAGCGACAGTATCGGTCATGGCTCGGTGACGCAGGATGGTGTGCTGACCTGTTATGAAGCCGGCGAATTTACGGTAACGGTAACCTCGAATGAAGGCTACGTAGCAACGCTTGCGGTATCGGTAACCGGAGATTCGCAGGAGGCAAAGAAGCTTCCGGTGAAGAAAATCAACGGTGCTGACAGCGGCTACAGCAGGGATTGGAGCACCGGAAAGGCGATTGACGGTTTGGTAGATACGGCCTATGCTTCTTCGGATACGACAAAAATCAAGTGGCTGCAGCTGGAGCTGGAAGAGGCAGAGGCAGCAGAAGTGCTGTATCTCATCGGAAGATTTACACCGGGTGACGGCAACGGTACGTATGCCGGACGTATTAACGGAGCAAAGGTTTATGCATCCAATGAAAAACTGAACGGAAAGATTGAAAATGCGGTGTTAGTCGGAAGAGTTTCCGGAGTTTCGGCAACCGATGAATATCTTGCACAGGGGGTACGGATTGATACGCAGGGAGAAAAATATAAATACTACACCATTTATTTTGACCTGCCGAACAACGGACAAAACATCAGCATGGCAGTGGCGGAAATTGCACTTTATACCGGTGGGGCAAAACGTTATATGGAACTGTTAAGCCCGCAGGTAAGTTCGTTTGGCGGCGGTGAGGCGGGCCTTGCAACGGATGGGAACACCATGACGGTATTTACCATTGCAAACCAGACCGAGGATACCATCGCAGAGCAGTATATCCGATTTGATTTTGACGGAGAGAGCACCATTGACCGTTTGGTAATCAAGAAAGCGGAAATGGGCGGAAATTACTGGCAGGACCATAGTCTTTCGGTAGGCTGTGAATGGCAGGGCTCTTCTGACGGTGCGACATGGGAGACCATGGCAGTAATGAACACCTGGCCGGACGGGACCGATTATCAGAATGAGGTGGTGTTTGAATTTGCAGGAGCAAAAGCATACCGTTATGTACGCTACATCCGTACTACAGTGAAAAAGAGCGGTGATTATGCTTACTGGATGTGGGCAGATTCGGACGGCGGTAACCGTTTGAGCCTTGCAGACGTTGAATTTTATACCTTACGAGTGGAATAATACAAAAAAATCGGTTATAATGCAGCTGAGGTGATGGAATGCTGAATATTTCGGATGCAAATATCAAATTTCAACTGGAAAACATGATGGTGAAAGTGTTACACATTAATTATGGTGTGTTCTATGAGCCGTTTCCAAAGCACAGTCACGGTGCCAACTTTTATGAGGCACATCTTGTGGTCAGCGGTAGCGGCACCCTGATTGCAGATGGTGAAACATATCCGCTCCAAGGCGGAACCCTTTACATGACCGGACCATTTGTTTCGCACGAGCAGCTGACGCAGCCGGAGGATCCAATGGATGAATACTGTATTCAGTTTGAACTCAGTGAAGGCAAAGGGACAAAGCAGGGGAAAATTTCAAGGCTTCTAAAAAACACCTGTTTTTGGATTGGAGAAGACAAGCAGAACATAAGGCTTTTGTTTGAACTTCTGACTCTGGAAGAGGAACAGAAAAACATCGGCTATATTGAAAGTGTGGTCAATCTGTGTTCCATGATTTTAGTTTCTCTTGCCAGAAACTATGATGGTTGCAGGCAGAGTGCAGAGTATGCGTCGTTGACGCCGGATGACAAGCGTATGGTAATCACGGATAACAGTTTTCTCTATAATTCGGACGGACTGACTCTGACGGAACTGGCCAGACGCTTGAACTTAAGCACCCGCCAGACAGAACGTTTCCTTAAAAAAGCCTACGGAAAAACGTTCCGGCAGATGAAGAATAGGTGAAAATGGCGTCGCTATTATATTGATACATTTCGCTTTTGTAATGCAAACAGCCACCGGAAAATTATCTTAAGCAGCGACTTTCGGGGATGCGTCAGCATCAGCCGAGGAGCGTGTAGATAATTTTCCGGTGGCTGTTTATAAAAAGGAAATGTATCAATTATCTGTTGTTAATCATCTTAGTAAGTTCTACCGGAGGAACGATCACGCCATCCTTGTAAACTCTCATGTTGCCGGAAGCGATTTCATCGATTAAGATTACTTCGCCGTTGTTGTAACCGAACTCGAACTTGATATCCCAAAGGTCAAGACCGATGCTCTTTAAATCGTCAGCGACAATCTTTGTAATTTTTAAGGTTTGTTCCTTCATGCTCTCAAACATTTCAGGAGTCATAACGCCGAGTGCAGCAAGCCCTTCGCCTGTAACCAGCGGATCGCCCTTTGCATCGTTCTTAAAGGTGCACTCTACGTAACCGCCCGGAAGAACGGTACCGTCTGCAATATATTCACCGTATCTGCGGATAAAGCTGCCGGTAGCAACCAGACGGCAGATAACTTCAAGACCATGTCCAAAAACAGTAGCAGGAAGAACTTCCATCGTAGCATCTTCTACATTTGCACTTACATAGTGTGTCTTGATGCCGGCCTGTTTTAATAATTCGAAGTAGTGAACGGAGGAGATTAAGTTTGCCTTGCCGATACCCTCGATAGTTAAACCTACGGAGTTTTCGCCCGGATCAAACACGCCGTCTTTGCCGGTACAGTCATCCTTGAACTTTAATAAAACATTACCATTCTCCAATTCATATACGTCCTTTGTCTTTCCTTCATACAGCTTCTTCATGGTCATTTACCTCACTTTGTTGGATTAAAATTTCAATTGGAATATGTCCAAAATCTTATCTGTTTTAACAGAATTACCTTATCACAATTTTTTTTTGCACGCAATTAAAAAATAATGATGTTTTTTATAACTTCTCTTTATAAGAGAAATGTGGTAGAATATCTCTAATGGGAAGAAGTGACCCAAAGAAAACGAACATAAGAAAGCGAGGAAATCCTATGGGTGATTATTTATCACAGGTAAATGCAGGTGTGCTGTACCTGCTTGTGGGTGCGGTATTGGCCTACATCACATTGATGTGTGTGGTATTTCTGGTAAAGAGTTATCGTGCCGGAATCAAAATCGGAATGGACAAGAGGGTGTTAAAAAAGACAATTTTGTCAAGTGCTACTTTTACATTACTTCCTTCCATCAGTATTTTGCTTGGTGTAGTTGCATTAAGCGGGACATTGGGAGTGCCGTTTTCCTGGCTGAGACTTTCCGTCATCGGTGCCCTGCAGTATGAATTGAACGTAGCTGAGATTGCGGCACAGAGTATCGGATTGCCGGGGCTGCGTCTGGACGTTTTAAATATTGAAGCTTTTGTTACGATTGCCTTGGTTATGACCATCGGTATTTTAGGCGGATTATTCTTTACTGTATTTTTTGGTAAGTCTTATTTAAAGAAACTGCAGAGCAAGCCAAAGAAGACAGAATCAGCAGATGGCGAAAAGAAAAAGCCGGGTTTTGGTGCCCATGCAACGACTGCCATGTTTGTTGGTCTTTGTGCTACTTTTATTGGTGCCTATGCGGCAGAACTAATCCGTGGATTTATTTCTCCGGAGGTATTAGTGAAACTTGAGATTTCGGTAGATGCCCCATGGATGCGTTTTGTGGTAGCCCTGATTGCAGCAGGCGCTATGGCAGTGTTTGAGTTCTTCATCCAGAAAAAGGGCAAAGCAGCACTTGAAAACTTCAGTCTGGCGGCCAGCATGCTGGTAGCGATGGCAGGTGCCGTAATCATTGGATTATTCTAAAAGGAGGTGCAGAACATGGAAGAAAATAAAATTGTCGTAATGAACGAAGAAGAACGCGCAATGTTTTTTGAAAATTTTAATAACAGTCTGCATCGTTTGGGTAGATTTTTACTTGTATCCGGTATTGTGATTTTAAGCTGTATTCCGTTTATCATCGGTATGATTTACGGGGTATCTCCGGATATGACAGCATTCCTTGCAGGATATGCCAAGGTGGCTGTTGTTTACATTCCGGTTTCTTTAGTGGAATTTTTAGTTTATGCACCGATGCTTGGTGCGGGCGGCAGTTACATATCCTTTATTACCGGTAACGTAACCAATATGAAGATTCCGGTAGCAATGAATGCGAAAGAAATCGCCGGAACCGAGGTGGGTACTCCGGAAAACGAAATCATTTCGACGTTAAGTACCGCAACGAGTGCGATTGTAACGACTCTGGTTATTGTAGTTGGTGTTATTTTGCTTGTACCGCTTCAGCCGGTATTACAGAATCCGGTATTGTTGCCGGCATTTAATAACGTAGTGCCTGCCCTGTTTGGTGCCCTTGGCTTAAAGTATTTTGCAAAGAGCCCGCAGATTGCGGTTGGCCCGTTAGTGTTTATGACATTGCTTTGTACGATTGTTCCGTCTCTTATTAAGGAGACCAGCGTACTTATGGTGCCATGCGGTGCACTTGCGCTGTTAATCGGATTCATTCTGTTTAAGAAGGACAAACTGTAAAAGATAAAAAGTGACAAAATGTGAGACTGCATGAGTAGAATGTGTAAAATTCATGCAGGGAAAAATCATTTTTTCACTTGATAAAGGAGAATTGACATGCAAATTTTGTTGATTATTGCAGCATTGTTGGTATTGCTGATTGTTATAGTTTTGTTAAGAACGCTTCTGCTTAAACCGACGCCGGCAAAGGAAGCGAAGGTGCAGTTAGATACAAGCGAACGTGCAGTGGAGTACGGTAAAAAGCTTTCCACGCTGGTGCGTAAAGAAACAATCTCCAGCCGATTTGAACCGGACCGGACCAAGTTTTTAGAGTTTCATGAAATTTTAAAAGAGATGTTTCCAAATATCCATGCAACCTGCGAAAAGCATGTGTTTAACGGAAGTTTGCTGTTCAAATGGAGTGGTAAGGGAACGACCGAACCAATTCTGTTTATGAGCCATCATGACGTCGTAGAGGCGACCGGTACCTGGGAGCATGAGGCATTTTCCGGTGACATTGATGAAAAGGGACGTGTCTGGGGCCGTGGTACCGTAGATACCAAAGCGAGTCTGTTTTGTTTACTCACTGCGGCAGAAGAACTGATTGCAGAAGGCTACGTGCCGGAATGTGATGTGTATCTTGCCAGCAGCTGCACGGAGGAGTGGAGCGGCGAAGGTGCTCCGGCTACGGTACAGTACTTAAAGGAACATGGAATTAAGCTCGGCATGGTGCTCGATGAAGGCGGCATGATTTTAGAGGAGCCTGTCGGCGGGGTAAAGGGTACCTACGGTATGGTCGGTGTTCTGGAAAAGGGCTACGGCGATGTGAAGTTCATTGCCAGAAGTAACGGTGGACACGCAAGTGCGCCAAAGAAGAATTCTCCTTTGGTACGGCTGGGCAAGTTTATGGTGGATGTAGAGAAAAACTATCCGTTCCGTCATGAATTTAATCCGACGATTACCGAGATGTTTACAAGAATGGCGCCGAACATGAACTTCGGCATGAAACTGATTTTTGCGAACCTCTGGCTGTTTAAGCCGCTTCTGACGAAGTTATTGCCGATGATTAATTCGGCAGCAGGAGCCATGATCCGTACAACAATTGCGTTTACGACAGCAAAAGGTTCTAACGGCTTGAATGTGTTGCCACAGGAGGCATTTGTAACAGCCAACATGCGTTTTAGTCCTCATCAGGACGATAAAGAAAGTGTTGCCATCATTACCGAACGTGCCAAGAAATTTGGTCTGGAGACTGAGGTGATTTATACGGATGCTCCTTGCCCGGTAGTGGATTATAAGCAGGCGCCGTTTCAGAGAATTGAAGAGGTGGCAGCAGAAGTTTATCCGGGAGTGGGCATTTGTCCTTATGTTATGACCGGTGGGACCGATGCGAAGTATTATAAAGAAGTCAGCGACCATTGCCTGCGCTTTGCACCGCTTTACATCGACGCACAGCAGTATGCAAGCATTCATGGTTTGAACGAAAATATTTACCAGGGCGCATTACCTCTTGGTGTAGATTTCTATAAGGCAGTTATCAAGAAGAGCTGAGAAAGAGAGTACATATGACATACGATTTTACAACAGTAATGGATAGAAGAGGACGTGATGCCCTGGCTGTGGATGTGATTCCGTTTCCGGATGCAAAGGTAGACGAAGGTTTTGATGCGATTCCGATGTGGATTGCCGATATGAATTTTGCTACGGTTCCGACCATTCAGGAGCACATCATAGAGAGAGTGAACCATCCGGCATACGGATATTTTAATCCGTCGGAGGAGTACTATAACAGTATTATAGACTGGCAGAGAAAGCGCAATAACGTGGAAGGTCTGACCGCAGATGCCATCGGTTATGAAAACGGGGTGCTCGGTTGTCTTGCGGCAGCGACACAGGCGTTTACCGCACCGGGAGAGGCAGTGCTTCTGCATTCACCGACCTATATCGGGTTTACCCATGTGTTTGAGGATAATGGACGCAAGATGGTGTTAAGTGACCTTGTTCAGGATGAAAACGGCGTGTGGCGCATGGATTATGAGGACATGGACCGTAAGATTAAGGAACACAAAATTCACTTCGCGGTGTTTTGTTCTCCGCACAATCCGACCGGACGCGTCTGGGAGAGAGAAGAAATTGAGAAGGCAATGGAAGTTTACAAACGCAATAACTGCGTAGTCATTTCTGATGAAATCTGGTCTGACCTTATTCTGGCAGGACACAAGCACATTCCGACACAGACCGTGTCTGAGGATGCAAAGATGCGCACCATTGCAATTTATGCACCATCGAAGACGTTTAATCTGGCAGGACTCATTGGTTCCTATCATATTATTTATAACGAATATTTCAGAGACCGTGTGAGAAAGCAGTCGGCATTGTCCCATTATAACAGCATGAATGTACTTTCCATGCATGCGCTTATCGGAGCATACCGTCCGGAAGGACATGTCTGGGTAGATGAACTCAGAGAGGTGTTATCCGGCAATGTGGATTATGCATATCAGTACATTTTGGATAACTTCCCGGGTGTGAAGCTGGCAAAACCGCAGGGGACTTATATGCTTTACCTGGACTGCGAAGAATGGTGTAAGGAAAAAGGCATCACCATTGACGAGCTTATTAAGGCAGGAATCCGCGTCGGAGTCATCTGGCAGGACGGACGTCCGTTCCACAGGCCGTATGCGATACGTATGAACCTGGCTCTGCCAAGAAGCCGTGTAGAAGAAGCAATGCACCGTCTGCACGAGTATGTGTTTAAATAAAATTGCCTGCGTGCATAGCACATCGGCCTGCCTAACGGTAGTGAAAAACGGAGCTGCCGCGCTCAAATGACTTGCTGATACGTTGCCTCTTTAACGGCAGTCATGAGAAAGAGAGCACGGCCCAGAACTTGTGGTCGGGACGGTGAGTTTTATTAGAGGATATGACGAATAAAGTGCGCAGCACTTTTACGAAAAGGCATCTGTCGTCTCCGGACAAACGTGTTTGTCCGAGAGCGACCGGTGCCTTTTCTAAAACCGCGTCCTACGGACGCTTTTCGTCATATCCTCTTTTGAAATTTTAGATTCCCGACCACTTCAAACAACCGGCTCCGTACTCTCTTATTCCTGCCGCCATAAAAGAGCAACGCATCAGAGCCGTTTGGCATGGCACTCCATGTTTTTTCGCTACCGTTATGCAGGCCTTTTAGGTGCTGTGACAAGCAGGCAGTCCTAAGCGGACCATGCTCGTGCAGGAGGTGCGTTGCTTACCACACGGCTTCGACGGCCCTTCTCCATCGGCATGTTGCGAAGCAATGTGCCGATGGCTCTGCGGCTCCTTTGTGATATTATAAAAAGGTTATTAATTTTTAGAATAAAGTTATCCGATATGGTACAAAACAGGTTGCATTCACTGCTTTACTGTGGTAAAATGATGAAAGTTTAAAACACAAAATCGAAAGAGAGGAAAAAATGATGGAACTTGAGATGATTCAGGCAGGCTGGTTGTCTATCCTGCCGCCGCTGATTGCGATTGTACTTGCATTGATTACAAAGGAAGTGTATTCTTCCTTACTTGCCGGTGTGTTATCCGGTATGTTGATTTATTGTTTTTCCACAGGACAGACCTTTTTACAGGCAATTACTTATGTGCTGGATATGATGGCATATAAGATTGGGGACAACGGATATATGATTTTGTTCCTTGCGTTGCTTGGCTCTGTGGTGGTGGTTGTTACCATGGCCGGAGGTTCGAGAGCGTATGGTAAGTGGGCTACCGGGAAATTAAAAACAAAGAGAAGTGCAAAATTGGCAACGGCAGTACTTGGAGTGCTGATTTTTATCGATGACTATTTTAACTGTTTAACGGTTGGTACAGTAATGCGTCCGATTACGGACAAGCATAAGATTGCAAGAGAAAAACTGGCTTATCTGATTGATTCTACAGCAGCACCGATTTGTATTATTGCTCCGATTTCAAGCTGGGCAGTAGCAGTGGCTTCTGAGGTTGGAGGAGAAGGCGGCTTGAATGCATTTATGCAGACGATTCCGTACAATTTATATGCGCTTTTGACTCTGAGCATGGTATTGTTTATCTGCTTGACAGACTTTGACTTCGGACCGATGAAAAAAGCTGTGGAAGCGGCAGAAAATCAGGAATACGATGAAGTGGAAGAAGAAAAGGAACTGGACGGCATTAAGATTTCCGAAAAAGGAAAGGTATTTGACCTCCTGATTCCGATGATTGTTTTGATTGTATGTTCCATTTTGGGTATGGCATATACCGGCGGATTCTTCAGCGGTGTGGATTTTGTAACTGCAATCGGTGAAGCACCGACCGCAGGTTTGACCCTTGGTGCATTTGCAGCACTCATTTCTGCACTTGTGATTTACATTCCGAGAAAGTTAGTGACCTTCCGCGAGTTTATGTCCGGTGTGGCTACCGGAGTTAAGTTCATGGTATCTGCGATTATGATTTTGGTATTGGCATGGTCCTTAAGCGGTGTTTGCCGTGATATGATCGGTACAGGTGAATTTGTGAGCGGACTTGTTGCAAATGCGGGTGGAATTTTAGCGCTGTTACCGGCCATCGTATTTGCCGTTGCAGCATTCCTTTCGTTCTCGATGGGAACTGCATGGGGTACCTTCGGTATCTTAATCCCGATTGTTACGATGATTTGTGACAGCGAAGCAGGTGCACTGCTGCTGATTCCGGCACTTGGTGCAACTTTGGCAGGTTCCGTTTACGGCGACCACTGTTCCCCTATCTCCGACACGACGATTTTGTCCTCTGCCGGTGCGAAATGTGAACATATCCGCCACGTAGAAACCCAGATTCCTTATGCAACCTTTGTAGCATCCATCTGCTTCATCGGTTACATCATCGCAGGTCTGGTAAAGAATCCTTGGATTACACTCATAATTTCCGAAGTATTATTATTTGCGGGTCTGTTCTTAGTAAAGAAGTTCTACGATAAAAAACAGGCGTAATAGTCTTTTCTTTGAAAAATCGAAGGCGAAATAAACAACAATCTGCGTTGCATGACGTAAAAATATAGCGTTTCCTAATTTCATTACTCAGTTGTCCTGACTCTAAACGGATGGATGTACGTTATCCGGCGGACATATCTTTAGATATGCTCCGAAGGGAACGTACAGACGTCCGGGTAGCGGAACGGACAAGAGTATGAAATTTAGGAAACGCTTTTTTGTACACAGCAGATTGTTATTTATTTTCGCCAGCTTCCTTTGTAGTAGAACACTGCCCCGATAAACATCGGTGTGAATCCGGCCAGTGCGTCACCCAGCCAGAAACCAAAGTACTTCATATCAAAGTACAGGCCAAACAGCAGGGATAATCCGATGCGCAGAACCAGGCCGTCCAAAATGGCAACCGCAAAGTTGACACGGTAGTTGCCGGACCCGTTTACAATCGCATTGGACGGAGCACGGCAGGCACTTCCGAAGAAGATGAGTGCCGCAATCGGAAGGTACTCCTTCGCGATGGCAAGTACGGCTTCCTCCTGTGTGAAGATACGGAAAATATAATCCGGAAACAGGAAAAAGGTGGCTGTCAAAACAGTAGCAATCATCAGTGTGGCAGCTGCAATGGTGACGAGAATCTTTGGAACTCTTTTGTATGTTTTGGCACCGATGTTCTGACCGACCATGGAGGCTCCGGCAGTATTTAACGCGTTAGACATCAGGTTGCTGATACTGTTGATTTTCGCGGCAATACCGGCAAAAGCGGAAACAGAAACGCCGTAGGAATTAATCCAGGAGTTGACAAAGAGTCTGGAAAAGTGAATCGAAGCACTTTTAATTGCCATTGGGGTACCGAGCTTGGTTAAATCGGCAAGCATCGGCATGTCGATATGTAAAAAGTCGTTAAAGCGGATCTCAAAGCCAAGCGTTTCTTTGCGACGCAAAAGGAATACGGCACAGGATAGGAAACTCACGCATTGGCTTATGACAGTCGCAAGGGCTGCACCCGCTGCCCCCATCTCAAAGCCGATAACAAACAGTAAATCTAAAAAGACATTTAAAACCGCGGCAATGCTGACGAAAATGAACGGATGCCTGGAGTCACCAAGACCGCGCAGCACGGCGCTGATAGCATTGTAGCCATAGATAAAGACCATGCCGAGGATACAAACCGTGGAATAGTTCAGCGCTTCAGTGAAGGATTCTTCCGGGGTATTCATCCAGACAAGAAAAGTAGTGCGTAAAAAGTAACAAATCACGGTAAGTGTGCTTGCGGCAAGAAACAAAGTGGAAAACATGGTGGCAATGAATCTGCCGACCTTTTCTTTGTCTCCGGCTCCGATATATTTGGAAATGATGACCTGTCCGGCATTGGTAAAGCCCATGCCGAGAAATAAAAGCATGTTGGAAACATCACCGCCAACCGCGACCGCGGAAAGACCGACGTCGCCTAAAACATTGCCGACGATAATCATATCGACCATGTTATAAACCATTTGTAAAAGGCTTGACAAAAAGAGCGGAGTCGCAAAGGTAAGCAGTTGTTTTGGTATATTTCCGGTTGTAAAATCTGTAATCAGTGTTTTTTCTTTCATTCGTAGTCCTTCTTTCTTGTTTCCTTTATTATAGGGGACGGAAAATAAATTTTCAATAGAAGTTGGGTTTTTAACGGAAGTGTGGTAAAATGAACATAACAAAGTGAAACAACCATGATGCGGGAGGATAAACGATGAAAAAACTGAAAAATCCGGAAGGCTGGATGACAAAACCAATTGAGAGAGGCAGCTATTGGAGCTATTTTGTCGGGCAGAACATTTATTATAATCTGACGGCAGCTTTTATTACGACATACCTTGCTATGCAGGGAATCTCTCTTGCCAAAGCCGGCATTGTACTTTTAGTGGTAAAAATCTGGGACGCAATTAATGACCCGCTGTTTGGTTACATATTTGATAAAGTAAAGTTTAAGAGCGGTAAGAAGAGTATTCCCTGGTTGCGGATTGCCGTGCTGTTCATTCCGGTGGTAACAATTGCCGTATTTGCCATTCCGTCGGGATTATCTGAGATGGGTAAGCTTGTTTGGTTCGGTGTTGCCTATATTTTATGGGATTCCATCTACACGCTGACCGATGTGCCGGCCTATTCCATGTTGACAACAATGACGGACAATCTGCAGGAACGCGGCACCTTGCTTGCGCTGAACCGTATTTTCTCCGGCGTGGGCGGAGCACTTTACAGCGTAGTGCTGACCTTTTTAATCAGTGAAACCGTGGGACTGAGCGTTACCTGGTCGGTTGTTATTTTGTCAGTATTTAGTGCATTGACGATGATACCTCTTTGTATTTTTGGAAAGGAAAGAAACTACAAGCCGGAGCAGGAGGAAGAAAACTTTTCTATCCGCCAGATGCTTTCGTATCTTGTAAAGAATAAATACCTGTTAATTTTCTATGGCGGATATTTTGCGACGGATGGATTAAAAACCTCCGGTGCAGTTGCATTGTTTGCAGCGTTTTATTTGTTTGGCAGTGCCAATTTTAATATCATTCTTTCGGCGGTCGGTATGGTGCCGGGCTTTTTGGTTGCGCTTATGATGCCGACATTGATCCGTAAGTATGATAAGTTTAAAATGCTTGTCTGGAGCAATATTGCCAATATTGTGCTTGGACTGGTAATTTACTTTGCCGGTTGGGAAAATCAGATTTTCTTTTTGGTAATGACCGTCATCCGGAGTATTCCGCTTTCCATTGCCGGTAATTTGTACTTTATGTTTACACCGGACTGTGCCGAATACGGTCAGTATAAATCCGGTATTTCTGCAAAGGGAATCACGTTCTCTATCCAGACCTTTACGGTAAAGATTACGTCTGCGATAGCGACATCGCTGGCACTGTTTTTACTTGGCCTGTTTGCCTGGGCAAATGTAGAAGCGGAAAGCTTTGCTGAATTGGAAGCCATGGGAGTAACCCAGAGCCCGCTTGCTATGCAGGGACTTTGGTTTGTATATGCGCTTATGCCGGTGATTGGTTTAATCATCAGTGCAGTGTTCTTCCATTTTTATAAGTTAAATGATAAGGATGTACAGGTTATGGCAAAGTGCAATGCAGGTGAAATTACAAGAGAAGAAGCAGAGGCACAGTTGTCGAGAACGTATTAGGAATGAGAAAATAAAGAAACAGAAAAAAATAAGGTTCCGTAAGGAGCCTTATTTTTATGTCTGATTCGGATTTATGCATCAATCTTTCCGTCTGCAATCGCTTTTTGTACCCAAAGTTGCAGGGAATCAATCGCCATGGCAATTTGGGATAATTGATCCTGTATTTTTTCAAAGTCTTTCATTTCGTCTGCGGAAATTGTTCCGTCTACCGTAATTTCAATCAGGCGGTTCTTTTCTTTTTCAAGTGCATTTAAAGAAGCCAGCATCTCTAATGTAATCTGGGACAGTTCCTTGAACTTTACTTCCGGAACATATTCCTGCCCAATCGGACATTCATGCGAACAGAAATAATTGCACAGGGAAGGATTTTTGTAGCAATCTGCCATGGCAAGAATTTCTTCCGGATGAGGAAGGGATTTTCCGCTTTCAATCCGTTCAATGCGGTCAGTGGAGATAAACTCTAAAAGTTCAGAAGCTTTCTCTCTTGTAAGTCCGGCGGATTCCCTGCTGATATGATATTCATTTTTGTGTGCTTTTGTAGATTTCTTTGCCATACGATTCTCCTTGATTTTCTCCTTTGAATTCTCCCGCTTTTATTTCGCACTTCTTGCAGAAATAGCAGATTACAAATCGCACTCTCTGCGGTGTTTTTTGCAACAGTTCTATTATATACTGAAATCACAAAAGAGGAAAGCAGAAAATAAAAATAACCGTTGACAAACAAGGAGAATTGTTATGAGTGCGAAGGAACGGATTTTATTATGTAAAATGATAGAGAAAATGGAAAAAAAAGAAACTTACAGCCGGAAACTTGGGCTGGAAAATAAATCAACATACCGCGGTAAACCGGTAGAAACCGGAATACAACGGTAAAGGAAAGAATCAGAAGGGTAGGAGAGTAACAATGACAGAGCACGACATAAACGAGTTTATCAAGCGAATGGGAGCGATAGGAGACGTTTGGGAAGCCGAAGATGTCGAGTGTGTCTATGGCGGTTACCGTTTGGAGGAAGCAGTGCGGGAACGTACAGCAGCGATTGAACGGTTTCAGGCGATGACAAGCAAGGGATAAGGGGAATAGCAAAAAGAGAAGAGGTGTCGAAGTTGACACCTTTTTTCTTTTTTTGGTAAATCTACATTTTTTTTGTTTTAAAACAACATTTTTGCAAGACAGATGGCAAAAGATATGTTATACTATGGATTAGGTCTTGCACATAAAGAAAGACACTAGTTTACGGAGGGAAAAGAACTATGAGAAAGAGAAGATTGAGCAGAGTTTTAGCGCTCACATTGGCATGTTCCATGCTGTTTGCACCGGCAGGGGCAGTGGCACATGCGGAGGAGGACAGTGTAATTGCTCCGCACGAAGCGGCGTACGGGTATTTCGCGGATACATACAGAAACAATGCCGATTCCAATACAACACCGGAAACCAATCCGACCATCGGAATTTTGGCGGGTTTCAGTGATTTGTGGAAAACCGGTAGTGATTGGCACAATGGCACAAAGCTGAATGCAAGTGTGTTGGATTACAATATAAAGAAATCCTATGAAATTGCACTTTCCAGAACGGCAGAAGAAGCACAGAAGGCATATGAAGTAGAAAAAGGACTTGCACAGCGTATTGCATTTGAAGGAATTGGTGAATATAAGGATCAGTTTATTGAATTGTCCGGTATCGGAACTAATGATACACAGTGGAGCCCAAGAAAAGGTGAAAAATATCCGTTATTTGCAACGGCTCATATTGTACGTTTTATGAGATCGGCGACCAATGTATCAACCAGCCCGTCCAAGAGATATTTTGCATATCCGAGACCATACCGCTGGAATGTGAATACTGGTGAAGTAATTATCTCCGGTTACGAAGCATCCGTGCTTCCTGAAATTGACCCGGTTGGACATCAGCCGTTTTTAGATGATGCGTCGGTAAGCGGATGTGGTTTCCCAAGCGGTCACACCAATGCGATTTTCTTAACATCCTATGGTTTGGCTTACGGCTTTCCGTGGAAGTTCCATGAGATTATGATGAATGCGGCAGAAGGTGGTAATTACCGTATTGTTGCAGGTGTACATTCCTGCCTGGATGTGATGGGCGGCCGTATGACAGCGACGGCACTTTCTGCTTCCATTTTTGCTGACAAAGAAAACGGAAACTTTAGTGTGATGCCGGCAGCTTATGAGGCAGCCTACGAAACCCTGTTTAAGGATGTGGTTCCGGAGGTTGCAACACTTGCGGATTACGAAGAATATCAGAAGAATCTGGATTTGTTTACCTACTATTTAACTTACGATTTCGAGCAGATTGGTGACACCACACAGGCAATGAGAGTGCCAAAGGGTGCGGAATCCGTTTTGGAAACCAGACTTCCTTATCTGACCGATGAGCAGAGAAGATATGTTATCTATACAACAGGTCTGGAATCCGGTTATCCGCTCCTTGACGATGCGGAAGGCTGGGGCCGTGTAAATTATTATAAGGCGGCAGCAGGCTATGGCGCATTTGTAACAGATGTAGTTGTAAATATGGATGCTTCCAAGGGCGCATTCAATGCAAGTGATAACTGGCTGAATGACATATCGGGCGATGGCAGCCTGACCTTACAGGGCACCGGAAGACTTGGCCTTGCGGGCAACAATACCTTTACCGGTGGCGTAAATGTGGCAGGTGGTGAGCTTGTGATGATTTCCGCAAACGGACTTGGTGCAGGTAATGTCAACGTAAATGGCGGTATCTTATCCGAGACAGTAGACGGAATTGCAATGATTACCGGTGATTTTGCGCAGACAAAGGGGACATTAAAGCTGACGGTAGACAGCGATGATGATATTTTCAATATTGCAGGTAATGCGACACTGGGCGGAAAGCTTGTTGTGGAAGTTGCGGAAGGTACAAAGCTTGCTGACGGTATGGTAGTGTTAAGTGCAAAGAATTTAAACGGAAGCTTTGCAGAGGTAGAAGTAATTGGTGCAGACGGCTATACGGCTGAAGTAAAGGACAATGCGGTTATGCTGTTAAAGGGCGGTGCAACACAGCCTACAAAGGCACCGGCTCCAACGGATGCTCCGGCAGAGACACCGGCTGTTCAGAACGGAAATAATACAGTTCTGTATGTAGTGCTGGCTGTTGTTGCAGTTGCAGCGATTGCAGTGGTTGTACTGAAAAAGAGAAAGTAAGAAGTAAGAAAAGGAAAACGGCAGCTTGCATGGTGCAAGCTGCCGTTTTTTTTACAGGAACAAAATCCAAATCAGTTTGGAAACGATATGGGTACCGGCATGAGCAAGCATGGCGTAACGCAGACCGTATTTCCGGAACAACCGGCCAAAGAGCAGGCCGATACCGCCGTTTAACAGGAAACACCGGAAAAGAATCATTGGTGAATTTCCTAAAAGCATATAGGTAGCCGGCAGGTGTCCTGCGGCAAACAGTAATGCAGAAATCATGTTGGCGGCAACAAGTACCGGAACGGAAGGTGTACCTTGTCTTCTCAGAACCTTGTGTAAAACCAGGGCAATGAGAGACATGAAAAATAAGCGGAGCATAACCTCTTCGATGACACCACCGTAGGTTACGGATGCCAGAATATAAGGAAGGGCCGGCTTTACTGCATAGGAGTCCCGGATGGCTTCGATATGGTTTCCAAAGAAAAGGAGATCCGGTAAAATGATAGCCATTCCTCCGAAAACAGCAACCAGAACAGCCGAAAGAAGGGGACGCTTCGAAATGCAGCGTTCTTCCTTCCAAAGTCCGATTTTTTTGGAAATCAGGATGCCGATTGCACCAAGAACAGCTCCATAGCCTGCAGCCTGTACGGCGGTTACGGCGCCGAGTATAACAGGGGTCATTCCCTGATTTAACAGTTCCTGCTGCATGTCAGCGGGGTAACTGTCAAGCATGTAGAGTCCGGTAAAAAAACCGCCAAACAGACCAACAAGCAGGAAAAAGAGTAATGTTTTCAGGTAAGTATGAAGAAAAGTTTTTATTGCCCTTATCATGCGTTTACGAGTTCCTTTCTTGTAATGATAAAATAAAGGACTGCTGTCATTGCTGCAAGAACTGCCTCTACTGCAAACAGATAGAGATTAAAGTGAACCGGCTGTAATAAAATAGCAAGTATTGCCGGGATGAGGATAGGTAGTATGCCGCCGAGCATGGAAACTGCGACGGAGGCGCTCTGCTTTACCACGCGGGCTTCATTTTCCCAGTTAAAAAGAGGAAACTTCAAATTGGCAAAGAGACCCATGACAACGTCTAAAACGATGTAAACCAGCGGCAGCAGGATATAGTGGAGCGCTAAAAGCCCTGCAGGACGGATGAAAATCAAAAGCAGTATAACGGAAACTAAATAAAATGGTGCTGCGACCATCAGATTCCAAAGGATTTTTGCATGATAGATATCCTTTGGACGTATTGGCAGTACCTGAAGCTGCCAGTAGCATTTGCCTTCCATGGAAATGCTGCATGAGGTCAGGTTCATCATACAAAACGGCATTGCCAGGATAAACGGCAGAAACTGCGTAATCATCGGGGTAAGCATTGGCATTTCCAAAGCCTCCGTAAAGGAATCGATGCCTGTAATTCCGATACCCGCTGCTAAGATGACAGCCATAATATAACCGACAATGGTATTAGTAACATAAAGGCTGGAAGAAAAGTACAGCTTTGCCTCTTTTTTGCAAAGTGACCAAAGCAGGCCGGTGGCTTCCAGGGAACGGATTTTGTAGTTCTGCTTTGCAGAAACAGCGTTCAGTTTTACACAGATGCTCTGATGGAAACGTCCGAAGAGAACAAGAAACAGTGTAAACACAAGAACAGGAACCAACAACACAAGGAACAGGGAATGCAGATTGCCCTGCAGTGCACCTTGATACCACATTGCAGGCGGAAAGATGCTGCCAAGTGTAGCTGAAAGTGTTCCGGCAAGCTGTTTGATTGCTTCCATGTCTAAACTTTCTGTTGCTGTTCCGAAAGAAAAACTGCCAGCGAAAATGGCGACTATCAGAACGACCGTCAGAAGAGTTTCGACGAGTGATTTCCTTTTCATCCGGGAACTGATCGCCTTAATGCCTGCGCCGATAAAAGAGGAAACTGTCAGCGGCAAGAGCGGCATCAGGAGAAGCACGGCAAGGGTAATCAGATAAAACATGATGCCCGGCTTTGCAAAAATGACATGTACCGTAAAGCCCGGCAACAGCACCAGTGTGCCGATGAGCAGGTTGCTAAGATACATGGACAGAAAACGGCTGGCCAAAATGGCGTGAGGTGTTACCGGAAGGGAAACCATCACATCATAAAATTTCATGGAAAACAAGACGCTTCCTGCTTTAAAAAAGGAAAGTACCAGCATGACAAGGCTTGCCAGGGTGTAGAGATACATCGGGACAATCTCGCCGATGCCAAGCAGGTGCAGGCCGAAAGAAAGTCCGCCAACGTAAGCGGCAACCATGACAAACAAGAGTGCCCAAACCACTGCTAAAGCGATATATCGTCTTTTCTTGCCCGTGTCCTTTGTAAAACGGAATTCATTGAGGCCAAACAGATTTTGCTGCTGAAGCTTTGTCAGTAAAAAGACTTGTCTTAGCATTCCTTTGTCACCTCCATAAAGACGGACTCTAAGGAGGCACCTCCGGTTAACTCCTTGGTATCTCCGGCTGCAATCAGTTCTCCTTTTCGGATGATGGCTACCTTGTTACAGAGCTTTTCTGCAACGTCAAGAACGTGGGTGGAGAAGAAAATCGCAGTGCCTTCTTCGCAGAGAGCGTGCATTTTGTTTTTCAGTGTCAGTGTTGCCTTCGGGTCCAGGCCGACAAACGGCTCGTCAAGGATGAGAAGCTTTGGCTTGTGAATTAGCGCGCTGATGATGGCAAGCTTTTGCTTCATGCCGTGGGAATAGGAAGAAATCAAATCGCCGAGGGCGGCTTCGATTTCGAAGTCAGCAGCTTCCTTTTTGATCCGGTCTTCGCGCTCTGCGGCGGTCAGGCCGAATATGTCGGCAATGAAATTTAAGTACTGGATGCCGGTTAAGTATTCGTATAAATCCGGATTGTCCGGAATGTAGGCGGTGATTTTTTTACATTCGAGCGGTTGTGTTTTTACGGACATTCCGTCGATGAAAATTTCGCCTTCGTCAAAACCATGGATTCCGACCACACATTTGATAGTGGAAGTTTTTCCTGCGCCGTTGTGACCGATGAAGGCACAGATATCGCCGGCATTAACGGTAAGGGATACATCGGAGACAGCTTTTTTGCCGCCTTTATATATTTTGGTTAAGTGTTGTATGGATAACATTAATTTTTCTCCTTTTCTTCTTTTTCGGTTTTTGATTCTTCACGATATACCTCCACGCAAAACCCGGTGTGTCCGCAACAGGTACAGGTGAGTTTTCTTGTTGTTGGCGTGTGAGCTGCAAAGAATGCAGATTTGAAATTTGGACGGAATACCTCGTGGCATTCCGGGCAAAGATAGGATACCTTTGCAAAGTACAGCCATGAAATAATGGCTGCAAGCACTAAAACGACCGGAAGCCAGGCAAGATATACAAGCCAGTTGCCGGTGAAAATTCCGTAAAAAAAGGAACCGGTCTCTATAATCTCACATGGAATTGCAAGAGCCAACATAAGAATTCGGAGCTGCCGTAATTTCTTTTTACTTTTCATAATGATCGCAACATCACCGATAGCACCGACGGAGAAGCGGTTTAAGGTTTTTAAGCCCTGTTCCAGTTCGGAAATCAGCTGCAACTGTGTTTCGCGTTCTTCGATTTCCTCTTTCAATACGGTGGACTGCTGTTCTAAAAGAATGGAAATAACTTTTTCCGGATGTTCTTCTGCAAACAGACCGCTGATGGTATTGATGGGAAGACCGAGGTCACGGAGAAAACAGATGGTTTTCATTCGTTTCACATCGTCAGCAGAGTACAGACGTCGGCCACCTTCGCTTAATTCACTTGGAATTAAGATATTGCGGGTGTCGTAATACTGTACGGTACGGACGGAAACGTTACAAAGTTTTGCAACTTCTCCGGTCGTGTAAAGGGCTTCTTTTCTATCGGACATGGCGTTTTCACCTCCTTACGTCTGTGAGAATACCACATGACGCAGCGTAATGAGCAACCCCTTACGCAGGGGATTTTTGTTTTTTGTACCATTTTTGACGTTTCTTTGCCTAAAAAATGCCTACACTATTCATTATAATTGGTTTAGGGGGATTTGCAAGCCTGTAGCTTTGGAAAAGAGTACCTAAAAGAGCAAGAAATGGCAAACTGTTACATAATTGTTGCAAAAACATTAAATTGATAGTACAATATGGGTATAATGTACTAGCGTTTCCAAGGAGGGAAACGGTTCGGAACCAAGGAGGAAGCAAGGAGGTAGGAATACCATGAAGAAGAAACTACTGGCAGTATTTTTAACCGCAGTGATAATAGTGACAATGCTACCGGCAATGAAAGCAGAAGCAGCAACCATGAAAAAAGGGTCCAAGGGAACAGAGGTAAAGCGCCTGCAACAGAATTTGACCTTACTGGGATTTTCCACCGGAGGAGTGGATTCTTCCTACGGCAATAAAACAAAGAACGCCGTACTTAAGCTGCAGAAGGAGCTGCATATGGATGAGGACGGCATGGTGACGGATGCGGATTGGACGTTCATTAAAGAAACCGTAAAGGATGTCCAGCGGTACTTAAAGGAAAAGGGATATTATTCCGGCAGCTTTGACGGCATCGGCGGCAACGGTACACAGAAGGCTTTAAAGAAGTGGCAGCAGGCAAACGGGTACGCACAAACCGGTGAGTTGACGCTTGCAATGATGAAAAAGATGCTGTCAGATACGAAGGTAAAGACAGAATTAAAAAAGTTAAAAGAATGGGTTGCAAAAGCAGAAGGCACCGAAAATGAAACGATAAAGGTTACATCGGAACCAACGAAAAAACCGAAGACGGAAGAAGAATACATACAGATGCGCTTAGATGAACTTGTTGAAACTTTGGAGGGAAAGTACTTCACTGTTGACGGAAAGGCGTGTCTGGACAAGAGAGAAATTTATAAACATTCCTGTGAGAACTGTCTGAATGTCAGTGTCATGGATTCGGACTGGTTCTGGTATGAATTTGGTGATATCAAGTTTACCAATCTTCCGTCACAGCATTCCACAGAGACGGTAGCCAGTAACGTGGCGTCCTCGGATCGTGGATTTACGATGTTTGCACAGTGGTTTGTGTATGCTTCGGATAACAATCAGAAAATCACCTGTGAAAAGGTGGCATCCGGTATTTTTGAAAAAGAATTTGTAGATAAGTACGTCCGTCCGGGCGATGTACTTCGTCTGGAGGAGTGGCAGTCCGTGATTGTATATGCGGTAGAAGAAGACGGAATCGTCGTGGTTGATTGTAACGGTGATGAAAGCGATTTGAATTGCCGAATCCGGAAGAGAACCCTGCTATATAAGGGCGATTACGAAGTGGCAAAGGTCATTGTCGACCGGGTCAAGGAATCGGATGTCAACATACATAAGGAAAGCAAGCAGCATTTCCATCTGAAAAAGAGCGGTCAGTTAAAGATTACACCGAAGCCGACGCCGACACCAAAGCCAACGGCAACACCGACACCAAAGCCGACATCTACACCAAAACCAACGGCTACGGCAACACCGAAGCCGACAGCGACGTCTACACCAAAGCCGACGGCAACGAAGGCACCGACAGCCACACCGAAGCCAACGACGAAGCCGACATCGACGGCAACACCGAAACCGACATCGACTCCGACGCCAAAGCCAACTTCGCAGGTGGGTCAGATTACGGTACAGGAAAAACTGGATCATCTGTTGGAGAAACTGGGAGCGGATAAAAAGACGGTATATTTTACTGTGAATAAAAAGGCATGCAGTTCTTCACGTAAGAGTTCGCATGGCTGTACCAACTGTAACGTGGCAGATATTGTGCAGACCTCGTGGTTCAAGAATTTGTTTGGTACGGTAAACATCAATTACTTCCCGGCGCACGATGTCAATTCGAGCAGAAGAGCCTATAACGGTCAGTCCTGTTTCGGATTTGCCTGCTTTGCACAGTGGTATCTGTTTGCGGACAGTGCGGATGAAAACATTGTCGGACAGCGTGTGGCAACCATTAAGTTTAATAAAACAAACGTACAAAAGTATGTACGCCCGGGCGATGTTATCCGTGTCAATGGGCATTCCATTGTGGTTTATTCCGTGGAATCCGATGGTATCTGGGTAGTAGATTCGAACTGGAACACCGGCGGGCAGTTGAACTGTGTGGTGCAGAAATGGTTTGCAAAATATACAAATTCCTACATGTACGGGTACACAGCATATGTCAATCGTCCAACCAAAGCAAAAACGCTTGGTGCGGGTATGGCAGGTTCGTTTGATATGAAATAAGTTAAGAAAGAATAAGGACCGAAGGAGCAGCAGCTCTCCTTCGGTCCTTTTTATATTCAGGCGGGGGAATCAATCAGCCGCCCAAATTACGCAAAAATTCTTTTTTCTTATCCTCGGCATAAGCTCCTTCGTAAACACCGTCACGAAGCTTGTCCAGTGCAATGTCTTTGAATTCCTTCCAGCTTTCGCCCTCGCGGTTTACGAGAATCGGGAAGTAGAGGACACCGTTCTTTTCGGCGGCATCACTGTCACCCGGTGCATCACCGACCATCAGCACCTTGTCCGGTTCATAGCCGAACTTTAACATTTCGCTGATGCAGTGCGCCTTGCTACCGCAATCCTGAGCCAGAACGATATCTACGTGGTCAAGTAAGCCGTGTGTGGTCCATTCCTCGTCCACGGCATCGCGGTTTGCACTGGAAACAACGGCAACGTCAGCGAAGGTGTGTGCTGCAGCAAGCCCTTCCTTTGCGCCCGGAAACGGAACCTTTAATTCCTCCGGAAGTATAACGATGCTTGCGTTGACTGCCTTGCTCCAGGAGAGCGCCTTCTCAAGACATTGTCTGCCGTGTGGGTCGGTACACTCTGCGGCCGCCTTTGCTACTCCGTCATTGGAAAGAGCAGGAGCGTGCTCTGCCCAGTCAATCAGTGTTTCCACACCTTCAATCGGAGTGTACTTTTCATTGATTTCGGCAAGTGCCTGTGCCAGACCCTTGAAACGGTTGATACCTCGGGTCATCTGAAATAAGTTAATCTCATTCCATCTTGTCAGAATGTCATCCTTCCATTCTTCCAGTCCCCACTCGGTCACCATACAAGGTCCGAAGCAGTGGAAATGCTTGCAGTTCATCGTGTCCATCGCACAGCCGTCGGAGTCGACACACACGAGGTAATCGTGTTTTCTTGTATAATTATCGAATATAGACATAGTGTTGACCTCTCCTACAGGCGTGTATCCCAAAGGCCGCAGAAGCTGTCAATCGGGTCCTTGCCCTTGAACGCTTCCGGTCCTGTAACCAGAGCTTCAACGAGTGCATCCATAGTATCGTCGTTGCTGTCGTAGGTGTTGATATAGGTACGAAGCATCGGAAGATGTGCGAGCATGGTTGGGGCACTTACACTGATGCCGATAACCGGAAGCTCGAATACATACCACGGAATTTCGCCGCCGCCCTTGCTGATGCCAAAGGAAGGACGTCCGTTCGGAACATCACATAAGGAAATGATAACATCCTGACCTGCCTTGAAGTCCTCGATGGCATGCTTTCCGGCAAAGTACATGTTAAGGCTTGGCTTTTCGCCTGCGGCAATCATCTTTTTCATCTTATCGATTGGACTTTCATAAATGAATGCATCAAAGCCCTTTTCAATTAAGCGTTCACAGAGCTTTTCGGCAGGTGACTTTTTGGAGCCCATACCCATTGCCATGGCAGCCAGTGCCATCAGTGGGTTGTCCGGACCCTTGACAGGAACAATCATGATACGCTTCTGCTTGTTTGGATCTAAAGGAAGCGCACCCTCGTCCTTATATTTTACAAGAGTAAGACTGTCCTTGCTGATTGCTTCGGAAGCTGCCTTGTATTCCGGCTTATGGAAAGCTGCTAACGCCTCTTCGCCCGGTACAAGCTCTTCCTTAGCTTTCTTATGAAGACCCATACGAGCCTTAAGACCAAGGATACGTGTCAGGGCTTCGGTCATTCTTTCTTCGCTGATGATGCCGGACGTATAAGCGTCTAACATGGTTGCGAAGTCTTCGTCCGGGTCGTTGAAGAATAAGAACATGTCACAGCCTGCATTGATGGAAGCAGGGAGCATCTCCTTACGTGTCATACGGTCGGTCATACCTACCATGTGGGAAGCATCGGTAACTACCATGCCGTTAAAGCCTAACTTGTCACGGAGCAGACCGGTCATGATTTCCGGACAGAGAGTTGCAGGAAGCAGCTCGTCGTCTGCAATACCCGGTTTTACTTCGTTCATGTAGGTACGCATCATAATGTGGCCGCCCATGATAGCGTCCAGACCGTTGTCGATGAGTGTTTTATAAACGAGACCGAAGGACTTCATCCATTCTTCCTCAGTTAAATCGTTGATATTGTTGGAAATGTGGGCATCACGGAAGTCGATACCGTTACCAGGGAAGTGCTTTGCGGTACATGCATAACCCGGAATGGTGTGGAGACCGTCCATGTAAGCCTTACTCATCTCGGCACAGCGCGCAGGGTCATTACCGAAGGAACGGGAGATAACCTCTTCGTTTTCCCAATACATATGGATGTCGCTGACCGGAGCAAATGCCATGTTACAGCCGATAAGTGCTGCCTGTTCATTTGCCATACGGCCTAAGTCGTGTGCGTACTGTACATTGCCGGTAGCACCAATCTTAATGCCGGAGCCAATCGGGGTACCGTCGGAGCAGGCACCGTTGCCGCCGGCTTCCGTATTACATGCGATAAATACCGGAACCTTAGCATATTTCTGTAAGAAACGGTTCTGGTCCTGTACCATCTTGCTTGGCATGTTGTTGTAACGGCAACCGCCCAGATGATATTTTTCCATGAGTTCCTTTAAGTAGTCTTCCGTGTTTGCGGCACACAGCTGGAAAAACAGCTGGCCGACCTTTTCCTCAGCGGTCATGGAAGCGATGGTGTCGTTGACCCACTTGATGTCCTCGTCCGAGAGAAGGTAAGGTTTTGCTTTTAAATCTACCATAAGTTTTGTCCCCTTTTCTATATAGTATTTGCATTTCCTATCTCTTTTATTCTAACAAAAAGCCAACGTAATTTCAATGAAATGTCGTTGGCTTTAGGAATATTTAAGATTTAGTTAACGTCCTGCCTCCGGCAGACAGTGCATGTGTGTGACGCCGAGCACCCGGAAGCCTTCGGCACGCCCTTTCAAGGAGCGGAGTCCAAAGTCAATCGAACGGAGCGTCAGATACAGGCGGATGGCATTGCCGTCCGCAGAGCCCTTCGGAAACTGGCTGAGGTGATGCTCGAAAATGGCGGTCAACTGCTTTTTTACGAATCCGTGTGTGCCGACGAAACGGGTCGGTTTTGCGGTCATATAAAAGGCAATCGCCTGTATATTTGCGGCAGCGGCACGGTAGCCTTCCATGATGCCCGGGTAAGGGGCAAAGCAGGCAAACTGTTTTGCGGCGTTGCCGACATTTAAGTGGTCCTTGTGGCATTCGCTTGTGACGCAAGGGTCCGGCGCAAAGATAACGTCCGGCTTAAAGTCGCCGATTACTCCGGCGATACCTTGCTCCAAATCGTGCAGTTCATAAAAACCACCATCCGAAAGACCAAGAAACCGGACATCGGTGATACCGAGTGCGGCAGCGGAAGCGATGGCCTCCTGCTTACGCATCTCAACCAGGGCCTGCCCGGAAATTCCGTCGGGAGCATTTCCGTCGCCAAAACGCCCATCCGTACAGATGAGGAAGCAGACCTGCTTTCCTGCAGCGGCAAGTTTTGCCGCCGTGGCACCCGCGCCGATTTCAATATCGTCCGGATGCGGGCCGATAAACAGGTATTTGTCGTAGGCTTCTAATTTTGGTAATGGTGCAGCAAATTTTAAAATCAACTTGGTCAGTCCCATAGTTTATGCTTCCTTTTTCGCTGCAATTTCTTTGCAGATACGGTCGTATTCTGCTTCGTCCAAGGTGTATTTCTTTTTATACAAGAAGTAAGAGATGAGCATCAGTGCACACGGAAGCACCGTCATGAAAATCAGCATTCCGAGTGTCTGTCCGCGTTCTACACCGCTGATAACACCGCTGATGGCGGTCAGCTTGTCTGCTTCTGTCATGAGACCGCTGGCTGCGGCACTTTCCAAATCGGAAATCTGGTTGGTGTAGTTGGTCACACCGAAAATCATGTAGCTGGCAGAGGTCAGTACGACAATCAGGGCAGATGCCATCTTGGTAAAGAACGGACGCACGGAAGCAATGATGGCTTCGTCACGCTCGCCGGTCTTGTACTCGTTATATTCTACCGTATTGATAATGGAAATCATCATTACGAGGTAGTAGCAGTACTGGCCGAAGTTGGATAACATGTAGCCGATGACCAGTACCCAGAAACCGATGGTACCCGGCACCGGACGGGAAAAAAGCATAAGCACATAGCCGATGACGGAAATGATAGCCATTAAGGTCATCAGAGGCTTTCTGTGCATCTTTTTTGAAATCGTCGGATAGAAAATCATCAAAAATGCGGTAGCCGACATACCAACTGTAGTAAACAGGGAGTAAAGGCCGCCGTCGTAGCCGTATTCAAAGTAAATATAGGTGGAACCGATACCGCCCACAATGAGACCGTTACCAACCTGCTGAATAAGGAAGATAACAGCAATCCAGCGGAGCTGGTCGTTTTCTTTTACCGTCTTTACAATCTTTTTCAGACCGCCGGAGGTTTTCTCTGTATTTGCAGGTTCTTCTCTGCGTTCCTTAACACCGAAAATGGTAAAGAGCAGGAAAAGAGGCATCAGGATACAGATAATCAGTGCAATGACTGCGTAGGCAGTGGAGGCATTGCCGCCGATGGTCATGCCGCCTGTGGTTAACATCGGGATTACGATGGAGGCTAAGGTGCCGCCGATGCCGGCGCAAAGGGTAGCCTTGGAGGTAAACTGGTCTCTGGCTGCCGCATCAGAGCTGAGCGCAGGAACAAGTCCCCAGTAGGAAATATCATGCATCGTATAGGCGATACTGAACGAGAAGTAAAATACACCAAATAAGATAATGAAATTCCAACCGGTCAGTTTTGTGGAAAATACCATGTAAACGACTACGGAAGTCAGTAACATACCGATGACGAGCCATGGTTTGAATTTTCCCCAGCGGGATTTTGTGTTTTCGATGATATTACCCATAATCGGGTCATTTAATGCGTCAAATACACGGGCAATTACCATGATGGCCGTAATAGCGGCAAGCTGTGCCTGGGTAAGCCCCTTGGTAAACAAAATATACGTCAGAAGAAAGTTGGTTACCAAGCAGTAAACCATGTCTCTTCCGATGGTGCCGAGAGGGAACATCAGCATATTGGTTTTACGTTGTTTTAAGTCTTCCATAGGAATGTCCTCCGTTTTTGATTGTTGTTTCAATTATAACATACAGCGATGATATTCGTAAAGAAATTACGAAGTTTATTCGATAGTGGTTTTACCGGTTCGGTTGCGCCGGATGGCATCCATCGGCTGTTCTCCTGCCAGGTATTTGGACAAGATAATGAGGGGACCGCCCGACCAGGCATGGTTCATGGTGCCGGATTTGTCCCAGAATTCCCAAAGAGTGGAGTATTCCTCGTCAACCATATTTTTGTAACGGCGTTTGATTCGGCTCAGTGCTTCGTCTATGCAACCCATTTCGCACAAGGCATCTAAGACATACTTTTCCATGTACGGACTGGAATTCTCTACTGTTGTCAGAATTTTGAGAACCCCTTCTTTACTTTCCGGGCTCGCCAGTCCGGAGAGAATGGCAAGGGCATTGGCGCGGTCGTCCGGAATACCGTTGTCAGTGTGGGAATAGTAACCGTTTTCACGTGTCAAAAAGGTTTTGTTAAAGTGCGTACGGATGGAGGTCATACGGGCTTCATAGAAGGCAATATCATCGGTACAACCAAGCAGACCGGCCATCTTTTTGCAACTTTCCAATGCCATGTAATACCAGGCATTTTCCATAACTTTACTATCCGCGTGTTCGCCCCAGTCCGGCCAGTCCCAACTGCCGGAACGATGGAGGACGAAACCGTCTTCTCCCATTTCATAAAGCTTCAGATAGTGCTTGGACATCTCATAAGCACGCTTTGGCACGCTGTCATCGCCGGTACATTCATAATAGAAATGAAAGCCCCAGATGCCGGCAAGGTTCTGGAACGGCAGTTCAAACTGGTCGGTACCTGACGGAACAACCGTCATCATGTGGCCGACGTGCTCTGCCCAGCCGACTAAAGAGTCCACGCCTTTTTTGTAAAGCAGTAATGCGCTTTCGTCCAGACAGTACATTGCCATTTGCATTTCAATGTTCACATCGCCCCACCACTGGACACGTTCTCTGTCGGGACAGTCCATAAAGGTGTCGCGCATGGTAATGTAGAGGGTGCGGCGTGATTTTTCCCAAAGTTTATTGAAGAACGGATCTTCACAGGAAAAACTTCCTACAAATTCCGTGTTGTAGCCGGTTTCGCGGTAGGACAAGCGATGTACGGTTACGCCTGCAGGAATGTGGTAGCAGGCAGTTTCGCCGTTGAGCCAGCCGTAAGCTTCAAAGGTCTGGTATCCTTCTTTGGTATAGTAAACTGCGATGGCACATTTTTCGTCGTACATACCGCAAGCGTAATTTTCGGTTTTTACGGTAATTTTTTTACCGGCCGGGGCTGTAATTTCAAGAACCGGCGTGAATTGTGCATTATACGGAAGGCGCATAGTGAGAATGCTGTCCTGTTCCGTGGTGATATCCGTGTGTTCTGTGGTGTTTATGTAATCCCGGATACCAAAATCTTTTAACTGCGGGATGATGCGCTTGACAAATTCACCCCAGTTATCCTGCGGGAAAATTTGTGCCGTCTGCCAGGCGGTGTCATCATAGTCAGGCGCGTACCAATCAGGGATATCCTTTGCGGCATCAAAGTAAAGATTGGATTCTGCCAATCGGAAGTTTGTCGGAGCATCTGCAGGGTCAGCCGCCACAAAGGCAGGGTGTTTCGATACTTTCCATGTATCATCGGAAAGTAACAGGGAGTCACCGTTTTGCATTGCAAACATCAGACCGCCTCTGCCGCTGGACAGATGGGAAAAGCCGCTTTTTCCGAAATACCAGACCAAAACGGCCAGGCGGTTCGTGCCGTCTTTCAGGTGCTCTGTCAGGTCTATTTCATCAAAGTAGATGCCTTTTGGTGATGGTCCGCGCTTTAATCCGCCCTCGCGGATAACAAGAGTGCCGTTGACATAAAGCCAATACTTGGAATCCACGGCAATCCGGGCAATTGCGGGAACCGCTTTTTTATGGTAAGTAAACTCTTTTCTAAAGCACATCCAGGTGTTGACATTGTTTTCGTCGTCCAACCAGATGAGGTTTGATTTTGTAAGAAAATCATGGTCTGTGGTATGCATAGGTACGGTCTCCTTTGTGAGAACTTTTATTTAAGAATATTATCTTTGATGTAGGGGAAATAATCAAGAGGAGAAATGGGAAAGGGGGAATAGAGTACTTCTAATATTTTGCAAAATTTTGCCATATCTGTTTTTTGTGCAGATACCACAAAAACGTTACTAAATTTTGTGGAATATTCCAAGTAGAAAAGGAGTGTCCTGTAGGATATAATGAATGCAGAATTTTTCGCGGGTTCTTCAGGATGCTCTTTTGGCAAGTGCAAAAGGAAGTGTGAGATTGTAAAAGGAAAGGAACAGGGGAATATGGAGGAGAGAAAGTATATAAAATCGTTTGACAGTCTGAAGGGGATTGTCGTACTGCTTACCTGTACCATCGGACATTACTGGCAGTTTACGCCGGCAGGTTACTGGTGTGAAGGGAAAAATGCCTGGTTTACCGCGTTAACCAATGCCGTTACCCATTTCTCTTTTAAAAGGACCTTTACGTTAATGGAACTTTTACTTATGATAAGCGGCTTTCAATTGTTTTACCAATATGAAAAAATAGCGGAAAATAGAATTGGTTTTGGAAATTACATAAAAAAGAGAATGGTAAGGCTCTTTCCGATGACGATACTTTCTACGGTCGTGATGGTGGCGGGGCTCTGGTATTATCATTCGCTTACGGGAGAACTCTGGTACAAAACAGAAATAAAAGCGGGCTATATTATAGAAAATCTTTTGAACATCCAGGTGTGGGGAAAATCCTTTCATACATTAAACGGTCCGTTATGGTATGTCAGCGTTTATTTTTTCTGCTGTATATTATACTTTGTATTGGTGAAGCTGGGAGAAAAATTAAAAGTTAAGTATTTTATTATGGCGGTGCCGGTGGTGCTGGCGATTCTGTTAAAAGGAAAAGGTTTAAACATCGTACTGTTAAATGCGGATATGTGCAGAGGCTATATCGGCTTTTTTGCAGGGGTATTGGTGGCAGGCATTGTGAAGCATGCGGAAAAAAAGAAATTGTGTTACTTCAGTCTGGCTTTGCTGGCCGGGTATGTGGTTTTTTACAGCGTTTGCAAGGAGTTTATATATGCGGGACCTGTTTTGAATAAGGTATTGCCGGCAGTGCTGTTCTTTTATGCACCGTTGCTGATTCTGTTGTCGCAAAACAGAGTAGTGGATGGAATCGTAGGGAATAAAGTGTTGGCCGGTTTGGGAAAGATATCGTACAGTCTTTACGTATGGAATTTTCCTTTTTATGTGTGGCTGGCGGCCATCGAGAACCGCTTTCAACTGCATATTCCGTACGGTGAAGCCTATATGTATTGGCTGATGGCAATTGCTCAGATTTTGCTGGCGGCATGCTCGTATTTGTGGATAGAGAAACCGATATATAAATGCGTTGCGGCAGTGGGCTGTCGCAAGGAACACAAACGCTCGGCGTAAGTGCCTTACAGGCACTTACTACGCGCGCAAGCGCGCTATAGTCGAAAATAAAAAGTGCCATTTGACAAGTGAGCTTGTCAGTGGCACTTTATTATTTTCAACTGCATCGCTTATTGTGTTCGCGATTATTCCCACTCTATTGTAGCAATCGGCTTCGGGCTCATATCAAAGCATACTCTGCACACGCCGTCTACTTCGTTTAAGATTCTGTCGGTAATCTTCTTTAAAACTGCCCAGTCGATTTCCGGAACGGTACATACCATAGCGTCCACGGTATTTACGGCACGGATAATTACCGGCCAGTAATCGAGACGTTTGCCGTCTTTTACACCTGTGGAGGTGAAATCCGGCACAACGGTAAAGAACTGCCAAACCTTGCCGGTCAGGCCTGCATTGTCAAATTCCTCTCTTAAAATGGCATCGGATTCTCTTAATGCGTGTAAGCGGTTTCTGGTGATAGCGCCTAAGCATCTGACGCCAAGTCCCGGGCCCGGGAACGGCTGGCGGTCAACCATGCCGGACGGAAGACCAAGGGCACGACCGACTTCACGGACTTCATCCTTGTATAATAATTTAACAGGCTCAACGAGACCTTCAAATTCAAAATCCTCAGGAAGTCCGCCTACGTTGTGATGTGCTTTTACACCGTCACTCTCAAGGATATCCGGATAAATGGTACCCTGGGCAAGGAAGGAAATGCCTTCGATTTTTGCCTTTTCTTCTTCGAAGACGCGGACAAATTCTTCACCGATGATTTTACGCTTCTTTTCCGGCTCGGCAACGCCTACAAGCTTGTCTAAGAAGCGGTCGGTTGCGTCGATATAGATTAAGTTGGCATCTAACTGATTGCGGAAAATTTCGATGACCTGTTCGCTTTCGCCCTTGCGCATCAAACCGTGATTTACATGCACGCAAACTAACTGTTTGCCGATAGCCTTGATTAAGAGGGCGGCAACAACCGAGCTGTCTACACCTCCGGATAATGCTAATAATACTTTCTTGTTTCCTACCTGCTCGCGGACAAGAGCGACCTGCTCTGCAATGAATGCCTCGGCCAGTGCAGGGGTCGTAATACGTTCCATGGTTTCCGGTCTCACGTTAGAATTCATAGTAGCCTCCTTCAAATTTCGATATAAAGTATAAATCACCAGAGAAAGTATCCCCGGTGAAAATGATAGAATAATTATAAGGGAAGAGTTCTCAGAAATCAATTATTTTTTCTTTCTGAAACTTATAAGAACTGCTAAAAAAACACATTGACTTTTTGGGAGAGTACGGCTATAATAAGCAGAGGTTTGCTTTATGACAGCAAAGCGTCAAAGTGTTTGGGCAAAAGTGAAAGAGACAGGAGCAGAAGATGCAGAGAGAAAAGCTGGGAAGCCGGTTGGGCTTTATTTTACTTAGCGCGGGCTGCGCAATCGGAATCGGAAACGTATGGAAGTTTCCTTATATGGTCGGACAATACGGCGGTGGCGCCTTTGTGCTGATATATGTATTGTTTCTGGCGATACTGGGAGTTCCGGTGCTGACCATGGAGTTTGCCATGGGACGTGCGGGGCAGAAAAGCCCGGTGATGATTTACCGTCAGTTAGAAAAAAAGGGGAGTAAATGGCATCTGCACGGTTATGTTGCGCTGATAGGGAATTATTTGCTGCTTATGTTTTATACGAGTGTTGCCGGCTGGCTGATGCAGTATTTTGTAAAGACGGCGGGCGGTGCGTTCGCAGGCCGGGACACAGCCGGAATCCGTCAGATTTACGAAGAGATGCTGACGAAGCCGGGAACGATGCTCATTTATGTCGCAGTATCTGTTTTGATTGCTCTTTTGGTCTGTTCGGCCGGATTGGAACAGGGGTTGGAGCGGATTACAAAATGGATGATGACGGCGCTTCTCGGAATTATGGTGGTGCTTGCGGTAAACAGTGTATTTATGGAAGGCAGTGCGGCTGGGCTGAAATTTTATTTATTACCTGATTTTGACAGAATGGCAGAGGTCGGATTGGGAAATATTATTGTCGGAGCAATGAATCAGGCATTTTTTACACTGAGCATCGGCATGGGAAGTATGGCGATATTCGGAAGCTATATAGGAAAAGAACGCACTTTGTTAGGAGAAGCTGTCAATGTAGCAGCACTTGATACGTTTGTGGCATTCGCATCGGGACTCATTATTTTCCCGGCATGTCTGGCGTACGGAGTGCAGGTCGATAGTGGAAAAAGTCTGATATTTATCACATTACCGAACATATTCAATCACATTCCTTTGGGAAGAGTCTGGGGAAGCCTGTTTTTCGTGTTTATGTCATTTGCTGCTTTAACTACGGTGCTTGGCGTATTTGAAAACCTGGTTTCCTGTACGATGGATTTGTTTGGCTGGGGAAGAAAAAAGGCTTGCGTCTTAAACGGCATCGCATTATCGGTCCTTTCGGTACCTTGTGTGCTTGGCTTTAATCTGTGGAGTGGCTTTGAACCGTTGGGACAGGGTAGCAATGTTATGGATCTGGAAGATTTTCTGGTGAGCAACCTGCTTCTTCCTCTGGGCTCCCTTGTATTTGTGCTATTTTGTACGACCCGCTACGGTTGGGGCTGGGACAACTTTGTGCGTGAGGCGAACGAAGGAAAGGGGCTTTGCGTGGCAAAGTGGATGCGCGGCTACATGACCTTTGTGCTGCCTGTGATTTTGTTCGTGATATTTTTAGTGGGAATTTTAGGATAAAGATGCGTGTGAAAGAAACGGCTCCGTCGGGAGCCGTTTCTCTTTTGTAATGTGTATGTCTGCTTGCAAGCACTTTCGGTTTTTGATAAAATAGCAGTAAAGTCGGAATCGAAATAAAAATTTACGCAAATCAAAGAGAAAAACGGAGGTTTTTACGTATGAGCGGAGCAAGCAAGGTGACAATGCAAAGCAAATTGAAAGAGGTTTATGCCAGTCCGGTCGGAAAGGATATTCTCGGCAAGGTATTAATGCAGCTTGGACTTGGTGACTGGGTGGTAACGAATCCGGTTGTCGGAAACATTACCCTGGCAGGACTAAAGAAGCTGGCAGGGAAGAGGTTAGACGATACGTTTTTTACGGCAATTATCAATATGCTGAATGCGGAGACCGGAGAACCTGCAGGAACCGACGGTGCCATCACAAAGCAGTGGTGGAAGGAAGCGGTCTTTTACCAGATTTATCCGAGAAGCTTTTATGATACAAACCATGACGGTATCGGCGACCTGCGCGGTATCATTGAAAAACTGGATTATTTAAAGGAGCTGGGAGTAGATGCACTTTGGCTGTCCCCGATTTATGATTCTCCGAACGATGACAACGGCTATGACATCCGTGATTACAGGAAAATCATGCAGGAATTCGGTACGATGGAGGATTTCGACGAGCTTCTTGCGAAAGTACATGAGAAGGGTATGCGTCTGATTATGGACCTGGTAATAAACCACACCTCGGATGAACACGAATGGTTTGTACAGGGGCTGCAGGATGAAACCTCCAAATATCGTGATTACTATATGTTCCGTCTGGATGACGGGACAAAGACACTGCCGAACAACTGGGTATCCTTTTTCTCGGGGCCGGCATGGAATTATTATGAAGAGCAGAAATTGTGGGGACTTCATCTGTTCTCGAAAAAGCAGATGGACTTAAACTGGGACAACCCGGCTCTCAGGGATGAACTGGTGGATATGATTAACTGGTGGCTCGATAAGGGCGTAGACGGCTTCCGCATGGACGTTATCAACTATATTTCCAAGCCGGAGGGTCTGCCGCAGGGCAACGAACTCATCGGCAGTATGATGGAATTCACCGGTGTGGAGCAGTATTTCTACGGACCAAACCTGCACAAATACCTGCACGAGGTGCGGATGCGGGCATTTGAGCCGCACGGTGCATTTTCGGTTGGTGAAACACCGGGCATCGGGCTTAACATGGCACGTATGATTACCGGTGAGGAGCGCAAGGAGCTGGATATGGTATTTAACTTTGACCAGCTGGAAACTCCGGGACATGTGCGTTTTGATGATTACAAATATGATTTGAATTATTACCGCGACTATATGATTCAGTGGATGGAGAACTACGGAAACAATTGCTGGATGTCCCTGTTCTACAACAATCACGACAATCCGCGTATGATCAGTAAAGTCAGCACGGAGGAGGCGCATGCGGTGCCATTGGCACGGCTACTTGCAACGATGCAGTTTACGCTAAAGGGTACACCGTTTATGTTCCAGGGTGATGAGATGGGCCTGGTTAACTATTCGTTCATCTCTATGGAGGAAGTGTATGATGTGGAAGCCAAGGGAAAATATGCAGAACTGTTGGAAGCAGGGAAGACACCGGAAGAGGCATTTAAAGTCATCTTAGCCGGAACCCGTGAACATACGCGAGTGCTTCTGCCTTGGAACGAATTTCCGGAAGGTACGAGACCGGAACTTATCCAAAAGGTACGTACAGAGGTGACGGAATTTTATCGGGAACTGATTGCATTAAGACATCAGGAACCTGCACTTGTTTATGGTGAGTTTAAAGTGCTTGATAAGTCGAAGGACCGTTTTGTTTACAGCAGAACATACGAAGGAAAGGAATATGTCATCGACTGTAATCTTGGTGCAAAACCAAGAAAAGCATGGAAACATGATGGTTACGAAATGGTGCTGTTAGATGACGCGGAGGATATGCCGGTGCTTGGCGCATATGAAGCGAGAATTTATGTGAAGTAGGTTTTATCAGGAGTTATTTTATGAAAAAAAGGCAACGGGGTGCGATTTTCGGCATCCGATTGTCTTTTTTTGTTGCTTTGAAAGTAGGAAGCTACTATTTTGTATGTATAGGAATGTTTTGATTGAAATATATACAAATTTGAGGGGGGATAGTATGGACTTGTTACGGATTGTATGTATAGGAAAAAATCTGTGAGTTTTTATACACAAATAGGCGAATGTCGGTATAGAAATAAGCGTTTTTTTCTGTATACATACAATTATGGCAAGAATAGGGGAGATTTCCTGGGATTTTGTATAGAAAGCATAGAAAAAATATCTATACATACAAATAGGGAAAGAAGACGGGACATTTTCGATAAACAGGGACAAAAAAAGAAGCAGGGATATATTTGTTCTATATCCCTGCGGCGAAAAGAATACGGTTTAGCCCAAATAAAACTTTGCCAACTCTTCAAATGCCTTAAGCGACCGTTCCACGCGTTCGGTCGGGACGCAGAAGGAAATTCTTGCATGGCCCGGACAACCAAACCCGGTACCCGGCACGATGAGAAGATTAAAATCTTTGGCTTTTTCGCAGAAGGAAACATCGTCTGCAATCAGGGTACGCGGGAACAGATAGAAGGTGCCCTGCGGAGCCACGACATGATAGCCCATGCGGCGTAAGCCTTCCACTAAAAGATTCCGGTTGGTTTCATAGATGGAGATGTCTGCAGTTTCATTTGCACATTCCGCGCATACTCTCTGGAACAGACTAGGCGCATTGACGTAGCCGAGGCTTCTTCCGGCACCGGCAACGGCCGCGTATACAAGAGAAGCATCTGTCACACTATCCGGAACAAGCACATAGCCTAAGCGCTCACCCGGAAGAGAGAGGGATTTCGACCAGGAATAGCAGACTAACGTATCTTTATAGTAGTTCGGTAAAAACGGGACTACGGTGTTATCATATACAATTTCACGGTATGGCTCGTCGGAAATCAGATAAATCGGATGTCCGAACTTTGCAGAGTAGGATTCCAGCACGACCGCCAGTTTCTTTACTGTTTCCTCTGAATAAACTGCACCGCAAGGGTTGTTCGGGGAATTCACGATAACGGCTTTCGTATGTTCATTTAAGGAAGCCTCGAGTGCAGCAAAGTCAATCTGGAATGCTTCAACGTCGGCAGGAATCAGTGTCATATTGGCACCGGCTCCTTCGATAAATACTTTGTATTCTGGGAAATATGGGGCGAACACAATGACTTCATCGCCCATACCCGGACAACAGATGCCGTTTAAACAGCAGCAGAGTGCGGCTGCGGCACCGACGGTAATATAGAGGTTTTCCGGACGGAAGGCCGTCTGAAAACGCCGGTTTAAAGAATCCGCAATCAGAGCCCGTACACCGGCATCGCCCTGCGCACTCGTGTAGCCGTGTAATACCACCGGGTCAAGTTCCTTAATTAAGCGCATTGCAGTTTCATTGACGCAGTCCGGGGCGGCAACACTTGGATTTCCGATGGAGAAGTCAAAGACATTTTCTGCGCCAACCTCAGCCGCGCGCATCTTACCAAATTCAAATAATTCACGGATAACGGAACGCTGGGTTCCGAGTCCGACCATTCGCTCGTTTAACATAGTAGAAATCTCCTTATTTTATCGCAAACTATAGAATAAAACAGGCACTTTGCCGTTCTTTTACACATTAGTGAAATGATAGAGCAAAATGCCTGTCCTGTCAATTATTTTTCCACATAAATGAATCCGCACACACCCGGTCCAATGTGACAGCCGATGGTAGCACCGACCTGGACGCGTTCCGAAATGCGATATCCGGCATCAACCAGCTTTTTCTCAAACGATTCCGAATTTTCCGTGCCATAAGTATAGACGCTGTACAGGGGGAATCCCGTATCAATATCCAATTCTTGGATTTTGCCCATCAGGTAACTGAGCGTCTTGTTTTTACCCATACATTTCTGGACAACTTCTACTTTACCTTCTTCGCTGACGGTAATGATTGGTTTTAAGTTTGCAAGTGTTCCGACAGCAGCAGCGGCTTTGCTCAAGCGTCCGCCGCGCTGTAAGTACTCTAACGTATCAAGAGCAGCAAAAACTTTTGTTTTACTTTTTAATTCTTCCAGTGCGGTTACGATTTGCTTTCCGGTGGAACCGTTGCGGCGCATCCGGTCTGCATGCAAGGCCAGAATACGGATCATATGGGTAGCGGTTAAGGAATCCACGAGGTAGATATTGTCATAGTCTGCCATGCTCTTTGCAAGGAAAGCGCTCTGGCAGGTGCCGCTTAAGGAAGAAGACAGCAGAATACATACTACTTCATCGCCATTTTCCGCGGCATCGTCAAAGACAGATAAAAAGTCCTGCGGAGAAGGCTGTGAGGTTTTTGGAAAGTGGGTGCTGTCGGCAAGTAGCCATTCATATAATTCATTTCTGGTAATATTGACACCATCCTGGTAGATGGTATCGTTTAACGTGATGGAGAGCGGAATTAACTCAATCTCTCTTTCTGACAACTCCTCCTGTGTAAAATCAGCAGAAGAGTCTACAACAATTCTTATCATATAAAATTCCTGACCTTTCTTTCTTCATATTATTAGTGTTTCGTTTGTAGCAGTGCTTCATCCGTAGTGTGTGACAAAATTACGAATAAAACAGTTCATCAGCAACATCGGAGATGTCGTTTAATGTTCTTACAACGATTCTTGATTTCCCTTCTCCCAGCCGTTCGATAACGGAATCCATAATGGCGAGTATCTTTTCGTGCTGCTGAAAGTAAGCAGATTCCGGATCGTGGTTGAGACGTATGTAGATTTTTCGTTTGTCTTTCGGGGAACGCTCGCGGAAAATCAGTTGTTTTTCTTCCATCTGTTCTAAAATACGGTTCATCTGTGATTTCAGTATTTTGGTTTCGGCACAAAGTTCAGTTGCCGTCAATTTTTTCTCCGGCGAGGTTAATTCGTTCCGGTATAAGACATTGCAGATGAGAGATTCATTATACGGCATGTCAGTGACAAGACGGCTGTTATTAATCGTGGTGGACAATCTGAGCCAGGCTCCGAGTAAAGCTTCATTTGTATTTAACATACCGATTCCTCCTTGTTTAACTTTGCATAAGTTCAAAAAGTGAACAGTTCAACTTGTGAAAAGTTCACAACATGAACAAATCTGTAGGCCATCATAGCATGTTATTGTGGGAGTGTCAAGTGTTTCGCATGCTTTTTTTTGTGAGATTTTAAGGAATCGGCAAGTTACTTGAAAGACACAAAAAGATAATAAAAACTGGTGGGACGACAATTGACTTATTGTGGAGTTTATGTTATATTTATGGTAAATTTGTTTGCACTTTATAAAAAGTGTACATATTAAAGGAGGAACCGGAATGGAAAAGTTAAAATATTTTGCCGGCGGACAGTATCGTGAGTCCAAGACCGACAAGTACAATGAAGTTTACAATCCGAGTACAGGTGAAGTAACTGCGCTTGTGCCTTGCTGTACAAAGGAAGAGGTAGAGGAAACTATCGCGATTGCAAAAGAAGCTTACAAGACATGGTCTAAGGTGCCTATCGTAAAGCGTGTACAGATTCTTTATAAGGTGCGCCAGTTGATTGAAGAGCATATGGAAGAACTCACTTACCTTGTGGCACAGGAGCACGGTAAGGTTTGGAGCGAGGCAGAAGGCGATGTATTAAAGGCAAAGGAAGGAACTGAACTTGCCTGCTCTGCACCAAGTCTTATTATGGGTGAATCCTTAATGAATGCTTCCAAAGGATTTGACACGGTATTATACAGAGAATCCTTAGGTGTATTTGCAGGTATCATTCCGTTTAACTTCCCGGCAATGATTCCAATGGGCTGGATGACTCCGATGTGTATCGCAGCAGGTAACACCATCGTGTTAAAGGGTGCCAGTTTCACACCAAGAACAGCACTCCGCTTTGCAGAATTATATAAGGAAGCAGGTCTTCCGGACGGTGTTCTTAACATTGTGACATGTAGCAGAGACGAGGCAGAAATTTTCTTGACACATCCGGATATTAAGGGTATTTCCTTCGTAGGATCGACCTCTGTTGGTAAGCACATCTACTCCGTAGCAGCAGCGCACGGAAAGAGAGTACAGGCACTTTGTGAAGCAAAGAACCATGCCCTTGTTTTAAATGACGCTCCGGTGGACCGTACTGCAGCAGGTATTATGAACTCTGCATTCGGTTGTGCAGGTGAGCGTTGTATGGCTCTTCCGGTGGTAGTGGCTCAGGAAGGCATTGCGGATGCACTCGTGGCTAAGTTAAAAGAACTTGCACAGGGCTTAAAGGTAGGTCCGGCTTATGACAAGACCTCCGGTCTCGGTCCGGTGGTGAATGCAAAGCATAAGGAGAGCATCTTGAAGTGGATCCAGAAAGGTATCGATGAGGGTGCAGAACTTGTACTTGACGGAAGAAATGTAACGGTAGAAGGTTTTGAAGGCGGCTATTATTTAGGACCAACCATCTTTGACCATGTCACCGAAGATATGAGCATTGGTACGAATGAAATCTTTGGACCGGTTCTTTGCATCAAGAGAGTAAAGACATTCGAGGAAGGTCTTGAAATCATGAATAACAATCCGTTTGCAAACGGTTCCGTTATTTTTACACAGAGCGGTTATTATTCCAGAGAGTTCATGGAAAGAACACACGGTGGTATGGTGGGTATCAACGTTGGTATTCCGGTGCCGGTTGGTGTATTCCCATTCTCCGGACATAAGGATTCCTTCTTTGGTGATTTGCACTGTCTTGGTAAGGACGGCATCAAGTTCTATACAGAGAGCAAGTGCGTAACCACACGTTGGTTTGATGAAGAAGAAATGAAGAAGACGACCGTCAGCACATGGGACGGTACCATCTAAATAATTGAGAAACAAATCAGGGATTTCTATAAACTGAGAAAATCACCCCGGGCTGACAAATATATCACGCGCGACTCGGATGCCGCTTATGCGGCCCCGAATGATCGCTGCTTAGATATATTTGTCAGCCCGGGGTGTTGTAGTTAGAGGACGAAATCCCTGATTTGTTTGCGAAGATTAGAATAAGAGTCCGCTTATGTGCTACGGAAAAAATAGAAATGAGCGTATGCGAAAAAAATGTAAAAGTACCTCTTGACAAATATCGAGTGTCGATAATATAATAAAAACAAGAAATATCGAGTGTCGATAATAAAGGAGAAGGAAAGAGTATGGGAGCGCGGTATAAAACAGTACGGAAACAGTTTGATTACATGCATTGTGATGATTTTGCTGCGTATTTAAGCGAGATGGCGGCAAAGGGATGGCATTTTAAACTGTGGGAGAGAAATTTAGTATTTGAGAAGGGCGAACCGGCAGATGTAACCTATGCGGTAGAGATTTTTAGAGAAGCAAGAGACTCCGGTTTTAAACCGGATCCAAGCGTTTTTGAATTTTCTGAGATGTGCGAAGCCGCAGGTTGGCAGTTTGTGGATTCCCGACGAAAATTTTGTGTTTTGCGTAAGGTCAGCCCGGACGCGTCACCACTGTTTACACCGGAGGAGAGACTTCAGAATGCATTAAAGGAAGAGTATCGGATAGGGGGAATAATAGGTCTGCTGTTCCTTATATTAGGCTTTGGACTTTGGCTGGGACTGCACGTGAATGGTAGTCTTGTGGGCAAGGTTTTTTCTTCCGAAGCACTGATGCGTGACCTTGTTTGGTGGATTCTGATTTTGACACAGGCAGGATATTACGGATATGGCTTGTTCTGCAAGAAACGTTATATGAAAGATATCAGTCAGGGAAAGGAACTTTATATCGGAAACCGGAAGAAAAAAGCAGTGTATGTATGGATTTATGACATTATCCTTGCGGTTTCCGTTGTTACATTGATTGCATGTCAGTTATCTGCCGGTGAAATGGAAGAAACGATTTATTACAGTATTGCGCTGGGACTTACGGTCCTTTTCCGATATCTTTTTTTGAGAAATACGGAGCGGAGCATACATTATTTTTATGGTATGATGCTGGTTGTAGTGTTTTTCTTTGTTACCTTATCGCCGGATTATTTTTATACAAGTGCAAAATGGTATGATTTTTTTGATACAAAGTTAGATTGGACAGAAGCCAGACAGGAATTGCCGCTTGATGTTACGGATTACAGAGAGATTCCGATGAAAATGGCCTGGCTTGACGTCACGAAGGAACACAGTGTTTTTGGTAAACATGAAGAATATATTCTGTGGTTCGAAGAAGATGAAAACACGGATATCGGTGTGGTGTATGCTACTTATGAATCCCGAAGTGACAAAATATTAGAACTGGTTTGGAATGACCTTTTGAGACTGTGGGGAAGTTACGCCCCGCTTGAGGAGTGTACACAAGAGTGGGAAGCAGTAGAAGCATTTCAAAATGAGGAATGGTCGGATTATTTTGTAAGGTATGAGGATTGTATTTTCATGTTGCGTGAGTTTGAAGGGGTTACTCTGGATGCAGAGCAGATTGCCGTCATCCGTGACAAAATGAAGTTAAAGTAGGTGAGGTAACTGATGGGGACAGAGTATAAAAGAGTTAGAAAACAGTTTGACTATATGCATTGTGATGATTTTGCTGCGTATTTAAGTGAGATGGCGGCAAAGGGATGGCACTTTAAACTGTGGGAGGATACCCTCGTATTTGAGAAAGGGGAGCCTGCGGATGTGACCTATGCGGTTGAAGTGTTTACAAAAGCAAAGGAAGGGGATTTCGGACCGGAGCAGGACACCTTTGAATTCAGTGAGTATTGTGAATCGGCGGGGTGGAAATTTGTAGATTCCCAAAGGAAGTTTTGCATTTTAAAGAAGATAAAGGAAAATGCAGTTCCGTTGTTTACACCTGAGGAACGTGTGAAAAATGCCTATAAGGCTTCTGTGTCCGGCGGTGCGGTATGGTCCCTTGTACTCTATAGCTTGATTGCATTAGTACAGTGCTTTTTTATGATACCGGCATGGCAGAGCTTTTTGTTCCCGTTTGATCTGTTCTTTATCTGGGGCTTGTGGATGGTGCTCTTAGGTGCAGAACTGTGGAAATTTGTATATGCAGTGGTGAAAAAAGCGCAATATACAAAGAGAAGTCGGCAGGGAGAAACACTTTATATTGGTAATCAAAAGCAATGGATTGGATATATCCGGGTCAAATGGATTACGGCAATGTTTTTGGTGGCAGCCTTTTTGGAAAGTCTGATATTGGCAGATAAAATCGGATATGCAGTATTTTATGCACTGGTTATTGTCGGGGCGTTGTTTTTTGCAACAAAAATCGTAAGAGCGCATCCTGACAGAACACAGGGAAAAATCTATTGGGTGATTTTCTCCGTTTTATTGGTGACGGTGCTTGTTTTGGGATCCAAGGCTTTGGGAACAGAAAAGAGAACGTCGGAGGAGATTCAACAGATAAAGCAGGAGCTTCCGCTTCGTTATTCGGATTACAAACCATATGAGGAGAAACTTTGGACGGCAGATATTAACTGCTTGAAAAACGTTCTTGGAGAATTTACAGAATATGTAGCACTATATGATACAAGGATACTAAGATATCAAACGTATTGTTCCGAATATGAGTGGCTGATTGACGGCATGTGGGATATAGCAAAGGCAGGCATGGCAAAAGGAGTTCCGACAGACTGCGCGGCAGAGTGGGAAGCGCAAGAGGCTTACCTGGACAGCGACGGAGATTATTACGTAAAATATGAGAATGTTTATTTTGTTTTATATGAATGGGAAGAATTAACAAAAAACCAGATTGATATTATCCGCGATAAAATGGGATTAAGGTAGGGAGATTATGGCATCAAAATATAAAAGAGTAAGAAAAGAATTCGATTACATGCATTGTGATGATTTTGCTGCGTATTTAAGTGAGATGGCGGCAAAGGGATGGCACTTTAAGATATGGGAAGACAGGTTGGTATTTGAAAAAGGAGAGCCGGCGGATGTGACCTATGCAGTGGAAGTGTTTGATAAAGCAAAGGAAAGGGATTTGGAACCGGGATGGGATGCCTTTGAATTTAGCGAGTATTGTGAAGCGGCCGGGTGGAAGTTTATAGACTCCCGGAGAAAGTTTTATGTTTTAAAAAAGATACGTGAGGATGCAGTACCGTTGTTTGATTCGGAAGAACGGGTGAAAAATGCATGGAAAGCATCCTTTCATATTGCGGAAATAATAGCCGTAGTTCTGTGTATAGGGTTTATGGCGTTTGTTGTAAACTCGTTTGCTTCGTTTGCAGGATTTACAAATTTCATCTTTGCGTACGAGAAAGTGTTTAGGGGCATGTTCTTCTGCATCGCTTTGTTTGGTTTGTTTTATTCCTATGGGGAAAGGATATGGATAAGAATCCGACTTGGGGCGGATAAAAAAAACGGAAGAGAAATCTATTTGGGGAATCACAGAAAAGGTGCTTTTCATATTTACATGCTGCAAGTTCTTTTGTTAGTTGCAATTGTTATTTTTCTGATGGATCTGTGCCTTTTAGGGCATGTGAAAATTGTGGCATTTGCTTTGGTAGCAGCAGTTGCGATCATTCTGTTCTGTATTTTTTTACGGAGAGTATTCCCGAAGAGAAGGGAAAGCAAAGAGATGCTGATAGTCTATTGGGTAGCAATCTTTCTTGGATTTATGGTGATGGGAATGAATAATTCCGAGTCAGTGGATTCGAGGAAAAATGCAGCACAGGAAATGCCGTTTTTGGTAACGCACTACCGGGAATATCCACATGCGTCGAAGTATAAATTGTCAGATATTTCCCGGACGAGAAGTATCTTTGGAAAAAGTACGGAGTATACGGCCTGGTATACAATCGATGAAAAGACAGACCAAAGAATCCGATATAATGCTTATGAATCCCGGTGTGATTGGGTGTTAAACAAGATATGGAGGAATGCCAAGAAAGAGGCGATGTCTGACGGCATCACGTACTGTACAGAGGACTGGCAGGCGGAGGAGGCGTTTCGAAACGGCGGTGGCGATTATTATGTAAAATATAACAATATGATATTTGTCCTGCATGAACTGCCGGATGTGTATTTGACAAAAGAACAAATTGACATCATCCGTCACAAAATGGATTTTAAGTAGGTGATGACATGGCAAGAGAACAATTTCAAACACTGACAGAACCGATGTATTACATTCTGCTTGCTCTTATGGAGGAATGCTGCGGCGTGGACATCATGGAAAAGGTAAAAACACTGTCACATGGCCGTGTTTTGGTCGGACCGGGGACATTATATGCCATGCTTGCAAAGTTTGAGGAAAATGATGTGATAGAGCTTACCGTGGCAATCGGCAGAAGGAAATCGTATGTTATCACGGATATCGGACGGGATATGCTAAAAAAAGAATATGACCGTTTAAAGGTTATGGTAGAAGATGGAGCAGGAAAGTTAGAAAATCTGTAGAAAAATATATATTGTATGGAGGAAAAGAAAATGAAGGGTAAGAAATCGTTTGTAACATATGGGGTATTGGTTTTAATGATGCTGTTGTTTTTGTCCGTGGTTGCGTGTCAGATAAAGGCACCCACAGAAGAAGAGACCGGTAATTCCCCGGTGATAGAGGAGGAAATTCTTGATAGTCAAACATTTGAAATGGGTGAGAATGCATACATGAAAATAGAAGAAACCGCTTCTTATCGAATTGCAGAGTATTATGCGGATGAAAAACTCACTCAACGGGCGGTATATGAGTTTGCAACGGGAGAAATCTTAGCCTGGATATGGGAAAGCGGTTCGGACAAAGCAGTAATCGAACGATATCATATTGATGATTTTAAGGTGGATGGAGAGAGCGAATAGAGTATAGAGGTGTATCAAAAAAGAGGTTCCCTGGATAAAGACTTTTCAATCTTAACTAGGGAACCTCTTGTAAAATTAGTAGACTTTTATTCGCAATATTGACATCCAATTTGGAGGAAAGCCCATTGCTGATAATACTTTATCGGGAAGAGAATATTTTTTGATTGTCCTTTTTAATTCATAATAAAAAAGTCGAAAGTCTGCAGGCTCAAGTAAGTATTTAAGTGAAATAACAGTTGCAAACAGGTCGGATTTTCCATGTTGATATCTGAAATTCTTTCTTGCAATATGCAACTTTTTGTGTGCAAGAAGGTCAGGGATAGAGTCTTGAACTTTGACGTTAAATAAGCGGTTGCCGTGGGCACAAATATTGCGGAACTTAGTTAAAATAATAAGCATTTTGCCGAGTTCTGCTCTGCCGATATGCTGAAAGTCATTACAAACAAGAGTTTTGCAGTGCCCCTTTAGGTAACGGTACATACAAGCTGTTTCTCCGAGGGTTAAATCAGTTGTTAAAACCCACAAGGGAACATCATTATAAATGGTTATATGGTGGGTTACCTGCAAAGAGGGATGTCTGCCGTAAATCTTACTATTCATTTTTTTGAAAAGATGCTGAACATCAGCCAAATTTTTTCCATAATCGTAATTATTGAAATCCTGATAAGCAGCAATACCGTTGCCATATGTATTACTGAAGTGATATGATATGGAGGATTTTATATGTTTTTCAAATATAAGGATATATTTCAAAAAAATTTCTCGTAATTTCGCGTCAAACAAGTATAGTTGATGAATATCGTCAAAAGAGGTCCCAGGATAATAATTATTTGTGGACGAATCCTTAAAAATCTCTTTATATCCGTTGATAAGACTGTAATAACTAATCTTTTTTAAAATGTTTGTAGCAATTGTCTCGTTGTGGATAGTTAATTGTTTTTGCTTGAGCAAATTTATCTGTGAAGGATAATCCAGAAAAGATTTTGGGTGAATATGACCAGACATAAAATACCTCCGTAAATAACAAAACGGCCCCCGCAGGAGCCGTCCGGGTCACGGGCTTCTCAAGTTTCCGTAACTCATTCACTACCGAAAGTATAAGTTATTTCGTGAGGAAAGTCAACTCTTTTTTGGTAGTGTTAATATGATATGCAGCTCTTAAGTGAATTATAACACAAACGTTTGTTCGATGCAAGCGAAATGTTATGTTGAATGATATTGATTTCTTGACAGGCTTTGATGCATATGCTACTATTTCCTTGTTGCAAAACAAAAAGATAGTGACATAAACAAGAGGTTGAGAAGAAATTGATCATTCGTAAATAATTCCTACTAAAATGCATGAAGACATAAGCGGGGCGTTCCGGACATCTGGAAAACTGTCTTTGACAGCAATTAGGATATCCGGGGATTTTCTTGTGCTCTTCGGAGATTAGCATTATAGTAGGATTTTTTATTGCGTGGGAACTTCTCAGGCTCTTTTTTTGTTGCGCAAAATAATAGAAAGTATGAGGGAAAATCCTCTGCTCGCGTAACGCGGCTCGCATTTTCCTTCGGAAAACAAGGAGGATTAGGATGATTATTAAGAGAAGATTGTACCTAAAAACAAGTTTTAAGAAAACAATCTGGTGAGAAGTCGCCAGATTGTTTGGAATAGGAGACAATATGGCACAAATTGAAGTAAGAGATATGACATTTTATTATGATGATTTTTATCATCCGGTGTTTGAACATTTGAGTGTGAATCTGGATACGGACTGGAAGATGGCATTAGTCGGTCGGAACGGACGTGGAAAGAGTACGTTGTTACGACTGCTGGACGGAAGTTTGGAACCGTCCGAGGGAATCATTCGGCGAAGCGGGACGGTGTCCTATTTTCCCTATACTGTGGATGTTTCGTTTACGAAAACATTTGATATTGTAAAAGAGTGCATCGGAGGATTGAAAACGTTGGAATTGCAATTGGAGAAGTACGAAGCAAATCCCGATGCAAACGAAAATGAGAAGTATTTGGAAGCATTGAGCCAATATGTGGAGAGCGACGGATATGCAATGGAGAGCCGAATCTGCAAAGAAGTGTCGCAAATGGGTTTATCTACCGAACTTTTGGAGCAGGAGTTTGCAACACTTTCCGGTGGTGAGCAGACCTGTATGCTGATTGTTGCGTTGTTTTTGCGTAAGGATGCTTTTGTATTATTGGATGAACCGACCAATCATTTGGACAAGGAGAAAAAGGAGCATCTGAAAGAATATCTGAAAAAGAAAAAAGGGTACATCATTGCATCACATGACACGGTTTTTCTGGATGCAGTGTCAGACCATATTCTGGCAATCAACAAAGCGGATATTTCCATCGAGCAGGGAAATTATTCGACCTGGCGCAGAAACATGGAGTGGAAGGAACAGTTTGAATTGCGCACGAGACAGCGGCTGATGCAGGAAATCAACCAGCTGGAGAGGCAATCGAAGACAACCAGAACCTGGTCCGATATCGGAAACAAGCAAAAATATCACTTTGCAGGGAATGCCAGGGCAAACGGAACCAGAGCCTACATGCGGCAGGCAAAGGCAGCGGAACAGCAGATTCAGGAGAATCTTGCAGAAAAAAAGCAACTGCTTTGCAATTTGGAGGAAGAAAAGCAGCTCAGCATTTATCAGGAAATATCAGAGCAGGAATGTTTATTGGCAGCAGATGGGATAAGCTTTTGCTATGAAGGTGCTTTTGCTCCGATACTTAAGAATGTGACAATTCAAGTATATCCGGGCGATAAAATTTGGCTCCGTGGGCAAAATGGTGCGGGAAAGACGACCCTGCTAAAATTGCTGGCAGGACGGCTTACGGGAACCGGAATCCGCCGGAGGGCGGGGCTGTCCATTGCGTATGTGCCACAGGAACCGGTTTGCCGGAAAGGAAATATTAAGGATTTTCTACATGCAGAAACGCAGATGAGTAAGGATTACCACGAGGTTTATGCAAGGTTCAGAGACTTGTGCAGATTGTTTGATTTGCCGGAGGATTTTGAAAGACGTCCATTAGAAACGCTCAGCAGTGGTGAACTAAAAAAGGTGGATATTGCAAGGACGCTCGCAGGAAATCATCATGTTTTATTCTTAGACGAGCCCTTGAATTATATGGACGTGCAGTTTAAAATGCAGTTGGAGACCGCGCTGATGGATGAGGAACTAACCTTGATTTTCGTAGAACATAACGAGGAGTTTGGTAAAAGAATTGCAAATAAGGTAATAGAGTTGCAGAGCAGACGGATTTGAACTATATCAGTGCTTCGGAGTGCCCAAGGGTGACTGACCTGATTGGCTTTGACAATTTTGTTGATAATCAGGGATATGATTATGCCGGTGTTTATGTATGGTACTTCATTCAAAAGTATGGATTTGAGAAGTTTATCAAGGTGTATCGTGGCGAATGCGAGTGGCGAAACCTGATTTATGATGAATTTGAGGCAGATGCAATAAGAGCGTTTGTCATCTGGAACAGAAAAATGTAGCAGATTCAAAACATAAATAAGCCCCACCGGAGAACTATTCCTAAGCAGCGATTTTTGCCATGAGCGCGTGGAATAGTTCTCCGGTGGGGCTTTATTCTATAACTTAAATTCTGCTACATTTTTCGTTGCATGTTACATCTTACTTATCATGAATCTCCGCATGCAATTCCTGTAAGGAACGTACCTGGCTGCGGCCGTGCTTCAATACATGGTGGATGCCGTCTGCGGTAGCCTTTGCTGCAGCAACGGTGGTCATGTAAGGAATCTTTGCCTTGATGGCAGCCTTACGCAGGTAGCTGTCGTCTGTGATGCTGTCCTTGCCGGCAGGAGTGTTGACAATTAAGTCAATCTGACCGTTGGTGATTAAGTCCAGGATGTTCGGACGGCCCTCGGAGAGCTTGTTTACTCTGGTTGCCGGAACACCGGAGGCATTTAATAAATCACAGTTACCGCCGGTAGCGAGAATCTTGAAACCGTCGTTTGCAAAGCTTCTTGCAACTTCAACGACATCTGCCTTATCCTTGCGATTTACGGAAATCAGTACGGTTCCGCTTAAAGGAAGCTTCGACTGGGTTCCTTCCTGTGCCTTATAGAAAGCACCGCCGTAGGATGCGGATAAACCGAGTACTTCACCGGTGGAACGCATTTCCGGTCCGAGAAGCGGGTCAACCTCAGGGAACATGTTGAATGGGAACACCGCTTCCTTTACTCCGTAGTACGGGATATTCTGATCCTTTAAACCCGGAACAGGGGATGGGTTTCCGGTCAGCTCAGAAGTGATAATCTCTGTAGCAAGCGGTACCATGCGGATGTTACATACCTTGGAAACGAGCGGCACGGTACGGGAAGCCCTTGGGTTTGCCTCGAGTACGTATACCTTGCCGTTTTCGATGGCATACTGCATATTCATTAAGCCCTTAACGTGCATTTCTTCTGCAATTCTTCTTGTGTATTCCTTGATGGTAGCCACGTTCTCAGGAGAGATGTGCTTGGAAGGAAGTACACAAGCGGAGTCACCGGAGTGAACACCGGCAAGCTCGATGTGTTCCATAACGGCAGGCACAAAAGCGTTTGTACCGTCACTGATGGCATCGGCTTCGCATTCCAGTGCGTTGTTTAAGAAACGGTCGATGAGAATCGGACGGTCCGGAGTTACGCCAACCGCTGCATTCATATAATTAATCATGCTCTCATCGTCATAAACGACTTCCATACCGCGTCCGCCCAGTACGTAGGAAGGACGAACCATCGTCGGATAACCAATCTGGTGAGCAATTTCCAGCGCTTCTTCCACAGTGGTAGCCATACCGGATTCCGGCATTGGAATTTCTAACTTGTCCATCATTTCACGGAATAAGTCACGGTCTTCTGCAAGGTCAATGACTGCAGGGGAAGTACCAAGAATCTTGACTCCGTTTTTCTCTAAGTCAGCAGCCAGGTTCAGTGGAGTCTGACCGCCAAACTGTGCGATGACGCCAACCGGCTTTTCTTTCTTGTAAATGCTTAAAACATCTTCCAGAGTCAGAGGCTCGAAGTATAACTTGTCGGATGTATCGTAGTCGGTGGAAACCGTTTCCGGATTACAGTTTACGATAATCGTTTCAAAGCCGAGTTTTCTTAATGCTAAAGATGCATGTACGCAACAGTAGTCGAATTCGATACCCTGACCGATACGGTTTGGACCGCCGCCAAGAATCATAACCTTTGGCTTATCTTCGGAAACCGGATTCTTATCCGGAGCATTGTAGGTGGAGTAGTAGTAAGCACTGTTTTCGGTGCCGCTTACGTGTACGCCTTCCCAGGCTTCTTCCACACCGAGAACCATACGGCGGGCACGGATTTCGTCTTCGGAAATTTCAAGTAACTTGCTCAAATATTTATCGGAGAAACCATTTTTCTTTGCACTTACAAGCATTTCATCGGATGGCAGACCGCCCTTGCAGGTAAGAAGTGCTTCCTCTTCCTCTACGAGTTCCAGCATCTGCTTGATGAAGAAATGCTTAACCTTGGTAATTGCATGGATTTCTTCTACGGTAGCTCCCTTGCGGAGTGCTTCATACATGATGAAGTGACGCTCGCTCGAAGGAGTGATTAACAACTTTAACAATTCTTCCTTGGAAAGTTCATGGAAGTTCTTTGCGTATCCGAGGCCGTAGCGACCGGTCTCTAAGGAGCGGATGGCCTTCTGGAACGCTTCCTTGTAGGTCTTACCGATACTCATAACCTCACCAACGGCGCGCATCTGGGTGCCTAACTTATCCTCAACACCCTTGAACTTTTCAAATGCCCAGCGTGCAAACTTGATTACCACGTAGTCGCCGTCCGGAACATACTTATCTAATGTGCCGTATTTGCCGCAAGGAATGTCTTTTAACGTAAGTCCTGCTGCAAGCAGCGCGGAAACAAGAGCAATCGGGAAACCGGTTGCCTTACTTGCAAGAGCGGAGGAACGGGAAGTACGTGGATTAATTTCGATAACGATGATACGGTCACTGACAGGATCATGTGCAAACTGCACGTTGGTACCACCAATAACTTCTACAGATTCAACAATTTTGAATGCCTGTTCCTTTAAACGTTCCTGACACTCCTTGGAAATCGTGAGCATCGGAGCGGAACAGAAAGAGTCGCCGGTATGAACACCGAGCGGATCGATATTTTCAATGAAGCAGACGGTAATCATGTTATTATCTGCATCGCGGACTACTTCTACTTCTAACTCTTCCCAACCGAGGATGGATTCTTCTACGAGAACCTGTCCCACTAAGGAAGCCTGAAGACCTCTGGCACAAACGGTGCTGAGTTCTTCCTTATTATATACTAAGCCACCACCGGCACCGCCCATGGTATAGGCCGGACGGAGAACAACAGGATAACCGAGCTTGTCCGCAATGGCAAGAGCTTCGTCAACGGTATAGGCAACCTCGCTGCGTGCCATCTCGATACCGAGGGCTTCCATTGCCTTCTTGAATTCGACACGGTCTTCACCACGCTCAATGGCATCGACCTGAACACCGATTACCTTTACGTTATACTTGTCAAGGATACCTGCTTCGTGTAATTCAGAGCAGAGGTTTAAACCGGACTGTCCACCAAGGTTCGGAAGTAAAGCATCCGGACGTTCCTTTGCAATAATCTGCTCGAGACGTTCTACGTTGAGTGGTTCAATGTAGGTAACATCTGCTGTTTCAGGGTCAGTCATGATGGTAGCAGGGTTTGAATTCACGAGTACGATTTCATAGCCAAGGCTGCGAAGCGCCTTACAAGCCTGGGTACCGGAATAGTCAAACTCGCACGCCTGTCCGATGATGATAGGACCGGAACCAATAATCAGTACTTTGTTAATGTCTGTTCTTTTTGGCATGGTTTTATCCTCCTAAATTGTTTTCCGCATTATTTATTTTTGTTCGTTTTTTCTCATGATATATTATATCTGTTTTTGAGAAAATCACAAGTGTAAAGATGAGAAAAATCGGAGAAATATTTTAATAGATAAGATAAGGAAGGCAGATGATTGGATAAAAAGGACGGAGTCGTCTGTTTTGGTTGAGAAAAGTTTGAAATTGTTGTAAAATTAGGGAAGAATGAAATTGCGGGAGGAGTTTATATGAATACAAAAGTGAAAAAAGGACTCATGATTTCGCTGCGGATTTGTTTTTGGACGGTAGTGGCACTTCTCATTTTTTTTACGGCAGTAGTTATCTACCACAAAACCTATAAGGTACCGGAGCAGGCAGCAACCATAGAAAATAACACGGGGCTGGTGCGGGCGCACGGCAGGTCGCTGTATGATGCAGACGGAAATCAGCTGCAGCTGCGCGGTATCAATGCCGGACAGGTGCTCTTGCAGGAGAGCTGGATGAGTCCGTTTGCAACAGAACCGTTAAAAAATAAAGATGGTTCTTACGTGAAAGACAAGGACGGTAACATTCAGTATCCGGAGTTTACGGAAGAGGAATTTCGAAAGGCGATTGCGTCAAATCCGAATTTGAAGGAGTATACTTATGACGAGCTCGCAAAAGTCTACCGCGACTGCTTCTGGACGGAGGAGGATTTCCGTATTATTAAGGAAGAATTACAAATGAACACCATCCGTTTTCCGTTCTATTATCTGGATGTGTTAAACGAAGACCTGACCCGAAAGAGCGAAGAGGATGCCTTTGCTTATCTGGACTGGTTTATTGAGACGGCAGGAAAGTATGGTCTTTACATTGTGCTCGATTTGCATGGTGCACCCGGCGGTCAGAACGGCTATGAACATTCCGGCTTTATGTCGAAGGTGCCGGGATTGTGGAAATCCGAAGAAAATGTGGCAGCAACCGTGGATATTTGGGATTTTGTATCGGAGCATTACTTAAATACCAGACCGGATCTCGGAAAATGGATTGCTACTTACGATATTATCAACGAACCGCTCTATACGCAAAACGGCATTACCACAAAGGAATGTCATGAAGTATTTGACCAAATTTATGATGTCATCCGCGAAAACGGGGACGCCCATGTGGTAACGATGGAAGGCTGCTGGGGCTTTGATACGCTTCCGGACCCGGCAGACTACGGCTGGGAAAATGTCATGTATGAGTATCACTGGTACAACCTGTGGTCCAGTCTGCTTCCGTATGAATTGTATTATATCTATCAGGATATGTTAAATATCGGCCGTGATTATGATGTGCCGACCTACATCGGTGAGTTTACCGTGTTTGAGGATAAGGAGCAGTGGGCAGAACAGCTGGAGATGTTTGATGAAAGGAATTATTCCTGGACGATTTGGAGTTACAAGACAACCGTGACCGGCTGGTGGACTTCTTCCTGGGGCGTTTATACAAACCAGTTAAAGTTCTGGACGGAAAGAGAAGATGTGAAGTGTAATGTGGCATCCTGTACCTACGAAGAGTTTGTGGCAGCCTGTGAGACAACAAAGACAGAAAATTGTGTGACGGCTACGTTATATGATGTGTTGATGGAGTACAATAAGACACGGAACGAAAAATAAAGAGGAAAACAAGGGCAGCTCGCGAATGGGGAATCGCGAGCTGCTTTTCTAAATGGAAGGGAAAAGGAGGTAGGCTATTCGCCTACAGCCTTGTTGGTTAGCATAGTAATTGTTAATTTTAACTTGGAAGGTTTGCCCATTCGGGTATCTCCTTCACCGATACAAAGAACCTTGTCCTGCGTTTCTGTCACCGGCTCCCAGGTAAGAAGGGTGCTGTCATTCGGATTTCCGGTCTTTGCAAAGTTTGTAAGATAGGAAACCATCTGGTCACTGATTGCGTAATCCTTTTCCGCAAACGGACGCCAGCCGTTTTCGAGAGTACCGAACCAGTACCAAAGGTCGCTGGAATGCCATGCACCGTGTTCATCTCCCGGTAACATCCGGTCAAAGAACCAGGTATAGGATGGCTGTTTGCCCTGCTTATCCTGGGTCAGTGTCCAGTTCTTTGCCATAGAGAATAAAATCGGCGGCATCATATCGTGACTGGTTGTTCCGGTCATATATGGGATAGCTTTCTGCTTTCCGGCAGCGACGGTGTCCACAGCCGATTCGGTTAAGAATACACCGTCGATGCAAGGGGAACAAACCATACCTTTTTTCTGTGCCGTCTGCACGTTTTTCCAGGAGGCAAATAACTGCTCTGCAGGCAATTCACAAAACTCCGAAAAACTTTTACATCCGGCATCCTGCATGACTGCCTTCCAAAACTCGTAGCGGTTTTCGGCAGGTGCGGCGGATAAAAATTTGTTAACTCCGGCACCGCTGCTCATCACTGCCTTATGGAAAAGACCGTCTGTAAGAGGGCTTAAGGAGTGCTGCTGTACGCTCATGGCACCGGCACTCTGTCCCATAATCGTGATGTTGTCCGGGTCGCCCCCGAAGGCCAAAATATTGTCCCGTACCCAAAGAAGGGCAGTCATCTGGTCGTATAAGCCGTAGTTTCCGGTGTGTCCGTCACGGTCTGCGGCTTCCTTTATGCAGGCAAAGCCGAGAGGTCCGAGACGGTAGTTAATCGTAACGGCCACCACACCTCTGGTCGGCCAAACCGGACCGTCAAAATGCTTTTCGTGTCCGCAACCACCGGTGAATCCGCCACCGTGAATGTAGAAAATGACCGGTAATTTCGCATCGGGACCGGCGTTTTCCGGTGTCCAGATGTTTAAGAATAAGCAGTCCTCGCTGTAGGTGTAGGTTTCACCACGGCGGAATTCGTTATAGTAAAAGATTTTTTTCGGCATGTCTTCTTCGTTGTAGAAGGCACGCGGCTGATAACTGCAGTGTCCGTATTTGGTAGCATCGTATACGCCGTCCCAGTGGGTCACCTGCACCGGATATTCGAAACGTCCGGCAGTAGCGTAACGGATGCCCTTATAGGCCCGGATGCCCGGCCACCGGCAGGCAGTTCCTCTGATTTCTCCGCATGAAGTAAGAATGGTATCTGTCATAAATGCGTTCCTCTTTCTTTTTCTGTGTATAAAGTATCCTAATTGCTATCCAAATTTTAACACGTTGTACGCGCAATGTAAATTGCAATAATCGGATATTTGATTGCAAATATCACAAAATCGTAGTAAACTTTTTAAAAAGAAACCGAGAGGGGATGTTGGCATGAAGTTAGGGGAAATGAAACTGCTGGCAGAAGAGTTTGTACGTACCGGTGATTGCCGGGATGTGAACGAGGTAAGAGAGTTTTTAAAAAGCCGGGGATATGATTTGAATAATCTGTATCAGGAGCTGGAGATGACTTCCCGACTGGTGGATACGCATCAGGATGTCAGTGAAGCGGGAGGCGTGGTGCAGCTGCACAGCCACGGCTTTTATGAGATGATTTGCTGTCGCAGCCAAAGCAGCGTCCAGTATCTGATCGGAAGTGAGCGTTATCGTCTGAAGCAGGGAGACATTATCCTGGTGGCACCGGGAATACCGCACCGGCCGATATGGACGACGGAGACAACAACACCATATCACAGAGAGGTGATTTGGATTTCCAGGGAGTTTGTGGAAGGACTTCGGACGCATCTGCACGGGGCAGACTTTGAAGATGCAAGAGGACATGCACTGCTTCATACCAAAGGTAGCAAGTGGACGTCTTTGGTTGAATATATTCACGAAGGAGTGGCAGAGGCAGAGAAAAAGGAATTTGGCTGGCAGACGATGGTGTGTGCCAATACGGCTCGGATTCTGACGCTTTTTATAAGAGCAATAAAGGAGGACGCATCCGCGCAGGCAAAGGCGGAACGGCCGGAACTCCTGGATAAGGTAATGGATTATGTAGAGAGAAATCTTTCTGAAAAAATTACATTAGAGGGGACTGCAAAACAGTTTCTGGTCAGCTCCAGTACCATCAGCCAGATTTTTCAAAAACAGATGGGAGTCAGTTTTTACCGGGTGGTGACACAACGCAGGCTGATTGCCGCAAAAAATAAAATTAACAGCGGCATACCGATGGAGGAAGTGGCAGAGCAGGTGGGTTTTAACGATTATTCCACGTTCTACCGCGCATTCAAGCAGGAATACGGAATTTCACCGAGGCAATATAAAAATCTGGACGGAACTGTGTAAGGAGGATCACGGAAAATGAAATTTATACCCAAAACGACAGACTTTACCGTAAGCCCGTATACCGGACTGACAAGAGAGTCCTGGCTGGAAGCGGCAGAATACGTGTTAAACGGAATTTTCTCCAATATATCTTCGTTTGAGGAACCGGTTGTGATGCCGCGAAAGGAAACGGAGATTACCTATCCGCATAAAAACAGCTCGCCGGAGGCTTTGGAAGCAGAGTGCAAAGCAGAAAAATTTGAAGGGCTGACGCGCAGTTTTTTCTTTGCAGCACCGCTAATCCATGAAAATCCTGAGACGGAAATTTGCGGATATAATATCCGGGAGTATTACAAAAACCAGGTACTTCGTTCCTGTACGAAAACAGACCCGATTTATGTCGGAACCTATGAGGATTTGCAGGAGGCAGACGGATGGAGAAACCCGAACCGTTGTTTTCAGCAGACCGTAGAAACCTGTGCACTGGTTATTTGTCTGTGGATGTGCAAGGAGGAAATCTGGGATACCTATACGAAGGCAGAGCGGGATTTGATTGCCGGATTTATAGCAAGCTACGCCCATGCGAACACCGTGCCGCAAAACTGGCGTCTGTTTAATATGTTAGACCTTGCCTTTCTTCATATGGAAGGCTATCCTGCATCGCACGAGATTATGATGGACCATGCGCAGGCAATTCTGGCATATTCGGTGGGCGACGGCTGGTACCGTGACGGTCATTCCTTTGACTATTATTCGTGCTGGGCATTTCAGGTGTATGCACCGCTTTGGAATCTCTGGTACGGCTATGAGCATGAGCCGGAGTTGGCACGAAGATTTGAAGAACAGTCGAACCGTCTCATGGAAACCTACGCGGACTTTTTTGACCGGGACGGATATACCAATATGTGGGGAAGAAGCGGCATTTACCGCAATGCTTCTACCAGTGCCTTTGATGCCAATTTCTTTCTCAAGCATCCAAAGATGAATCCGGGACTGGCAAGGCGTATTTGCTCCGGTTCGCTGCTCCAGTTTTTCGGGCGGGAGGATGTGTTTACAAACGGGGGTCCGGAATTGGGCTTTTACGGTCAGTTTTCTCCGCTGGTGCAGGGGTATTCCTGTGCGGAATCACCGTTTTGGATGGGAAAGGCATTTCTGTGCCTGCATCTGCCAAAGGAGCATCCGTTCTGGACGGCAAAGGAAAATAACGGGACATGGGAAGAACTCGGACCGGAAGAGGTCAAGGTGACGACGCTGAACGGTCCGGCACTTTGCTTTTCGAATCATAATGCAAACGGAGAGACGATACTTCGTACCGGTAAGGTGTTAAAAAACAAAGGAGACATCCACGGGATGTGGAATTATTCCAAACTTTGCTTTAATACCAAATATCCATGGGAGGCGGCACCGGCAGAGGGAATCGAATCGCAGCAGTATGTGATGCGGGAGCTTCCGGACGGACATGACCGTCGCGCCAATGTGACGTTTTGGTATGGGGAAAAGGACCGGGTTTTGTATCGGCGGCAGTTTTTTGATTATAATTTAAATGACGAAGCACATTGGATTCCGGCAATTAATCTGGCGGATTTTACGGTGCCGTACGGCGTTATCCGTGTGGATAAGCACCGCCTGTTCCAACGACCGGTACGGTTTACCCTGGGGGCTTACGGCTTCCCGGATAACGGCGAAACGGAACTCCTGACGAGGGAAGATCTCTCTATGGGTGCCAGGGCAATGGTAGTAAAGGGATACGATTCCCTTGGAAATGAAAAACAGCTTGCCATGACAATTTATGACGGCTTGGACGACTTGCGGTTTGTACACAGTACGGGAACGAACCCGGATTCGGAAAACTCCATTGTGGTTTATGCGGTAACAGAAAAGAAAAAACAATACGGCTCCTCGGAGTTTTACACGATGATATCCCAGGTGATTACCAAAGAGAGTCATGAGGCGTTTGCAGAAGAAGAATTGTTCCCGATTGCGAAGGTGGAGTACGAAGACAGTACAAAAACCGGCGCTTACGGCACAATTACGGTGACACTGAAAGACGGTACGGTGCGACGGGTTAATTTTGACGAGATGGAAGCAGGGCTGTGTTTGTAATGCAGCAGCTGTCAGATAGCAGAAACTGAAATCAGAAAGGGGTTTTATCATGAAGACAGAAGTAGTAACCTTAAATAAAGAAAGAAATGTGACACTGACGGCATATTTGCAGGGCGTGGGTGGAGAATTCCGCTACGTGACGAAGCGTCCGGCAATTTTGATTTTACCGGGCGGTGCATATCAGTTTTGTTCGGAACGCGAGGCAGATCCGGTAGCGATGCCGTACCTTGCGGCCGGATACCAGGTGTTTATTCTCCGGTATTCCCTCGGTGAAAATGCGGCCTGGCCAAATCCGCTCAACGATTATGATGAGGCAATGGCACTGATCCGTAATAATGCGGAGGAATGGAATCTGTATGCAGATAAAATTGCAGTCATCGGCTTTTCGGCCGGCGGTCATCTGGCGGGTGCGGCGGCAACGATGTCAAAGAACCGTCCGAATGCGGCAATTTTAGGATATGCAGTCCTGGGTGAGGATGTCAAAGGGTGCCTCCTTTCCGCGCCAAGCACGATAGAGGCAGTGGATTATCAGACCTGCCCATGCTTTTTGTTCTCCTCCAGAACCGACAATCTGGTGCCGATTCAAAATTCCATTGAATTTATGGGGGCACTTGCCAAGTACGGGATTTCCTTTGAGAGCCATATCTATTCCTTCGGACCGCACGGATTTTCCACGGCAGATTCTTCCATCCAGCCGAAGGAAACAAAGATGAGTGCACGCATTCCGGATTGGGTGGAAGACAGCATCGGCTGGTTAAAGGAAATGTTCGGGGATTTTGGCCCGGCAGGATTGGAAGTACCTGCCTGTAAGGCAAGAGTAAACGATGACTTTGAAGCGCAGTATACCGTGGACTGCACGATGGAATGTCTGATGAAGAACGAAGCGGCAGCAAAACTGTTGAATGACTGGATGACCGAACTGGAACAGTCCGGAAATGAAATGGTGAAAGGGGTTAGCGGGAAAGCACATCTGGTGTTAAAGATGAAACTCCGTGATGTGCTTAATTTTGTCCGTCTGCCGCAGATGGCAGAAGCGTTGAACGAAAAGCTGGCGCAGATTGAAAAGAAGTAAGGGAGAATTCTGCGGAGGAATTTTGCGAGATTTGCAATGTATATTGTGCTTTTTGTAATTTTATTTGCACCCAGGATTTGATAAAATAGAGGAGTGAGATAAGCAGAAACTGTGTAAATTTCTGCTAAAACGGTTACATCAGAAAAAACGAGGAGGAAATTTTCAATGAAGAAAAAAACTTCTAGAGGCGGCTTGACCCTGAAGCATTGGTTGGGCTACATGTTTGGTGACTGGGGCGGTTGTATGACCTTTACCCTCATGAGTTCTATCTTTACCGTGTATTGTACGGACTGTCTGGGTGTGGATACCCGAATTCTCGGAACACTTGTAATTATCTGGACAATCTGGGATGCGGTCAATGACCCGATGATGGGTGCACTGATGGATAAGGTGTTTGCAAAACATTCCAATAAGAACGGAAAATTCCGTCCGTGGCTGCTTCGTGCAACTCCGTTGCTGGCAGTTACATTCATTGCACTTTTTATTGTTCCTACCTTCTTTGAAGGTGTAACACTGTTAGTTGTGCTCTTCATGTGTAAGATTTTATACGAGGCAGCATATACCATGTTTAATATCCCGATGGGTTCCTTACTTTCTGCCATGTCTACGACAGATACAGAAAGAGCGTCCCTGTCTTCTGCGCGTGGTGTGGGCTCTATGTTCGGTAACATGATTCCTGCAATGCTTGCTCCGATTATCTTAAATATGTATAAGACACAGGAAAGCACACCATACATGATTACAGCTGTTATTTGTGCAAGCGTAGGTTTTGTAATCTGCCTGCTGCACTACTTTATGACAGAAGAGCGCACTACCGTTGGTGAAAATGCAAAGGCTGACGATATCAAATTCTCCGATATTTTAGTTGTTGTGAAGAACAACCGTCCGTTCGTTGCACTTTGTATCCACGGCGTATGTATTTGTACCATGCAGTATGTTGCGCAGACACTCAGCATTTATATGTACTCTTCCGTGTTCCACAATACGGCTTACCAGTCCATCGGTACGGCACTTTCCAGCCCGATTATGATTGGTTCCATGATTGCGGTTCCGTTTATGTGTAAAAAGCTTGGTCTTATGAAGGTGATCCGTTACTCCCTGTTAATCGGTGGCGGTGTCTATGCCATTTTATTCGGCATGCATATGATTATGGATGTACATCCGCTGATTCACTCCGTAATCTCCGGTCTTGCCATGGGTATGGGTATGGTTTCCATTCAGATGCAGTGGGGGCTTGTTGGTGAAGCCATTGATTACAACGAACTCGTTACCGGTAAGAGAACCGAAGGTTCCATCTACGGTACGTTCAACCTTTCCCGTCGTGTCGGTCAGACCATCGGCCAGGGCTTTGCGATTTATGCGCTCGGCTGGATTGGATATAACGGTACAGTGGAATACCAGACCGCAGGAACCGTTATCGGTTTAAAGGTGCTTTGTGTATTGATTCCGGCAGTATTCGTACTCGGTTCCTGGGCTGCATTTAAGTTCGTATGGAACATCACACCGGAAAAGAAGGCACAGATGGCAGCTATGAAGGCTGCACAGGCGCCGGTGGAAGCAGTTGCAGAAGCAGCAGTGACAGAAGAATAATTTTTTGACAGAGTGCGAGGAGGGCGGAAAAATCCGCTCTCCTTTTTTATAAAGAAAATGGTGGGAGAAGGTTGCCTTTTTGCCGGGGAAGTGGTAGAATAAAAGTACGAGTTGTCAGACAATAGTATTTTTTTCATTAAATTTCTACACAATATGAACAAGAGGGAGTAATGTTCATTGAAAATAAAATGATGAGCTTGCAGGACAGAAAAGGAGAGAGGAATTATGGCAAAAGAGAGAAAATCCAGTGTAGCAAAAAAGGTGAGTGGCATTCTGATTGGGTTAGGAATTATTACTACCCTGATGTGTGTGTTGAATCTGATGGCGTATCAGGTGCTGAGAGACTATAATGTTGCGCTGACGGAACAGATTCTTGCCCTGGAGGGGCATACCGACGGTGCTGCTGAGGTGGACGGCATTGTGAATCAGGTAGATTACCTGATGGAACGAATTGACATTAAGATTGACGGTACTTATGTATTTGACATCATCCTGGTAGTGATTGCACTTGTGGTGACAGCGGTATCCATTGTGGTATCCTTCCGCATGATTGTAACCCCGACCCGGAAGGTAAGTAATTCCCTAAGAGAAATTGTACATAGTATTGAAAATAACGAGGGTGACCTTACCATTCGTGCCGAGGTGAAGAGTAACGATGAAATCGGACAGCTGGCACAGGATATTAATGGCTTTGTAGAACTTTTGCAGAGCAATATGGTAACGATGCGAGACAACTCCGAAGCGTTGCGTGAATCCATGCAGACCGTAATGGACAAGGTGGAAAGTTCCAACCAGAGCGTAACCAACGTTTCTTCGTCTACCGAGGAACTGGCAGCCAGCATGGAAGCTGTGGCAGCTACCATTCAGGAGATTGCATCCGGCAGTAATAATGTGCTTGCAAAGGCGCAGGGCATCAGTAAGGATGCAGATTCCGGCGTGGGTACGGTAACGGAACTTCAGGGAAGAGTGGCACAGATTCGTGAGCACGTGATTTCCAGCAAGGAAACCACAGCCTCCGTAATGGTAAACATTCAGAAGGAATTAGAAGTTTCCGTGGCAGAAAGTGCAAGCGTAAGACAGATTCAGGAGCTGACAAACGGAATTTTGGATATCGCCGGACAGACAAACCTTCTTGCACTTAATGCTTCGATTGAGGCAGCAAGAGCAGGAGAAGCGGGCCGTGGCTTCGCGGTAGTAGCCGAGGAAATCCGCAATCTCGCCGATAACAGCCATCAGGCAGCGAACAGTATTCAGCAGATTAGCGGCACGGTCATTACAGCCGTAAATAAGCTGGTGGAAACTTCCAAGGAAATGCTGACATTTATGGATACAAATGTGGTAAAAGATTACGATACCTTTGTTGAAATCGTAAACCAGTACCGTAAGGATGCAGAAACATTCGGAAAGCTGTTCACGGAATTTGCCGGAGAGGCTTCCGATATGGAAAAGACCATGCAGTCTGTGAATGCGGGTATCAATGATATTGCAACAACTGTGGACGAGAGCGCAAATGCAGTTACCGTAGTTGCTACGGACGCTGCAGACCTGGTAGAAGCCATGGTGGATATCCAGGGCGAGACCGACAGAAACCATCAGATATCCGAAGATATGATTGCCGTAGTACAGCGGTTTAAAAAGTTATAAAATTTAAAATTGCAAATGAAAATCCGGCAGGGAGTCCAAAGGGACTCCCTGTTTTTGGTTATAATAAAAGGGAACCACCTAAGACACATTGAAAAAAAATAGCATTCATGTTAAAATATTCTTTGTTCCGTTGCTGTACAAAAGTATGAAAGACAGAGAGAATAGATATCATCCCCAAATGCAGGGTGAACAGATGGGAGTAGGAAGATGAAGAAAGAAAAATGGAGTATAAAGAAGCTGGAGCATTTGAAAGGATGGCTGTATTTATTACCTGCCATGATTTTTCTGGGTGCTTTTATGGTATATCCGCTGATTGATGTGTTTGTGTATTCGTTTGAGGAAGGGTACAATTCCGTGGCACAGACATTCTCGGGTATCGGTTTTTATAATTATGCGTATGTCCTGCGTGACCCGTTCTTTTTGCAGGCGGTAAAAAATACCTTTATTCTGGTTATCATCACGGTGCCGTTATCGACAGGGATTGCCCTTTTGATTTCGCTTGCGTTGAGTTCGGTAACCGCATTGCGTAAATTATTCCAGACGATATATTTCCTGCCGTATGTTACAAATACGCTGGCTGTCGGTCTGGTATTTATGATTCTGTTCCAGAAGACACCGTACACGGACGGTCTGGTGAATCTGTTTATCAGTTGGTTCGGCGGACCGGCAGTGGACTTTATCACAGGTCCGTATTGGGCAAAGATGTTGGTACTGTGCCTGTACACCATCTGGGTGGTTATGCCGTTTAAGATTCTGATTTTAACGAGCGCCCTCGCCTCGGTGGACGAAACGTATTACAATGCGGCAAAAGTCGACGGTACGGGAAAGCGGAGGATTTTTACAAAGATTACCCTGCCGATGATTTCTCCGATGATTTTTTATCTGGTGATTACCGGTTTTATCGGTGCCTTTAAGGCATACAGCGATGCCGTGGCTTTGTTTGGTACGGATTTAAATGCAAACGGGATGAATACCATTGTAGGTTATGTGTATGATATGTTGTACGGAGACGGTGGCGGATATCCGTCCTTTGCGTCGGCCGCAGCGATTCTTTTGTTTAGCATTGTGCTGACCATTACCTGTATTAACCTGTTAATCAGCAAAAAGAAAGTACATTATTAAGGGGTGCCGTTATGGAAAAGAAAACAGATTATGCAAAAATAGAACAGGCGGCAAACCGGAAGAAACTGGCGGGAAGAATCCTGACGTATGCGTTTCTGACTTTTTGGGCCGTGCTGGTATTGTTCCCGTTTTACTGGATGCTGTTGACTTCGGTAAAAAGTTACGGGGCGTACAATGCCGAATACATTCCAAAGTTTTTTACATTGGCGCCTACGTTTGAAAATTACATTAAGGCATTTACGGCGGTGCCGCTTGCCAAATACTTTTTCAACACCATCGTGTTTGCGGTACTGACCACGGCGATTATGCTGGTGGTGATTACTCTGGCGGCGTTTGCGTTTGCAAGGCTGGAGTTTAAAGGAAAGAACCTCGCGTTTGTAATCTTCCTTTCCATGATGATGATTCCGAATGAACTGGTGGTCATCACAAACTTTGTGACGATTACGAATCTGGAGATGAGAAATACCTTTGCCGGTCTGATTTTACCGTCGGTCATGTCGGTGTTTTATCTCTATTTATTAAAAGAAAACTTTGAGCAGATTCCGGAGACGTTGTACCTTGCCGCAAAGGCAGACGGTACATCGGATTTGAAATATCTGTTAAAGGTTATGATTCCGATTTCCAGGCCGACCTTTATTACGATTATCATTTTGAAAATTATCGAGTGCTGGAATTCCTATGTGTGGCCGCGACTGATTACCGATGATACGGCATATTACCTCGTGTCGAACGGTATCCAGGCCATTCGCGAAAACGGCTTCGGACGTGAAAATATTCCGGCCATGATGGCAGCAGTCGTAGCAGTAACCGTACCGTTGGTTGTCCTGTTTCTGGTCTTCAGGGATAAGGTTATGGAAGGCGTATCAAGAGGAGGTACAAAGGGATGAGAAAGAGAGTATTTCGTTTCAAGGTACTTCTGGCGAGCGGAGTGTTGCTTTGTATGGCGGCGCTTTCCGGCTGTCACGGCTCCAAGGGGCTTCCTGCGTTTGTGCTTCCGGAAGAGTTTGACATGACAAAGGAGTACGACATCGTATTCTGGGCTAAAAATGATACCAACATGGTGCAGACCCGAATTTATGAGCAGGCGATTGCGGACTTTGAAGCGCTGTATCCAAACGTGGATGTGACGCTTCGCTTATACACAAATTACGGTGATATTTATAAGGATGTCATTACAAACTTGGCGACTGCCACGACACCGAATGTCTGTATCAGTTATCCGGACCATGTGGCAACCTATCTGACCGGTATGAACCAGGTGGTGTCGATGGATGAACTGTTTACCAGTAGCACCTTCGGTTTTGGCGGAACGCAGGTGAAGTTTGACGGTCCGTCACAGGAGGAACTTGTTGCCAAGTTTTTAGAGGAAGGTAAGTTTAACGGGCATTATTATACAATGCCGTTTATGCGTTCGTCGGAGGCCTGTTATGTGAATAAGACCTATGTGGAAGAACTCGGTTATACCCTGCCGGAGACCCTGACCTGGGATTTTGTCTGGGAGGTTTCCGAGGCTGCCATGGCAAAGGATGCGGACGGAAAATTCCGGATTAACGGTCAGGAGGTTATGATTCCGTTCATCTATAAATCCGTGGACAACATGATGATTCAGATGCTGCGTCAGCAGGGCGCCGTTTATTCGGATGATAAGGGCAATATCGGTCTGTTTCACGAGACAACGAAAGAAATTTTGTACGATGTGGCAGAGCATGCCGGTACGGGCGCGTTCTCTACGTTTAATATTGTAAGTTATCCGGGCAATAAATTTAATGCCGGCCAGTGCATTTTTGCGGTGGACTCTACCGCAGGCGCAACCTGGATGGGACCGTATGCGCCTCTTCAGGAAATCGATGAAGACAAGCTGATTCCGTTTGAAACGGCGGTCATGGCAATTCCGCAATATGACCCGGAGCATCCGCAGATGATTTCCCAGGGACCTTCGATTTGTATTTTTAATAAGGAAGACCCGCAGGAGGTTGTGGCATCCTGGTTGTTTGTACAGTATCTGCTGACAAACGAGGTGCAAATTGCCTATTCCCAAACGGAGGGGTATGTGCCGGTAACGACAAAGGCGCTTGAGGCAGAGGAGTATCAGGACTATTTATCCCGCATGGGCGAGGACAATGACCTGTATTACGATGTAAAAATCAAGGCAGCAAAGCTTGTGCTCGATAACATTGAGAATACCTTTGTGACGCCGGTGTTTAACGGCTCGGCTTCTCTCCGCGATGCGTCGGGACAGCTCATCAATAATGCGGCAAGAGCCTCCGGAAGAAAACAGACCGTGGATGATAAGTTTATGGAGACGCAGTTTGATTCCGTGACGACGCTCTTTGGCCTTGATAAGTTAAACACGAGGCTCGGGGCAACGGAGTTTGAGGAATTGCCGACGACGGCCGTGCTTCTTTTGGCATCGCTCGGTACGGCTTGGGTGCTGATTTTGTGCTATGTTGTGCTTCAAAAGGTAAAGAGCACCCGAAAAAAGAAATAAACAAACAAAATCCGTTATGGGCTTGAAATTATGATACGTTTGGATATATAATATCCTTCGTTATAAAACAACAAAATCTTATCGAAAGAGGAGAGATGAAAATGAAAAAGTTAACAGCATTACTTTTAGCAGTAGTTATGGTCGTTGGTCTTACCGCATGCGGCGGCGCAAAGGAAGACGTCAATGCAAAGTCCGAAGGTGTTATGACACACGCAGAGTACACGGCAGCAGCATTAGACGCTGAAGTTACCATCGAAGCTTACGTTCAGGCAACACAGAGCTGGTGGGACAATAAGATTGTTGCTTACTTACAGGATGGCGACGGTGCATACTTCGCATACAACATGGCTTGTACAGAAGCTGACGCTGCAAAGTTAGTTCCTGGTACAAAGATCCGCGTAAAGGGCTACAAGGCTGAGTACGCAGGCGAAGTAGAAATTATTGACGGTACTTTCGAAATCTTAGAAGGCAACTATGTAGCAGAAGCTGCAGATTTAACTTCCCTTCTTGGCACAGATGATATGATTAAGCACCAGAATGAATTTGCTTCCTTCAAGGGCCTTAAGGTTGAGGCCTCTAAGGATGCAGACGGCAACGAAGTTCCTTTCCTTTACAAGTGGAACGGCTCCGGTGCAGAAGGCGATGACGTTTACTTCAACGTTTCCGTAAACGGAAAGACCTACACTTTCTTAGTAGAGTCCTACCTTTGCGGTAAGGATACCGATGTTTACAAGGCAGCACAGAACTTAAAGGTTGGCGATACCATTGACGTGGAAGGTTTCGTGTACTGGTATGATGGTATCAACCCACACATCACAGGTATTACAGTGAAGTAATTTGAAAACGAAATTAGTGTAACGTAGGAAATCCCTATTTCTTACTCTTGTGCTTCCGCTCCTCGGACAGATATACGTCTCCGGCGAATCATACCTAAAGGCATGTTCGCCGGGATACGTACATCCATCCGCTGAGAGGAAGTACAATTGAGTAATGAAATAGGGATTTCTTTTTGCGTTACACTAATTTCTGCCCAAAGTTACTTCAAGCGAAGAGTGTGATGTGTGGGTTGATAGCATACGCCAAGCTCGGGAAAATGTCGGTGCTGGTTCTGTCTGTAGGAACATGTCGAATTGTCTGAAAGAAGCCGACGGTCTTGCCTGGTTTTGATGATGAAGATTTTCTCGAAGATGTCCATGATGGAGCAACGATAGAATTTTAAGAATTTTGCTTCGTTTTCAGTGATTTTCTGACAGGAGGTCAGAAAAAGCCCCGAACCGCCAAGGAGGGCGGATTTCGGGGCGGTCACGTTACATATGAATTTCTGCATGCAAAATTCTATAAAATTCATCGTTGTGTAATCGGACAGTGAGAGAAAATCTTCACCTCGGAAACCATCAAGACGTCGGCTTCCTCAGAGGACAATTCGACATGTGGATTTTGTTCTTGAGGACGTTGAGTCCGCAGTCGGATAAATAGTCCTGTAAAATCGGGATGGACTGCGGAGACGTAGGTCCGATGATGATTTCGCCGACCAAATCGGATAAGTGCATGTTTAACTTGCTGCACATGCGATTTAGGTTAAGCGGATAGTATTTTTTGATTCGGTCCTTGGCAACATGGTATTTCGGTTCTACCGCAAATTCATTCGAGATGAACGGAGAAACGACCAGACGGAATTCTTTTTCGCTCGCGAAGGACGGATGCTTGAAGGCTGCGGATTGAATCCACGCGTCGTTCATCAGGTCGTGCAGAGCACCGGAGTCCTCGCTGAATTTCTCCGTATCTTTTATCTGACGGTAGAATGCCTCGACCAGACGGTGTTCATGCATATCCTCCTGGTAAAAGACTTCTTCCAGGGAAACGGCACCACCGGTCATCTTTTGCATCATCTCCTCGTGGAAGGCGATGCATACCCCCTGTCCGTAATGGCCGTAGCGCTCCCACTGGGAGGCGTCGTCACGGTATTTGGAGAAGCAGGCTGCATAGGCGGAGTAATGGAATTCTTTCATCAGCTCGGTGCGGAAGAATTTTTCTGCCGCACGGCTTTTTTCTTTTTCGCCGTCGGCCTCCAGTTTTTCGATGACGGCCTTGCAGATGCCGTTCATAAAAAGACGCATTTCTGAGGCGTCGTTCATATTTAAAATGTTGTTCAAACGAAGCTCTGCACAACGGATGATACCGTCAAAGGCAGAGAAGTCGGTATAATGATACAGCATGGTTGTCTCCTTTCTATTTCCACAAATCCGATACAAAATACATCAGGGTGGCCCAGGTGAAGATGGAGTAAAAAATTCCGTCATCATCCCTGCCGTTTTTTAGGATGCGGAGGGCGTCCTCCTTGGTCAGAAGCGCAAAGCCGTCAAATTGTTCCGTGCCGACAGCACCCTCCTGCGAAAGGGCGGAGGTGTCATTTGCATGCACTACGGCACAGACCAGCGCGTTGCTCTCGTCGGTCATGCCCGGTGTGGAGAACAAAAGAGGATTGATGACATGAAGCCGGTCGTGCTCTGTGAGTACCAGTCCGGTTTCTTCTTCAATTTCTCTTTTTGCCGTAGCAAGGAGCGGATTTTCTTCGTTTTCATCTTCTGCATCCAAAAGACCTGCCGGCGGACTGAGCAAAAATTGCCCGGCCGGATATCGGTATTCTTTTGTCAGTAAGAGCTTTGGTTCATCGTCCGCGATTTTTAAAATAACGACGCAGGAGACAGCATCCGGAAGTGCGCGCTGGAATGCTTCGTCTGTCTTAATTGCCATGAGGTTTTCTTTGGTCCTGCGGGAAGCATCGAAATAGTGCTTTCCTTTTTCGTATTCGAGGTCAAATACCTTAATGTATTTGGAATCAAATAAAGGCGTAACATTTTCTTTTTTGATGGTTGGCTTCATAAAACGATCCTTTCCGGTTGGCCGGTGGGTGCGGCCTGCCCGCTGCAAGTTCAATGGTTCTTTTTTTATTATAGTACAAACAGACAGGATTATCAAATGCAGGATGTGAGAAACTAAAAACAATGTTCAGAATAAAGGGATTGTGAAGGAAAAAATATGGATTAGTTTGCAAATTTGAGTAGTGTTATAGAATTAATTTAAAAAGTTTCCAAAGAATTGTTGAATAATTCGACAGAAAGTCTTATAATAATCTATGCAAATTCTTAACCACTAGGAGGAAGGGTAAAATGAAGAAATTTAAGAGTATTGGAGCAAAGGTTTATCCGTTGCTGGCTGCTATTTTTGTGGCAGTGTTTGCATATGGGCTGATTTCGAACATGGGACTCTCGACGATGAAAGGGATTATCGGAGATTTGTCCGAGGATTACCTTCAGATGCAGGTGCAGAATGAAGTTGTAACCAGAAATGTTACCGAAGGCAGATTGTACAACAATCTGATTATTTTAAGCAATGAGCAGACCGCCATGGCTATTGCAAACAGTCAGGTGCCAATCGTTACAGGAGCAATGGATACTGCGATGGCACAGTTAAATGCACTTTGTGCCGAAGTAGATAATCCGGCTTTGATGGATGCCCTGGCAGCGTATGAAGCAGAATTATTAAAGGTTGAAGATAATATTAAAAAAGTAGCAGAGTTATATTTGGCAGGGGATAGAGCCGGTGCGGTTGCAGAAAACAGCAACCTCATGAACCTCGTTATGGTAATGCAGGAGAAGCAGACGGCATTTGCGGATTTACTTGCGACAAGTGCAGCGGATATGGGCGCAAGCAGTGTGAAGCAGGTAGAATTTTTAACGATGGTTTCTATCGTTATCTGCTTTGTTACCATCGCTTTTATTGCCTCGGCTATTCTGATTGTGAAATTTACCGTAGTGAAGCCTGCAAAGACAGCAACTAAGAAATTAGAAGAAATCATTACAGGTATTAATAATCATGAGGGTGACTTAACCCAGCGTGTTGCAGTGGCTACAAGAGATGAAGTCGGACAGTTGTCCGAAGGTATTAACTCCTTCATGGATCAGTTACAGGGTATCATGAGAAAGTTAAAGGACGGTTCCGAACAGATGAACGTTCAGGTGAACAATATTAACGGAAATATTGTAACCGCCGGTAACGGTGCAAGTGATGTATCTGCAACAATGGAAGAGATGTCCGCAAGTATCGAGGAGATTTCGGCTACCGTAGAGCAGATTAATGAAAATTCCGAGCAGATGCTTTCCGAAGCAAAGGAAATCTTCGCGATGGCACAGAACGGTGCAGAGCACATGGGCGGCGTAAAGACGAAGGCACAGGGCGTGAGAAAAGAAGCAGCAGAGAGCAAGGACAATACCATCCGCATGCTGCGTGAAAATAAACAGCAGTTAGAACTTGCGATTGAAAACAGCCGCAATGTAGCAAAGATTAACGAACTGACCGGCGATATCTTAGACATTGCCAGCCAGACCAACCTGTTATCCCTGAATGCTTCTATCGAAGCAGCAAGAGCCGGAGAAGCCGGACGTGGTTTTGCAGTTGTAGCAGATGAAATCCGTGGCCTTGCAGATAACAGTACACAGACAGCAAACAATATCCAGAGCATCAGTGCAATGGTAACCGACGCCGTATCCAGACTGGCAGAGAATGCAAGTGCCATGTTAAAGTTCGTCGATGAAGTTGTATTGGTAGACTACGACAAATTCGTTGGTATGTCGGATGAGTACCACAGCGATGCAGACAGCATGGATGAAATGATGGTAAGTTTCCGTACAAAGGCAGCGGCTCTTGAAAACATGTTAGAAGAAGTAGCAGAGGGTATCCGCGGTATCAATACGGCAATGGAAGAAAACGCAGAAGGCGTATCTGTAGTTGCTGACAATACCGGAAATCTGGTACAGTTGCTCGGTGCTATCGGTAATGATGCAGAAAGCAACAGAGAAATTTCGGAAGGCTTACAGTCTGAAGTAGAAAAGTTCAAAGAAATTTAATCGGATGCTTACATAGGAAACGATTTGCAGCCCCGGGGAGTTTCCCCGGGGTTGTTTTTGTAACAGACTCTGTTATAATAGAGAAAAGGGCAACCGGAAGGGGAGAACTTACGATGGCAAAAGGGAATAATTCAAAACTGAAATTGTCCTATCTGACCCGGATTATGTTAGAGAAGACAGACGATGAGCATGGTCTTACGATGCCGCAGATTCTGGAGGAACTGGCGCGGTATGACGTGTCCGCAGAACGCAAAAGCATCTATGATGATTTTGCCGATATGACAGATAAACTGGGGATAGAGATTGTCAAGGAGAAGGTTGGCAAGGAGACGTATTATCACGTGGCAGGACGTGAGTTTGAGGTTGCGGAAATTAAGCTTTTGATTGATGCCATCCAGTCCTCGAAATTTATTACCGAAAAGAAGTCGAATGAACTGATTAAAAAAGTAAAAGGACTGGTCAGTCACCATCAGGCGGCGCAGCTGCAGCGGCAGGTTTATGTGCACGGCAGGATTAAGACGATGAATGAAAGCATTTATTATAATGTAGATGCCCTGCATGCGGCGATTGCCGGGAATAACCGGATTTCCTTTCAGTATTGCGGCTGGTTTACGGATAAAAAACTGCAGCCGTTAAACGGCGGTAAGTTTTTTGAGGTAAGTCCGTGGGCACTGACCTGGGACGATGAGTATTATTACCTCGTGGCGTTTGACCATTTTGAAGAAAAAATCAAGCACTACCGCGTGGATAAGATGTTGAAAATTTCCGTGCTTCCCGAAATGCGCGGCGGAAAAGAACTGTTTCAGAGCTTTGACATGGCGGCGTATTCCAAAGAAAATTTCGGCATGTACCACGGCGAGGTGAGAAAGGTAAGGATTTCTTTTCCGGATTACATGGTAGGTGTGTTTATTGACCGGTTCGGTAAAGAGATTCCGATTCATCCGGCCGGAGACAGAAGAAGTGAGACCGCAGTCAGTGTGGCGGTCAGCAAGCAGTTCTTCGGATGGATTGCCAGCCTTGGCCGGTGGGTGAAAATTGAGGGCCCTGACGAGGTCGTGCAGGAAATGAAGGAGTTTGCGGAAAAACTGGCGGATACGTACAGATAAGTCCGTTAAAATGGACTTGATATGTGTTATCTTTCGGATAGAAACAAAAAACAAGTTACATTCCGAAGAAAGAAAGGGTGGCACATATGAGAGCATACGCAGTAGAAATCAGAAACTTAGAGAATAGAAAATACGGACACGGAAATGCAGAAATTATCCGGCTGGAGGACAGAAGAAAGCAGAAAAAAGCGAAGAAAAAGGTGACACCGCTCGACCTTTTACTTGGTGTGATTGCACTTCTTTTGCTGGTGAATCTGGTGTTTATGGTAACGGGGATAAGCTTTGCGGAGTTGCCGAAGACAGTATCTGTCCTTTGGTGGGTTGCGGTATCGATGGTAGTATCGGTGGCAGCCGGCTGGGGATTGTAGTTTCAGAAGGTTAGTGTGTGGGTCCGTGCCTTTTTGAAAGGATGTAGAGAATATGTATGATGTAATAATCATTGGTGCCGGAGTGACCGGATGCTCAGTGGCACGGACACTGGCAAAATACAAACTTCGGGTGGCGGTGCTGGAGAAGGAATCGGATGTTTGTGAAGGCACTTCCAAGGCGAACAGCGGCATTGTGCATGCAGGATTTGATGCGGAGCCTGGTTCGAGAAAGGCACAGTTAAACGTAGCCGGAAATGAGAAAATGGAAGAACTGTCAAAGGAACTTGATTTTTCGTTCAAGCGTAACGGCTCCATGGTATTGTGCTTCTCGGAAGAGAACCGGCCGGAGCTGGAAAAATTGTATGAAAACGGAAAGAAGAACGGAGTAAAGGAACTTCGTATCCTTAGCGGAGAGGAAGCAAGAAAAATCGAGCCCGCTCTGTCAAAGCAGGTGGTTGCGGCTCTTTTGGCACCGACGGGAGGGATTGTCTGTCCGTTTGGCCTGACAATTGCATTGGCGGAGAATGCGTATGTCAACGGCGTGGAATTTTTCTTTGAACATGGGGTAACCGGAATCGAAAAGACGGATGGCGGCTACCGGATTACTACGGAGCAGGGTGTGTTTGAGACCCGTATGATAGTCAATGCGGCAGGTGTGTATGCAGACAAAGTACACCATATGGTAAGTGCCGCTCCGATGGAAATCGTGGCAAGAAAGGGAGAATATAATTTATACGATAAGCAGGTGGGCGGACTGGTAGAGCATACGATATTTCAGCTGCCGACCAAGTATGGCAAGGGCGTACTTGTATCCCCTACCGTACACGGAAATCTGCTGCTCGGACCGACAGCAACCGATATCGAGGATAAAGAGGGCGTGAATACGACAGGAACGGGCCTTTTGGAGGTGAGTGTGAAAGCTGCGGAAAGCCTTTGCACCATGCCGTCCGGACGACAGATGATTACGTCCTTTGCCGGACTGCGTGCCCATGAGGTGAACGGAGACTTCATCATACAGGAAGCGCCGGATGCAGCAGGCTTTTACGATGTGGCAGGGATTGAATCGCCGGGACTGACCTGTGCGCCGGTAATTGGTGAATATGTGGCAGGCCTTATGATGGAAAAAGAGACCTTTGCGTTAAAGGATGACTTTGTGGCAACACGTAAGGGAATTGTACATATGGCAGAACTTCCGGAGGAGGAGCAGAAGGCGCTGATTGCAAAGGATCCTTCCTATGCGGTTGTAGTGTGCCGGTGTGAGACAGTGACCGAAGGAGAAATCCTGGATGCTATCAGAAGACCTTTGGGAGCAAAGACGTTAGACGGTGTAAAACGACGTACCAGAGCCGGGATGGGCAGATGCCAGGCGGGCTTTTGCTCACCGAAGACGATGGAACTTCTGGCTAAGGAATGGAACGTTCCGGTCGAAGAAATCAGAAAGTCGGGGAGGGGTTCGCATGTGTTATGATGTTGTGATTATCGGCGGAGGCCCTGCCGGACTGGCAGCAGCCCTGGCGGCAAGAGAAGCCGGAATTGAAAAGGTAGTGATTTTAGAACGCGACCGGGAGCTTGGCGGCATTTTAAACCAGTGCATCCATAACGGTTTCGGTCTGCATACCTTTAAGGAGGAGCTGACAGGACCGGAATACGCGGCCAGATTTATTGAAAAGGTAAAGGAACAAAACATAGAATACCGTCTGGGAACGATGGTCATCCAATTGTCCGAGGACAAGGTTGTGACTGCGATGAGCAGAGACCTTGGTTTGTATCATATACAGGCAAAGGCGGTTGTGCTGGCGATGGGCTGCAGGGAGCGCCCGAGAGGTGCGCTCGGCATTCCGGGCTACCGTCCGTCCGGTATTTTCTCTGCCGGAACGGCACAGCGCTTTGTGAATGTGGAAGGAAAGATGCCGGGAAAGGAAGTTGTCATTTTAGGTTCCGGAGACATCGGTCTTATTATGGCAAGGCGTATGACGTTGGAAGGCGCTAAGGTGAAGGCGGTCGCAGAACTGATGCCGTATTCCGGCGGGTTAAAGAGAAATATCGTGCAGTGCTTAAACGACTACGGGATTCCGCTCGAATTAAGCCATACGGTTGTGGATATCAAAGGAAAAGAACGTGTGGAAGGTGTTGTCCTTGCACGTGTGGATGAAAACCGTCGTCCGATTCCGGGGACGGAAGAAGAGATTGCGTGCGATACCCTGTTGCTTTCCGTAGGATTGCTTCCGGAAAATGGATTGTCCAGCGGGGCGGGTGTCCCAATCGATCCGGTGACATCGGGACCGGTGGTGGATGAGAGTCTGGAAACCGGAGTACCGGGTGTGTTTGCCTGCGGAAATGTGTTGCATGTACACGATTTGGTGGATTATGTGTCTGCGGAAGCCGGCAATGCCGGACGTCATGCGGCGGAGTATGTCAAAGCGCAGGCGGCAGGAAACAGTAACCGGGAGAGCGGCTTTGCCGTGCCGTTAAAGGGGCGTGGCGGTGTGCGTTATACCGTGCCGCAAAAGATTCATCCGGAAAAGCTGGAGGAGTCCGTTTTGGTACGGTTCCGTGTGGACAATGTGTACCGGAATGTACAGTTAGAGGTACGTCTGAATGACTCTGTGGTACGTGTGATAAAGAAGCGTATGGTAGCACCGGGAGAGATGGAGGAGCTGCGCCTGAAAAAGGAAGAACTGCAGAGTGTTTCCGATTTGAAGGAAATTTCCATCTGTCTGGTGAAAAATGAGCAGGAGGTGCCGGGATGAGACAGGAAGAATTGATTTGCATCGGTTGTCCGATGGGATGTAATCTGACGGTGAGCGAAGAAAACGGGGAGTTTACCGTGACCGGAAATACCTGCCCGCGAGGCGTGGATTACGCGAAAAAGGAGCTGACCGACCCGAGAAGAACCGTCACGTCATCGGTACGGGTTGCGGGCGGTACGGCGGTTATGGTTCCGGTGAAAACCGCAACCGATATTCCGAAAGGAAAGATTGAGGAGTGTATGCGGGAAATTCATCAGCTGACGGCAACGGCTCCTGTCAGAATCGGTGATGTGCTTTGTGAAAATATCGCAGGGACCGGAGTGGCACTGGTAGCAACAAAGAATGTAGAAGTATAAGGAGTTTACAAGATGAAAAATAAATATATCATGGCACTGGATCAGGGAACTACAAGCTCCAGATGCATTTTATTTGATAAAAAGGGAAATATCTGCAGTATGGCGCAGAAGGAATTTGCCCAGATTTACCCGAATCCGGGCTGGGTGGAGCACAATCCGATGGAGATCTGGTCCACACAGCTGAGCGTGGTCACTGAGGCAATGGCAAAAATCGGCGCCGGTGCAGAGGATGTGGCGGCGATTGGTATTACGAACCAGAGAGAAACGACCATCGTATGGAACCGTCACACCGGTGAACCGGTGTATAATGCCATTGTGTGGCAGTGCCATCGTACGGCAGGTATGGTAGAGGAGCTGGTGGCAGAGGGCTTTGGTGAGACGATTACGGCAAAGACCGGTCTGGTGCCGGATGCGTATTTCTCCGCAACGAAAATCACCTGGATTTTGGATCATGTGCCGGGAGCAAGACAGGCGGCAGAGGCCGGCGATTTGCTGTTCGGTACGGTAGACACGTGGCTGATTTGGAATCTGACCAAGGGCCGGATTCACGTGACAGACTATACCAATGCGTCCAGAACGATGCTGTATGACATTCACAGACTTTGCTGGGACGAGGAACTGTTAGAAAAGTTCCGGATTCCTGCTTCCATGCTTCCGGAGGTAAAGCCGTCCAGCTGTGTTTACGGAAAGACGGATTCCGGACTGCTTGGCGGTGAGATTGTGATTGCCGGTGCGGCAGGCGACCAGCAGGCGGCGCTGTTCGGACAGTGCTGCTTTGAAGAAGGCGATGTAAAAAATACATACGGTACCGGATGCTTCCTTTTGATGCACACGGGATGCGAAGCAGTGAAATCGGAAAACGGTCTGGTAACGACAATTGCGGCAAGCGGAGCCGACCGTGTGGAATATGCCTTAGAGGGCAGCGTATTCGTAGCAGGAGCAGCCATTCAGTGGTTAAGGGACGGACTGCGTATGATTAAGACAGCGGCACAGTCCCGGGAATATGCAGAAGAAGTGGAAGATACGAGCGGCATGTACATTGTTCCGGCATTCTCGGGCCTTGGAGCGCCGTATTGGAACCAGCACGCAAGAGGCACCATTGTGGGCCTGACCAGAGGCTGCACGAAGGAGCACTTTATCCGTGCGACCTTAGAGTCCATTGCGTACCAGTCCTACAGTGTACTGCGTGCCATGGAGCAGGATGCCAAGACGAAGCTCCGCGTATTAAAGGTAGACGGAGGTGCCAGTGCCAATGACTTTTTGATGCAGTTCCAGGCAGACATTATGTGTTCAACCGTGCACCGTCCGGGCTGTATTGAAACAACGGCTCTGGGTGCGGCATATCTGGCAGGTCTGGCGGTAGGCTATTTCAGGGATAAAGAAGAAATTAAGGAAAACTGGCAGTTGCAGAGAGAATTCGTTCCAAGCATGGAGGAGGAACGGAGAAAGAAGTTATTGTACGGCTGGAATAAGGCAGTAAAATGTGCACTTTCCTGGCAGGAAGAAGAGTAGATGGTAAGAGCAAAGCCGTGGCAAAATGTCGCGGCTTTCGTTGTAAGAAGGAGAGATCCGTATGATTTATATTACAGGTGATTGCCACCGGAATTATACCCGGTTTAACACGTACAATTTTCCGGAACAGAAGGATATGACAAAGGATGATGTTGTGATTATCTGCGGCGATTTTGGCGGAGTCTGGGATACTGACGCAGAAAGTGAAGAAGAAAACTGGATGATGGATTGGTTGGAGGAAAAGCCGTTCACAACTTTGTTTGTCGACGGGAATCACGAAAATTTTGACCGCCTGTATGCTTTACCTGTAGAGGAGTGGAATGGCGGGAAGGTCCATAAAATCCGCCCAACCGTGCTGCATTTGATGCGCGGGCAAGTGTTTCTCATTGACGGGAAGAAAATCTTTACCTTTGGCGGGGCAAGCAGCCATGATATCTCCGGCGGTATTTTAGACAGGGATGATCCGGAGTACCGCAGAAAGAAGAAGGTACTCGATGCAGGCGATAAGCCGTACCGTATCAACCATGTCAGCTGGTGGAAGCAGGAACTGCCGACTGCGGAGGAGATGGAAGAAGGCAGACAAAACCTTATGGCGCATGGGAATAAGGTGGATTTTATTGTAACGCATTGCTGTGCGGCAAGTACGCAGGTGTTTATCGGTGGAAGCATGTTTCAGACAGATGATCTGAATACCTATCTGGAGGAAATCCATCAGGAGGTACAGTATACAAAGTGGTTTTTCGGGCATTATCATGATAACCAGAATGTGAATGCGCAGGAAATTCTTTTGTACGAGCAGGTGATACGGATTGCGTAGGAAAGGGAATTTATTTATCGTTTTCACGTTTCCGATTTGGATCTTGTTTTATGTGATGAAGGCGATGAAGTAAAACGGAAACGGTATTGTTTGCCATGTGTTTGGGTATAATTGTAATTATAACGAAACTGGTAATGTTTAATAAAATTGACAAAAACAGATGAAAGGTTTATTATATTAAACATAAGGAGTGAGGTTATGAGTAAGAAATCAGTGATAGTTATGCCGGATACGCAAAAGATATTAGAGAATATGGGTGAACAAATAAAGATGGCCAGACTGCGTCGTAATCTTTCTACAGAATTAGTGGCAGAAAGAGCAGGGATTAGCAGGGCTACATTGTGGGCAGTGGAAAAAGGCACTCCAACAGTGGCGATAGGCACTTATGCTGCGGTGTTACATGCACTGGGTGGGATGGATAAAGACTTAGAGCTGGTGGCACACGATGATGAGTTTGGAAGAAGAATACAGGACATGAATTTAATTACTCCGAAACGGGCAAAAAGGAAGTAGGGATTATTAGATGGATAATGTAAATGAGATTTATGTATATGAAAATTGGAAAACAGATACTCCATCGTTAATAGGGAAATTGTATGTGGACGGCGACAGAGGAAAACAGGTTGTTTCGTTTGCATATGCTGAGGAATGGTTGAATGATTTAACTAATAATGTGACCTTAGACCCGGACTTGAGAATGTTCAAAGGAAGACAGTATACTCCCGCAGATAAGTTGATGTTTGGGGTATTTGAAGATTCCTGTCCGGACAGATGGGGGCGTCTTTTGATGAAGAGACGTGAGGCAATTATTGCAAAGAAAGAAGAGAGAAAACCCCGAACTTTAACAGAAGTGGATTTCCTGATAGGAGTTTATGACAAGACAAGAATGGGCGGCTTAAGATTTTCTGCATCGGCCGGGGGACCTTTTATGTCGGACGATAAAGAATTGGCAACGCCTCCTTGGACAACGCTTCGTAAACTGGAATCAGCTTCCCTTGCATTTGAGAAGAATGATGACGGAATGGAAGAAAAGTGGCTGCAACAGCTGGTGGCACCGGGCTCATCCTTAGGAGGAGCCAGACCAAAGGCTTCTGTTGTAGCGCCGGATGGCTCTTTGTGGATTGCCAAATTTCCGTCAAAGCATGACGAAATAAACGTAGGTGCATGGGAAATGGTAGTTCATGATTTAGCTATGATGTGTGGATTGAATGTGCCCGAAGCAAAATTGGAGAATTTTTCTAAAACAGGAAGTACATTTTTGACAAAACGGTTTGACCGAGTGGGAGACAGAAGAATTCATTTCGCGTCTGCAATGACTCTGTTGGGGAAAAAAGACGGGGCAAATGCAACGGAAGGTTCCGGCTATATGGAGATTGCCTCTATTATAAAAGCGAATAGTGCAACTCCGGGAAAAGATTTACGGGAATTATGGCGTAGAATTGTGTTTAATATGGCAGTATCAAACACGGATGACCATTTGAGAAATCATGGATTTCTTTTGGTGAAGGATGGGTGGAGTCTGTCGCCGTTATATGATGTGAATCCTGATATTTATGGAGATACGTTGTCGCTCAATGTGGATGCTGACAGTAATCTTATTGATTTTAATTTGGCATTGTCTGTTGCAAAAATGTATGGATTGACAGATGCACAGGCATTAGATGAATTAAAGGAAATAAAAAATGTTGTGGAGAGTAATTGGAGAATACTCGCACAACGATATGGATTGAGCAGAAGTGAGATTGAAGGAATGGCTCCGGCATTTGATATGACATATAAAGAATAGCAAACAAACGGATAAAGGAGGCACACCATGCCGTTTCAAATTATTCGTAACGACATAACAAAAGTGAAGGCAGATACCATCGGTGGCTTTAATGCCATGATTGCAAAACAGAAAAAGGAAGAAGGGGAGGCGTATGTGTCCACGGTGTTGTTTGATGACAAAAGCGAGGTGCTTCACGACCGGATTCCGATGGATCGCGTACCGCTTATGACAGACGAAGAGTATTATGTCCGTGGTTGCACGGCACTTTTGGATGCGGTAGGCGGCGCCATCCGGCACATTGCCAATGTCCATAAGTATGCCAGAGAGGAAGACCGCCCGGAGAAGACTTTGTTTGTGATTACGACGGACGGGATGGAGAATGCCAGCCGCCACTATTCCTATGAAAAGGTGCAGGCGATGATTAAAAAGGAACAGGAAAAGTACGGCTGGGAATTTCTCTTTATCGGTGCGAACATTGATGCGATACAGGAGGCGAAACGGTTCGGTATCCGTGAGGACCGGGCGGTAAACTATGTGCACGATGAAGTCGGCACGCAGATGTTATACCGTTCCGTGAGCAAGGCAGTCTGCGCGGTGCGCATGGCAGAACCGTCCTGCGTAGGAAATGCGATGGATAACTGTACGTGGAATGAGGAGATAAATGCGGATTATCAGAAACGGGGGAAGAAAAAACTTTTTGGTTTAAGATAGATATGTTATACTGAGCAGGTAAACAAGAAGAGAGATTTGTTATGAATCTATTTATGGGAGCATATCAAGATGGAAAATAACACAATCAAGTATTATAACGAGAACGCAAAGGAATTTTGTGAAGGAACGTTGCAGGCGGATATGAGTCAGTACCAGGCAATGTTTTTGAACTATGTAAAACCGGGTGGTCATATTTTGGATGCCGGATGCGGCAGCGGAAGAGACAGTAAGGTTTTTTCAGATTTGGGCTATCAGGTGACGGCGTTTGATGCGTCCGAAGAAATTTGTAAATTTGCTTCGGAATATTTGGGACGGATGGTGGAATGCCGCCGCTTTGAGGATGTAACGGAGACAGATTGCTACGACGGCATCTGGGCGAGTGCGTCGCTTTTACATGTGCCAAAGAAGGACTTGCCGGAGGTGCTCGGACGGTTTCGCAGGGCATTAAAGGCGGATGGCATTTTGTATGCTTCTTTTAAATACGGTGATGGCGAGTGCATGCGAGGGGAAAGAAGGTTCAGCAACTTTACCGAAGAGCAGGCGAGGACCTTGTTTAACGAGGCGGGCTTTGCTGTAATAGAGTTTGCACTGACAGGGGATGTGCGAGAGGGCAGAGAAGCGGAAAAGTGGTGTAATTTGGTCGGGAAACGGACAAAATAGAGTAGGAAAGAGAAAGAGGAGGAGTCAGAAATGTTGGTTTTAGTTTACAGAAAGTGCAGCACCTGTCAAAGGGCATTAAAATGGCTGGAAGAGCATCATGTGAAGTTTGAGGAGCGCCCGATTGCAGAAGCAAATCCGTCCTATGAAGAACTGAAGCAGTGGCATCAGCTGAGCGGTCTGCCGCTGAAAAAGTTTTTCAACACAAGCGGCCTGTTGTATAAGGAGATGGGACTGAAGGACAAACTTCCGGAACTGTCGGAAGAGGAACAACTCCGGCTGCTTGCAACCAACGGAATGCTGGTAAAGCGCCCGCTGGTGGTGGGAGACGACTTTGTGCTGGTCGGTTTTAAGGAAGCAGAGTGGGAAGAGAGGATAAAGTAGAAAGTGAGAATAAAGCAGAAAGCAATACTGAGTCGGGGACGGAAGGTCCTTGGCTCAGTGTTTTTTTGTTCATGAACGTTGGGAGAAAAGTCGTCAGAAGTCGACAGATTTTGACAAGAGGTATGGGAAAATATGGGAGGATATGGTATAATGATGAGAGATGGGAGAAGGAAGATGCGGGGGAGAATGAAAGGATGCCACGGCAGCAAGTTGCTTTTGGGGAAAAGTCTAGGAAAATCAAGGGTTGTGGGAGTTTGAGAGAGGATTTTTATACCAAATTTAAGCCAAAAAATTAAAGATTTGGGGCTGTGACGTGGCTGGATACTTGGAGGTCTGATAATGACTGAATAAGGATGAAAGTAAAGTTTATAAAGTGTGGAAAGACAATTTCGAGGTGTTGGAGGACGGCTTGGGGTTGCCTTTTTGTTTTAAAAGTATTGAACTGAATAAATAGAGTGCCTAAAAACAGAAATAGATAAAGGAATATGAGTATTGTATAATTTTGATAAAGAATGAGTGTAAATAACTACTTTAGAAAATCGAGGAGAGAGACAGATGGATATTAGAGACAATGTATTGCAGTCTGAAAAAGGGGCAGAAGCAGCGTGGAGAGGATTTTCAACGCAAACATTATATATAGCAGGAAGATTACTGGAATGTGATGATAATGAATTGGAGTTTTATCCTGAGCAAGTTGAAGATTTGTTAGTGAAAAGAGGAAAAAGTATTAGTGAGCTTGTCCAAGTAAAAAACTTGACGAAGAGAAAGAGATTCTTGAGAGACTAGCTATAATATTCACAATTATTTATGCCTCGTTATTGATTCGACATTCAGAAGATGGAAAGAAATATTTGTATGACATAATAGACATAAAAAAAGAAACGAGCTACCCGCTTGAGCCATAAGGCTGTACACGACAAAAAACCCATTTCTT
>SVEF01000002.1 GCA_015057585.1 Lachnospiraceae bacterium | reverse complement strand
CACCTGTCCCTGCACCGTAATGGCAATTGCCTTATCCTTGTCCTCCGATACCACCATCCACTTCACCAAATCTTTGTCAAAATTCTGCCGGTAATCCCGGTCTCTCTCCAAAACACTGCCTCCCAGCCGGTACCACTGTCCGAACTGGAATACCGGGCGCCACATCTTATATAAGGAAATCTGCGCCTTTATTGTTTCCAATTCTTCTTTGGAACTTTCGCTGATGTTCATTTCGTATCCGAGAACACCAAACGAAGCCACGGCAAATCTCGTGCCAATCGGCGTGTCACGGAGCGTCTGGTGGTTTGGACATCCGGATACATGCGCCCCGATGACCGACTGCGGATATCCATAGCTGTAGCCGTTCTGAATTTGAATTCTGGCAATGGCATCCGAATCATCGCTCGCCCAAATCTGTGGGAAATAGCTTAATATTCCAAGGTCAAACCGGTTTCCGCCGGACGCACAGCCTTCAAATAAAATATGCGGGAATTTTTCCGTAAGGGTTCCCATCAGGCGATATAACCCCTTTAGGTAGCGGTACAAAAACTCGCCCTGTCGCTCCGCCGGTAATGTCTGTGAATACACATCCGTAAAATTACGGTTCATATCCCACTTCACATAGTCTGCTTCCGATGCCTCAAATACATTACTCATGCTCTCTATCAGATAGTCCACCACGTCCGGATTGGATAAATCAAGAAGCATCTGCTGTCTTCCCTCCGCGTGATGCTGCCCCGGAATGCATACCGCCCATTCCGGATGTGCCCGGTACAAATCGGAATTTTCATTCACCATCTCCGGCTCTACCCAGATGCCAAATTTGAGTCCCTGGCTCTTAACCTTCTTAGAAAGTCCCTTTAAGCCGTTCGGCAATTTCTTTGCATCGGCAATCCAGTCGCCGAGCGATGACGTATCATCGTTACGTCCCTTAAACCAGCCATCATCCACAACCAGAAGTTCTATGCCGATTTTTTTTGCATCCTTCGCCAGTTTCTCAATCTTGCCTTCATTAATATGGAAGTACAGTGCCTCCCAGGAATTTAAGAGCACCGGTCGCTCTTTCTTCTTCCATTCGCCCCGTACCACATGTTCTCTGACAAAGCGGTGCATCGCAACACTGATGCCTTCATAACCCGTCTGTGAATAGGTTACTACCGCTTCCGGTGCCTGCACGCTCTCTCCCTTCTTTAATAAGAAGGTATTATCCTCCGGACGCATACCGGCCACTACATGCACCTTCCCCTGTGAAGTCATTTCTACGACTTCTTTATGTCCGCCGGAATAAATCAGGTTAAAACCGTAACATTCTCCGTGTGTCTCTCCTACCGATGCCTCTCCGAGGATGAAAAACGGGTTCTGGCGGTTGGAGGAAAATCCCGTTGCTGAATCGATCACATATTTGCCGCCTGCAAAGGACATCTCTTCCGCACGCATTTCTCTTGCCCAGTCTCCGTGGAACGATAACACCTTTGCACGCTCCCACTCTAAGTCCAACTGCAGACTCATCAGGCGGTTTACCACGATGTCCGCCTCTCCTTCGTTCGTCAGTTTTGCCGAACGGGTAATACAGTCGCAGTCCTCAAATACTGTATAAACAAGTTCCAGCACTGCTGCACTGTTTTGGTCTTTACATTTGATGACAAGGGATTTTGCACTCTTTTCCTCCGTAGCGCCTTCCGCCGCTTCCCCAAAGTATGCTCCCGGAAGTCCCTGCGGCGAAACTTTTTCCGTCCGGATGCACGACTGCCAGAAACGAAAATCACTCGTTCTGCTGCCATCCGAAAGTGTAAGTTCCGCAAACGGCTCTCTCATGTCGCCCTTGCCCTTTGTGGAAAACTCCAGACACAAATCGTCAAGAGACAACGTTGCCGCATCCTTGGAAAACACCGTAGAGCAGCCGTTTGGATTCGGACGCTTCTGGGTGAGTGCCCTTACATAATCTCCGGAAAAAGAAATCTTTCTTCCATAATAAATATGTTCCAATAAGCCAAGTTCATTGATTGAAAGAACATAGCTTGTGTTTTTTGTTTCTAAGATAAAGGTTTTATCAAGTTCGCGTATCATAGGTGGGACCTCCTGTTGTAGGGATAATACTTTAGTTTGACGCAAATCCCGTTTCTTCATTTATTTTTTCTTGCTGTTGAAGATAAAACATCGATTTTTGAGTTTCGATTTCTGCCCTCAGTTCTTCCTCCGTTGGCAAATACAACTTATATTTTGAGGCAAACAATTGCTCATTACCATGCATAACAGAATATCGTGCAATATCCTCATCCGTGTCTGAACACAATACAATTCCCATCGTTGGATTATCTCCCTCACTTCGTTTCAATTCGTCATACATGCGAATATACATATCCATTTGACCTATGTCCTGATGTGTAATTTTCTGCGTCTTTAGATCAATTAGTACAAAGCACTTTAATATGTAGTTATAGAAAACTAAGTCTATGTAATAATCCTGCTTTTCCGTATGAATGTGCTGCTGTCTTGCTACAAATGCATAGCCTTTTCCAAGTTCCATCAGAAAATGTTGTAAATTAGTGAGAATACTGTTTTCAAGGTCGCTTTCCGTAAAATCTGCCTTAGAAGAGAGTCCTAAAAACTCAGCCACAACCGGATTCTTAATAAATTCTAATTTATCATCTTGATTCTCCGCAGTCAATTTCTGCATTTCTTCCTTTAACAATTCTTTCTTCTGTGTTTGGAGTATGCGGTAATAGTACTGTGATGAAACATTCCGTTGTAAGGTTCTGACGCTCCATGTTTGCTCTATTGCCTCCTTTTCGTACCAATCACGCGCCCGCTTGTCTTCCACCTGTAGCAAAACTCTGTAATGCGACCACGATAGCACTGCTCCAAATTGTCGACACACCGTGTCGACAATTTCCGGAAATGTTTTATAAAATCGCAAACAATGATAAAGATTACTCCTGTCGTATCCTTTCCCATATAATTCCGTCAATTCTTTTGCTAATTTTCTTATTATCTGCAATCCATATCCGGACCTTTCTTCTCCACCCATTTCTTCTTCTGCAATACGATAGCCAATGAGCCAGTTTCTTTGCACCAGAGCTATATTGACAGCCTGATGAGCTGCTTTCATCGAAGAATCAATAATCCCACACATGTCCTGTAATATATCATCCGTCTTCATAAAATTAGCAATAATGCTATCTTGTCCGGTATACATCAAGTCATCTCCGAGATGCCCCGCCTTTTGATTCTCCTTCGGTACAAGATTCTTTTCTTTCAAAAGACGTTCTATCTTCGTATAATACACCAGCAACCGCAGCACATACTCCGGCATCTGCCTTCTGCCGGCCTCCCACTCTTCCAGCGTACGCAACGGAATCCCGATGTACTGTGAAAACTCCGTGCGGTTCATTCCGAGTTCTTCTCTCATCTTTTTTAAGTTGTCAATCTGCTTTTCTAACTGTTCCTTTTTTTCCGTAAAATCGCCCCCACTCATTGTGTGGTTTTATTGTAGCACATTACACAGTGGAACACAAGAAGATTCTCCATGTGTTTTTGAACCAATAACAAAGAGCTGTACTCACCTCACAGCTCGCACAACTCTTCGTTTGACTAATCTTTTATTTTCCATAGGTAAACCACTATCCGATTCGAAAATATTCCAGATACGCCTTGTATTTATCCTGTGCAGCCAAGCAAGTATCCATCAAGTACCCTTTCTCGTTATCCCATTCATTCAAGCCCCGATAATAGAACAACTTCAAATCATCTTCTATAACGAACGGAACAATTGCATGCTTTAAGCACTCCTTAAACATAATCAACCGGCCCACTCGCCCGTTACCATCCTGAAACGGATGAATTCGCTCAAACTTTACATGGAAATCCAAAATATCCTCTAGCGTATTTTCCGTTTTCGCATTATACTCCGCCAACAATAATTTCATCCTGCCGGAAACCTCCTCCGGCAAAGCAGTCTCCCTTCCTCCCACCTCATTTGGCACTCTCTTGTATTCTCCGACTGCAAACCATTCCTTTCTGGAATCGCTGGTTCCGTTTTTCAAAGTCAAATGAAGTTCTTTGATAAGCTTCTCCGTCAACGCCGCTTTTGCATGCTCAATTATCATATCAATACAACGAAAATGATTCACCGTCTCAATGAGATCATCCACATTGAGGACTTCCTTTTCCATACCAATGGTATTGGTTTCAAAAATGTATCTGGTCTGGTCATGTGTCAGACGACTTCCTTCCATGTGATTGGAATTGTACGTAAGTTCAATCTGTGTCTTATGATATATTCCGCCGGAATATTTGCTTTTCTTCTGTTCCAGCAAAATATCCAACAATGTAACCGACTGTTCTTTCTTTTTGTTGATTCGCTCCGGCTTTTCTGCATCTTCAGGGACACTCCAGGTCTTGCCAATAAGCACTGCTCCTTTAACCCGTCCCTGTGCGCAATAATTCCGCACACTTCTCTCCGACAAGTTCCATTTTTCTGCTATTTCAGCAACTGAAAGGTACCTCATTCTCTTTCCTCCGCACAAATTAAATGCTCTCATCTTACAGAACGTAGTATAACATATTATCGGCAAAAATTCAAATATTGATACATATTATTTTATTTTTTGCCGATAACTCACACGGCATAAACTCAGGAAGCATTTGCATAATTTTTTTCATTTTAATAGGGCTGGCATATCAAAACGCCAGCCCATCAAAATAGACCATCAAACCACAAGATATTGCAAGTAAAACAACTATTGATATTTTTTTCTTCGTTATTATTCTTCTCCCTATATTTCTTTGTGTCTTTTAAAAAATCGTTTTTTCAACGTCCTCGGCTGACCAGCCTTGGAAAGCATAATCTCCCAGTGTGTTACCCTTAGAATACTCCTCTGCTTACTCAGCACTGCCATTAAAATAATAAGCAATGCGCTTTCAATCCTTTTTATGTTTTGGCAATAACACCAACAAAAACCTTGCTTCAGGATTGTCGGTTAGCAAATAAAATGACTAATATAATCCACAACTACATTTATACACCTGCCTTTTCTGCGGCATAACGGAACCATGTAATAGCATCTTCGACTTTTTCTTGCGCAGCTTTGATTTTTTCCTCAAATTCATTAAGTATGTCAAGATATGCATCATATCTATCAGTGCCTTCTTCATCAATTTCTAAAATAGCACTATTCATCTCGCCTAATATTTTGATAAAATCTACTACAGCATTTCGAATGGCCTTTCCTTCTTTCGTAGAAAAGTCTAAAGCCTTAACTTCTTTCTTTAACTCCTTAGCAATATCCTTCCCCGCCTCTTTGTCAACGGCATAAATTAACCTATCAATATCAATATCGCTCATCTCATTAAGAACTTCCATATCGTTTTCATAATTCTTCCGAGAATGACCACACCCTACTGTCATCAACAAAACCACCACAAAAGATAACACTGCCACTAAATATTTCGTTTTCATTTTTTCTCCTCGTCATATAAAGTATATAAATCTTACTAATGTAATAGCACCATAAAATCCATGTGAAATCTTTTACTTCTCTCACTCAATTTTTCCGGAACCCCTACACAGCCTTCTTCGCCTTAATCAAATCAACAATTTTTCTTATCAAATCAATAAGATACTGGATTGGTCCAATCAGCACACCAATTGCGAGTACAATTCCAAACCATGCCGCTACCAATCCCCAACCAATAAAAGGTATGAGGAATATACCGGTAAGACTTACATGCTTTCTTACAAATCCGATTGCATATGTAAAGCCGGCCAACTCAATTCCCGCAATCAGACCAAAAAATACTCCAGCGAATACTTTCGCTATGAAATTCACAAAAGCCCCCGCTTCAGGATCATCGATTGGCATAGAAAATGACAAAATAAACATTCCAATAAATGCAATAACATTGACCACCAGTGCAGCTTTAAACCGCCTATCCTTCTTCGCCTGTTCTGCCGCCTCCTTGGCTAAAACCTCTGTTTCTGCTGCAATAACACAATCATCGCATACTACCATATCATACTTGGTCGCACACTCCTTGCATAAACCTTTGCCACAAATGTTGCACTGTGCAACTGCCGGCTGGTCCGTATGAAAATAACAATTCATAGAAAACTTCCTCCTCGGTAATAATATTTTGTAGTCATTATACCTCTCCCTGCCCATATTTGTCAATTTGAATTATCATTTTGATAATGCATTATCTCTTTGGTTACTCTAATATTAAATTATTGGAGGAAAGTCAATTATGGTAGCAGAACGAATCAAAGAATTAAGAGAAAAAAACAACTACACTCAAGCTTCTTTAGCAAAAAAACTAAACGTCACCCGAAGTTCTGTAAACGCATGGGAAATGGGCATTTCTGTGCCATCCACTACTCTTATTGTAGAACTTGCAAAGCTTTTTCAGGTGTCCACGGATTATCTGCTCGGATTAAGTGAGAATGTAACTTTAGATATCTCTTCCTTAAACGATAAAGAAATCATGATTGTTTACGAACTAATTCAATATTTCAAATCCCAAAAATAAAAAACGTATGGTCCAAAGTTTCCACCCTGCCCATACGTTTTTTCGCCATTTTCTATAGTTTTCTTCCACTCTTTCCCCCGTCTCCACACCTGACAAAGATAATTATGGCTGTCCATAAATAAAATGACTCCCTGCATATAAATATGATTCATAAGAGGACCGTAAGGAAACGTCGGTACTTAGCGAAGTATAGCGAAACTTGTTTCGCTTGAGCTTTAGTACCGCTACGTTTCCGCCCGAACGAGAGTGGGTTCTCGTTGAATCATATTTACATCAGGGAGTCTTAATTTATCTTGCCAAATTATCTTGCCACAATAATCTTCTGTGGACATTTCTCAGCGCATTTGCCGCATCCGGTACACTTGGAATAATCAATCTTTGCCAGATTGTCTTCCACATGAATGGCATCAAATTCACACTGTTTCACACAGATAGAGCATCCGATACAACCGGTCTTACATGCCACGCGCACATCCTTACCCTTGTCAAGAGAAGAGCAGGCAACTGCCACCGGCGCACTGTAAGGCACGATTTCGATTAAGTTCTTCGGACAAGCTGCTACACACTTGCCACAGGAAACACATTTTTCCTTGTCAACAACTGCAACACCATCCACTACGTGAATTGCATCGAATGCGCAAGCACTTACGCAACTTCCGAATCCAAGACAACCGTAGCTGCACATTTTGTCGCCCTGACCAGGAACAAGCATTGCCTTGCGGCAATCGTTAATTCCGTAGTAATTATACTTTCTTTCGGTCTTGTCACAAGTACCGGAGCACTTCACAAAAGCAACTTTCTTTTCCACTGCTCCTGCTTCCTGTCCCATAATGGCCCCGATTGCCGCATGCGCTTCCGCATTGGCTACCGGACAACCGTTTACCGGTGCTTCACCCTTTACAATGGCTGCTGCCAGACCATCACAGCCTGCATAGCCACAGCCACCACAGTTATTACCCGGCAGACATTCTCTTACTTCCACTTCACGTTCGTCAACAGCCACAAAGAAAATCTTTCCGAAAATACCGAGGGCAACACCTAAAATCAAACCGAGTACGCCAACTGCCGCACCGGCAATGAGTATGTTTTTGATACTAAACGCAAGTACCATATAAGGAATCATCATCATCGTTTTCTACCTCCTTATACTACTCCGGCAAAACCACAGAATGCGATTGCCATGAGACCTGCTGTGATTAAAACAATCGGCATACCACGGAACGGCTTTGGAATATCATTACCTTCCAGACGTTCACGGATACCTGCCATGATAACGATGGCAATCAGGAAACCAACGCTGGTACCAAGGCTGTTTACCATACTTTCTCCAAAGCTGGAGCCGTTACCGATATTGTTAATTGCTACACCGAGTACTGCACAGTTTGTAGTAATAAGCGGAAGATATACACCCAGTGCCTGATAAAGAGGCGGGCTGATCTTCTTTAAGAGCATTTCTACTAACTGAACCAAAGCTGCAATTACCAAAATAAATACGATGGTCTGCATGTACTCCATTTTAAGCGTCACTAAAATGCCGTAGTGGATACCATACGTAACCGCACTGGCAATCATAATTACGAAAATAACCGCTGCACCCATGCTGGCAGCTGTTTTTGTCTTCTTAGAAACTCCAAGGAAAGGACACAAACCAAGGAACTGACTTAAGACAACATTGTTTACGAGCGCTGACGCAATCAGCACTAAAATCATCTCTTTCATACCTATGCCTCTCCTTCCTTATTTTCTGTTGCAGGAGTTTCTTCTGCCTTTGCTGCTTCCGCAGCAGCCTTAGCAGCCTCTGCCGCTTTCTTTGCCTCCGCAGCTTTTCTTGCCGCTTCTGCCTTTGCCGCAACTGCTTCCGCTTCCTTAATACCGTTCACTCTTGCGATTTCTTCACGGTTTGCTACACAACCGCCATCCATACATGCTGCACAGTTACCGCCGCATGCCACCTTGGCATTCGGAGTATTCGTAGCAGAAGGAGCCTTAAATACGTTCTGTAATGCCGTAAGCAATGCCAATACAAAGAACGCACCAGGCGCCAAGGTAAAGATTGCCATCGGTTCATAAGAAGCCGGCATAATGTGTGCGCCAAAGATGGTGCCTGCACCAATGATTTCACGTACGGATGCGATACAGGTAAGACCAAAGGTAAAACCAAGACCCATACCAAGTCCGTCAAACAAAGAAATTACCGGACCATTCTTATATGCGAATGCTTCTGCACGACCTAAAATAATACAGTTAACTACGATTAACGGAATGTAAAGTCCGAGACTTTCATTCAGTTCCGGTAAATATGCCTGTAAAAGCATCTGTACAATCGTAACGAATGCAGCTACAACTACGATAAATGCCGGAATTCTTACCTTATCCGGAATAATTTTGCGGATAAGGGAAATAAATAAGTTAGACAGCGCCAAAACTGCCGTAGTAGTAAGGCCCATACCAAGACCGTTGCTTGCGGATGTGGTAACTGCAAGAGTCGGACACATACCAAGCATCAGAACGAAGGTTGGGTTTTCCTTAATCAGACCGTTAAAAAACTGTTTGAACCATTTTCCCATTAGTTTGCACCTCCCATTCTGTTATTTAACTCAGACAGGAAGTAAATACCTGCATTCACGCCGTTTACTACACCGTTTGTAGAGAAGGTTGCACCACTGATTGCATTGATTTCATCTTCAGCAGCAGCACTCTTTACAGCCGTAAACTGTGCCGCTTTCTTACCGACAAACTGGCCCTTGAATTCCGGAGTATCTACCTTAGTACCGATACCAACGGTTTCATTCAGTTCCAGATATTCAATACCGGTACAAACGCCCTCGGTTGTATAACCAACGGTCAATGTCATAGTATCATATCCTTTTACCGTAACCGATGCCACATAACCAATCACCTTGGCGTTTGCATCCTGTACGATACACGCTTCATTAATCGTAGCTACGTGGCCTCCTGCAGAAAGAATTTCTGCTGCCTCTTCCATAGTTGCTGCTAAAATTTCATTATCGCTTGCCTCTATAATAGCAACTGCCTCCGGATATACCGCCTGGTATGCCTCAGCTTTTGCCTGTGCTGCGAGGAAAGCAATTCTGTCCTTCGTAAGTTCATTTGTAAAGCCAAGTGCAAGTGCTGCAATCAGGGAAATCGCACAAAGGATAAGAGCGTCCTTCATCATGCTCTGTTTCTTTTCTTTAGCCATGTCTGCGACCTCCTTTTCCGAATGGTACCGGCATTGTCATCTTTTCAATCAACGGAACCAGTAAGTTACCGATAATGATTGCATAAGATACGCCTTCTGCATTGTTGCCGAAGAGACGGAAAATTCCGGTCAGTACACCAAGCAGAATACCAAATACAATCTGTCCCCACTTTGTAATCGGAGAGGTTACATAGTCAGTTGCCATAAAGAATGCACCAAGCATCAGGCCTCCGGTACAAAGCTGGCATGCAACATAATACCAATCCAGACCATGTCCGCCAAATAATACAAGGAACAAAGCAAACGAAGCAAGATACGCAACCGGGATTCTGAGAGAAATCACCTTGCGACCTACCAGATAAGCTGCACCGAGTAAAATCATAGCGGTACTGGTTTCACCGATAACACCACCGGTAAAACCGGTAAAAGCATCAAATAAGCGAATCGTTTCTCCTGCCTTCATTGCTGCAAGAGGAGTTGCTCCGGAAATACCGTCCACAGAAGCCGCACCATAATTTAATACAGCGGTTCCTATCTTCTGAGGAATTGCAAATGCGTTCATTCTCTCAGCATAGCAAAGGAACAAGAAGCATCTTGCACCAAGTGCCGGATTCATAAAGTTCTGTCCAAGACCACCAAACACCTGCTTTACAACAAGAATTGCAAAAACACTGCCGATAATCGGAATGAAAAGCGGTACGGTTGCCGGCATATTCATACCGATTAACATACCTGTTACAATTGCACTGCATTCATACGGTCCCTGATTTCTCTTAGTCAATAACAGATACACATATTCTGTCACTGCACAGGTCAGTGTGGAAACCATAAGAATCAGCAGGGCACGGATACCAAACTGGTATACACCCATTGCGCATGCAGGCATCAGGGCGATGGCTACATCACGCATAATCGTCGAAGTCGTTGCTCCGCTTCTGACATGTGGAGAAGCAGAGACATTAAACAATTTTCCCATATTCTTCTCCTCCTTTATTTCTTCTTACGTGCGTCCAGGATAGTACGTCTGGATTGTTTAAATGCCTGCGTCAGTCTTCTTCCGGACGGACATACAAACGTACAGCTTCCGCACTCGTAACATTCCAAGCCACCCAGTGCTTCAAATGTTTCGTTGTCAAGCATTTCAGAAGCAACTGCCATTTTCTGAGGAACCAGGTGTGTCGGGCAAGCTGCTACACATCTTCCGCAACGGATACAAGGCATCGGGTCGAATTCTTCCACATCATCCTGCACGAATGCCAAAAGTGCAGAAGACGTCTTCTGTACCGGCACATCCAAGGAATATAACGCAAGTCCCATCATAGGCCCGCCGGAAATCACCTTCTTTGGTTCTTCCGTAAAACCGCCTGCTGCCTCTGCCAATTCTGCATAAGAGGTACCAATCGGAACATTAAAGTTCTGTGGTTCCTTTACTGCCTCGCCTGTCACGGTAACGATACGGCGGATGAGCGGAATATTTTCTGCCACAGCACGATAAACCGCACAAACGGAATCCACATTCTGCACGATACAACCAACATCCATCGGAAGTGTTGCAAAGTTTGTCTTTCTTCCGGTCGCCGCCCATACAATATTACGTTCTGCACCCTGTGGATACTTTGTCTTTAATACCTTAATGTCAATTCTTTCTTCATTCTTAACAAGTTCACCAAGCACAGCAACCGCTGCCGGCTTATTGTCTTCGACACAAATCAATCCCTTGGCATTCGGGAACAATTGAAGAACGATTTTAAGACCGCCCACTAACTTTTCCGGTTCCTCTAACATCTCACGATAATCAGAGGTCAGGTATGGTTCACATTCTGCCGCATTGACAAGCACATAATCAATTTCGTTTTTCGGAGCAAGTTTTACGTGAGTAGGGAACCCTGCACCACCCATACCGACAATTCCTGCTTCCTTTACGATTTCTCTGATTTCGTCTGCGGAAAGTGTTGTGTAATCTCTCTTTTCGCCAAAACCTTCTACGGTCTTGTACTCACCATCGTTTGCAATGACAATGGAGTTTACCATGGCACCGGATACGGTCTGTCTCGGCTCAATGGCCTTTACGGTACCGGATACGGAGCTTACAATGTTAGCGGACACAAATCCGCCGGCTTCTGCAATTTTCTGTCCGACCAAAACCGTATCGCCTACTGCAACAACAGGATTTGCCGGAGCACCAATATGCTGGGCTACCGGAAATACCATATCCGAAGTCGGATGCAGTCTTACGATTGGCTTATCCTTGGACAAGTCTTTTCCGTCGTACGGATGAACTCCGCCGGAAAACGTTGCTTTTCCCATTTGTATACCTTCTTTCTATAGATTTTATACTACTTGTTACAATTTTTTTACCTTAACTATTTGATTGTATCACAAAACTGTTCATAAGAAAAGTGCCTAAACCTGTTAATAAATTAACGTTCTCTATCTTCCTTTTTCTCTCTTTCTTCCCAGATAGTGGTCGAGTTTTTCTTTCATCTTCTCCGGAATCTCTCTGTCTACCGGGCAACGCTTTGCATTCGCCATCTGCTTCGTAAATTTAATGATAAAGTCTACGTCGGTCTGCATCTGTTCCATCTTCATAACCTTCATGGTGTCATAACTGTTATGGATGGTTGCCGTGTTGTTCGGTGCAAGTCTTGCAAAGGAGAGTGCCGGCACTCCTTTGTCAGCAAACGGAGTGGAGTCGCTGGAATATACGTCATTGGATGTCTTAATGCCAAAACCTTCCATGCTCGCAAAATATTCGATGTAATGTGCCAACTTTTCTTCGGACGTACAGCATGCAATGAAACGACCCATGATGCAGCCGATCATATCCAGATTGATATTTAATACCACCTTCTTTAACTCCTCTTCGTGTGCCACTGTATATGCCTTGGAGCCGAGCAGACCGCGCTCCTCGGAGCCGCACCAGAGAAAGCGCAGACCGTAGCGGTGTGTCTTATCCATAAAATAATCCGCAATCGCAAGCAATCCCACACTACCGGACATGTTATCATATGCCCCCTGGGAAAGAGAGGTAGAATCATAATGCGCGGACAACACAATATACTCGTCTGTTTCCCCCGGAAGGTCTAAAATTACATTATGCGATTTTCCCTTGTACTCATTTTGGGAAATCACAATCCTTGCCGTCTTCGGCTCGCTGTCAATCAGGGCAATCGCCTTTTTTGCGTTAATATTGACACCCGGAATCACATTGCCCTTGCTGATATAGGTACGAAGTTCCTTCTGGTCAATATCCTCATCCGCATAGTTTGCATTTCCGTCGTAAGTGATAAAACCAACCGCGCCATTTTCAATCACATCCTGATACATCCAGTAGCCCATGCCTCCGTCAAGCATGACGATTTTCCCTTTGCACTGTGCCAGAGAATACTTGTCCGTGTTTCTCAGATAATAAAGCGGTGCCTCTACTTCCGTGCTGCCGGACATACGGTAGCCCTTACAGGTAATTTCTTTTCCGTCCACGTAAAGGTGTGCTTCATGGATATCTGCCATATCCACTTCAAATTCTTCCAGATACGCTTCGCCGCCAATTTTCTCACACTGCTCCTTAATGTACCTTGCACAACGCAGTTCCTCTTCGCTGCCGCCCATGCGCACATACGCCGTATCAAGGAAAATTTGTTCCATTGTTTTTAAATCCATTTTCTTCTTGTTCTCCTTTTAATTTAAAATTACTGTTTCTATTGTACTACATCCCTTTCTCCGATGCCATATGTATTTTCTGTAGAAATGGCAATTCCCCCTTTTCTTTTCCTGCTCTTTTCTTTTGGTATGCTTAATTCAATCAAAAACTCCAGAAAGGAAGTAAATCTATGACTTATCAGGAACTTGCAAAAGAAATCATGTTAATTATCAATCGTCTTCATCAAACGAATTCTATGATGTATGATGTGTACGACTCTGTCAGATGTGCCGTTAAAAAGTATGGCGTAACACCGGACGAGATTATTCTCGGAACAGCGGACATCGATTACCGGAAAGTCGTCCTGCAAATCTTAATTGACCTGCGGTACGCCCGGGGCACGGACTACGACTTTGAAATCGAACTGTACCGCTGTGACACGGACGCATTACAGGAGATTACGCACTTTCTTGAAAAGGAAACCACCGAATTTAACCGGGAGGGCTCCACATTGATTGACATTTCATGTCTTAACATGCAGGAATACCTGGAACTGATAAAACAACTCGAGTTGAAATAGTACGATTTCAAAACACATAACAAAACCTGCCACATCTATGGTATGCTTCCATACATGTGGCAGGTTCTTTTTAATCCGGATGTTTCTGTAAGTATTTTTCTTTCGTTGCCATTCCGCCGCGCAAATGCCTTTCCTGTTTATTCACATCCAACACTTTTCTGGCTTCTTCGGCAAGGGCCGGGTTAATTTTCAGCAGGCGTTCCGCGACGTCTTTATGTACGGTTGTGACGATTTGGAATGGTTTTATCTGCGGTTGTTTCGTCGTCTATGAGAACTGTTTCGTCTAATCCTAAATCTCCAATAAGACGGAGATAAATATCGACATTGCCATCCTTGTCCACTTCAATTTTATTAATGAGACGTTTCAACTGTGTATTGGTCATTTCATGAACATCTGTGATATCTTCCATCTCTTTGAAGGTGCTGTTGAGAATCGCTTCAAGCTGTTCTCCTTTTGTCAGATTGTAAGATACCATTTTCAGTTCATTTTCCAATCTATCAATCTCTTTTCTCATGCCACCGATCTTCTCATTTAATTCCTCTCTTGAAATCAAATCATCAGTGTACATATCCATATATTTCTCACGAGCCTTACGAAGTCTGTTTAACTCTGCAGTTAATTCCTTTTCGTATTCTACGTTTTCGTCTTTTGCTTTATAAACTCGTTGGAATTCTTTAATCACATGCTCTATTACTTTTTTCTTTTTGCTGAGCACATCCTGGAAGTACTCCTGCAATACTTGGATTAATTCTTCTTCATCTACTGTAATTGCATTCGGACAACTATCCGCCCCACGACCATTGTGACCAGAACAAACCCAACGCACATAAGTATTCTTGTATTGGCGGACAGTTCTACGGAAAGACCAACCGCAATCCTTACATTTAATCAATGTTGAGAATAAATGCTTGTTGCTCTGACGTTCATGAGTCATCTTAAAGGAATCATGACGACCTTTTAAAATCTCCTGTGCTCTGTCAAAAGTTTCATCATCAATAATACGAAGTTCCGGGCGAACTGTTACCAACCATTCAGACTCATCTTTTTCTTTTCTCTGCCCGGTGAGGAAATCAGACACTTCTTCTTTACCGTTAATAATCTTTCCGGTGTATATCTCATTGGTCAGAATACGACATACGGAATTCTGACTCCAATTATTTCCTCTCTTGGTTTTAATTCCACGTTCATTGAGCATGTTTGCAATCTTTGCTCCACCAAACCCTTCTTCTGTGTACCACTTGTACATCTGACGGATAACCTTTGCTTCTTCCTCATTGATGGATAGATTGAAATAGTCGCCAATAGTCTTATCGTATCCATAAACAATGTTTGGAACTCGACCTTTTTCTGCATTCATCTTCTTACCGAATTTGATACGTTTAGAAGTGTTGGCACTTTCCTCTTGAGCCAATGCACCAAAGATTGTTAATACAAATTCAGAGTTACCCATACTAGTCATGTTGGCAGTAAGGAACTGTGTTTCGATACCAAGTGATTTCAACTTACGAACACTCTGTAATAAATCAACAGTATTTCTGGCAAAACGTGAAATATCCTTTACGACAACCATATCAAACAAGCCTTTCTCAGCGTCCGCGAGCATCCGTTGGAATTCCTTACGATTCTTGATTTTGGTTCCAGAAATACCTTCATCCGCATATAATTTAATAAGGTTGTCCCCTGTACGTTTCGTGTATTCTAAGAAAAACTCTTTCTGAGTCTCTAAACTGTTGAGCTGGTCTTCTTTATCTGTGGAAACTCGACAATATGCTGCTATGTTCATGTTTATCAACCTTTCTGTTAGAGTTGTTGCGTTCTGTTACGACTATTATACTATTTTTACTTAATAATGCAACAAGGACTTTGGGATTTCTCTCAAAGTCCTTGTTATATCATATCTCTTATTTTAGGGCATTTCCCCATTCGATTTCATCTTTTTCGTTCCAAGATGCAAACAAGAATTTATCAAATTCATAAAAGTCTGTAAATGTATATTTGAACTGCCTACTCACACGATATTCACCAATATTCGTAATTATTCCCGTACTATCAAGCCGTAAATTATATCTACAATTTCTATAAATTGCCCCCAGTTGTTTATACATAAAATAATTGAATGAATCATCGATCTTTATATGATCACAAACAGTTGAATACTTTTTATTACTCTGATATGGGGTAAAAAGAGCCAAATTTATCGCTGCATAAGCAAATATCTCATCATTAACACGTTTTGAAAAATATGCAACACCATCATACCCTAACTCTTTGCAAGCCAACATTATACTTTGCGACACAATATATTCTGATTTAAATAAACGTCCGCTCTCCTTCACTGTATATGAAGTTGCCATCATCAAAATCAACAATTTTAACCAGCAATGTACTTTCGCTTCCTCCAATTCATCAAGTTGCCACCAACATCTAGACATTACAGCTAAATTGAAAATCTTTTGGTTCCCTTCTAATACAACTGGTGCTACATTAAATTTATATTCTGGAGGACATCCCAATTCAATCCAACACGCATATGAACTATTTCCCAAATATAAACTAGGTATCCCAGGAATACTAAATCTATAATTTCCAGTTTTTCCTCTCATTGAAAGTGGCAAATGTAACATTTCCTTTGCTTTAAATGCCTTCGCATCATCACTCAATCGCGCTCTAAAAAATTGTATCTCCGTTCCCTTAACCCCTGGAAATGCATCTGAATTTATAATTGTATTTACAGCCAAGGCATCTTCCTCACAACCTTTGACTAACCTTCTCACAACATTGTGAGCTTTCGAAATACTTCCATCATAATACAGCCTAATACTTTCTTTTACTTTATCAGAATATTTCTTTATTATTTTGAGGCTTTCTACATCAGCTCCTGCTTTCTCTGCTGTATCTAATAACAGTTTATATTTTTTTCTTAAGTCTTTATAATAATCCTCATCTTTTTCCACCTCATATGGTGCATATAATTCTTTTACAATAAAATCTTTTACCCAAGTTAATCTCGACATCCTATTTTCCTCCGGACATAGTATTGTTTTATCTACCGTAAATTCTTAATAATCTACTTTCATTTCTCTATTATATATGCATAACTACTAGTATTTCAAGGAAATATGTTGTATAATATTGACATTATAGACAAAAAGGAGGCATGCTGAATATATGAACGAAATAACTATCAATTCCTTTATTGACTATTTATCATATGTAGAGAAAAACTATACTAGAAATCATATTTTTCGTGGTATGAATCATTTAGATTATTTACTTGTGCCCAAAATAGGACGCGAACCATATGTTGCAAGGTGTCAAGCAGAATCCGTTGTAGATGACTTGCAGGATATGGAAGAACAAATTATGAATGAGTTCATTAAAATGTCCATCCCACATATGGATTTAAGAAATATAAGTTCTTGGGATCAATGGACTATAGGACAACATCACGGCTTACCTACTAGGTTTTTAGATTGGACAGAAAATCCACTTATAGCAGCATATTTTGCCACAGAAAACTCAAACGGAAATGATGTTGCAGTATACGTTGTTGACAAAACGCAATTCAACTCAAATACCGCTGATGTTCTAGATGTTTTTTCTTTAGCAGACGAAGACGATGTGGTTCTTTATGCGCCAAGCTATATACATCCAAGAATCATAGCACAAAAAGGTGTATTTACAGTACATAAAAATCCAACTGTTCCGCTAGATAAAACAAAAATTAACGACGAGTTCTGCACTGTAGATAAATTAATCATTCCAAACAACATTATCAAAGATTTTGTTAATGATTTAGATTGGTTTGGAATCAACCGTTCTTTCATATATCCAGGACTTGAAGGCTTAGCTTATCATTTAGATTATAAAGCGAAGGGAGGCATCTGATATGTATGTTCCTATATTAAAAAACCGAACAGTAGAAATGAGTGTATTATCTCAATTAGCGGAAATAGGTGTTTTTAATAGTACTTCTGTCTTTCCATTAGTTGAATTAATACAAGAAAGAACTCGTTCCAATAATAAAAATACTATTTTAGATGATTTGGCTGAATTATTGAATATCAATTCCTCCATGACACTTATGATTGATTTCTTGAAATCAACAAAACTGAATAGCACGACTGACGCCGTAAGAAATTATGTCACATTATCAACTCGTCAAGCAGATTTTTGTATAGAAGAAATGTGCAAATTGGGCTCCTTTTCTCAAAGAGTGATTCCTGTCATTTCCTATTTGAGTGAAAATCCTTCTTTAAGTAGAATCACTTACGAGGTTAGTGAATACAGAAAAACATTTCCTCGAGTAGCTTTTCGTATAAAAACACAAGATTTCGAGAATATCTTTTCACATGTTGAAGGTTTAATAGCTGAAAATGATATCGTTTTATTAGATATTGAATCATCTTCACATATGAACCCGGTATTCAAAAAAATTTACAAACGTATATCAGACAGCAAAAAACAAAGAAATTTCATTTCTGTAGTTGTTAACGAAAATCGTCCAGAAACATTAACAAATAAGTCAATGGCGGATAAAGAACCTATTGCTCAGATTGATAATAGTTTGAAAGAACTATATAACACAAGCATCATGAATAAGTTTGATGGTTTTGGCGACTATGCTTGTATAGTAGCATCTCTTCCTTCAACAGGTGGTGCCATTAGTCCCGCCGGAGTTTATTACTCAAACGACAACAATTTCTTTGTTGCTTTTAAAGGCAGAACTGCACAACTTTCTGAATTTCCAGACTATATTGCACCAAGCATTGTTGCATCCGAATATTGGGAAGAATATACAGATAAACATCACAAAAATTGCCCTGGTTGTCAGGAAATCCTTTCTATACTAACAGGAGTCAAAAGCGGAAAAAACCAAGGACAATGGAAAATGATTACTATGTTGCACTATATTTATACCATGTATGAAACAGGCGCATAAAAGAGAAGAATCATATGGCTATAAACAAGCCATATGATTCTTCTCTTTTTCATATAACAAATCAGGATTCATCTTAGACGCGAAAAAACTCTGACAATCAATTGGTAAAATCTTATCGAAATTTCCTCTCAAATAGTTCCATTGTTCCTTATATTTTTCTTTCAAAAAATGCTTATATATGGACCATATATTTTTTTCTTTAGCAACACTTAGTAAAAGCTCAAGATTCTCATTTTTGGTTTTAAGTGGCTTTAATCCGAGAAGTTTTACTATTTTTACCAAATCGCTACTAGATAAACTATTTAAACAGAAATCAATATCACATTTATTATCTTGTGCCGAACGCCTATATGCAAAAATCATATTACCACTTTCATCTAGTCTATATGTAATTATTCCACATTGTGAAGGAATGTACGCTTGTACAGTTTCCGCATTTTGTATTGGGACAATAATATAAACTCTCTCAAATGCACTAAAATAATCTTTCATCTGAGTCTCAAGTCTATCGTAATTATCATACTCTGTCTTTATTTCATATGCACACAATTTACCATTAATACGACAGATATCAATTCTACTATCTCCAATTGACATTTCAAATGCTACAATATCATGAATTGCATCTTTGAGATATTTTATAAAATGATATTTAATTACTCTTTCGCATGCATAATACTTAAGCATAAGGCGATTAATAAACTCATTAGAAAAAGTTTCCTTCTTCAATTCCCTAATAATTTGCTCGCTTGTTTTATAAAATGCATATTTTATTTTTTCCCATCGCACTTCATCCGGTTCATATATGTTGTAATCCTTGTTTAAATATTTGCATATCTGTACTATCTCACTATCCGTATAAGTACTAAGTATCTCATCATACATTTTACATCCCCTCCTCTCTTGTCTCTGTCCATACAATACTCATGTTTAGTATGGCAGCTATCTCCAAGATTTCGGAATACTTTATTGTCCCACGCATGATTTTATTTGATATGTTTTGTATGGTTGTTTGATTCTCTTCGGAACGGTTCTTATTCATTCTACTAACCACTTCGGTTAGTGTCATACCAGAACGTGCCAAATTCATCTTTATCTCTTTATGAATAGAATTTGTTCTCATATTACACCTTATAGTTTATTTTTATTTATTATAGTTTAATTTTAGATTAAAGTCAATATTAGGAACCCAATTTATTCATAGAAAAGCAAGGCATCTCTACCTTGCTCTTCTCCTCCTTATATTCACCGTTTCTTCCTCCGGTGCATCTACCTTCACATCCCCCGGCACTGCTATGTACTGACTCTCTTCTGCACACCTTGCTGTAGCTTCTTCAATCGCACGTTCCACCTTGCCTGCGTTTGCTTCAATCAAAAGCTTACACAAGAAGTCAGCGGTATCCTCCGCCGAATTCGGATTATGAAAGCGATAGTTCAATTTTCTCTGTTTCAAGCGGAATCTCCACCTCCTTCTCTGGCTTGTCTTTCTTTTCAATACTATGAGATTGCTTCTTAAGTTAGACCTAACTTTTTTGCTAATGTAAACGACAGTTTATTCTTGAAAAATCTGTTCCAATTCGTTTCTATTTTGCCTGCGCTTTTCTCTACGTTGATTCTCTCCATTCACACAAATGGGCTGGCAAATTTGAAGAACTCGCTCATAAATTCTCTTCTCATTCATGTTCTGTGTCTCTCTCATTTCCTTTACCGTAAGATTCGTCGTAATGATCATAGGCTTGCCGGAGCATACCCTTCTGTCAATCACTTGGAACACATTCTCCATCATATAGCTGGAACTGCGCTCTGAACCCAAATCATCAAGAATCAGTAAGTCATACGAACACACCGCTTCTATGTATGCATTCTTATCTGTCGAAGCAAAAATTTGATTGCTGATAGTTGAAAAATTGGTCATAAGGACTTTCTTCTCCTGCTCAAGCAATGCATTGGCAATACAAGCAGCCATATAGCTTTTCCCTGTACCAACATCGCCCCATAACAACAATCCTATATTTTTCTTCTTAACCTCATCCCAATTCCCTACATATTGCTTCGCATACGTCATACAAGAATTCGAACCATTATCATTATTAAAATTCCATGACTTCATAGCACGCTCCGAAAAACACACCAAGGTATTCTTCTCTACTTCTTGCAAATGCTCACGTTCCTTGCGTTCACGCTCTTCACCTTCAAATTCTGCTCTTTGACAAGCACACCATCTGGGATGCGATTTCAATCCAACAACATGTTGAAGATGCTCCGGGAACAGCACCACCAAAGGCTCCTTGCATACCGCGCAATGTTCTAATCCGTCTTCACCAATATAAAATTCTCTTTCTTTTTCCATAGTTAAAAACTCTCCTTTTCATCGTAGTCATAATCCCTTAAAGGATTACTATTATTTTTACTCTTATATTTACTAGTGATCAGTTTTCCGCCATAGCCTGAAACAGTTTTTTGACCTACTCCCGTCGTTTTTCCGACCGCGGATTTCTGCCCATTCTCCTCATCCGGAAATAAAATGTATAACCGGTTAGGTCGCCCTCGTCCTTCTGGAATTTTCTCTAGCAACTGCGCTTTCACCAATTCCTTCATTGCATCCTTAATAGTTGTTTCACTTTTATTCATATCTGCAGCCATCTGATGGATGGGATAGATAAAGTACACTCTTCCCTGTCCATCCATCCAACGGTTCTTTTGTGACAGCTGCGCTTTGCCCAACAACCGGATATATAGCATCTTCGCCGTGTTACTGATTGGACAATTCAGCAGAAATCGTGGCATTGGCAAATATGGCGGCATCTTCGTATGTTCATACATGTATTTGCTCATTCCTATACCCCTCTTCCATAACCGGATTTTCTCATTTCTTTTATTATTTTTGCTTGCCTTCTCTCGGCTTCTTCGTAACTTTTCTGACGCTCTTTTGTTTCTCTCTTAAGACGCTTTTCTTTCAAACGTTCATCTCTTCGGTCTTTTCTGCAAACCTTGAGATACGACCATACGCCCTTCTTCATATCAGCAATTTTCTCTTCCGCTGCTTTAAGTTTTCTGGAAGCTTCCAAGTATAAATCCCTGTCTATGTTACGGCTCCATTCATAGCGTTCTTTCTCTGTTTTAAAATCTTTCTCCTGTCTTTCCACCATCTGCTTATAGCTTTCAATCTCTGATTTTAGTCTCTTGACCTCATCCGCCTTTTGCCGTTCCAACACTTCCACCTTACGTTTCCACGTAGCTAACTGTTGCTCTTGTTCCTCTGCCAAACGATTTGGAAGCTTAAGCTCCGTCTGTACTTGTAAGAACATTTGCGAAATCAATTCCTGATTCAGTTTCAGGCTCCCACTTCTTTCCATTACCAAGCATCCTGCCTCTGTCTCCAAATCTGCAATTTTTCTACGGGCAGACGTCTCTGATACACCTTCTGACATTAACAAATTTTTCAATCGTGACATCGAACTGGGATAACGTTTACTAACAAATACTAATGTTTCATAGTTATCCGCTAACTTTTTCATTACTTCCTTTGACTGCATCCTCTTATCTCCTCTCTGCATCTTGTAAATCTCACATTTTGCCAGCTTAGATATTTTCTTACACTAAGTACTTAGGGTCAGAAAAAGCTGATTGCAAAAAATGTGGCAAACTTTTTTAAAACTTTTTGTTTTTCACTAAGTACTTGGAGTCAAAAAAAGCTGATTGCAAAAAATGTGGCATATTTTTTCAAAATTTTTCTTTTCACTATATACTTGGAGTCAAAAATTGCTGACGGCAAAAACTGAAACAAATTTTTTCGTGAATTAATTGCAGAGACTGATATCCACACATAGACGACATAACAAAAGGCACCAACCTCCAGACCGATATCTGAAAATCAGTGCCTTCCAACGCCGAAATAGGCATCTCCACTATTTGGCGAAAGTAACAGGATACGCATAAAGTTGCATGAACTTTACGCAGAAAACTTCACGCCTAGGGCGTTCACGCTAGGAGACCTAGAACCCGAAACTTGACATTTGTAATCCCTTCCTCATATGTTGACAGCATGAACCCGCTGATGTGCTGATAGGCAAATAAGAAAGGCTCTGATTCCTACCATTCAATAGAAACCAGAGCCTATCGTTCTCGTAACAGCCTAGCACATCCGCCCCTGCTGTAAACATATAGAATTTTTCTTACATTTCGTCCGGAAATTATATTCCAAATGTCTCAGGCGGCAACTCAATCCCTAACATCGTTCCAAACTTGAGACCAAATTTCACAAAGTTATATGAAACAGATGTGACAACATTATCCGTTACCAGAAATCCGGCTTGCACCGGATTTCTCAGGTTATCATCCCATCCTATCATCTCAGACAACTCTTCTTCCGAAAATCCCTCCTCCATAATCTCCTCTTTATTTACGCCAGCCATAAATGCTTTTCCAGATAATATTCCTGCTCTCACAAGCATAATTGGTGCAATAGAAATAGCACCAATTATTTTGTTATTGAACTGCTTAATGAAATCAATAACTCTTGGATTTTCTATTGCCTCCCGAATATCCATTGCCCCCGGAAGAAGTAAACTATCATATTCTTCGATATCTAATTCGCTCAATTCTTTTTGTGGTATAACAAGCAAACCGTCTTCACTTCTTATAGGTTCTTTTGTTGCTCCGAAAACAACCACTTCCTTTTCACCCAAGGCCAATACTTCTAGCGCAACACTTATTTCAAAGTTGCAAAAAGAATTATACAATAATACTGCCGTTTTCTTCATATCTTTTCACCCTCCATATAAATTTTTTCTCATTGTATTCTAAAAATCACACTTCCATCTCATACAAAGCCACAGAACGACCATTATTATGGTCAATAATATCCACGATTTTAAATCCAGCATTCAAATAGATTTTCCTAACAACCTTCTCGTCAAGCCCAGTATCAAGACGTATATATTTAGTACCATTTTTCCGACATTCCTCTTTAATTGCCTCTACTACCAGCCTTGTCATATTTCTATGTGCATATTCTCTTTTCACACATAGTTTATGTAAATACACTGCTTGTACCTCAGACGAATCCTTCCAATATTCAGAATCGTTCTTCTGTAAAATGAATGCACAGGCTGTCTTTCCATCTACTTTTCCGACACAAAAGTTCTCTGGTTTTGCATCTTCCGTAATCAATTCCTCTGGTGTCAGCCACTCATCCAACCATACACAAAATCCTTTCTCTCTGCCCCACCGGGCAACTTCTCTCATTACAGAAATTGCTTCCTCTAATTGATTATAAATAATTTCGACATTTTCCATAAAAACCTCTTATCCTATTTATTCTCCGAATGTAAAAAACTTTCTATAAAAGTATTTCTAAATAGTATCAAACTTCACCTCATAAACAAACATAGGGTTACACTTAAATTCAGTATCTAATAATTTCTTTAATTCTTCTTCCGTAATATCTCGATCAGTGCCCTCTGGCATCAGATACTTAATACTCACACTAACCGGCCCATAACGATCATCATTAAAAAAATCATCTGCCACTACTACACCCTTATATTTCCCACTATGATTAAAACGCTCTACACGCCATAAAAAGTAATCTACAATTTCCATTTCCGCATATCCTAATCCCCCTTCTTCTCTTACTCCTACTTTTACCAATTCATTCCCACATAAAATGGTACCGCTGAATTTATCTTCTTCAATGATTCTACAATCACGTTGCATACTGTATTCAAAATAATCATCTTCATACAGTTCATATTCCTCCATACCTGTATCTTGCAAATTACTTACATTAAAATCTTGTAATTTCTGTAATTCTATTTTTTCATCGTCAAGCAATTCCTCAAATTTTTCCTTACCAAACAGCAATATCAGCTTTTCAATTTGCTCATTTTTAGCTTTATCTGAATGATAATACACAGTAGTAATTGTATTCTCAAATAGCATTAGTCCCGTTAATATGTCTTTATCAGTAATATCCAAAGAATGACCCACAATATGAAGGTGATTTATGTTGTTTTCATTTAACATCTTTCTAATGCGAAAAGAAGTTCCTTTTTGAATACGTTGATAATACTTTTTAAACTTTACAAATCGCAAATCCATGTTACTACTTTGGTCTCTTTTATCTGCATTAATGCCTAACACAATTCCATTTTCAATCTCATTCATACTACCATGTACGTAAAAAACCTTTGTATCTTTCGAATATAACCTAGAATACGTATCTGTATAATTAAAATTAATCACTTCATCAATTTTGTAAAAAAGTGGATTGTCTGAGTTTCTATCTATTGCAATGCTTTGAACAAACTGCTCTAAATATATACACAGTGCCTCTGCCAACTCCTCGAGATCTTTTTCCAACACATTTACAATTTTTGTTTCATCAATTCTTAATATTTTTTCTCCTTCAATAGCTCTTACATAAAACTCATCTTTTACTTTTAGCCGTTCTTCATGTTCTTCATAAAATGGAACTCTCATCAAAATATCTATATCACTTCTTGATAATACATTGTCATCAATATTTATTCCTTTTTGCAAAAAACTGTTTTCGTTACTTGATACACGATCAAAGAAATTTGTTATAGCATTTATTACTTGTGCCATTTCCTTTTCAAAATCGATCCATCCTATATTTTGGCTGCACATTTTCAAAAAATATCTTATCCAGACATTAGCCTTTGATATTTCAACCAATCTCTCAATTCTTTGCATCTTTAATTCGACACTTTTCATGCGGTTTCCGTGAATTTGATAACACTTTTTAATATGCTCATCACTGTATAACGGACTACCTGCACCAAACATATAATTTACATAAGAGCATCTTTGTAACCTTTGCTCATGGTCTAATTCCAACAATCTTTTAATCACATTAATAAAGTCAATATATCTTGTGGGCAAATAGTGATATAAATCAAAACCATTTCCTATCACCAATATATTCTGTTCCTGCTTATTGTCTGTCATAATGTATGCTCCTATTCTTTATCCGCTTACTATGTCCTTCACAAAATTAATCCTAACATTGTATTCCATTATACCAAAAACACTTCCGATTTTCTACCGGAAGTGTCTTCACATTACCCCTATTCAATTACCCAAATCACTCTACCCTTATTCCGTTCTATATTGTTACTTCCACATGTACCGTGCTCTTACTAATTCCGAACGCCTTTGCCGCCTGCCGGACCGTGGCATTATTCTCAACAATGTATTGTGCCACCTCCACTGCCCTTTCCTCAATCTGTCTATACTTCACTGCACTGCAAGTATTCATGGTTTCACCCGTGATTTACTGTTTGTACAGTGTATGAGAAAATAATTTAAGATATGACGATAGATCTATATAAAATGTCTTTGGGATTTTGCTATTCCTGTTTTTCTAATATATTCCTTTGCTTCTTCCGAACCACGAATGTACAATGTAGTACTCTTGCCATTATACAAGCACCCCGGACATAGACATCCATGATATGCCATCTGATCCCTAATAGAGAACATCCAGTGTCCGCAATCTGTAAAAAAATATGTTCCGTTCCCGTTCTGTTCAGGTGTGATTTGATATGTTGCTAATTCCATAGTGCCTCACTAACATTCTAACTTTGTATATATTATATCTCTCTAATTCCCCTTCAATATTATACACCGGCAAAGCCAGTCTGGTATCATATCTATACCAACCAAGTTTGGCTTTCTTTCCATGTTTCTCACCATAATCTTCTGCACTTGATTTATTTGTAGCTATCTGAATCAACTCACCAACCGCCTGTGTAATATTGGCCTTTGCTTTTAGATTAGGACCTTTTAACACCGTTTTGTCTTTCCCGTGTACAAATTCGTCCGGAAAATCCTTTCCTATATATATTTTTCCTTCCATCTCTACCATTAGTATAGTATTTTTTCTACCATTTGTACTATCAGTAAGTAGACATTCCTCATAAATCTGCTACAATAAAACCAACAAACACATCGGAGGAATAGCAAATGGAACTTCATTTTAGCGAAAATATCAAGCAACTGCGAAAGAGTCGCGGATTCACCCAGGAACAGCTTGCCGAAGCATTGGGAGTCACCACCGGTGCCGTATATAAATGGGAAAACGGATTGGCAATGCCGGAGATTAAAATGCTGGTAGAACTGGCAGACTTTTTTGAAATTTCCGTTGATTTCCTATTGGACTATGAAGTCCAAAAAGGAGGTGTCGACGCTGCAATCCATCGAATCCGGACCCTGCGCAACGAACGAAAACTTACAGAGAGTGCCCGTGAGGCAGAAAAAGCACTGCAAAAATATCCGAACCATTTCAAGGTGATTTATCAGGCATCCAGCACCTACTATTTATTGGCAACCCAGGATGAAAAAGCCGCACACCGTTGTATTGAACTTTTGGAACGTGCCTGTCAGCTTTTCGATCAGAATCCTTATGAAAACGTAACCCTTGCTGAGCTTCAGGAAAGCATTGCCACCTGCTACATCGGGTTAAAGCAGTATGATAAATCTATAGAATTATTGAAAAAGCTCGATATAAACAATTCCCAAAGTGCTATGATTGGCCTGATTCTGGCTCAGTTTTGTCACAAGCCTGAGGAAGCACTTCCCTATCTTTCTGACGGTTTTTACAGCAGCCTGGCAGCACTTATGCGCATCACAGTGGGATTTGCCCAGTCATACATACAGCTTGCCCGGTATGAGAAAGCATTAGAAATTGTTCAATGGACATATAATGCTGCAAAGGGCTTACGTGACACTACCGTAATCACATTCTTAGACAAAGTGGATGCTGTTTTCCTTGCCATGATGGCAGACATTTCAGAACGCAGAGGTGATACTGCTTCTGCCTATGCGTACCTGCGGGACGCTCTGGCTACCGCCCACCGTTTTGATGCCGCTCCGGAATACCGTACCTTTGTGGGCATGAACTTTTACCATAGCAGCCTTGCCGCCATGTCTATTGACGATATGGGTGCTACCGCCTATTTGGCAATTGAAGAATATATAACAAAGGATGCCTGCAGTGCCTTGCAAAGCATCTGGAAGGAGATAACCGATGAAACAAACAACTGAGATATCGATTCGTCCCTATACAAAAGAATTTTATCGTGGTAACGGCATTTATTTTCTTCTTGCCATGGTACAAACTGTTTTAGCGACCTTCGCCGAACTTTCTTTTGCATGGCTTTTACAGCAAGTTATCGATTTAACCACCGGTACAGATGTCGGCTTTACGCTCACAGAACTAACACTACTTGCTATCGGAGTTCTTGTTGTTCAATTGCTTGCTTTTGGTTTTGCCTATCTTTCCAAACCAAGATTTCTCTCTAAAGCAATCGAGCAATACAAAACCTATGTCTTTGAAAAGATTTCCAGGAAGGGCATCCAGGCATTTACCTCTGAAAATACTTCTCTCTATGTCTCTGCACTCTCCAACGATGCAGCTTCCATTGAGAGCAACTACCTTGCCAACCTGTTTCTCATGATTGACAGCATTGTCATCTTTTTCGGCGCTCTGTTCATGATGTTTTGGTATAATCCGACACTTACACTGATTTCCATTGCACTTTCCCTGCTGCCTTTGGTTGCCGCCCTCACAACGGGTAATCTTGTAGCCAAAGCAGAAAAACAGGTTTCCGACCGAAATGAAACCTACATGTCTACCCTCCGAGACAGTCTGGCAGGATTCTCCGTTATTAAATCCTTCCGGGCAGAAGTTCAAATTTGTCGCATCTATGTGCAAAAAATCCGGGAAGTTTCCGGTGCAAAATGTCTGCGGCGCAAAATGTCCATTCTGGTACAGATGCTTTCCGCTTCCGCCGGAGCCATCGTCCAAATTGGCATATTTTTAATCGGGGCGTATCTTGCTTTATCAGGAAAAGCCGTTTCTGCCGGCTCCATGATTGCCTTCGTGCAATTACTCAATTATGTTGTTAATCCAATCAGCACCATCCCGGAGTGCCTTGCTGAGCGTAAGGCTGCAAGAGCTTTAATAGAAAAGCTTGCCATTGCGCTGGAAGAAAATGTCCGCGAAGAAGGTACTACAGATAAGAACATATTGACAGACCGGATTACTTTGCAAAACCTTTCCTTCGCTTATGAAAAAGATACTCCCGTTTTAGAAAACATCAACCTGCGCTTTGAAAAAGGAAAAAGTTATGCGTTAGTGGGTGCTTCCGGCAGCGGAAAATCCACCCTCCTGAATTTGTTAATGGCATCCCATACCAATTACTCCGGCAGTATTCTTTACGACACAGTAGAACTACGGGATATTACCACCCGGACATTGTATGACATGGTTTCCGTTATACAGCAGAACGTGTTCATTTTTAATGCTTCCATCCGGGACAATATTACGATGTTTGCATCCTTTCCAAAGCACGAGGTTGACCTTGCCATAGAGCAGTCCGGCTTATCCGAGCTCATTGCAAAATACGGGGAAGAGTATCTTTGCGGAGAAAACGGAAGCGGTCTTTCCGGTGGCGAAAAACAGCGTATCTCTATTGCCCGCAGTCTGTTGAAAAACTCTCAGGTTTTATTGGTCGACGAGGCGACTGCTGCTTTAGATGCAGAAACTGCTTACCACGTTTCTTCCGCTATTCTTGGTCTTAAGAATATCACGCGCATCGTTATCACCCATGCATTAGACCGCGAACTTTTACAACAATATGATGAGATTATTGTACTCAAGAATGGCACCGTAGAAGAGCAAGGCGACTTCAATTCGCTTATGGCTAAGAAAAACTACTTTTTCTCATTATTTACCATCGCTCAATAACCTCATACATAACAAATGGCACTCTCAGAGTTCCGCCTGAGAGTGTCACTGCTTTATCTCTATTCACCCCCTCCAAAAAAACTCTCTCACCTTCCGCATTACAACGAACCGTGCTTTTGACATACGGTATGAATTTTGATATAATCGGGGCATTCAGACAAAAAGGGGATTTCTATCATGAAAAAATTATTATTTCTGCTCTGTCTCGGCCTTCTCTTCACTTCCTGCGGCAGTCCGGATGCAAACAATGAGGCTGAAACTATCGATGATACCAAGAAAAAAACCATCATTTCCACGCTCGATTACACCAATAAAGGCAAAATGGGCGATACGGACGGACCCGCTTTTGCCGTCTATTCCAATCTCGGCTATACCGGTGCCTCTGCGGTGTTAGACATTGCCAACATGGAAATCAACACCGTTCTGCCAAGCGGCAAATTTGTCAACGGCTATGCCTTCTTCGGCATTGATGTTTATAACAAAACCGGTTCCTGGTGGCAAAACTGTGTCGACGTAGGTCTCTGCTGGTCCGGCAGAAACGGGGGCTGGCATGTCTTCTACAACATGTATGAACCATTGAATGAAACGACACCAACCTGGTACGAATCCAAAGTCATCCTTCCCAAGGACGACATCTACAACATGTCATTAACACTCACCGAGGATAATTATGCCGTCCTGACAGTAGAAGGTCAAAACAGCGGAATCCGGGACGAAGTACGCGTGGAAGTCAAAGGAGCCTATGCCGACGGGCGCAACACCGCATTTCTGTTTAATGCCGCTCTGGATTACCCGCCAAACACAAAGGTGGACCGGAACGGTAAACGCTGTGAGGATTTTGTGGAGATTACTCTCGCAAACACGGACCAGGGACTCTTTATGCGTTCTTTCCACGTAGAGGCTCTTACGTTGTACAAACACGACACCACATTCCCTTGGACAAAGGATAAGTGTTCCGCGGTCAGCATCTGGCCTGATAAATCCGTTGCAGGTTTTGATTATGCACCAACGGTTGTGGAAACTTTCGACGGGACGAAATACGTGATAGACCTGGATATGAACAGATAGCATCAATTAAATGAAGCGATATACCAGCCTACTCCGGTATATCGCTTCGTATTCTTCACTGCACCAAGTTTGTCCATGCAATCACAAGGTCGCTCTTTTCTTTAATACCAAATGCTTCAAAGTACGCTGTCTCCTTCGGAATCCACTTTTCTTTGAACATCTGCAATTTTTTCACGCCGTTTCTCTTTTCAATGTTTTTCAACTGACTTTCCGGGTCAATTTCCATAAATACTTTCAAATCATACACCTCACCAAAATAAGGATGCTGACTGTATGATCCCTCAATAATATTCAGACGTTTCGGTTTCATCTGCTTTGCTGCCTGCAATTCCAAACTGCCACAGTCAAATCGCTGATAAGTAATTTCTTTTCCTTCCAAAAGCGGAGTTAACACCTGTTCCTTAAAACGCTCATAATCTACATTTCCGCCCACCTGTACAAAACGTTCCTCCGTACGCTGATGCTTCTGCAAAAAGAAATCGTCCATATGAAACAGGTTGGCATCAAACCGGTTCTTCAAATAATAGCCAAGCGTAGATTTTCCGCTCGCACATTTCCCGTCAATTGCAACTAAAATAATCTTCTTTTCCGGGTCCTCCAGCAATCTGCGTATTTCAGTCACCACCGGCTCAAATCGCCGGATGCAGCTGTTCTTTATGTTTAACATATGTTCCCGCGGAATCAGCCGGACTATCACAGGAACCAGTATCAGTTGCAACACAATTCCCGGTACCGCATTGATCACACTTTGCGCGAAGAAAATTTTCCATGTAAACGAATTCCCCAGCATACGGAACAAAACGAAAGAAGCCATGCCCCATGCCAGACGTCCGGAAATCATCGTAAGAAAAAGCGCCGGATAAATCCCGGTCAGTTTCCGGCCGAATTTCCGACCGAGTACTCCCGCACATAGACCATATACCCCCAGTTCCACTGCCATTCCAACGGCATTCGGCAAAAGATGAGGCATACCAAACCACAAACTGCGTACCAAAGGTGTCATTGCCCCCACTATGAGCCCGTACTGCCATCCGCAGATAAAACCGCAAAGCAATACCGGAAGATGCATCGGCAGAAGCATATTCCCTATTTCGGGAATCTGCCCCGTAAAAAACGGTAACACAATTCCCAAAACCAAAAAGAAAGATGCAAGAACCATCTTTCTTGTTTTCATACCCGATGTTTTCATTCCCGCCTCTACCTCCTGATATTAAATTCCTACAAAATAGTATATTTTAAGACATTGTAAAAATCAATTGCAATAATCACCAATAACAGAATGCGCAAAATCTTTTCTACGCCCTTGTTATCAATTCTCTTTGAAACAGCTGCACCGATCAGAGCACCACCAATGCCACCAATCACCATAAATAACAGATGCAACCATTCAAAATCCGGAACGGACGCTGTCGCAAAAGCGGATATGATACTCGAAATCTGCGAGAAAATAATAATATAGATTGAATTTTTTGCTGCCTCCTTTGCCTCCATGGAAAAGAAGAAAAACAAAACAGCAACATTACTGGTTCCCCCGCCGATTCCCAAAAATGAGGAGATAATTCCGAGAAAAACACCAATAACAACAGCAACCCCGAAATTTTTCACATTCTTCGACGGCAACTTATCTTTGTTGCAAACATATACAAATACACCAATGGTGATAATGGTAAGACAGATCGCCTGAATAGCTCCCAGGACTCTCTCATTCCCAAATCCGTTACGCACAATTTCAAACAGCCATTTACCGACCAGCCCACCAAGCACTGCTCCGATTGCCAGTGCCGTACTTGTTTTCAGGCGCAACTTCACACCATCGTTCCTGTTTCTAATCAGCGAGCAAACCGACATGCCGAGTACCGTACAGCCGGAACAAAAACTTACCGTAGACACCGGTAAAATTCCTATCATATCAAGGACAGGCTTAATAATTACTCCGCCTCCGGCACCAACAACAGCACCGATGCTGGACGCCAAAATACATACAATAAATAAAATTACCGCTACTGTCATCATTCTCTCTTCTTTCTCTTATTTTGCAGCTTCAATCATATTATCAATAAGTACATAGTCGCGGACCGGAACAGTAACATTGATTTCTCCCACCTTGCGGAACAGTTCCTGCTGCGTCGTATACAACTGTTCAATCGTTCCGTCCTTTGCACCGATGGCAACATAACCGGAAGTCGACCATTCCGCATCCTGTCTCTGTTCATATGCTTTCTGGGCATCCATTTTGGAGAACTCAGAAACCCAGGTTGCCACCTTACGCATATTGCCTTCTGCCGCACGATAGTTCATACCGCGATACAAAGCTCTCGTAAACCGTACCAGTTCTTCCTTTTTCTCTTTTGCGAACTCCGGTGTGGTAATCCATGAGGATAACGATACCAAACGGTTAGAGAAGTTCATATTATTTGCCAAAAGCACGGCATTGTTTCCAAGTTTGTTCATTACTTCCAATGTATATGGCGACCAGAGTGCACATGCATCCAGTTTTCCGGCAATCATATCACGTACAATTTCGTCCGGTGTCTCATTCACAATAACACATTCATCCCTGCTGACACCTACACTGTCCAGTGCAAAATTTAAAATCGCATCACTGGTGGTTCCTTCCATTGTACCGATACGCATTCCCTGTAATGCCTTCAGGTTACGCACTCCACTGCTTCTGTGTCCGATGACTGCTTCCGCATTGGAGATATGAGACAGCAAAAATACTACTGCATCGCCCTGGATACAACGTTTGTGTGCACCATGACCGATATATCCGACATCCAGCGTACCTTCCTTCATTGCCGCAATAATCTTTGGTCCGTTCTCATATTCCTTTAATTCTACCGTAATATTTTCATTCGCCATATAGCCCTGCTTGATTGCCGCCACAATCGAACAGAGGCTTCCGTAGTTCGGCATGTATCCGACACGGATATGTACCGGCTTGCGTTCTGCCTGAACCTTGTTGTCATACGCTTCTGCCGTATGTTTCAACCCTTCTCCGACATCAGCAAGTTCAAATGCCATTTCCGTAATTTTTCCGGTGTTCTTTACCACCTTCTCAAAATCGGAAACAATCATTTCTGCCGCCTCGGAATTATTGGTTCCGAGACGTTCCAAATCTTCCATGTTCTGGATAATTGTATTTTTAGACGAATCCAGTTTATCCATGTTTTCTTCCACAATCTGGACACACTCACGTACCTGATCAATGTTTTGATCGGTCAACTCCAAAAAGCCTTTGATATCCGTTAAGTTCTCCGTCTGCTTTTTGGATGCTTCCTGGATTCTTTGAATACTAACAACGGACTTATTTGATTTTTCTTCCAATTCCCGAATAATCCGTCCGATATTCTCTGCACTGCCCCGGCTCTTTTCCGCAAGTTCCTGAATCTGCTTTGCAACAACCGCAAAACCACGTCCGGCCTCGCCCGCTCTCGCTGCTTCGATAGAGGCATTCAGACTGAGTAAATTCGTCTTATTTGCAATTTCATTAATCAGCTGTATTGCAACCAAAATCTCTTGCGCTGCATCATATGTTAATTGTGTGTTTACCGCAACCTCTTCGATGCCCTGCGCGGTCTCCCTGTTACTTTCTACCAGTTCAATAAAATTCTGCATTACCTTACCGATGCTCGTTGTCATCTGATCCGCTGCATAAGTAAGTTTTTCTACGTTCTCAATATTTGCATCAATATTTTCGCCCATCTCCATGGAAATGCCACGTATCTCACTGATATTTCTGGATAACACATTATTGCTGTCGCTGATTTCATTGATAGAACCATTGACCGCCTTTACCGCATTGTTCGTACTTCCCGCAATATAGTTCAGTTGCATTACATTCTCATTCAATGTTTCCGTGTTTTTGAGAATTCTCTTTGAAAACTCGCGAAGTTCTTTTCCTTCTCCCTGGCTCGTTTCCGTCATACTGATTGGTTTTTTTCTTTTAAACAAGTTCATATCTGTTCTCCCAAATCATTTCCATGGGGTGGAGGGAACGAATCCGTTCCCCCACCTCAAAGCATTTCCAAAATCTTATCTGATTACTCGCAACATCCTCCGCGATGTCCGTAAGCATCCATACAGTCATCCGCCGGATTCTTCATACAAAGATGCACTGCCGACTTTTTAAAGGTCATCGGAAGCGCAAGAATATTTGGATTCTGTCCTACAAATTTCTTCTTGGCATCCTCTAACGCCTCTTCAAAAGTAGCTCTTGTCTTTAAACCCATGCCTCTTGCATAGCCCGGATCCTGTGCGCCTACAATATAAATCGCACTTGTATTCATCTCCGCAATGTGTCCGCAGGACATCATGGAAAAACCATGGAACGGATGGAATGCGTTGGTAAAACGGTATTTGCGGATATATTCTTCGTTTGTGGCAAAATATTCACCATAACGGTTCATATCCGGCAAGGTATCCATATGATCATGCTGGAACAGTTCGTAGGTTTCTCTTAAATATGGCCATAACTCATCGTGGAAGTATCCGTTACAAATAGAAGAACAGATAATAACACAGTTATCACTCATAATTCTCTTGAAACGAAGTACCTGTGCGCTGAGTGCCTGCATCATCATGATTGGGTTTGTTCCCATACCATCACCGTAGTGGAACTTCTGCGGCATACCGAATACCAAAACATCATACTTCTTTTCTGCCCAGTGTACATAAGTTCTCTTATCTGCCACTTCCCAGCTCTTTGGCATCATCTCTTTTGCATAGCCGGAGAAAATAGCAATCTGTCTGGAAGAGGTATCCAGTACCGCATCACAACAGAAGAACGGATGTCCCATCTTTTCTTCCATGTGCATACTGATTTCATCAAACTTGTTACGCATGAGACTCGCGCCGTTTACCGGTGTGAAGTCATCTCTGTGCATAACAGATGGCACATGATGGCTTGCAATGCTCTTCCAATGGGTAATACCGGTTGCACTGTGCTTGTAGCCACCCGAATAACCACCGTAAGGATTTCCCTGTACATGACCGATTAAAATCGGAATGTCGCACTCAAAAACATACTTGTTCATGAGAACCGGGTCACCTCTGCGTGTTACACCAAGGTCAACCATATGCTCATAGTCTTCACTGTCATGGCTGATAATCTGTCCGGTTGGCCAGAACTCATTGAACAGCTCCGGTCCGAACAATGCCTTTGCATCGGATTCCTTACTTCTTGGGTGCAGGCCGTTCGAGATAATAAAAAGAATGTCTTTCTTTTCTACGCCCGCTGCATATAACTCTCTTAAAATATACTTGATACTTAATTTTCTGTGGCTGGTTTCCTGTTCGCCACCCTTTACACGGTCAGGAACAATAAATGTTACCGTACTGCCCTTGTGTGCAAGTTCTGTCAAAGTCGGCATTCCAATCGGATGTGCAAGACTCTCCAAATAAGCTTCTTCTAACTTATCTACCGGAATAAAGTCCGGATCCTTTACCGTTTCACCCGGAATAAAAACGTCGGTATTATCCGGCAATTCCGCTGTCATAAGCCCATGGCCATATTCAAAATCAAGTTTCATAATCTGTTCCTCCGTTCTTTTGTTTTAACCCTGCATATATAATCGGATGATTTCTAAATATTCATCCGGATAATAACCGATTTCTCCCTGGAAACGGGTCAACGCGATCAAACCACCATCAATCTCATCAATAGATGCCAGCATCGCCGCATTCTCCTGTTTGAGACCACCGCCGTAAACGATGTCCATACCGCCTGTTTTTTCCTTTACAAAACGGGCGATCTTCGTGATATAGTCTTTTCCGGCAGGCGTTTTCCCTGGCCCGATGGACCAAATTGGTTCATAAGCGATGACTACTTTTGAAGTATCTACATCCTGCAAGCCGATTTCAAGCTGCTTTCCGAGCACTTCTTCCCAACGCTCCTGCTCCTCGCTCTTTTCACCGATACAATAAAGAACCGTCATTCCGCGTGCAATAGCACACTTGATTTCCTGATTCAGCAGACGGTTGATGGCGTCGGTATCTGTAACACCTGCTTCTGCCAGAATTCCTGCTTTGTCATTACGTTCTTCGCAATGACCGATAATCACGGTCTCACAACCTGCAGCTACCATGGAAGATGCCGACCGGTTTGTCGTAAACGCACCGAAGTTTCCTCCCACTGCTGTGTCCGCACGGTAAATACCCTGGCATCCCACCTTAACCGGTGAATCTTCCGACTTTGCACTTACGGCATTTAATACATGGAGTTCCGGAAAATACATTCCGAATTCCACTTCATCGCGGTTATATTTCTTTAACTCTTCCTGTGTCTGTTTTACAATATAAGACGCCCATTCTGTCATTGGAGCAATACGGTTTACCCCACCGAACTCGGTCGGAACATCAAATCTTTTTAAATTCAGATAAATATGCTTCATGTTATGCTTCCCTTCTGCCCTGTGCCTTAAATACCTGCTTTTTTGTAACGGTCTGCCATTTCATCCAAAGTGGTAAGTTCTACCTTTGGTGCTTTTCCGTAGCTTCCGAATTTTACAATCAGAGTACCTACAACTTCTTTCACACCGTCTTCCACGCACTTACAGATTCTTGCCACATCATCATCCGGAATGTTTCCAAACATCACCGTATCCATAATCGGCGGAAGGAATACTCTTGGGTCAAACGCAGCCTTGTTCTTTTCCAGAAGTTCATAAATAGCGCCGATGGATGCACTGTTCTGCAACGCCTTTTCCCTTGCGAACAATTCCTTCATGTTTCTGGTAACCGCAAGACGGATATCCGTATCTACGTTGATTTTGTTAATGCCGCAATGGCCTGCTTCAATCAACTGGTTTACATCAATTCCATAAGTGTTGACAAGTTCGCCGCCCAGACCATTGATTTCCTCTACGATATACTGCGGAACGGTCGAAGAACCATGGCTTACCAGATAACCTTCAATGCCTTCATGACGCATGGTTTCCTTAATCGCAATGGCAATTTCTTTACGGATTACCGCATTCTTACCCTTATTGGCACCATGCATGGTTCCGTAACTGATTGCCAAAGCATCTACACCGGTCTTACGGAAAAATTCAATTGCACTGGCCGGATTGGTATATGTACTGTTAGCGGAAAATACATGATCTTCTACACCGGCTAACACACCAAGTTCACCCTCGACAGAAACACCTCTTTCATGGGCATACTTTACAACTTCTCTTGTAAGTTCTACATTTTCATCAAACGGAAGATGGCTTCCATCGATCATAACACTTGTATAACCGCCTTCGATCGCTGCTACGCAGGAATCGAAGTTTTTGCCGTGGTCTAAGTGAAGGGCAATCGGAATCGCACTGTCGGTACCATACTTCTTTACAGCATCCGCGATATTCTTTGCACCCTTTTTCTTGTCTTCTAATGTGGCATTCATAAAGTCAGTGCGTCCGCCCATAAAACCGTTTGCAAGGTCAGCTCCCTGTAAAATAGCCGGGCTTCTGAACATTTCATGTACGTTGATTACTGCCTTTGCCTGACATACTGCATTCACATTGAATGCACCCTGCGCGTAATCGTATTTGTCTGCAGCTTCTAAAATTGCTCTCATAGGTACTAACATAATTTCTTCCTCCGTTTTCAGTGAATTTATCTTGCATTAATATCATTTTTAATTAAACGAAATCATCTCCGGAAGTTCATGTCCAAGCAATGGTCTGCACCACTCCCTGAAAGCCTCCGTCACACCGTTTCCTTCCTCATTGATATATTCATCCGGCATAGTGCGCTCATACATCATCACTTCGTCAATGTCCACAAGGAACGGTTCCATTTTATATGGACTCGTGCTCACTCTTCTGAAAGCCACCATTTTTCCGGCCGTGCCGTTCAACACAGCCTCACATGCAAGCTTTCCTGCCAGTTCCGCTTCTTCTCTGTCCACACTGCTCTGTAAAGGAATCGAGGCTCTGCCAAGCAATCCCGGCTTCTCACTTCTTGCTTTATAACCCAGCCGTTTAATAACCAAATTTGCCAGGTGCGCACTGACATCGCCAAAATAAGTCGCTCTTCCAACCTTAAAAATCGGTTCGACAATCGGTTGTCCGTCCGCATTTTTTAATCCTTCGCTGGCAACAACCACAATGCCCTTCTTTTTCTCAAGCAATCTTTTGATATCTTCAATATATTTGTCTTCATCAAACGGCCGTTCCGGAAGATAAATCAAATCCGGTCCCACACCGTCTTTGTCCGCCGCCATGGCACTTGCTGCTGTAATCCAGCCGGCATTTCTACCGGATGCTTCGATGACAACTACATGAATCGGAAGTCCTTTGACGTCCGCACAAACTTCTTTCACACTCTGTGCAATATATTTTGCAGCACTGCCAAATCCAGGGCTGTGGTCTGTGATGGCAATATCATTATCCATCGTCTTCGGAATGCCCATGACCTTAATATCAAGTCCCTTTTGCATACAGGTTTTATAAAGTTTTCCGCAGGTATCCATCGTTCCGTTTCCGCCATTCATCAGCACATACTTAATGTTGTACTTCTGAAGAACCTCCACCATACGGTCATATTCTTCCTGCTCCAATTGGTCTCTTGAAGTACCGATTGCACTTCCCGGTGTCTGTAACAGGAGCGCCAGTTTTTCCTCCGGAATATGCTCAAGTTCAATCAACTCTTCCCTGAGCAAGCCGCCCGTTCCGTTCTTCGCCGCATAAATATGTTCCAACTCTTTGTGCTGTTTTGCTTCGCGGATTGCCCCGTAAAGCGAAGCATTAATAACTGCCGTCGGGCCGCCGCCATGCATAATCAATAGATTGTCTCCCATATCCATTCCTCCGTCGGTTTCACTACCGGATTTTCTCTATGTTAAAATAAATGCTCAATATTTAAATTTCGAATCATTTCCACAATTTCCGTTGTTCTCGAACAGCCAAACTTCCGTAAAAGTCCTTTGACTTGTGTCTTTACGGTGCTGTATTCCACACAACGTACTTTTGCTATTTCCGTTGTCTTATATCCCTGCAAAAACAGTTTAATCATCTGCCGTTCCGTGGCTGTCAGCTGTGACAGATTGGTAATAAAGAACAGCAGGCTTTGTTCACTTTTCCGTAGCCGGGCATATTCCTGCATGACTGTTTCATGCACCTTGCTTTCCATCACCGGATGTCCCTCGTACGCACACCGGATGTGATGTAGCACTTCTTCTTCCGAACAGCCCTTTACCAGATAATCCACCGCACCGACTCCCATTGCCGTTACAATCATCTCCTTGGTTTCGTGTGCTGTGAGAAAAATGATTTCTCCTCCCGGTTTCTCCTGCTTAATCCGTTCTGCCGCAAGGATACCGGTATTGGTCTGTTCCATCTCTATATCCATTAAAATCAGGTCAAATTCTGTTTTTTTGGCAAGCTCTACGATTTCCCTGCCGGAGGATGCTTCGCCGACCACTTCCATGTCCGGCTGTCTGTTAATCAATTCTATCATATCTTCCCGCAGCAACGAAAAATCGTCAGCAATCAAAATTCTAATTTTTTTATTCATGCTTACCTACCTTCTGATTTTTACGGTCACTGTTATAACTGTCATAACGTGGGAGCAGAATGTATATTTTACTTCCTTCTCCTACTTTACTCTCCACCTGCAATGTCCCCAGATGGCTCTTTACAATTTCTCTTACATAATACAATCCCATTCCCCAGTTCGAATTAGAATTTTTACTGGAATAAAACGGGTCGAATATCTTTTTTAAATGGCTCTTCGCAATACCGATTCCGTTGTCACTGATTTCAATGACTGCATATTGCCTCCTGCTGTAGCAGGACAACGTGACCTTGCCGGTTTCTCCTCTGTCTGCACCATCCACTGCTTCCTGTGCATTGACAAGCAAATTGTACAATGCCTCACACAAATGTATCTTATCGGAAAGAATCCACATTTCACCTTCCAGCGAAACATCAATCTGCCCCGTAGGATATTTTCTGCGAAACCGCTGCAAGGCGTCTTCTGCAATGTCTTCCATGCTTGTTGGTACCATGTAAATGGAATTGGATTTTACAAAACTGTATAGTTCCTCCATTCTGGTCAGCATTGCATTGTTAAATTCTTCTAAAGTATCTACGTATTCTTTAATCTTTGCCACATCGACCTGCGGCTGTTCATATGCTTGTCCGATTCGTTTGAAAATAACTTTACTGGACAATAACTGGTTTTTCATACTGTGGACAAATGTAGAGGCGCCAATCTTTGCTGTATCAAACTTTCGCTCCAGAACCACATCTTCTTTGTCTGTTTCAAAATGAAGACGGGTAAAACGATACAGACTTCCAAACCCCATAATGCAGCAAACCGTACATCCGCCAATCAATAACACATACGCATGCCACGGTGCATTCACCCTCATGTAGGTCGCATCACTCATCCATCGGAAAGAATAATTGTAAAAATAATAAATCTGCCCCGGATCCTGTACATAAAACAACAGATAAATTCCGGTCATGGAAGCCAGACAAACCACAATATAACGCAATTGCCGTTTTGCAAACTTAAAAGAAACCGCAAATTGCTCATAGAACAGTAAAACGATAGACGCAATAATATAGAACGTCATCCATCCCATAGCAAATCCGTTTAAATACATGCTGATATCCGACTCTTGCGATGTCATCGCCCGATAAACTCCCGGCAGATACAAAGCCAGAGTAATCACCGGGAATCCTCCTACGGCAACCGGCAACCATGGCTTTTGCCGAACCCAGCCGACCATCGAATAGCCGATGGCAAGTTCCGCCAAAAAAAACGGAAACAGAGTACGTCCGAGTACTACTAAAAAACCAAGTTGATTTAATGTAATCATCAGATACTGTACCTCTGTTTTTATTTTTTTTGTAAAGTAAAAAAGAGGTAACAGTTCTGACGAAACACCGCCTTTTTTGGCAATAAAAATCATAATTCCACAAATTTCAAGCAGCAGACTGACACAAAGTCCCACCAGATACCCGGATTCCCTTGTCTTTTTCGCCACTGCCATCCATATAGAAATAATCACTAAAATAACCGCGAGCAAAATCAGCATATCATGTTCCTCTCTTTACTACCGTTTCCTAATAAAAACATGATATCATACTGCCCGGAAAATTTGTAGTATTTTTATATTTTTCTTCCGCCCACAAAGACATCCGCAATGTCATTTGCGTCGTCCAGAACAACGAGATCTGCGTCCTTTCCGTCTGCGATGGAACCCTTGGTATCAAAAACCTTTAACAGTTTTGCAGGGTTCTCTGTGAGAAGAAGTAAAATCTCTTCCAGCGGACGTCCGGTAAATGCAAGAAGATTTTTCAATGCAACATTCTGTGTCAAGGTACTTCCCGCACGGACACCGGTATCTGCAAGCTTTGCATCACCGTCTTTTACCACAACATCATTCACGCCTAATTTGTAATTTCCATCCGGTAATCCTGCTGCCATAATAGAATCCGTGATGGCAACCACCTTATCGATTCCTTTGGTTTTGATTAAGAGTCTTACTGTTCCCGGATGAAGATGTCTTCCGTCACAAATCGCTTCACAATAGATATCCGACTCTAATGCCGCTCCCATAATTGCCGGAAAATGCTGATGTAACAGTTTCATCGCATTAAACGTATGCGTACAGCATTCCGCACCGTTATTAATCGCTTTCCAGCTTGTATCGTAGTCCGCACCCGAATGTCCGATAGCCACTGTAATTCCAAGCTGATTCATCTTCGGAATATCATCTGCAATTCCTTCCACTTCCGGTGAAATCGTAATGTATTTGATATTTCCCTCTGCTCTCGCCTGATATTCTTCCAAAAGCTGCATATTAGGCTTCATCAAAAGATGCTCCGGCATGGCTCCCTTGTACTCTGTGGATAAAAACGGACCCTCCAGATGGATACCCAACAGGTTTGCCCCCTCCGATTCCATCTTCTGATGCTTCTTAAACTCATCGATACACCATTCTGTCTGCTCCTTTGTGTCAGTAAGCACGGAGCAGAACCAGGATGTCGTACCGTTCTTTGCCACAAAACGACAGATTTTCTCTAAATCTTCTGCTGTAGCCGCATTGACATCCACACCTACGGAACCGTGTGTATGAACATCAATAAATCCCGGTACTATCTTTTTCCCGGCAACATCATATACCACCGCCTCTGCCGGAACTGTGCTGCCGGCATCCAGTAATTTAATTTTTCCATTCTGTACCATGATGGTCTTTTCGGTAAAGGTCCGGTCAACATATACCGAACCGTTGATTATATAACAATCCTTCATTTTCCTTCACTCCTTATTCCGGGAGATTTGCCACAAACTCAGTGAAACGAATACTAATATCTGCATGACCCTGTAACAGAGAAACAGGGAAATGCGCACTCTTTTCACCATATGCCGCATGTCTTACCACACTTCTGTGCCAGTCTCTGAAGCATCCGAGACGAATCTTTCTTGCATTTGCAATTTCATTAATGCCGATAGTGATACAGTAATGAGGCATATCATCCAATGCTCCGTTTAAATCGCCGATAGAGTTTACCGCTCTGGTCTCCTTTGCGATTGGAAGTACTCTTGTCTTCTGTGCCAAAAATTCTTCCGGGGTTAAGCTGTCATCCGGCTCATTGAATGCCACGTGACCATTGATGCCGATACCGCCAAAGCAGATATCCACGCCACCGAGTTTTTCAATCAGCTCCGGAATATAAGTTACATTGTTCGGATCCGGAAATACTCTCTGCTCTTCCGGCATTACCAGCTCCGGTTTTACCTTTGTATATACAGTGCGGTCCATAAAGCCCCGGAAACTTAATCTGTGCTCCTTTGGAATCCACTGCTTATCGTCTGTCAGGTACTCGTCCATATTGATGAACCAGACATCCTTCAGACTGATATTTTCTTCGTTTACCATTTCTACGAAATACGGGTACTGACCTACCGGTCCGACAGGACAAATAAATACCGTCTTTTCACCCAATGCATTTTTTCTCTTAATCTCATCCACCATTTCCTGAGCAAGCGCTTTGAAAACAGTCGGATTATCTTCCATCACAATCAGTGGAATCTTTGGAGAATCTAAAAGTTGTTCCCGATTATAGTAATAATATTCATGCATAATATCAAAACTCCTCCGTTTTCATAAATAGAGCAATAGGGCCACCGGATAGTAGCCCTATTGTTTATGCAACTACCTCCGCTTCACGGAAGTCTGTTTTTAGTACTTACCTGCCTCGATCATAAGATCTAAGAGTACATAATCGCTTACTGCCGGAACAGGATCCTTTTCAACTGCACCTGCATTTACAAATGTCTGCTTCTGAAGTTCGTAGTAACCTTCTACAGTACCATCTGCTGCACCTGCTGCAACTTCCTTACCTGTTAACCAATTAGCATCACCACGCTGATTGTAAACGCCATCCTTATCCTGTGCAATCTGCTTTGCGATTAAAGCAGCCGTTTCATCCTGATGATCCTTTGCTGCGTAGTCCATAGCCTTAAATAATGCTCTTGTGAACTTAACAAGAACTTCTCTGTTCTCTTCTGCATACTTCGGCATTACGATCCAGCTTGCAAGAGAAACTGTCTCGTCTGCGAATGTCATGTTATCTGTTAACTTTGTAGCACCGTCAAGTTCTTCTAAAATCTTTAAGCTGTTTGGAGACCATGTAGCACAAGCGTCTACACCACCGGATAACATAGCTGTAACGATTGCGGAAGCATCCATATCAAATGCCTGAATATCATTCATTGTCATGCCGGCCTTCTTTAAGGAGTTTACTAAGATATCTTCACTGGATGTACCAGAAGAATAAGCAACCTTCTTACCCTTGAGGTCTTCTACCTTCTTGATGCCAGGGCCACCGATTAAAGCATCACCATTGGAGATGTGGGATAATGCAAAGATGGAAGCTCTGCCATTGATACAAAGCTTATGAGCACCCTGTCCGATATAACCAACATCAATTGTACCACTTTCCATAGCTGCGATGATAGTAGGACCATCCTGGAACTCAGTTAAAACAACTTCAATACCTTCTTCTGCCAAATAACCCTGTTCAATTGCATTTTCGATTGCCCAAAGGCTACCGTAGTTTGGCATGTAAGCAACATTTAATACGATTTTGTCACCGTTACTCTTGCCGCATCCTACGAACATGCCGGCAATCATAATAACTGCCATTACTAAACCTAAAATTCTCTTTTTCATTGTTTTGTTCCTCCTCATTTTATAACATTTATCTTAGCCGGATCTTTCCGGCAATGTTATCGGTTACTTTCTTACTTCCAGATATTCCTGGTATACCTGACTCCAGATATGATTCTTTAATTCTAAGAATTCTGGTGTCATCTTCGTTTCCTGAGTACGCGGATAAGGAATGTTAATATCTACGATTTCCTTAATACGTCCCGGTCTCGCACTCATAATGATAACCTTCTGCGCAAGAATAATCGCTTCATCTACGTCATGTGTGATAAAGAAACATGTCTTCTGTTCCTTTTCCCATGTTTCCAGAAGTTCCTGCTGAAGCTGTGTTCTGGTCTGTGCATCCAGCGCACCGAACGGCTCGTCCATCAGAAGAATGGATGGGTTAACCGCATACGCTCTGGCGATTGCCACACGCTGCTTCATACCACCGGAAAGTTCCTTTGGATAATGGTCCACGAAATCCTCCAGCTGAACCATTTTTATGTACTTCATGGCGATTTCTTCTGCTTCTTTTCCCTTGATACCCTTTAAATTCAGGCCAAACATTACGTTTTTCTTTACCGTCATCCATGGGAACAATGCATACTGCTGGAATACCACGCCTCGCTCGGTACCTGTACCCTTAACTTCCTTACCGTCACAGTAAACTGCTCCGGAAGTAGGCTCCAGTAATCCGGCGATAATATTTAACAGAGTGGATTTTCCACAACCGGAAGGACCTACCACACAAATAAATTCGTTTTCTTTAATATCAAGATCCACGCCGTTTAATGCAATCATTTCACCGTTTCTGGTGTCATACACTTTACGCACGTTATCAATCTTAACTTTTACACTTCTCTCTTCTCCTGCCATCCTGTGAATCTCCTCTCTATAAATTTCACTAATTTTTCAATCAACATACCGATAATACCAATGATAATGATGTACAGTAACATCGGTGCAGATTCAAACGAGTTGTTTAAGGAACGGATTCTCATACCCAGGCCCGCTATCGCACCGGTCGATTCCGCTGCAATTAAGGTGGTCAATGCAGTAGAGCTGCCCAGACGGATTGCAGTGATGATGAACGGTAAAGTTGCCGGTGCAATTACCTTCAGGAAAATATCCTTATCTGTCGCACCAAGGACTCTTGCAGCCTTAATCAATGTCTCATCCACGTTGATTACACCCTGATAAATTGTAACCGTCATAATCAGGAATGTTGCAATCGTAATAACGATAATCTGTGATTTTCTACCAACACCTGCCGAAATAACAACCAGTGGAACATATGCCAAAGGTGGAATATTACGAATAAACTGAATCCATGGCTCAATAATGTTGCGGACCGGTCCATACCATGCCATCAGAATTGCTGCCGGCAGTGATAATACAAAGCCGATTGCAAAACCTGCCACAACGGAAATCAAGCTGCTGCTAATGTCCTTCCAGAATACTTCTCTCTCAATCATAGTAAACACTGATTTGAATGTTACTACTAAATTAGGGAAGCTTCGTGAAGTCTTTGGAATCAGCGACAATACATACCACAATACCATGGCGGTCGCAAGCGAAATCATCAGCCATGCCCATTTTGGAATCTTACTGGTCTTATTTTTATTGTTCATACCGTTACCATCTCCTTTTTATTATTTTCCTCATTCTAGCACATTCCTCCCGGCATTATAAGGTGGATGTTTTTTCATCCTTTTTTTTTGAATACATCTGCCTTATACTATACTAGAGTTTGTTTACTCCTTTTAAATATTCAAAGTGGAGGTATAAAAATCATGAGTATCACGCTTCATTCCGGGAACTATGAAGTTACCATAAATCGCATGGGTGCCGAATTAAAGTCATTCCGTAACGCAGACGGAAAAGAATTTATCTGGAATTCAGATCCTGCATTCTGGATGCGCTCTTCTCCTCTTTTGTTCCCTACAATAGGAAATGTCCGGAATAACGAAACTTATTTTAACGGTGTAAAATATACACTTCCGAAACATGGTTTTTGTAAGGACTCCGTGTTCACACCAATTGAGGTTTCCGATACACGTGTTACTTTCGTGTTGAATGAGAGCGAAGAATCTCTTGCGGTTTATCCGTTCCAGTTTGAACTCACCCTTACCTATGAATTGGATCAAAATACCTTACACATGACATACACGGTAACGAATAAGGATACCGGCGATATGCCGTATCATATCGGGGCACATCCGGGCTTTATGTGTCCGCTTGAATCCGACGAAGATTTCTCCGAATATCAGCTTGTCTTTGAAAAAGAAGAAAAGCTCATTGCTACACCTTATAATTTGGAAGATCTGTCTTTCTATTCCGATAAACAGATTACCTACGCTTCTAACAGCGACACTCTTCCTCTTGAAAAGAAGATGTTCGACAACGATGCCATCTTCTTCCCACAAATCGCTTCGCGCAGTGTCAAGTTAGTCCATGCATCCCGTGGGCACGGCATCCGCGTGGATTATCCGGATTTTCGCACCATCGCTTTTTGGACCCCAATCGGCGGAAAGGCTCCTTTCCTTTGTATAGAGCCTTGGAACGGATCCGCTATTTACGATGATGAAGATGACAATTTTACAAGCAAGCGCAATGTGGAGATGCTTGCTCCTAACAATTCCAAAAGTTACCGCATGACGATCTCTCTTTTGGGATACTGATTTCTACCTGATTGAAAAAGGGACACGGCCAATCTAACCAAGCAGCCGTGTCCCTTTGGTTATTCTTACTTCTTCATTGCACGCAACAACAATCTCTTTATCACATCTTCATCCAGATAATCCAGATAATCCTCGATATCTGCCCCCAGTTCCATCGCCTTAAATGCCAGTTTCTCGACACCGTCCTCTGTCATATAATCCAGAAAATCCCGGACATCATAGCCTGCTTCCAGTGCTTTTATTGCGAGCACATCCACGTCAGCCTCATCCATGTAATCCAGATAATCCCGAAGATCTTCGCCTCTTTCCAGAGCCTGACCGGCACGTTCTGCCACCTCATCTTCTTCCAAATCATCTAAATCTATTTCATCACCGGAACCATTCTCTATCCGGATATGGACATTTTCCATCGCACTTGCGTCCATCTCAACATCCTGCATAATATCCCGAAGCATGGTTCCTCCCAGGAATGGAGCAACGGCTACCAGTATGGAGGATTGTCCGTTCTCTACCAGATAATCCGCAATCTTTTTAAGAGCGCTCTTTGATAGAAACGGCGCGACTGCCACTACATTGTTCCAATCCGTTTTGGTACTTTGCAGACTCCTGTCCACAATTTTATCAAGCGTGCTTTTATCCAAAAAAGGCGCCAGGGCACAGAGCTGTCCAAAATTGATATCTGCCACCTCTTCTGCCATCTTATCCAGCGTTTCCTTGTCCATAAACGGAGCAATGCTAACCATCGTGGCAAACGAAATCTTCCCCTTCTTTTTTAAAGTCTCCTCCACCTTTGTTTCTATGACATCCGGTTTCATCATCGGTCCCACCTTCGCCATTTCTTCTAAAGAAACTTCTGCTTCTTTCTTTTCCATCAGGCGTTCCGCGATTTCGGTTTCTTCACTTCTTTCTCCTACCAGCTCTTCAAAACTGATTCCGAGGATGTTACAAAGTTCCGGCAATTTTGCAATATCCGGCATAGAATTTCCGCGTTCCCAGTTGGAAATCGCCTGATAACTCACGCCCATCTCATCCGCCAGGTTCATCTGTGTCATATTCTTTTTCATTCTTGCAGTTTTTATATTTCCTGCTACCTTTTTCATATCAAACATCGTATCATTACCTCTTTTCTCTAAAGTTTTCGTCCCGGCCGGAGACTACGCTTTCAGAGTATCGGAAAATCTTCCACATGTACAGCAAGCGCTGCTTGAGCAAGCCATACGGACCCACTCAAGCAACGCTTGAGTTAAAAATCTCTATTCGCTTTTTACATCATACACCAAAGAAGGGAGCTACGCAATCCCCTTCAAATCCGGTGGTGGCGCAACCTCTAACACAGACGGCTTCTTGCGAAGCGCCTCCAGCCGCTCCTGTCCCTTCTTCTGTGACTCTTCATAAGCCTTCGTCAGTTTGATGTACACTTCATTTTCGAGAATGTTGTAACGCTGTGTCGTAATCGGGTACTGCCCCCTGCGGAAGATAAACATCTGCCCGATTGGCATGTACAACACCTCCTCAAGCGGTCGGTTCAACCGCTCACATACCGCACGGCTCGTATCGATGTCCATACCGCCCATGTAAATGTAGGTGTCACAGTTATTGATGATGGTCGTCATGTTTTCCGCGCCATACATCGCCCGAAGCTGCGACTCCGACTGCAGAAGAATCGTAACCGAAATACGCTTTTCGCGAAAGATACTGATATATTCCGGAAAGTTCAGTACGCGCCCACCGGTTGCAAAATCATCACAAAGTACGTGCACCGGCACCGGGAGTACCCCATCCGACCTCTTTTCGGACATCTCGAATAGCAACTTGAACATCTGTGCATAAAACATATTGATAAAACTGTGTAATGCCGGATTTACCGCAGAAGTAGAGATAAAGAGCGCCGTCTTTCGTTCTCCGATTCCCGCAATATCAATCCGTGGTTTTTCTGCAATCATCTTGCAGACATCATCCGTAAACACGGTATCTAACATTACGTTTAAGGCACCAAATACACAGTTTGCCGTTCTGGTCGGCAACTGCCTAAAGGATCTCCAGCAGTTCACTGCGAAGCAATCCGGATGCAGTAGTTCCAGTTTTGCGAACTTGTCGTCCAACGTTGTTTTGATTTCGCTGCCGCCTCCTAAGTTTATCACCTTCAACTGACGGTGCAACGCCAACACGTCCGCAAATGTGGCATTGCTCTTTGTCATCGTCGTATACGCAATCTCCGCCGACAGGAGTGAGATGGCCGCCGCATCCCAATACGGGTCGGCATTGGACTTTTCTTTTCGCGGGTCTGCCATGACCAGTGCCTCCGCAAAGAAGGACACATCTGCGGCCGTCCGGATATAAGCGAGCGGGTCATATGCCACATCGCTTTCCGACGGATTGATAAAATTCAGTTCCTGCACATCGTAACCACGTTTCCTTAGCAGCCCGGAATATTTCCGTACCAGACGGCGTTTGGTTACCGTAACAACCAGGCTGGATTCCATCGTTTCTAAAATCCGCGGTTCTGCGATGGACATCGTCTTACCGCAGCCGGTGCCTCCGCAAACGATTACGTTATTGTTTAATCCGGTTTCATTACTGTCGGTGCTGTACACAACACCTTCTCCCAAGATCATGCGATCTGCCATACAATCAACCTCCCATCAGTGCTGTAAAGCTTACAATCTTGTCTGCCAGTCCAAACTTCACACTTTCCTCCGCGCTAAAGTAATGGTCGTACTCCGTTGCCCTGGAGATTTCCGACACCGTCTTTCCGGTATGCTGTGCCAGAATCTTGTTCATGCGCTTTCGTTCTGCCATCAGTTTTTCCGAAATCGATTTGATGGAGGATGCGTTTCCTCCCACTTTATTCCCAAGAAGAGGTTCGTGAATCATCAGCTCGCTGTGCGGTAACATGTATCTTCCGTGATTACCACCGGCAAACAGAACCGCGGCCATGCTGTAGGCCCGTCCGGTGCAAAACATCCGGATTGGTGCCTTGCTGGCCTGAATGACATCGTACATCAAAAGACCCGCGTTGATTTCGCCGCCACACGAATTGACTAAAACGTCAATCGGTTTTGCAATATCTTCCGTGTTCAGTAACATAATCTGTTTCATAAACTCATTTGCTGTCTCGCTTGTAATCTCACCTTCGATAAACACCTTTCTTTCCGTGAGCAGTTTAGCATCCAAGGACACCTGTGTAATACCGTTACTTGATTTCACCTGAATATTCATACATCTCTCTCCTCTCTTTTTTCTCGTCTCTATGTAGCATATCAGTTATACCACATCCGGATTGCACAAAAAAAGAAGGGGGGGGAAACTCCCCTCCTTGTGTCCTCTATTTCATTAAACTCTTCCGGAACAGTTCTACTTCCTCGCTGTCCCCTTCATATTCCGATAAGTGATGCAACATCATGCCCGGCAGCAGCATCATCCGTGCCGCCTGTAAATCCTCTGCCAATTCCTCGCAACAGGCATATCTTTGTTCCGGACGCGGTGCCAGACACTTGCGCAAAATCCTGAGCAACATTTTTTTGAACACCTGTGTATCCTGTTCTTTGACTGCATGAATCAGTGACGACTTTTCTACCAATTCTTCCAACTGTTTATAATATTCCGGACAATATATTCCACGTTTTCCCTCTGCATATATCGTCGCATAAAATAACATCGCGCCGATAGAATAAATATCCGAACGGTTTTCTGCATGCCCACGGTCCACTTCCGGCGCCCGATAGCCTACCGTCCCCGATACTCTCGGGAATTCGCTGTCTACCGGTGAAATACTGTCAATGTCAAATAAAGAAATCTGTGCTGCGTTCATCTCATACGAACTTGTATGGGACACCAGAAAATTAGATGGCTTAATATCTAAATGCAATAATCCCGCTGCATGCAATGTGCGGATACAATCCGTCAGGGTCACCACAGTACTGATGATATTATATAGATTCTCTATCGCCTGACCCTCCGGATTCTGATAAACTTCTCCCAAATAATTTTCAAACGATTGTCCGCTCGTGTCGTCCGGGGTCCACACATAAACGCCGGCCGGTTTTTTCCCTTCTTCTTCAACTCCATATAACAACTCATACACCGGCAAATAGTTATTTATAATCTCATGCTCTTCATCCGCCAGTTTCCGTTCGTCTAACATCTTGTACGCTGTCAGAAAATCTTCGCATAACGCGCGATACTGTTCGGACTGCTCCTCTTTCTTCACTACCAGCTGATGATTTTCTCCTCTTGTCAGATAAACCAGCCAGCATACCTTTCCGTAAGAGGCCTCTGTCGGATAGAATTCTTTTAATCTTCCTTTTTTCCCGTTAAACACAGCAGAGTAACAGACAGTTGAGCCGCCTTCGCCTTCTTCCTTCAGGATTCTGCATTCTTCCGCGTACAATCCGTCCTTTCTGCGTGAAAGTAACAGTGTATCCTCTTTCTTTAATTTCCATCTGCTCTCTGTCCTCATCGTCTGCCTCTCCATTCTCTGTCCCCGTCCTTTCTCCGGCAAATAAAATAAGTTGTCTTCATTGTAACATGTGACATCCCGTTTTTTACGGAAGGGGAACTAGCGTATCTGCTCCAGGTAAAGGGCAAATACAACAAACATATCAAAAATATTCTTCTTGCTCATTTTTTGGTAACGGCAACGCTCCAGATAATAGTCCACACCCTTGCGCTCCCCGCTTCCATACGCAAACTCTTCTAACAACGTCGGTAAATCCAGATATTCTCCGTCCAGTTCTTCTGACATAACATTGATAAAATAGCAATAGTATAATGCAATCAGGCGGGTTCTGGTAATCTTCTTTTTCTTTCCGTCCCGAAACAGATTCCGGTCCCTGCTGCTCAAACGTGTCTCTAACGCATCAAGCAGCCTGCGGAAATCTGCATCTTCCAGCACTTCCTTCCGGAACCGGTCTCCTTCCGGGCAATTCTTAAGCAGCATCTGATACAATCCTTCCACATCGATTCCGTACTCATAAGAAATGCTCTCTCCGTCCCAGGATGCTTCATGGAATTCTTCCTCAATCCAACGCGTCAGTTCCTCATCATAAGCACTTGCGGTATTTTGTTCCTGTGCATAGGAGGTTCTTTTTTTATTCCCGTCTTCACTGCTGATGTAATAATTTTCCGCCAAATATGCTACCAGTTCTTCTTCCTCCATCACGAGAACCGTGTCCATAAAACGCCGCTTGTAAACTTCTGTCGCCTCTTTTGGCGCTTCCTGCACCGGATGCTTTCTGTTACGTGACAAATCAATACATTTCTTAATCGTCTCCTCAGCACGGCACAATTTTTCCTTTATGGAAAGCCCCAAATCTTCCCGATAAATATAATACAGGTAAACTATCTCTGCATAATTTTTAAAGTTAATACCTTCTCCGGTCGGCTCCGTCTCGTAATTTTTTGACTGCATCACATAATCACTATCCAATACGTAACGCAGAAGATTGTCATTATAATAATCATAAAAAAGATTTTTTACCAAGTCATCCTCTGCCTTATACTCCGGTGCAAGTTCGGACAAATACACTTTTAGTCCGAATACAATAGCAAAAATATACAGCATTTCCTTCGTGTTTCCGCTGACGATAAACTTTCCGTTTGCCAGATGATCTGCAAAACGGAACAATTGGACACCGGCTCTTAACTTCTTCTTATAATCCTTCTGCGCTTGCATAAACGCTGCCTTCCGGTTGGAAACATTGCCGTTTGACGTTACATACTCTACGTTTCCCAATACTGCCAGCACTTCTTTCCTGAAAATTTTCTGTGCCTGTTCCACTTCGGATTCAGAAAGGTTTTTCCATTCCTCACGCAACAAAAGAAGCCGCTCGTGCAACTCACTGCTCTGCGGATACCACTGCTCCTCTTTTTTTAACTGTTCCAGCATAAACCCGGTTACCGCAGTCGTTCCGAGACTATCCGTTCCGGCTAAAAACAAATCGCACAGTTCTTCCGTCACACGGTCCGCTAAAAACAGGCGTTGTTCTTCTTCCTTTAACCCCGCATAAACCGCTGCTTCTTTTTCTGAAAAATGTCCTATCAGCCACTCAGTCAAAGGTTCCGTTTCATACTCCGTCTCTTTTACAAACTTCTTTACAATCGCCAGACGTACGGAATCCTGTGCAAATTCTCCGTGAAGCTGTCTGCGCACCAAACGTTCAAAAAACTGTACCGATGTCGGAAACTGCCGGTATAACGCATGAAATTTAGCCAGTAATTCTTTGCACAATCCTTTTCTGGTGGGAATCTGTTTTAAAAGCCGCTGTGCCTCCTCTTCCTTTTCCGGATGACACAAAATTTCTGCATCTACCCCGTAAGCCAGGCACATCTGCACCAACTCACGTTTTCTCGAAGAAAACCCGGAGCGCTTTTTCTTCTGCTCATAAAGCACCTCCGCGCGTTTCCTTTCTACATCCTCTCTGCAGTAAAAACTGTTGATTTCCGCCATTGTTTTGTTGACCATTTCACTCATATATCGGGTGTAGTTTTTTTCTGAATATTCCATGACCGGCTCCTCTTTTGTTTGCAATTATTACCTTCTGCGTCTATTTTTTTTATTATAACACACTCCTTCCTTGCGCGCCACCCACTGCTTATGATAGAATGTTAGTATTACAAAAGAAACGGAGAATCCCCATGGACGAAAAATATCTCTTTGTTGCCTACAGTGAAACCGATTACGAATCGGTGGACAACATTTTGTTAGAAGTTTATAAACGCGGCATTGCCATAAAATCAGCCAAGGATTTTGCTGCCGAAGACCTCGAATCCGGTATCGCGAATGCTACTGCATTCCTTTTTGTCATTTCTCCGGAGTCCATCTATTCCAAGCAGTTACAGCATTATTTTCATTTGGCAGAGCAGTTTAATCTTCATATCCTTCCGTATTTTTTGCTGCCTCCGGAGGAAACACCGTTATTTCAAAACTTCTTTATGCGGGTAGACGGTTGTGCTACTATTCCTGCTTACGAATATGCCGAAGAACGCGCCTTGGTACAGCGCACCATGGAAGAGCTGCTTCCTTATTTTCCGGATAATACAGAGCCGAAAAAGAAAAAGAGTTCCCATACAAAAACCATTTTGGTCGCCGCACTGGCAGGTGTTGCCGTACTGGTCTCGTATTTTCTCTGGTTCCAGCCGGCGCATCGGGAAAAAGTATTAAACAACACACGGCTTTCCACCGTCTACATTCTAAATGTTATCGATGAAGAAGCCGGCGACTATGGTACCGGAAGCGGTTTTTTTATTGATGAGGACGGCACCATTGCTACTAACTATCATGTGATTGAGGACGCGGAAACTCTTTATGTACAACCTTTCGGTGATAACATGATGTATTCTGCCGAGGTCCTCTGCTATGACAAAGAAGCCGACCTTGCACTTCTCCTTGTTGATGACCTCTGTGCTGTGAATGCTTATTTGACGTTTTCCTCAAAATCCATCCACGTTGGTGATTCCATCTATGTCTCAGGATATCCTCGCGGCATCGACTTAACGATTTCCAATGGAATTATCAGCAATAACATCCATTACACCTCGGATGAAGAGTGTGAATACTTTTTGGTTACCGCCGCGGTTTCTCCGGGTAACAGCGGTGGTCCCGTTATTGATTCTTCGGGCAAAGTCATTGGTATTGCAACTGCAAAGTACGAGTCTGCCGAAAATCTAAATCTGATTCGCCCGGTCTATTATTTAAAGAAGTTATATCTTGAAAAGAAGTAACATAAAAAGAAGCGGGCTGCAAAAAGCAACCCGCTTCTCTTTATTCTTAAACTATTCCTAAATATTTCAATAAAAACATAAAACCGGTCAGGATAATCAGGAAGCCAAAATTAAACAATGAGAACTGTTTGATATAATATCCCGTCTTTCCCGGATTATTTTTTACATACTCTCTAAAAGTGATTAAACTCGCAAGGGAGGAAATCAAAGTTCCTACACCGCCAATGTTTACACCAACCAATAAATCCGGATAGTTCTCCGTAAACTGCGAAAGCAATATGGCTGACGGCACATTACTGATGCACTGACAGGAAAGCACAGAAACCAAAAGCGTACTCTTTTCCATCAATGCAGAGAAGAAATTACGGATTACATCAATTCTTGCCATGTTTCCCGAAAAAACGAAGAAGAAAACGAAGGTAAACAAAAGCGGGTAATCCACCATTTTGAGCGCCTTGCGGTCCATAAACAACAGCACTGCCACAATCACCACCGGACCAATCCAATACGGAATAATCCGGAATACAATAATAATTGCAAGAGCAAATAAAATCAGATAGATTACGGTTCTGACCGGATTCAGGTCGATCTTTTCTTCCTTTAATTCAAGTGGTTCCGGTTTTACAAACACCAGACAGCAAATCGTAATCAACGCCACCGCCAAAACGAACGGAGGTGCCATAATCCCCATAAATTCCAGATTCGGAATATTAAACTTCGTATACAGATACAAATTCTGCGGATTGCCGAACGGTGTCAGCATACCGCCAAGGTTAGCGGCAATATTCTGCATGATAAATGTAAATGTCATGTACTTTTCTTTTCCTGTCGTTGTCAGCACTAAAAAGCCAAGCGGAAGGAATGTTAAAAGTGCCATGTCATTTGCGATCAGCATAGACCCGATAAAGGTAATATACACAAGTGCCAGAATACTCATCCGGGCAGTCTTAAACTTCTGCACTACCTGTCGCGCCAGCATATAGAAAAAGTTGTTGTTTTTTAATGCACATACGACAGCCAGTACACTGAACAGACACGCCAATGTCTTGTAATCAAAATATCCAACATATTCTTTATCTACCGGGATAATAAGACTGGTCAATAATGCCGCCGCAAGAGCAATCACCATAACAACATTCTGTTTTACAAAAGCAATCGCTTTTTGCGGCAGACGGTTTGTCTTTTCTTCCATTACTCAAGGTCCCCCTTGTCAATACGATCCTGTTTAATTCCATTTGCGATACAGTATTCGTATGCTGCAGAGCCCTCATCACAATATACGGTAAGTTCTACGCCGTCTTCATCGCAACCGTCAAAAATACCCCAACCGAATTCTCTTACGGAACTTGGAATAATAATTTTCTCCAATTTCTTACAGCCGCTGAATGCACAGTCGTCTAATTTTGTAACACTGTCCGGAATTTCGATTTCATCTAAAAGTGCACAGTTACCAAATGCACCTTCTCCGATTTCCTGTACACTGTCCGGAATCGTCACACGGTTTAACTTTTTACAATCGCTGAATGCCCAATCATTGATACAAATTACACTATCCGGAATGTCATACTGAACTTCTCTGCTGTTTGCCGGATAAGCAATCAATACCGATTTGTTCTTATTAAATAAAACATGGTCTTTACCGTCACGCTTGTTTGGTTCCGACTTATAGTGCATGTTCTTTTTCTCTACTTCAATCGATCTTAACGCGGTGCATCCTCGGAACGGAGCTTCGCTGATGCTGGAAACCGTCGTCGGAAGCAGAATTCTGGCAAGTTTCTGGCAATTTTTAAATGCTGCCTTACCAATCTTACGAAGTCCTTCATGCAATTCTACTTTTTCCAACTTGACACATCCGTTAAATACTAAGTCATCAATCTTAAATACACTCTCCGGCACATCGATTTCTTCCAACTCGGTACAATCGGAAAATGCGCTTTCGCCAAGCAACGTCAACTGCTCCGGAAGTTTAATTTTCTTTAAACTCTTACAACTGTTAAACACACCACCGTAGAGTTCCCGCAAACCTTCCGGCAATTCCACAGTTTCCAATGTGGAACAGTTTTCGAAGGCTCTCTCACCGATTTTAATACGATTATTCCTGATTACCAGCGACTTCATGCTGATACAGTCACGGAATGCGCTTTCACCGATTCGGGATGTTCTTTCCGGAATCACCATGGCAGTCAATTTGCTACATCCCCGGAAGGCTTCTCGCTCGATTCGCTCCAGGGTTTCCGGCAAATCAATTTTTTCTAAGGATTTACGGTTCCGGAAGGCATCCTTTTCAATTTCGCGAACGCCCTCATCTACCTGTATTGTCTTTCCATTGTCTTCACATTTCAGCACCTTATCGCCCTCCGGTGTTTTCGTCAGTCTGTCCATTGCTACTGCCGGCAAATCACGCACCAGCGACTTTAACATCTTTTCCTCGTCTGTCACAACTGCATGATGGGTATTGGCAAGTAAAATCTGGAATGCCGGCGGAACCTCTGAATTATCCAGATATACCGGGTAAATTCTCTTATTATTCTCTCTGGCAACAATAATCTCCATGCCACAGAACGGAGAATTCATAGAGGCTTCAGAAACAAACAAAAGCACTGCCTCGCACCGTTCAATCCGGTTTCTTAACTCGTCTCTGAAATCGTTTCCTGTTTCGCAGGACTCGTCGTACCAGATACGGTATCTGCGGTCATACAATTTGTCCAGAATCGGGTAAATCACTTCGGTATCCCTATGCGAATAACTGACAAACAGATATGGTTCCTCTCCAACATAAGCCTCAAACTTAGTATGCATTTCTTCAAAAGTTACTTCTGTTGCTGCTTCTTTCTTCTTTGTCTCTTGTGCTTTCATATTTCCTCTCCTTTATTTGTTCGTTTTCTGTTATTCAAATAACTGAATGATATTTACCCTGTCTTTGTGCTTTTCTACTTCATCTAAATCATCATAAGGAACCAACAGCGGATGCCATCTGTTTTTCTTATCCTTTTTGCCGTCCTCCGTCTTTTTATATCTCCAGTGATTCACAAAATGATACCGGCTCCAACGCACATGTTCCATCTCAGCAAGGGCTTCGAGTTCCTTTTCGAATTCCGCTTCTTCTCCCGCTTCCCTTGCCTTTAAGGTTTCGTAATACTGTGCTATCATCTCTTTGGGCTTGATGTTAAGAATTTCAAGCACCAGTTTCCGGATTACTTCATAATCCGCTGCGGCAATGTTACTTCCCTTGGTAAAGCCGTCCAGGCCCATCCATTCTGCCTGCATCTTTTCTTCCGTGTCCTCACGGTCCCATGCATATGTGCCTGTCGTATCGGTATTTACCATATAAGCGAAGTTGACTTCCTTTGCCGTACGGTAAAGCACATCCGTCTTAATGTTTTCTTCCGTTAAAATATCCTTATTTCTGCCGAACGCCGTTAATCTGTCTCCTGCAAATGCCGAAGGAAGTTCGGCTCCGTCCGGGTCATAATAGTCAATCTCAATCGTTGGTTTCAGATAAAGAAGTGCCTGTATCAGTTCCAAATCCGGCTCTGTCGTTACAATGACACGGTCAAAATCTGCCAGAGAAACACGTTCGGTACTGCTATCCACATTTGCTTTCCAATGTTCCTTCCAATCCGTCTGATGCCATTGCACGCGGTCTCTGTTCATGAAATCCATACCGTCCAGCATCTCAACATACAGTTTTGCATCGCCCCAAATATGATATTCGATGCTCTGATTCAGACTGTAAATGTTATTCATGAGCGCGTAATCCAGCAGTTTTTCACCCAAAGAGCCAAAGCCGATAATTGCTATCTTTACATTTTTCTTTCCCTCCAGGAAAAATTTCTGAAGATGTCTTTCCTGCCAATACCGTCTGGAAATGATTTCATTCTTGTTAAAGAAATATACGTTATTGGCACGTAACAACTTGGATTCCATTTCTTCCAGTTTTATGTAAACCTTATTCTTATTTTCGCTCAGTCCCGGTCTCATCCGTTCGTAAAACGCCAGACTGTCTACATCTTTATCAAACATCAACACATGGTCTGCTGCCCAGAAATTAATCTTATCTTTCATGCAAACCGGTCGTTTAAAACTTTTACAGATTTCTGCGACTTCGTCATTGTCATAATAAATTGCCGTTGCACCGGTACGGGAACGGTAAAAATCCCGGATTCTGCGACATACGTCTTTCAAAAGTACGAACAACACAGAAGCCGTAGCTAACGGACAAAGAACACGTCCCAAATAAATGACCCAATGTCCGACCTCTATCGGTTCATAATTTAGTGCAAAGGTCTGAAACGCATAGAACGTTGCATTATACCATGGTTCGCCGATGAGCAGATAGCCATAGGTGGTAAAAACAAACACGGAAAAAATAATAAAAATATGTACACACAAGCGAATCAGATGTCTTATCTCTCTCCGTTTTTCTTCATTTTTTTGTTTCTTTTCCTTTTTCATATTTTTCCTTCTTTCTTTGTTATTTCTTATAACAAATCACTTATTTTTCATTATAGCACACGATTTCTGTCTCGTGCAACCCGGTTTCTCCCAAGATTCAATGCCTGGGTTCAACTAAGAGTTCCCTACTTTCTCAGTCCAATCCCCCGCAACACTTCCGTCGTAGTCACCCCGTTATCCATAAACACAAGTTCTTCCGGTTCAAACGGCAAAGCAGACACACCCGTCAGGCAAATGAGCTGATAGTTCTTTTTTATCTGTTCCGTACTCGCCTTCACTGATTCCCTCACGGACGGTTTCTTAATCTCTTCCGCCCGCCGGATTAACTCTTCCAGTGATCCGAACTCCTTCATCAGCTGTGCTGCTGTCTTTGGTCCAACTTTACCCACACCTTTAATATTGTCTGCAGTATCCCCGGTAAGCGACTTAAATTCCGCATATTGCGGGGGTTCAATCCCAAATTTCGCCCGGATATATTCCGTGTCACATAAAACAGTATTCTCGCCGCGGTAACGTAAGATCGTCACCCTGTCCGAAATTAACTGAAAAAAATCACTGTCAAACGAAGAAATCACTGTCTCCACTTTATATTTCTTCACATAGCCCGCTATCCAGTCATCGGTTTCACAATCCGTTGTTTCTGCATGGCATATTCCTAAAAAGTCCAGTGCCTCATAAATATCCGGCAGCTGTGAAAAAGGATTTTCTTCCTCCCCAACCTGACGGTAATCCTCCCTGTTTGCCTTATACTCTGCATCCACATCCGTTCGGGGATTGTGCGTTTCTCCGTCGAACAAAACCGCCACATGTGTCGGCTTTACCATCCGGATAATTTTAAGGAGCGCTCCTACAAAGCCAAGCGTTCCCTGAATCGCTTTTCCTTCATGATTTATAATCCGTGCCGGCATACCGAAAAACATCTGGAACAGCAAATTGCTTCCATCTATCAATAAAAGTTTCATTTCATTAGAGTTCCTTATCTTTTTTATGAACATCGTTAAAAATTGTTTGCCAGTTTCTACACTTTATAGTATAATGAAATGTGGCTCATTGTGCATTTTATTTCATGCCGTGGTCACAAGAAAGAGAGAAAGAGGTGAGGTTCTTGTTAAAATACGAAACCCTGTCGGAGGAATTAACCGCCCGCATGAAACGCGAAAAAGCTGACGGCAGCTTTATAAAAGTAGCATTCGACGACAACGATATCATCCGCAGAAACACTGTTTCCAGAGATACCGCCTCTATTTGGCGACCGCCTTTTGTGCATGATATCGATAAAATCTTACATTGTCCTTATTATAATCGTTACACAGATAAGACGCAAGTTTTTTCCCTGATGAAGAACGACGATGTAACCAGGCGCAGTCTCCACGTTCAGTTAGTATCCCGCATCGCCAGAACCATCGGTGCTGCCTTACACCTGAATCTGGATTTGATTGAAGCCATTGCTCTCGGACACGACATTGGTCATACACCGTTTGCCCATGCCGGGGAGGTGTATCTGGACGAGCTTTATTTCAAACATGCCGGACGTCATTTTTATCACAATATTCATTCGGTTCAGGTGTTGGACAAGATTTTTCCGTTTAACATCAGTCTGCAGACGCTGGACGGTATTGCCTGTCACAACGGTGAAGTAGAACTGGAGGAATACGTTCCGGTTCCTTTGACCAGTTTTGACAACTTTGATGCCATGATAGAGCGTTGCTATACCGACCCTGCTTATGCAAGAAAAATCGCACCTTCTACTTTAGAGGGATGCGTTGTCCGTATCTCTGACATCATTGCTTACCTTGGCAAAGACCGTCAGGACGCTGCCAGGGTGAACATGATTGAAGAAAACGCATTCGTAAACGAGGATATCGGCTCCATTAATGCCGAAATCATCAACAACCTGGTTGTAAATATTATTGAAAACAGCTACGGAAAGCCATACATTAAATTGGACAAGCGTCACTTTGAAGCACTCAAATCTTCCAAGCGCGACAATTACGCCATGATTTATGAAAACAATGCAACCCGTGCGCGCTTAGACGTCAGCATTCGTCCGATGATGGCAGAAATCTACGGTCAGTTGTTAGATGATTTAAAGCAGGGAAAGAAAAATTCTCCTGTCTTTAAGCACCACATTGAATATGTAAACCGTACCTATTATACCCGTCAAAAGCCATACGAAGTCATCGAACCGAACCAGATTGTCGTAGACTACATCGCCAGCATGACGGATGACTATTTTATTGATTTACACCGGTTCTTATTCCCGGACAGCAAACTGACGGCAGAATATACCGGTTACTTTGATGACCTGTTATAAACACACACTTTGGGAGGTATTATGTTTCAAGACATTTTAGAACAGATAAAACTGCACGATATCATTGTCATCCACCGTCATACAAAACCGGATGGTGACGCCATAGGCAGCCAGATTGGTTTCAAACACCTTCTGACGGAAAATTTCCCGGACAAAAAAGTGTATATTGTCGGTGATTCTGCCGGCAATTTCAGCTTCATTGCCGGTTGTCCGATGGATGAAATCGACGATTCCGTATATGCAGAGGCACTTGCTGTTGTCCTCGACTGCGGCGGAAAGCATCTGGTCAGCGACACACGCTTCGAAACCGCAAAGACCACGGTACGTTTTGACCACCACCTGTTTGTCGAAAAATTTTGCGACTACGAAGCGGTGGACAGTTCTTACGAAAGCTGTTGCGGCTTGTTAACAAGGTTTGCAATGGATTGCAACCTGACCGTTTCTCAGGCGGCTGCAACTGCCCTGTTTACCGGTATGGTAACCGACTCCGGGCGCTTCCGCTATGACTCCACTACGGCAAACACCTTTGCTCTTGCCTCTTTCCTGATGGAGCGTTCCGTCGACACAACAGAGCTGTACCGGAATTTGTATGCCGAGGATTTTGAAAGTAAGAAAAGAAAGTCACAATTTATCTTAAAAATACAGTTTACTGAACACAAGGTAGCTTATATTTACACTACCGCGCAGGAAGTCGGGGAGCTTCCAATGGATGCATTCACCATTTCCCGCGCCATGGTAGGTACCATGGCAGATATGAAGGACGTAGACATCTGGGTCAACTTCACCGAATCTGAAGGCAAGGTTTTGTGCGAGCTGCGTTCTTCCAGATACAACATCAACCCGGTTGCCGTAAAATACGGCGGTGGCGGTCACGCCAAAGCCAGCGGTGCAACCGTAGATTCCAAAGAGGTGGCAATGCAAATGCTTGCCGACTTAGACCTAATGGCAAAAGAAGGAGCGGAGCAATAGTTATGGAAAGAGAGAACATGGAAAAGATACTCCAAAAAATCAAAGAATACCAGCGAATTCTCATCTTCCGTCATTTCAGACCGGACGGAGATGCCGTAGGTTCCACTAAGGGCTTACAGGAAATCCTGAGAAAGACATTTCCGGAAAAGGAAATTCTGCTTGCCAATGATGACTATGCCGATTACCTTGCATTTTTAGGACCGGAAGACGGCGTTGTCGGTGACGAATACTTTGAAGGTGCTCTCGGTATCGTACTGGATACCGGCACATTAGACCGTATCTCCAGCAAACGCACTCATCTTTGTAAGGAACTGATTAAAATCGATCATCACATCAACCACAATCCGTACGGAGATCTCATGTGGGTAGAAGAAGAAATTTCCTCTACCTGTGAAATGATTACAAAATTTTATGATACCTTCCGTGATGAACTGATACTGTCAAAGCAGGCAGCTACGTATCTGTACACCGGTATGGTAACCGACTCCGGACGCTTCCGTTTCCGCGGAGTCAACGGTGACACGCTTCGCCGTGCCGCTATCCTTTTGGATCAGGGTCTGGATACCGAAACCTTGTATGCGAACCTTTATCTTGAGGAATTTGACCAGTTAAAGTTCAAGGCATATGTATATGAAAACATGCAGACAACCGATAACGGTGTTGCCTTCTTATTCGTAGATAAGGCTATGCAGGAAAGATTCAATCTTTCCCAGGAAAATGCCAGCGCCTCCGTTTCCTATCTGGAAGGGATTAAAGGGGCCCTTTGCTGGATTGCCTTTATTGAAAACAACGATGCCGAACAGAGCATCCGTGTACGCTTACGTTCCCGTTTTGTACACATCAATGAGCTTGCTGAGAAATACCGTGGCGGCGGACATGCCTGTGCCAGCGGTGCAACCATTTACAGCATGGAAGAATTGCGTACCCTGGTTGCCGATGCCGATGCTCTGGTAAAAGAATACAAAGAAACACATGAGGGCTGGTTATAATGAGAATTTTGATTACCAACGATGACAGCATCTCTTCTTCTGTTTTACTCCCACTCGCCAAGTGGGCACAGAAGCATGGCGAGGTTACCGTCGTCGTTCCGAAATACGAACAAAGCGGAAAAAGCCACGGCATTGAACTGCACAAGTCGTTTGAAGTAGTAAAAGTTCCTTCTTTCGCCCCGGGAATTGACGCTTATACTGTCGATTCCACTCCGGCAGACTGTGTGCGTTTTGCCATAGAAGGCCTAAAAAAAGAATTTGACCTGGTCATTTCCGGTATCAATAAAGGACTTAACATCGGACGCGATATCGTATACTCCGGTACCGTTGGCGCGATTTTAGAATCTGCTTATCAGGGTATTGCCGCTTCCGTTGCCATCTCTACCGATCCGGCATCGTTTGAACCAGCGTTAGCACAGCTTGACAGTGTTTACGATTTCTTCATCGAACATGACCTGCTGAGCAAAAACCACATTTACAATGTTAACATTCCGCTCAAATGCAACGGAATCCGCATTACACGCATGGGCGGTCCCTATTTCGGAGATGATTTTGAAGAAAGAGAACCGAACATGTACCTTCCAATCGGTAAGCCTATTTTTGAAGCAAGCGGCGATGAAGAAATTGACACGGATGCGGTTTTGGTTTACAACTATATTTCCATTACTCCGCTGGAAGTAGACCGCACACAAAAAACCGTCTTTGACGAATTAAAAAAGCTGAATAAAAATTAGGATTGTAAACAATAGATTTTAAGCTCATGTTTTACAAAGGAACTCCGCCGGCATAATGCCGGCGGAGTTCTTTTTTTGTCCTATTTACTTTTCTGAATTAGTAATCTAAGGAAAGCTTATAGATATATGGCTTTGTGCCCTGACCATAGAAGTAGTAAACCTTACCTGCTTCTACGTTGTAGGTTCTTGTAAGATAGCTGTTTTCTGTTGCCTCTTCAAAGCCGATCTGATTTGCATCACCATCTACAAAGTAAACCTGCTTACCGCTGTTTAACTTAAATACGATAGTAAATGTTCCGTTTGCAGTAGGAGTAACCTTAACTACTGCACCTGTCTCCGGAACTGCACCACCCTTAGGGGATGCATTCGTAGAACCGTAAACTGCGTAGGTATATGCTACGCCGTCAATTTCACGGCCGTCTTCCTTTGCAACGAAATCCTCGAATACGGAGATGCCGTTGTAATCAGTACCTGCTGTTAAGCCCGCGGACAGGTCAAGACCTGCGCTTGCTGCCGGAGCTTCTGCTGCGCCCTTAACGATAGCCTCAATCACACAACCGGAGTTGTACTCGATTAAACCGCCGTAGTTCATAACAGAACCGCTAACTGTGATAGTATCGCCAACTGCAAGAGTTTCAGCGCCTTCACCCTTTAAACGGAAGCAAGTTAAAGGATACTCTGTAAGACCATCGATAACGATTACAACTGTAATGTTCTTGTACTGCTCGCTGTATGCTGTAGTGATTTCTGTAATCACACCTGTTAATGTGTAATCGCCAAGAACTTCCTTATCAGCAAGAGCATAAGCTGCCTTCAGAATTTCTTCTGTTGTCTGAGCAACCGGTTCTTCCGGAGTAGCCGGAGTTTCGCCTGCTTCTACCTTATCTAAAGTAGGTCTCTCAAATTCGATGGTGCCCTTATAGTTCTTAATCGGACCTGTAACGGTAATGATATCGCCTTCCTTTAAGTTAGCAACGTCACCCTTTAACTGATAGCACATCATTTCCATATCAGTTAAACCGCCGATTATGAAGTATGTAGTAGCATCGCCATACTTTTCGTTGTAGGTAGCCTTTGTAACCACACCTGTTAATGTAAAGCTGGCCTTGTCAGATAAGTACTCACCGTCAGCAAGCTGGAACGCTGCCTTTAAAATACCTTCAGGAGTTGTTAAATCAGCAACTTCTTCAGCCTTCTTTAAGCTGTACTTAATAGCATAAACGTTTGGACACTTGATAGCAGTGTTGTCATAATCCTTTGGTGTACAAAGAACGATTTCATTTTCTCCTGCCTTTAAGGTAATGAATGTCTTATATGTCATAAGATATTCAATCTTCCAGTCATCTGCTGTAGGTAATTCAATCTGTTCCGGTTCTGCACCGTTTACAGATAAAGCAATCATTCTCTTTGCCGAGCCTGTCTTTGCTGTATAGTCGATTTCTAAGGTGTATAAACCAGGAGTTTCTACATCTGCATAGAAGATAACCTTACCATTGTTTTCGAAATCAACTGCTGCTCTTAAGGACAGATAGCCATGAGTATCATCATACATACCATGCTCATAACCAACTTCTGTCTTCTGAAGATTTTCATTTACCGCTTCATCAACATACAACTTAACAACTTCAACCGGAGCTTCTACCGGAGTTAACTTGATGTCGTGAGCTACCATACCGAATACCTGAATACCAAGACCGCCTGCTGTTACGAGTTCAGCAACTGCATCCTTAGTAAAGGTAACTGTATATGTACCGTTTCCGCTTACATCAACAAAATCCCACTCGGAAAACTTTGGCTTTTCTACATAGTACTTAGCGTCTAAAAGCTTTGGCCAGCCGTCTGTGTTGTTGATGAATGTGAAGTTCCAATAGGAATATCCATCCTTTAATGTTTCATAATCAAATGTTAATGTAAAGCCATGTGTATAAGCTGCGAAATCAGCAACCGGAATAATGTGTGCTGCATAATCGCCTACATACTGAGCAGACCAGTCAATTGCCGGAGCAACATACTTACAACCTGCATCAAATTCAATGGTACCCTTATAATTCTTCATGATACCTGTAGCGGTAACTGTATCGCCAACCTTGAGGTTTTCGATGCCGTCACCCTTCATACGGAAGAAAGTAATCGGCTTGTCAGCCTTGTCACCAACCTGTACAATAACAGAAATGTTCTTGTACTGATCTGTGTAAGCTTCCTTAATGGATGTGATTACACCTGTTAATGTGCACTCAGCAGCGAACTTCTGTCCGTCTACCAGAGTATAAGCAAGATCAACGATTTCTGCTTCTGTTGCAGTTGCCGGAACCTTTACGTCTTCCGGAACTGCAGGAGCTTCGCCTTCACCAGGAACAAGTGCATCTAAAGTACAGCCTGCATCAAATTCAATGGTGCCGTTGTAGTTCTTGATCGTACCTGTAACTGTGATGTAGTCGCCAACCTTAAGACCTGCACACTGTGCAACCAAAGCTGCATCATCCTTGTTTGTAGGAGCTAATCTGTAGCACATGATTGGCTTATCTTCGATACCAGGAACAGCGATAGTAACTGTGATGTTCTTGTAGCTGTCAGACCAAGCGGTATCAATAGCTGTGATAGTACCTTCCAGTGTGCAAGCACCATCCATAGCCTTACCTGCTTCTAACTTATAAGCTTCTTCTACGATTTTTGTGAAACCTTCCCACTTTGGAACAGTATAGTTAAAGGAAACGCTTTCGGTATTGCCTTCAGCATCCTTAACAGTAGCTGTCAAAGTGTACTTTACTTCAGTTTCGCTTCTTTCTGCAACATCGATGGTAGCTACTGCACCGTTTGTGGTAACCTTAACTGCATCGTTGTCTGTGGTCCACTCAACTGTGTACTTTGTAGTACCGATCATAACCTGAGCAGTTCTTTCAAAGTCCTTTGCTGTGGATGTTCCCTTATCCTTATACATTGCATAAATGTAATCAGCCGCCTTCTTTAAGTGGCTGGTCTCTTCGTTACCTGCATTGCTGTTTCCGCATGCTGCAAAGGAAGAAACAAGCATCATCGCAACGAGTAAATAAGCTAAAAACTTTTTCATACTTATCCTCTTTCCGTGCCCGTCGGCACATTTCAATAAGTTCAATCGTTACTTTACTGTAATATTTTCATCGGAAAATACCTTAATCTGATAACCTCCGTCAAAGTAATCAATGACACCGTTTACGTCAATGGTCTTACCCATATAAGCGCTTTCGGTAATCAGATTTCCGTTATCGTCATAAAGGACACCGGTACGCACCGAAATTGTGTAGCCGTTTGCTTCACAGGTCAGTGTCATGGCACCGTTGGAAGAACTCTCTTCGTTCTGCGTGGTATACACATCCACAACCTTTAAGTTTTCCATACGGATTGTCGTATTGAGTGCCATTTCTGCGTACTTATATGTCTTCATTTCTTCGTTCACAAGAATATCCACAGTGCCGCTAAGGAACTGCTCCGGTGTTGTAAGAACATAGGATGGCTTGTGTCCTTCGCTTAACTTCTGAATATTACTTGGATCGTCCGGCTTCATGATACGATAACTTAAGTCAGCCACCTGCCAGGTGCCTCCGGTCTCATAGTACTGAAGAGAACCTACAATGCGGACTTCATTTCCGATATTTAAGATCTCAAGACCCGTACCGGATAAATTAAAGCCGTAGTAAATTGCGAATCCGTAATACATATCGTTTTCCGGATCGTATTCTTCTACGTAAACACTATTATTACCGTTATTCACGGTAACAATACCGTTAAATGCAACTTTCATGTTGTTATATGCTTCCGGATTGGCACGAAGTTCTTTTATGGTAAGTTCAACCGAATCACCATAGTAGAAATCCGGGTCCTTCTGTCCGGAATACACATGCAGCTTCTGCGCCTTTGCCTGATTAATTGCCTTCATACAGGTATCACCGTAGCTATTGTTCGAGGAAGCATTTGCAATCGCAAGTCCCTCCTGCAGAATTTCAATATTTAAGTTTCTGTATGTGGCAGAATCTGCTGTTTTGTACCAAATCCATACAAGGTATCTGTCGCCGGTCGAATCGGCATTCCAGCTTGCTGTATCAGATTCGATGATAATCGATGTCGCCTTAGACAACGTTTCTTTTGTAAATTTAGATGCCTTTTTTCCCCACTCTTCAATCTTACCTGTGGATTCCGGTGTATTAACTGCAAGGAATCTTGCTTTTAATACGCCGTTTGGCATTACGGAAGTCGGTACATTAAAGTGTACGGTGTCGCCGTCAACAAACGTCTTTACCGTAACCTCACAAGATACCCTTCCGGACATTTTGTCAAATGTCACGGCATCGGCATAATCTACGATTTCTGTCAGTTCCGGAACATTTGTCGGATTATTACTTGGATTTTTGCCTGTAGTACCCGACTGGCAACCACCCAAAAGGGTGATTGTCAGACAGAGTAATAAAGCATAGGAAATTCTTTTTAACATATTATTCATTGTACTCACATTCAGCAATAGCATCTTCAAATGCGTCATTGATTAAACCGTCAACATCTGTAGTAACTTCAGAGATACACTTACTAAGTAAGGAACCTACTTCGTCACGTGCAGTCGAAGAACCGTTGAACGCAGGAGATGTGTAGTATGCACTTTCCTGTTCCATACAGATCTTTGCAGAAAGAGCTGTGATGTTGTCACCGCCGTCTGCCTTTGCAAGATAAGCCTTATAGCCTGCATTTTCAGCTACGGACTTAAGTACCGGAACATAACCGGATGCTACAGAGAACTCAGCCTGGAAATCTACGTTTGTTGTTAAGAACTTTACAAACAGCCAGGATGCTACTACTTCCTGAGGATTTTCCTTCTGGAAGATACATAAGCTTGGTCCCTGGGAAATTACCTTTGGAGCATCAGGATTTGCCTGAGGGATGGTAGCAATACCTACTTCAAATGGGTACTGGCCATTGTCGCCCTTAGAAGGACGCTGATGGGTAGCACCTGCAGAAGAACCGATGGACATATAACTCTTGGAACCGGTAGTTGCTGTGAACAGACCGGAAGTATATGCACCATAGATGTTCTGTGTGGTTAAGTAACCACTCTGGTACCAGTCTCTGAATCTCTTAACGAATGCCTTATTGTCATCGTTATCGAAGAGATAGTGATCGCCGGTTGCACTTGTGTAAGGAGTATTTAACTGCTCACACATTGTGATGAACCAGTTTGCTTCACTGTCGTATCCCAAAGGAATGCTGGTAGGATCGATTTCCTTAATCTTCTTACATACTGCTTCTAACTCATCCCATGTAGTAGGAACAGCAATGTTGTGCTCTGTGAAAAATGTCTTGTTGTAGTAAAGAACTTCTGTGGACTTGGATAATGGTAATGTGTACATTAAGCCATCGCCGAATTCTCTACCTTCATTGTAGTAACCTGCAATGAAATCATTCTGCTGGTCCTTTGTAAGACCAAGGATTTCCTTGGAGCCGTCTGCTCTGGTTACTTCGATTTCACTGTTGATTAAGTTGTCCAGTGTAGCAACTGCTAAAGAGATGTTGTACATAGCAACATGGTCAGGATAGCAGTATGCGATATTTGGCTGGTTACCTGCTGTGATTTCCGTAGCAATCTGCTCACGAACATCATCGTAACCACCCACCTGGGAGTGCTCAATGTGAATGTTCGGATAAAGCTTGTTGAACTCTGTGATATAGAGGTCAAGAACTTCTCTTAAATTTGCACCCATGGTGTGATAGAACTTAATAGTAACTTCACTTCCGTCGTAACCTACTTCAGGTACGTCAAAGTTTGCTTCTGCTGCTGTCTTACCGCCGCCACAGCCGGTCATCATGGCTACTGTCATGGCAAGGATGAGAAGCATGGATAAAATACGTTTCTTCATCTTTTTATGTCCTCCCGCTTTTAATAAAATAAGATAAAATAAGATGATTTATGTTATAGGCTTTTATGGTGCCTATTAACCCTTGATACCACTTCTGCTCACGCCCGCCATAATGTACTTTCTAAGGAAAATAAAGACGAGGAACAGAGGTGCGGATACGATAGCAACGGCTGCCATCTGTACCGGATAGTTTACGTCACCCGTGGTTGTAGTGAAAGCGTTTCTAAGACCGTTGGTAATCAGTCTGTGCGCTTCATCGTTTGCAACCAGTCTCGGCCAGATATAGGAGTTCCATGCACCCATCATCTTTAAGATGGTAATGGAAATCAGGGTTGGCAGAGCAAGCGGAATCATAACCTTCCACAAATACTTCAGATCACTTGTACCGTCAACTTTTGCAGCCAGGTACAGTTCGTTTGGAATCTGTAAAAAGTTCTGACGTAATAAATAAATATAGAATACGCTAACCAAAAACGGAACAATAAGTACGGTAAACGTACCGGTCCATCCGAAATTGGTTACGGTCTGGTAGTTGGTAATGGTGAACAATTCACCAGGAATCATCATCGTAGCAAGCATCAGACCAAACATGGTATCCTTGCCCTTAAACTCCAGTCTTGCAAACGCAAACGCACAGAGCACGGTGATGACTAACGATAACAGTGTGGAAACCACACCGACATATAATGTGTTCATAAATAATCTGCCCAGATTTGCGGTGGAAAATGCCTCCGCATAGTTACTTAACATAATCTTCTGAGGCCAGAACGTTGGAATACTCAGTCTGTATTCATCAAGTGTTTTTACAGAGGAAATGAGCATCCAGTAAAATGGGAAGAGAACCACAAGCGCCATTGCAATCAGGAATGCATAAACACCCACTTTAACAAGGGTTTTTACTACTTTCTGTCTTGCGGATACCTGCTGCATGTCTCTCTCACGCATTACGTTGATTTCATTCTTTGCTGACATACTGCACCCCTCTTAATAATGAATATTTTTCTTGCCGACCTTCATGTTAATCTGCGTTACGATAAAAATCACAACGAACAAAATTAACGCAGCAGCACTGGCACGTCCGTGATGCTTTGAGCTGAGCTGGTCATAAATAAATCCGACCATCGTGTTCAGACGTCCTGCATCGTTTGGAGGTCCCATGGTTTCGCCGAAAATACCTACGATACTGGTATATTCCTTGAATCCGCCGATAAAGCCTGTGATGATAACATACGCAAGCATCGGGGAAAGTAACGGCACTGTAATGCGGGTAAAGATTCTTCTACGGGATGTACCGTCTACCTTTGCCGCATCGTAATACTGCTTATTAATCGCCTGAAGACCGCCGAGCAATACTAAAATCTTAAACGGAAGCGCATTCCATACAATATACACTACCATTACGGTAATATTTGCGGCATAGGTGGAACCTACATTAATCCAGTTAATCTTTTCTCCGCCAAAAAACTCAATAACATTATTGATAATACCTGCCGTCTGGATAATCTCATTCTGCGTACCATGGAAACTGCCTACAATGTTGAACATTGCGGCAAAAACCATACCGATAGCAATCGAGTTGGTCACATATGGCAGGAAGAATACTGTCTGCAGGAATCTCTGTAATCCCTTAATGGAATTAAGTGCAACCGCAATCAGTAATGCAAGCAGTGTAGAAATCGGCACCGTCAGTACACAAAGCAACACGGTGTTCTTCATACACGTAATAAAATCCTTATACTTAATAACCTTTAAGAAGTTTCCGATACCGAACGTAAACGTTTCTCCGCGCACCACCAACTGCTCGCTGTAGCCCTCTAAGAACGCCATACGCAAGGTATTGAAAATCGGCCATACGGTAAACACAAGCAATAATACAATTGCAGGTGACAGGTACAGCCACGCCTTCCATTGCTGTCTATTGTCAACCATATTACTTCACCTCGTAGTAAATTCTCTCTTCCGTATCCTTGTTAAACAGGAATACCTTATGAGGCTTCACGGAAAATCTTACGGTTTCCTTTGTTGTATCTACCTTATTATCGGAATTGATAATAGCACGGAGAATTGGGTTTAAGGAAGCCTCGCTGGTAGCAACTACACTCGCGTCACGACCCATAACTTCTACGTTGCTTAACTTACAAGAAAATGGTCCGTTCTCATCCAGGATAAAGCCCTCCGGACGAATACCGATGGTAACTTCCTGGTTCTCAACACCTGTGATGTCAAGCACTGCTTCGTCGCCGATAAATAACTTGTCGTTTTCTACACGGCCGGAGAATACGTTGATAGGCGGTGTTCCGAGGAACTTAGCAACGAACAGGTTCTCAGGGCTGTCATAAACATCCTGAGGCTTACCGATCTGCTGAACCACACCAAGTTTCATAACAACAATCACGTCAGAAATACTCATAGCCTCTTCCTGGTCGTGTGTTACGAATACGGTAGTAATACCGGTTTCCTTCTGGATACGCTTGATTTCTTCTCTGGTCTGAAGACGGAGACGTGCATCGAGGTTCGATAACGGCTCGTCAAGGAGAAGTACGCGAGGCATCTTAACAAGAGCTCTTGCGATAGCTACTCGCTGCTGCTGACCACCGGAAAGTTCGCTTGGCTTACGTTCCATGAGTTCGTCAATCTGAACGAGTTTTGCTGCGTAGTGTGCTCTCTCAAGCATTTCTTCTTTTGTTGGTCTGTCTGCACCCTTCAGGTTCTGAAGTGGGAAAAGAATGTTCTGCAGAACAGTCATGTGTGGATACAGAGCGTAGTTCTGGAATACCAGACCGATACCTCTGTTTTCTGTGGACAACTCGGTTACATCGTCATCGCCAAAGAAAATCTTACCACTGGATGGCTTTTGTAAGCCACTGATCATGTAGAGTGTGGTACTCTTTCCGCAACCGGACGGACCGAGTAAGCCAACGAGCTTACCATCCGGAATCTCAAATGTGAAATCGTTTACCGCAACAACTTCTGTGTTTGATTTCTTGTCTCGGCTAGGAAAAATTTTGGTTAAATTTTGTAATACAACTTTCATACATTTCCCTTTCCTATGTTTGTTGTTTTTTTATTTATGCCGCAAAGCTAAAAATAACTTTCGCGGGCTGCTTTTTCTGCGTACAACTTTTTCTTATATTCCACCAACGATTCTTCATCCTCAAATATCATCTGGCTTGCCAGGTCAATTGCCACCGTCTTTGCAAGCACATCATGAATGGCTGAATTTGTCTTGGTTACTATAAGTAAAATAATCTGCAACAGCAGAATCAGTCCCAATGTAAGCAAACCTGTAATCCCGATTGTTCCAAAGAACAGCATAATAATCATCAGCACCGGAACCATGGTTTCAATGGTAAATTTCCCGAGAATTGCCCGGATAAACAGAAGAGGTGCCGTCACCTTAATTCCGTCTTCTCTCATTACCCCGACACCGAAAATTTTTTTACCAAGGGTTTGTCCGTTTTTCAAACGGAGCGGAATGATGAATTCCCAAATCAGGTACGAAAACAAAACACTTAAGGATACGATTACCAGCGTCAGCGAAAATACCATCATGATTGCGTTCTGATATTCGGCATCTTCAAACATCTCCGCATCTGCATCTTTGTACTTTTGCTGTTCTTCCGGAGTCATCATTTCGATTTCCGCCATCGTGATGTCTCTCGAAATACCATATTTTTCTTCGTACTTTTCGTAGACTGTTTCCAGCTTCCCGATACGTTTATCATACCCAACCAGCGCGGAAATCATAAATGCAAAACCGACAACCAGAATGCAAAGCATAATAAAATCGAAAAGCGCAGCGGATGCTCTCTTCCACAAATCCGCTTTTTGTATACTCAAACTTACCTCACCCTCTCTATGTAATGATTCCCGTCGCACGTGTTCTAAGCACGGAACTTTCCCGAAAAGTTCCTAAAAAAGGGCGCAATACGACCATAGGTACAGTACATTATATCATGAACTTCGACAAATTGCCATATGAATTGTGAATTTTTTTAGGTATTCAGGACTACTTTTTTGCCAACCCCAAGAACTTGTATACAAGTTTCCCCTGCACCACATCTTCTGACATAAGCCACCAGTGTACCGCGATGTGTCTTCCTCCGGTCGTAAGAAAACGGGGTCACATCCGCAAGGTCTCCATTGTCTATACCGATCAATTCTCCATCACCGGATACCTGCACACGGATTTCCTCCTCGGCCGTCACCACACGGTTTCCTTCTTCATCGTTAAGTTCTACCAGCACCTGATACAGATATCCTATTTCTTTAGAACCCTCTTCATAGGAAATTCCCGTACGGGCATCCGGACTCTTCCAAAGTTTGCAGGAAAGTTCCGTTGCTTCTTTGGTCGTACACAGACTATCTTCTGCCAGCACACTACCATCTTCTGCGCAGAATTTTGCCGTCAGGTTACCCGGTGCATACACAGTTTCAAACTGATACGAGCCGTCCTTTGCATATTCGGTCTGTCTTCCGATTTCTTCACTGTTTAAGCAAAGTGTCACGTACGCTCCTTTCCGCAAAGGCGCATAGCACTTTACGAGTACATTTTCCCCTTCCTCATAATTCCAGGAAAAGTTCATCGGCCACCAGTGAGGAATGCCCTCTTTATTGCGTCTGGTTGCTACGCGCACAAACGTCTCCTCCGTCCAGAATGTCTTCCTGCGGTAAAACTCCGGCTTTGGCAAACCACACGTCGTCACAATACCTGCCCCCGAGCCGTGAATCGGCCAGCCATGCGCCTCACCGAGGTAATCGATACCGGTCCATAAAAACTGTCCGGAAATATACGGATTGTCCTTCACCGCAAGCCACGCCTGATAGCCGTGCCCGTTCTCACTGCCCAATATCGGCAGATGTGGGAATCTCTTGTGGTCTTCTTCATAAAACTGCTCTTTATAGTTATAACCCGCCACATCAAGCGGATCTAAAAATCCCAGATGGGAAGAAAGTTCCGGAAACGCTGCTGCCAGGGTCACCGGCCTGGTGGTATCCACTTCTTTTACCAGGTTCACCAGATGCTTTGCCAGCACAACCAGCCGTTCTGCATTCGGCTTGTTAAAATCGTACTGTCTTTCCTGTGCCGGTTTGTTGGCGTCGTTATTTCCGGTCATCGTTGCAAACGACGGATGGCAATACGGGTCATTCGGATAGTCAATTTCGTTTCCGATACTCCACATGACAACCGAAGGATGATTGCGGTCACGAAGTACCATTGCCTTTAAATCCGCCTCATGCCACTGCGGGAAATCTTCGTAGTAGCCCTGATGCTTCGGCGGATAGACATTGTGCCCGGTGGACCACTTGTTTTTCGGGTTCTCCCATTCGTCAAACGCCTCGTCCATCATGAGAAATCCCATGGCGTCACACAATTCATACAGTTCCGGCATGTGCGGATTGTGACTGCAACGGATGGCATTACAGCCGGCCTCCTTTAACAGTTCCAGTCTTCTCTGCCAAACCTCTGCCTTCATGGCAGCACCAAGGCAACCTCCGTCATGATGCACGCAAACGCCCTTGAATTTGGTTTCCACGCCATTTAAGAAAAATCCCTTATCCGCATCAAAATAAATGGAACGGATTCCGACCTTTTCCGTATGTACCAGATATTGTTCTTTGTCTACTTCATACCAGGTTTCCATGCGGTAAAGATGCGGCTGCTCCGCAGACCAGAGTTTTGGATTTGTCATTGCCGTCTGAAGCAGCAATTCAGCCTTCTCTCCTGCCGGCACCATAGTTGTTCCTTCTACCTCTGCCACTGCATTTGCAGTTACAGCAGTTTCTGCCGCTCCGTATACAGGAAGCTCATACCACCGCGTTGTCACCTTTACCTGTTTTGTCTCTGCCGCAGTATTTGTAATTTCATGTGCTACCTTTAATACCGCAGTTTCTTCGCTGATTTCCTCTGCCGTAAAGAAACAGCCGTATTCCGCCGGATGTACCGGTTCCTCAATGAGAAGCGTTACCTTTCTTGTAATGCCGCTTCCGGTAAACCATCTGGAATCCGCAATATCCGTATGGGTTACCTTGACACTGATTTCGTTGTCCTCTTTTCCAAAGTTGACAAAGGCAGAAATATCATAAGAAAACGGCACATAACCGTTTGGTCTCTTTCCGAGATAATAGCTGTTGCACCAGACCTGACTGTTTTTATATACGCCGTCAAAACAAAGTCTGACACATTTCCCTTTCAGCTCCTCCGGAAGTGAGAATCGTACCCGGTACCAGCCGATGCCACCCTGCAGATAACCGGTTCCGCTCGAATATTTCTTTTCAAACGGTCCTTCTACTGCCCAGTCGTGCGGCAGCATGACCCTTTTCCAGCTACGGTCATCATACCCGCGATACCACGCTTCTTCGCATTCACCCAAGTGAAACCTCCAATTTTCTTTTAACTCAATTCGTTTGCTGTCCATGTAACTACCTCCTAAAAAATGAGGGTGCCGAAAGATTTTTTCGACACCCATCCCTCATTGTTCATTTTATCATTTTCCCCATTCCACTGCAAGCACAGAATGTCTCGTCTGACACTGGATTCCGCTGTAACGGTATTCCGGCAAGCGTTCCTTAGCAGCATGTAAACTTGACAGATATTCTGCCAGATACAAAAGTCCGGTTTCATCGCAGATTCCGACATGAAAATCTGCAAAATCCTGATAGCCCAGGTACACCTCGCCCGCATTTGCCATTCCACTCACCACATAGACAAGCTGTTCTCCGTTCCAGTCATAGTAGACTCTTCCATCGTATCCGTAGACCAACTCCCGCAGCGGGCTGTCTTCTCTCATCGGAATGCGGCATTTCATCTCATATGTTCCGTCTTCCCTGCATTCTATGACAACCAGACTATCAGTCCCAAAAGAGCAGACCATAAAGTCATCCGTTTCATACTCTATTGCCATTCTCTCTTCGCTCTGCCTTGCTATCGAAAGTTCCTGTCTTAGCTTCCACTCCTCCATATCAAATGCATAGAAATAGACCGTTTTCTCATCTCCCGTAATGACCCGGAGCGTTCCCGTTTCCTCTATTTCAAGCCAAAGCTCCTTCTTTACCTTTTTCGGGTCCAGAGAACAAACCGTCTGCAGTTCCTTCTCCTTTACGTGGTAAATTCCGTCTTCATCCTTTTCGTACGGCAAACGGTAAACACCAAAACCACCCGGAATCAAATCGGTGGACATTTCCACGCCACGCGAAGAATACGGCACAAACGTAAAGTAAATGGCTTTTTCGTCATACGCACTCACCAGGTTCCAGATAAATGTATCCGTCAAAGGCACTTCCGGATATCCCGGTCTTCCGCCCACATCTGTAACCGTCCCGGCCTCGTTCCTGGTCACACTAATCAGATATACATCATTATTTAACACCGGGATTCGAAAATACTCACTCAGGGCTTCATACAACTCCTTCTGATGGGTCGTATCTATATCCCTTCCGGAACCGGTATCCCCGATATATCCGTAATGACCGCTGATGCTATAATAAAAATATTCCGTAGTTATATCTGCCCAAACCGGATAATACGTAAAATACTCATTTACCTTCACGCTTCCCGACCTGCTGCTTCCATTAAGTGTGGCCTCTGCCAGTTCCTGATATGCCGGTAAAAACTCATCCGGTCTTACCCTCGATTCCATCGGCAAACTTCCGCTTGACCCATAATTCGGAAATCCCCCAAAGGTAATTCCGTCATAGGTTTTCTTCGTACTGTTCTCCACTTTTCCTGTCGGGTAAAACGTATACTGCGTCTCAATTTCCGGATTTGCTCCGATGGTATATACACTGTCCCAATAATGCTGCCACTGCAAGCGGCTGCCAAATGTAATCTGAACACCTTCCGCCAGTGCCTTGTCTCCGTATAAGATATGTTCGGTCAACTGTATGTTCCCTTTCTCCGCCGACAGATAATTTCCGACCGGAAACAGCCCCGCAATTCCTATTACCAACAGGCATACCAGCAAAATTCCTGCTTTTCGCATCTTACATCGCTCCTTTTCCCAAACTCTATTCTCCGATGATATTAGAGAGTGCCTTGCCGACACGGTCTGCACGGTAATGATAGGTTTCCTTGATATAATCCATCAGACTCTTCCCCTGTTCCTCCAGTTCGTCACAAGTCACATCCCCAACAATCCTTCCGTTTCGGATTAACACCGCACGGCTCACAAAATCCGAAACCTCTTCAATCAGATGCGTCGATAAAATCACGGTCTCGTTCGGCTCTAAGATTCCAAGTAATACCTTATAAAAATCCTCACGGTTAAAAATATCATTCCCGGCAAACGGTTCATCCATCAGAATATAATCCGCGCCCTGGCTGAGTGCCAGAATCACTTCAAACTGATTTTTCTGTCCGGCAGAAAAACGGCGGATTTCCCGTTGCTTTGGCAGTTCAAAAAATTCCATCAGACCGTCAAAGCGTTTTTCATTAAACTTCGGAAAATGCTCTCTGTAAAACGAGCGGTGTCCCAGTGCCGTCATCCCCGGAAAAAAGGAATGCTCACAGGTCGCAAACGAAAGTTTCTCCATGCTTTCTCTTGTGATTTCCTCTCCGTCTAACGTAATTTCTCCTTTATAATGTAAGATATTTAAGATACACTTCATCATCGTGGATTTGCCCGCTCCGTTTTCTCCAAACAGACCGACAATTTCTCCTCTCGGGAAAGAAACACTCACATCAGACAGACCGATGGTCGTGCCGTACCGTTTTGATACCTCATTCAATTTAAGCATATATCGTCTCCTCCTCTATTCCTCATCCAGTCCCGGTTCCGCCACATGTACAAGAAAAACCGTCAACACGCTGATTACCAGACCAACTACCGTCATAAGAATCATAAACGTTACGTTTGATGTCCCTTCTGCAAACACCAGGGAAAGCAACATCAAATAAAAACAAATCGCAAACGGAAATTTCCTTCTTCTCTGACAATGCGGCACCCTCGCCGTTACGATACCAAGTCCAATCACAAGTAACACCTGCATTGCCCCAATCCATCCGTTTCCCAGCGGAAACATGCCATACCAGAATTTGCTTCTGTTCACCTCTAAAAACAGTGACTGATTCGTCACCCAGCCCGGCAATGCCACCTTCCCATACTGCAGACTGCAGCCAAACAACGTATAAATCTGCACCAGCCAAAGCAGAATATAAACCATTGCGTTATGCACGGCCTGCCAAAGAAAAATCTTCATCGGCGATATGCGGAGGCGTTGCAGCGTATATCCCAGTTTCCCGGAAAAATCACACCCGGACAGACACAAAATCAAAGTAATCAATGCAAATGCAACTATAAACACCCGGGCAAATTCCGCATCCTCAACCAGGCGGCTGAGCGAATACGGCCACGGCAGGTCACTTACTGCTGCCATCTCAAGGTATTCCGAAAGCGTTCTTCGAAACAACACCACTTCCACGCCCACCATCAGTGCCAGCACTGCCAGCACCTTATATAATGTATTGCGGACAAATAACATCCATATGGATAAATGTTTTCTCATTCTCCTTCCTCCCTTTACCATCTTCTCGTACCCAGCACACCGCTGTCCCAGTTAAACCATTCCTGCGGAATACATATTTGCCTGGAGCAGGTCAGATAGATGAACATACAAAGCAGTGCCGTCACAACAGAAACAGCCAATAACCCCAGCACAAAAAGGAACGGAACCGCCCATGCCCGTTTGTGAATTTCAAAACGGTCCGGTATTCTCTTCATCGTATAGATGCTCTTACTTTCCTGGTAGTAACAGGTGTAATTGCCAATCACAAAACAGAGAAACAAAAGTACCAGATACCCCGGCCACCGGAACGCATGGGTAATCAGGTACAGATATCCCGGCAGCACCCCCGTCGTGCAAAGCGTCTCACCGATACGATACACTTCAATGATACTTTCCGCCTCCGTCCACCTGTTGATAAAATCAAAAAACAATGCCACTTGCGACAAAGCAAGCGAAATCGGATAAATGATCCGTAAAGAATTGACATCCTGTCCGGGAGGCGAAAGCCGCTCCACCTTTGCCCAGAAGGCTTCATACCGTTCCTCCCACGCAAGCCGGCGCTGCAATCTTCTGTTTTCCCGTTGTACTCTTTTTTCTTCCTTCTCTCTTGCCTTAGCAAACCTATACTCTTCTTTATAATTCATCTCCACACTCCCAATACTTATCGAGCAATCCCTTGGCCTCTTCTCTGGAAAGTCCCATCTGCTTCAATTTCATTACCGCGCCTTTTGCATCCGCCTCTACCAGTTCACTGCGAATACTTTGCAATTTTGCTTCATCCAAAACCATGACACTCTTACTGCCCGCCATGGACTGAATCAAGCCTTCCTCCTCCAGTATCCGGCATGCCTTTTGCACCGTATTCGGATTCACCCCGAGCAGCGCCGAAAGTACACGCCTTGACGGTAACTCATCCCAATTCTTTATCGTCCCTGCCACAGCACCCCGTTTGATATACAACACAATCTGCTGATAAATCGGGCTGTCACCCTGCATTTTAAAATTCTCAAACGAAATCATCATCCGGGCTTTCCTCCTCTCCTTACTGTATTACTCCACTAATACAGTTCCTAACTGTATTATATGCATAGTACAGTTGTCTGTCAACTGTTTTTTGCTATTTTTCGTCTTCGGATTTGGAATATTGCTGAGAATGCCATCCAACTAACTCGACAGAAGAATAACAGACAACGTTTCCTACAATAACGCAGGAGAGCTCCAAGACATTTCTCACTGTTCTGCCTCTCGTCAGAGCGAAAGAACAGGAGAAATGTCTTGGAGCTCTCTTATTTATAAAACCTTGGCCGTTATTCTTCTGTCACTTTTATTAAATTGTGTTTCCTGCAATGTTCCAAATCAAGCACTTTCTCTTCCGAAAGAGTTTCAAAATACACCCGCGCTTTCTGCCCGGACTGTACAATTAAAATACCTTCTCCGTAGAGGGAATGCGCCAGATGCGTACCCGGAGCAAGTACTGCCTTTGGCACTGCCATCTCCCCGACAAACCGGGAAAGTTCTGCCTCTTTCCCATGCAGCCGTACTACAGAGTACACGTACAAATACTTCTTTGCACGTGTCATTGCCACATAATACATGCGACGCTCTTCCTCCAACTCTTCTTCCGTCACAGCCTTTTTATAAGGAGTCAATCCTTCATTGACATCCGGCAAAATTACGGTTTCATATTCCAGCCCTTTGGAAGAATGCATCGTAGAAAGTACTACGCCTGTACCTTTTCTTTTCTCCTGCCACTGCTTTTGCTGCGCCAGTTCTTCTTTGTACTGCTCTATGTATGCAAACCACTCTTCAAACGTATCAAACCCTCTTGCCGTCTCATGCAGTTCCGTCACCGTTTCCAAAAGATCCTCCGGTTTCATCCGGCGGTACTGTGCATATTCTTCCAGATAGGTATCATACCCGATCCCACGACGGATATAGTTGATTGCCGCGTACGGATTGGCTTTAGCAATCATAGAAAGATCATACTCCAGACGGTCGATGCGCTCCACCATCCAGTCCTTTTCCCTATACATCCCCTTAAGCTTATCAAAACTTATTTCCGGATCCGTCAAAACATCCCGCGCAATATAACGGTTCGGACGGTTCATAATCTGCAAAAACAGTCCCCGCTCACGTTCCCCCAACGCCATCCGGATATAGGCAATGATATTTTTTGCTATCCAGTGTTCAAACAGATTCGGCACCACATCCCGCATCTGAAACGGAATATTGTAGGAAAGCAGTTTCCCTATGACACTTCTCGCCTGCGTATTGGTCCGGAACAAAAGGGCAATTTCCTCATACGGCGTACCCTCGGCACGGTTTTTCCGTATCACTTCCACAATCCGCTCATTTTCCTCTTCCTGTGTCGGAAAACGTTCCGTCACCACCGGAAGTCCGGCATCCTTTACCGAGAGAATTTCCTTGGTAAACCTCTTTTTGTTATTGGAAATCAGACGGAGTGCTGTTTTTACAATTTCCGACTGCGAACGGTAATTGTAATTTAATAATACCTGCTCTGCCTGCGGGTAGTCCTTTGGAAACCGCAGCATTATTTCCGGCTTTGCCCCACGGAACCGGTAAATCGACTGGTCATCATCGCCCACAATAAACAAATTGTCCTGTGGCTTTGCCAGCATCCGGACTACGTCATACTGAATCTGATTGATATCCTGAAATTCGTCAATCAGAATATAACGGTATTTCTCCTGCCACCGGGCAAGCACATCCGGCCTCTTTTTTAACAAATCATGGCAATACAGTAAAATATCGTCAAAATCCATGAGTTTTTTCTGTTTCATTTTCCCGATATACTGCCGGTACAAGGTCCGGAACTGCTCCTCGGGGCAATTCATGGAATAATAGGTTTCAATATCAATGCGTTCGGATTTTATTTTGCTGATTTCACTGCGGACCGCTTCCACAAACTCCCGCTCATCCGGGACATCCGCATCCATCTGCCGCGTCAGTTCCAACAGCAGCTGATAGCAGTCCTCTTCCCCGATGATATTTGAAGAATCCAGCCGGTAAGTATATTTTAGAATTTTATAGAATACGGCATGAAATGTGCCGAAATTTACCCGTCCGGTAACCGATTTCCCTTCTTCTGCAAGCAGTTTTTCATAACGCTCCTGCATCTCAGTGGCTGCCGCCTTGGTAAAAGTAATCACAAGGATGTTTCCCGGGGCCACGCCATCTCTGACGAGCCGAAGTACCCTCCTTGTGATAACAGCCGTTTTACCGGAACCGGGGCCCGCTAAAACCAGCATAGGCCCCGTTTTGTGTTCAATTGCTATTTTTTGTGCTTCATTAAATTTCATAAAACTACGTTAACTACACATCCTTTATGTTCTACACAGTCAATAACTCAATTGCCTTACGGATACGGTTTAAGGACTCCTCTTTTCCGAGGATTTCCATAATCTCATACGCACCGCCCGGTGTGGACTGCTTTCCGGATACCGCGGTACGAACCGGCCATAACCCCTGTCCGTTCTTGATGCCCTTCTTTTCAATATATCCCATCAGCACTTTTTCAACCCCTGCAATAGAGTAATCGTCAAGTGCCTCCAACTCAGGAAGTAACTCTGTGAGTACTTCTAACGAACTTTCCTTTGTTGTCTTCATCTTCTTGTGTACGTACATTTCAGTATCGTACTCCGGTAATGCATCAAAGAAATCAATCTTATCCGCAATGTCACAGAAGGTCTCAATACGTGTCTTTACCAAAAGTGCAATCTTGCTTAAGTCAAGGTCACTCTTTACTACCTTTTTCACATAAGGAAGTGCCAGTTCTAAATACTTGTCCTCTGCAAGTGCCTTCATGTACTCGCCGTTCATCCAGCGCAGCTTGTTCATGTCAAATACGGAAGGAGACTTGTTAATGTGGTGATAATCAAATACCTCCACCAGTTCCTCTAAGGAGAAAATCTCACGGTCCGTACCGGAACTCCATCCCAAAAGTACCATGAAGTTTACAATTGCCTCCGGCAAAAATCCCTGCTCAATTAAATCTTCAAAGGAAGAGTGGCCGCTTCTCTTGGAAAGTTTCTGATGCTCTTCGTTGGTAATGAGCGGACAGTGTACGTACACCGGCTCTTCCCAGCCGAATGCATGGTAAAGTCTTGTATACTTTGGTGTGGAAGACAGATACTCGTTACCACGGACTACGTGCGTAATTTTCATCAGATGGTCATCGATAACGTTGGCAAAGTTATACGTAGGATAACCGTCGGATTTGATTAAAATCATGTCGTCAAGTTCTTCGTTCTCTACGGTAATGGTGCCGTAAACTGCATCAGTAAATGTCGTGGTGCCTGTAGTCGGCATGTTCTGACGGATTACGAAAGGCTCTCCTGCTGCCAGTTTTGCTTCGATTTCTTCCTTGCTTAAATGCAGACAGTGCTTGTCATACTTTACGATTTCCTTCGACTCATCACTTTCGGAAACCGAGGTACGTAAGGACTCTAAACGCTCCTTGGTACAGAAGCAGTAATATGCCTCACCCATCTCTACGAGTTTCTTTGCATAATCCATGTAAACGCCGGTCTTCATACGCTCACTCTGTACATACGGACCATATCCCTTATCCTTGTCCGGACCCTCGTCATATTCCATGCCGCAGGCTGCCATCGTGCGATAGATGATTTCGGTAGCGCCCTCTACGTAACGCTCCTGGTCGGTATCCTCAATACGGAATACGAAATCGCCTCCGTCGTGTTTTGCAATTAAATACTCATAAAGTGCTGTTCTTAAATTTCCGACATGCATGCGGCCGGTTGGACTCGGTGCATATCTTGTTCTGATTTTATCCATAACTTCCTTCTTTCTTTGGACTTTTTGTCCAATCTGTTCTCTTTCTGTCGTTCCTGCTAAAAACGCAGAAACACCCATATGAATTATAATGTTTTCGGTATTTACTGTCAATTGCAAGTTTTCCTTATCTTTGGCGAATGAAAAACGGAATTTCAAATGGTTCCGTTCCCTCACAAGAGATTTTCAATACGCCGTTTCCTTCCCTGCCAAGACTCTTTACATACGTTCCGCCCATGCCGCCGCGAAGCGGTACACAAGCCGGTCCGATGATGGCGATATCCCCTTCTGCCTTCAGCGTCACTACATCATTTGCAAACGGAAGCAGATTACCGTTTTCGCAAAGCAGGCGGAAACGGATTGCTGCCACATCGTATGTCGTCTCTTCTAAAAGTTCCTTATGGGAACAGGTCACTTCCAACTGTTTTCTTGTCATCGGACATTTTTCAACTACCCGGACTACTTCACCGTCTTTGATTGCTTCAAATTTGTAAGTCGTAACCGTTCCGCCCCAGTTGCCGATGTACTTGCCGTACAAATCCACCGCTTCCGAGAATTTCATCCTGTGTACCAGAATACACTTTGCGGCAAGAAGTTTCGCAGAAAGCGGAAGGTTTGCGAGTCCAAAACGATTGACTGCCAGAAGCACCTTTTTGACATCCTCTGCTTTCTTCTTTTTATAACCTTCTCCCTTTTCGAGAAGTTCACCCACGAAATCCGAAAGCAGAATCGGACCATGTGGCATACTCTTAAATTCCGTACTCTTTGCCTGTACTTCCGTCACGAATTTATTGTTTTTATATACACGGATGCTGTCCGCATTTGTAATGGCGTATACATTATTTATGATACCCGCCGGATGCTCCCCGATATCCATAGAAGACGTAATCTGAAGCACCGTGGTCTCTTCCTGTTGTGCCAAATACAATTCCCCCGCCGGCTTCTTATTTCGGAACATGTCCATGACACCATGATAACAAATCCGGTCACCACTACCGAAATCCATATGGGTATTATAGTCAAACATACACCAGCCAAAACCGCCGGCAATCTCTTTTTCGGTATAATAGGCATCCATCACTCTTGCGTGGCGCAGCATGTGTTCCGTCCTGTGGTCTTCCGCATCAAACGCTTTCGTCGGGAACATGTGCCCGTTATATTCCGACACCAGATAGCCTTTTTTTCCATCCGGCGTTACCGCTTTCTTTTTCAGACAGCCCGGATTGTCCCCGGTATGGGAAAAATCGTTATATGCATACACATCCTCCAAAAGATGGCTCTTTTTTATATAACGCACCCCGCTGGTCTGTCTGGTCGAATCCAACTTATGTGCAATCCGGTTTGTCTCCTCATAAAGCGCATCATTATCCATAGATTCATTGATACGTACTCCCCACAGGATAATCGATGGATGATTGCGGTACTGAAGCACCATCTCTTCGGTATTCTTTTTTGCTGTCTCCTGCCAGGCCTCATCCCCAATGTGCTGCCACCCCGGAATCTCAGTAAAAACTAAAAGTCCAAGTTCATCACAGCGATTAAGAAAATGCTGTGACTGTGGGTAGTGGGATGTACGGACCGCATTAAGTCCCAATTCCTTCTTCATTAACTCCGCATCATATTCCTGCATGGATTTTGGCATTGCATAGCCGACGTACGGGAAACTTTGATGGCGGTTTAATCCGCGCAGTTTTACTTTCTTTCCGTTTAAATAAAACCCGTCCTGTTGAAAAATCGCCTCGCGGAAGCCAAATCGTGTATCGGTCGCGTCAATGACTGCTTCCCCTCGATAAAGTTCTGTCCTAAGCGTATACAGTTTCGGATGTGTGCCGTCCCATTCGGTAATACCGGTCACCTTCTGCCACGGAGTCGTCAAATCACAAAGTTTTTCCTCGCCGTCATACAAACCGACACAGATACTCTCTTCTTCCATCTTAAGACATGTAATCTCTGCCGAAAGTTCATATTCCGTTTCCGAAACCCTTCTTGTTTTTACAAACACATCCTCGATATAGCTCTTCGGCAAAATCTCCAGATACACCTCACGGTAAATTCCGCCGTAAGTCATATAGTCAATGACATTGCCAAACGGCGGCTGGTTTAAGTTTTCCCTGCTGTCCACACGGATGACAATCACATTTTCCTCCCCGAACCGAAGCAGTGGTGCCAAGTCGACAGAAAAAGCAGTGTACCCACAGGCATGTTCTGCCACTTTGCTTCCGTTACAATAAACTTCTGCCCGGTGACCTGCCGCTTCTATCGTGAGTACCACCTTTTTCTCTTTCCACTCCGGCCCGACGTAAAACACCTTGCGGTATCCGGCAATTCCCTGATATATGCTCTCATCAAAATAATGGAACGGCGTTTCCGCTACGGTATGCGGCAGTTGTACCATCTCATACGCACCGGTATATTCCGCCTGTAGTAATTCTTCTGTATATTCTTTTAAAAACTGCCAGTCTCTGTTGATATAAATACGTTCTCTCATCTTACATTTTCTCCTTTTTTATGCAGAAAACCCTGCGTTTTCCCCTCTCTGACAGTATACAACATCCGCGCGATTTCTGGCAATGTTTTCTCTTTTGAAAAGTTCTTAAAATTTCTCTTTCCTTTTTGATAGTACCTGTGCTATAATATCGCCTAGTCGTGCTTTTCGGGGTAATAGAAGAACCACTCCGGCCAAAGACCAAAAAGAAAAGAACAGAGGAAACAAAAATGAGTGATTTACAGTCTTCTTTTGAAGCAAGGTTAAAGGAACTTCTTGCACTGGCACGTGCACACAAAGATGTTCTTGAAATGGATAAAGTAAATGATTTTTTTAAGGGATTTGAGCTTTCCACTTCCCAGGTAGATAAAATATATGAGTATTTGGAAGCAAACGGTGTCGTTGTACTTGCCGCACCGGAAGACGACGAACCTAGCGAAGATGCTCTTTTAGATATGGATCATGAGGATGAGATTTTGCTGGAAGCAGAGGATTTAAACGCTCTGGCAAACGTCATGTCCGATGACCCGGTCAAGCAGTACTTAAAAGAAATCGGCGATTATCCTCTTCTTACGCTGGAGGAAGAAATCGAACTTGCAAAGCGCATTGAAACAGGAGATGAGGATGCAAAGCAGCTTCTTGCCGAATCCAACTTACGTCTCGTAGTCAGCATTGCAAAGCGCTATGTGGGCCGTGGCCTTTCCTTCCTCGATTTGATCCAGGAAGGAAATTTAGGTCTCATCAAAGCCGTAGAAAAATTTGATCATAATAAAGGCTATAAATTTTCCACCTATGCTACCTGGTGGATCCGTCAGGCCATCACGCGTGCCATTGCGGACCAGTCCCGCACCATCCGTATTCCGGTACACATGTCGGAGGTTATCAACAAGACCTACCGCGTTTCCCGTACCCTGATGCAGGAACTCGGCAGAGAGCCTTCCGAACAGGAAATTGCCAATGTCATGAATCTTCCGATTGAAAAGGTCCGCGAGATTTTAAAAATCTCTGCTGACCCGATTTCCTTAGATTCTCCGATCGGCGAAGAAGATGACAGCCACTTAGGTGATTTCATCAAAGATGACCGTATCGTAGGACCGGAAGAAGCTGCCGCCTATTCCATGTTGCAGGAACAGATTAAGAAACTCCTTGAGACACTGACCGAGCGTGAACAGAGAGTACTTACCTTACGTTTCGGCCTTCAGGACGGCAGAAGCCGTACACTCGAAGAAGTGGGCAAGGAATTTAACGTAACAAGGGAGCGTATCCGTCAGATTGAAGCGAAGGCGCTGAGAAAATTGAGACATCCGAGCAGAGCGAAATTATTAAAGGGATATGACATTTAGTCATGTCCCTTTTGGGTATTATTATATAAGAGTTCCGGGGATATTTTATCCTTGCAGACCCACTTTCGTTTCGGCGAAAACGCAGCGGTACTAAGGCTCAAGCGAAACAAGTTTCGCTGAACTTCGCCAAGGACCGGCGTTTTCTTAGAGTCTGCACCGGATAAAATATCCCCGGAACTCTACATAATTAATACTCATCAAAAAGGATATGATAAATGTCATTTGACAGATTGTTGCTTAGATTGCCGTGACAACATCCCCCCGATTTTCCCCGTTTCTTTCGCAGACAGTGACTGCCAGCCGTCCGTAAGGACACGGTCAAGGAGTCCCAGTTCCTTTGCTATCTCATATTTCTTTAATTCCTCGGGTTTCAGTTCGCTAAGTACGATAGGTTTTTTCTTTTTCTTCATAAATGTATTGTGCCTCCTTCTATGGATTATTTTCCCATAGTATAGACGTAAATAACAAGGTTTAAACCTACGCCTAACTTTTCGTTTGCATTTCAAATTCGTATGTGCTATAGTATAGAACCATAAATATTCGACACGTAAGGAGAACTCCACTTATGAATACAAGTAAACATCACTCATCCACTGAAACATTGGTCATCGGAGCCATTTTGACTGCCCTGGTCGTAATTTTGCAATATATGGGACAGTTTATCCGCCTCGGTATGTTTTCTATTTCCCTTGTCCTCATTCCGATTGTCATCGGGGCAGCCGTCTGCGGACCAAAAATCAGCACCTGGCTCGGCTTCGTATTTGGCGTTGTGGTTCTTTACACGGATGCAGCCGCCTTTATGGCAATCAGCATTCCGGGAACCGTCATAACTGTTCTCGCAAAGGGCATTGTCTGCGGACTGACGGCAGGAATCGTATACCGGCTTATTGCAAAGAAAAACCGGTATCTGGCAACCATCGTCGCAGCGATCGCGTGTCCGATTGCAAATACCGGTGTCTTCTTACTCGGTTGTGTTTTCTTCTTCCTGGATACCATCCGCGAATGGGGTATTTCCCTCGGATTTGAAAACGTAATCGCCTATATGTTTTTAGGTCTGGTCGGTGGAAATTTCTTAGTTGAAATGGCCTCCAACATTCTCTTAAGTCCTATCGTAGTCCGTGTCCTTCACATTATACGAAAAGCCTAAACCCTTCCCCTGCGTGGAAGGAATAAATCCAGACTTCCTTCACAGAGCTTCCTGTCAGCTGTTCGAGTGCCCTGCGGTAATACGCAAGTTGCACCTCGTATTTGGCAGTGAGCTCTGTTTTTGCATCTTCCTTTACAAAATCCGTCTTATAGTCCATAAGAATCAACCCGCCCTCTTCTTCAAAAAAGGCATCGATAATTCCCTGTACCAAAATAAGTTCCTCGCTCTCGCTTTCTTTATATACCTCCTTTGCCGGAAGCCCGATGACAAACGGCTGCTCGGTACGAAGCTTTCCGCGTTTCTTTGCTACTGCCATACGCATCCCCAGCTCCGATTCGGTGAATTTCTGAATTTTCCAATCAAACACCGCTTCCCGTTCTTCCTGTCTAAGTTTTCCGTCTGCTACAAGGCCATCTAAAAAAGCTGTAATCTCTTCTTTCGTCAAATCCCGTTCCATTGGAAGCTGTTCCATGACATAATGATACAGCGTACCGCGGTCACTGCCCGAAATTTCCTTTTTCTCCTGCAAAAATTCCGGATAAGAATCCTCACGTTGCGGTTCTGTCACTGCAGTTTTGTCTGCTGTTTCTTCCTGAAGCTCCGTTTCCACCACAGTCTGTACCTGTGTTCCGGCACCCGCCTCCTCCGTCTCTTCGAGATGCAGGCGTTTGAGTTCCGACACGGTTACCTTCACCGGAAGCTTAGAATCTGTTCCATAGGCATAGACAAAGTTCTCCTGACGTTCTAATAACTCTCTGATTTCACAGGAAAGATCCGGCATCGTCTCGGCATCCTTATCCGGCTGTGCCAGCAGCGACAGAGCACGAAGTCTCTCCTCACGGTCAATGATTGCCTCCATCTGCTGCATAGGCCCCACCGCCCCGATGCCTTCCTGCAGGACAAACCGACCGGTGAAATTCACACCGTTCACTGTTCTGTGCACATTCCATATTCCGTCCTCACACAATTCCCCCGCCAGCAAAAGCGGACAGACAAAATCGTAATACGTCCGTGCCTTTTTTACAAATGACGAAAGCAAACCGTAATTCCCCACGGTCATTGCACGGCTTCTCCAGGTTTTGAGCCGCTTCTCCGCGTCTTTCACGGCACCGACCATAACCAGTTTTTCCTTTGCCCTGGTCATCGCCACATACAACACACGCAGTTCCTCTGCAATCATCTCTTCCTTCATGCAAGCCGCTATCGTCTTCTTCAGCAGCGTCGGCGCTTTCACACGTGCTTTTAAGTCCACAAACTCCGGTCCAAGACCACGCTCTGCATGGAAAACGATTCTCTGTTGTGCATCCTTTAAATTAAATCGCTTATCCATACCGCACAAAAACACCACCGGAAATTCCAGCCCCTTACTCTTATGAATACTCATAATCCGGACCATATTTCCGCCGCCGTCCACCTGTGCTTCGCCAAAATCCACTTCATATTTGATCAGCTTGTCCATGTAACGGATGAAATCATACAATCCGCTGAAACTTGTGCTTTCATATTGTTTTGCCTTTGTGATTAACATCTCAAGATTTCCGCGGCGTCTCTCTCCCCCCGGCATTACGGTCACAACATCCGCAAATCCGCTGTAGCGGTAAAAATGTTCCATCAGTTCATGGATGCTGACATACTGCGCTTCCTCTGCCAGCCGATCATATAACGCCAAAAATGCTGCCGCCTTTCCTTCCGGCTCCGCCTTGGCTGCCATTCTTGCCGCCGTATAAAGACTTTTCTGCTTTTTTTCCTCTCCGTCGCATCGGCCGTACCGAATTCTCAGTTCTGCCAGTTCTTTTGCATCAAAACCCGCAATCGGAGAATGTAAGACTGCCGCAAACGGAATATCCTGCTTCGGATTATCCAAAATTCGCAAAAAATCCAATGTCTTTCGGATTTCAAAACTCTTAAAATATCCGGCGCTGGTATCTGCATAGGCAGGAATTCCCTGCTCCGCAAACACTTCCAGGAACTGCTCGGACCAGCCGCTCATCGTCCGGAGCAAGATAACCATATCCTTATACTCTGCCGGACGTTGTTTTCCTTTACCGCCAACCATAAAATTCTGGCGCAAAAGTTCTTTTATCCGCACCGCTACGGCCATTGCCTCTGCCTGTACTTTGGTTTTTTCTTCCGCGGTCAGTTCTTCCTGCTCACCGGCAAATGCCGCATCCTCTTCTTCCTCTTCGGACACATCTTTCCCATAGAAGGAACCCTTTTCCGTGCCTGTCATATCCTCTGCAGAAACCAATAACACCTCTGTCAGATACTCCTTTGTCTCCTCCGGATATTCTGCCCCATAGTACAGCGCAGCTGCATCGTCGTACTCCACTTCCGTGGAATCTGCATGCATCAGTCCGGCAAACAAGACATTGATTGCCCCCAGCACACAGTCCCGGCTTCGAAAATTTTTATGTAAATCAATTTTCCGGTAATCCCCTGTCTCCCGGTAATCCCGGTACTTTTCCATAAACAAATTCGGACACGCCATACGGAACCGGTAAATGCTCTGTTTGACGTCACCCACCATAAATACATTCGGATGCTGCTCCCACACACCGGATACGCTGGTCAGCATTGCCTCCTGCACCCGGTTACTGTCCTGATATTCATCAATCATGATTTCATCAAAACGCCCGGCAATCACTCTTGCCTCCGGCGTCGGGACATAGGAATCCCCCTGCCGCTTTATGAGAATCTGCAATGCCATCTGCTCCTGGTCGGAAAAATCGATCAGATTCTTCTCCCTCTTCGCTGCCGCATAACGCTCCGAAAACGACAGTGTCAGAGAAATCAGACCACGCATTGCCGGTGCCATGCTCTGCAGATCCGAAAGAATTTCCTCAGCCGGTGCATAGAAATATTCGCTCTTAATTCCATCCAAAACGTCTTTAAACACACCTCTGATATCTTTTACAAACTGTTTCTTTTCCTCCGTCGCCTGTTTCTGACTCTTCCTGGAAAGTGCAGTATAAGAGATTTCTTTTACCACCGTTGCAAATGTCTCATATGAGGTAGCCTTATTCTGCAAGAAAGTCACAAGTGTCCTGTCATCTTCCACAGCTTCCCGGTACGCGACCGGTCCATCCGGTTCCTCACAAACAGCAAGCATTTGCTGTACCAGAAGTTCACAGTCCGAAAGCAAAAGTTTCACCTGCTTCATCACATCTGCAAACATCGGATGCTTTACCATCTCTTCTTCCGAAAGTTCAAAGAGCGACAGAAGGGAAATCAGCCATTCCCTTGGCCAGAGCTGGCTGACCGACAGCTCATACAGTTTTTTCCCGTATTCGATAATCTGTGTCTCTTTTCCCACACCCGCAAAACTCTCTGCAAACTGCAAAAAGTCTGCATCCTCTTTTTCATAATATTCTTCCAGTACTTCTTCAAATACATCCGATTTTAACAAAGACAACTCCGCTTCATCGCCGATACGAAACCCCGGGTCCACCGAAAGCACATGGAAAAATTCGCGAATGACCGATAGGCAAAAGCTGTGAATCGTTGTAATCTTTGCATTGTGAAGCAGCATCATCTGCCGCTGCAGGTGATGATTCCCCGGATCCTCTGTGAGCGCTTCTTCAATCGCCAGTCCGATTCGCTCCCGCATCTCGGCAGCCGCCGCATTGGTAAACGTCACGATCAGAAGGCGGTCAATGTCCTGCGGATGTTCTTTGTCCAGCACTTTTTCGATAATACGGCGCACCAGTACTGCCGTTTTTCCGGAGCCTGCCGCTGCTGCAACCAAAAGATTACAATCTCTTGCATCCACAACCCTTTTCTGATCCGGTGTCAATCTGATTTCCGCCATATCAGTCTCCTTTCTTTCTGCTGTCACAAAGTTTTTCAAATACCTCTTCATCGGAAAGCGGTGCCAACGCCCGGTACTTCCCGCCTCTCTTTTTGTCAAAACCGCAAACCGAGGCATACGGACAATAATCACACCCCGTCTTTTTCTTTAACTTAAACGGCGCAATTTCTACCGCCCCCGCTAAAATCTGTTCGGTCTCTTCCTTCAGTTTCTCATAGACAAAATCCGTTACTGCCAAAAACTGTTCCTTGTCTGCTACCTTGGACGTAGCTTTTAACTGTCCGCTTTTATCGGTTTCTACCGGAATGCGGAACGATTTTACTGCTTCCGAAAGTCCACCGGCCTCTGTGCAAAATTCATGGTCCAGACGCCGGATTACCTCCGGATTCCCGCTCACAAGTCCTTTTACTCTAAGTTCCTCAAGGACCGCCCGTTCCGGGTGTCCGTCTCTTTTTACAATCGGATCCGCCAGCCGGTAATAAAACATCCCGGCAGGAATCGCATTTTCAGGTCTGTCACGCAGTACGGCTGCCATGTAAACCGCCAACTGCATGGAAAGTCCGTAATACATTTCTTCCATGGAAAACTCTTTGTTTCCGGACTTGTAATCGACGATTTTGATGTATTCTTTTCCTTCGTCCTTTGAAATATCAACCCGGTCGATGATTCCGTACAGACGAAGATTCCGGTCCGTATGGGAAAATGCCTGTTCAAACGCCGCCGGCGTAAAATCACTTCCCGCCAGCTGTACCGTCATCACCTGCAGTGTCTTTTTAAGGACTCGGAGCATCTGTTTGGTCAGATACCGATTTCTTGCAGAAGAAACAAACACATCACTGGCATACGCCTCCACTGCTTCCTTCGCGCTGCGTTCCGCCAGGTCATCGCGCTCGTTATCCGTCAGTTCCTGCCACGTTTTTCCTTCTTTCAACAGATACTCACCAAACCGCTTCAAGCCGTCATGATACAGATTTCCAATGTCCGGAGAATCCAGGGAATACTCCTGCCTCTCCTCCAGACATATCCCATATTTCAAAAAGTGTGCAAAAGCACATCTTGCAAACTGTTCCATTCGGGTTACGCTTCCGGTAATCAACTCGCCATACAGTTCCTTTGCAAGTACCGCATGCAGCCGCTCCTTTTCCGGTCCCACAATCGCAGCATTTAAAAGTACCTGCAGACGTTCCTCGGAAAGGTGGGTCGCATACCACCGGTACAGTTCCGAAAAACCCGCCTCTGCCTCATCCTGTGCAAACGCGCGGAGCCCCGACAAAAACGCCTGCTTTCCGGCATCGTTTTTCACCAATTGCTTCGCCGGCGTTTCATACTGCGTCTGCTCCGTCAGTCCCGGGAACAACGCCAGTATTTTTCCTACCAGATAGGAGGTGCGGATCGTCTTTCCCTCTTCATTTAAACAAGAATACGTCAAATACAGTCTCTCTGACGGTTTTGTCAGATTCATATACAAATAAAACTGTCCCTGATTCATTTTAGTCACCGGGTCCGGAGAAAGTTCCAGCGATCCGTTTGTCAGCATTTCCCGGTCCTTCTCACTTAAAAGGCCTTTGTTTCCCGATGCCTTCGGTACCTTTCCTTCATTTACTCCAAGGAAGAACAACGCCTTCATATCCTTTAAACGGCTCCGTTCCATATCTCCGATGACAATCTGCTCCGAACCGGCCGGAATCAGTCCGACCTTTGCCTCCCTGAGACCGGTTTCTACCAGTTCCCTGTACTCCCGCGCAGACAAAACTTCCTGTCCAAGCAGTTCGACCAGCTGGTCAAACAAATCCAGCACAACACGGTATACCTGGGCATATTCGCGGACACGGAGCCAGTCTCCGGCCTCCCTAAAATCTGCTTCCTTTTCCTTCAGGCGCCACTCAATTTCCTGCTCCTTTAAGAAAAAGAACAACATCCTGGTCCAGTCAGTTACCGTTGCATCCTTTGTCCGAAAACCGGTAATCAGCGGATTTAACTCAGAAAGAATCCTCTCTCTCATAGCATTTAACGCTTCCAATGATACTTCCGTCCGTGTCCGATATGTCCTGGTCCACTCTTTTTCAAACTGATATCCTTTTATCCCAACCGCCAAAAGATAGTTCTCCAAATCCCAGACCTCTTCTTTCTTCCAGCCGGATAATCCGTTTTTCACATAAGACAATACCGCCTCTGCGGACAGTCCCACCTCTGCAATATGTAATAATGCCTTTAAATACTCTGCAAATGTATTTTCCGACATGTTTTTCTTGTAGTCCAAAAAGCAGGGGATTCCTGCTGCTGTCAGTGCCTCTGCCATCCGGCTTCCGTACTGCTCCATGTCACTGACAATCACCGCGATATTCCGATACCGGTAATTATCGGTCTGCAACAGTTCCTGTATCTTTGTTACCGCAAAGCGGCACTCCTCTTTTGCATCACCTGCAGCAAATACACACACTTCCCGCCCCACCGGCGCCTCCGATGTCTTCACCGGATATCGGAACAAATGCTGCTGGATATGGTGCAGTGTGCTTCCTTCCTCATGACGGTAATCTTTTGTTCCGACTTCGATGTACGGCAGTACTTCGCACTGTACCTCCTCTGCTAACGAAATCACCTTTTCCATCGTCTTACGGCTCATGGCAAACAAGTCACTGTCACGCCCGGTTGCCCGTACCGCTTCTCCGGTCATTGTCAGGGAAAGATAGACCTTTCCCGCGCCTGCGAGCAATTTTTTCAACAACAGATACTGCGACGGAGTAAATCCTGTGAAACCTTCCAACACAATTTCACAATCCTTCAGTACCGAAGACTCATCGATGCACTCTGCCAATGCATCGTAAAGCCCTTCTGCAGTCATATATTCTTCCCCGAGAAGTTCTGTAAACTTCCGGTAAATAAGCAGGATATCCTGCAATTTTTTCACAAGCAATGTATCGTTCTCATTCTCTTTGATGAGTCCCTCCAGTGTTTCCTCATCCACACCGTACTGGAACAATTCAGAGAGAAGGGATTTCGTTTCCTCCACAAATCCGTTCTGTCCCGCATTTGCAGCGAACAGCATCAATTCACTTCTGCATTCGGTAAGAGCGCGTTTTACCACCATACTCTTTCCGATATCCTTTAAAATCTTTCTCTGCTTTTTTCCGACCTCTTCAAATACTTTATGCGCCAGTCTCGCCAGACTCAAAACATCCACATTCAGAATTCCTCCGGTTGGGCTGCATGCCACCAGTTCCTTTTGTGTCTGAAGGGTAAACTGCTCAGGAACAATAAAATAATACGTGGTTTCCTTATTCTTTGCAGAAAGCCCCGTTACCGTATCATAGAGATATTTTGTTTTTCCGGTGCCCGATGCACCTAAAATAAACTGTAATGCCATACCCTTCTCCCTCATATAGTTGTAATGTAACATTAATTTCGGAGGTACCCACATGTCAAATACAAAAATCGTCGTCGTAAAACTGAAAGAACTGATTCTTACCACCGCTCTTGTTCTCGCCGGTGTCGTTACCCTGATGCTGATGATTTTCCTGATTTCCGGCAACAAAAATCATTCCGATGGTTCCGGCGACGCCCCGACATCCGCTCTTTACCATCCGGGCGTTTACACCTCTTCCATGACCTTAAACGATACCACCATTCACCTGGAACTGGTCTGTGACGCCAACCACATCAATTCCGTACGTCTTGTCAATCTGGACGAAGCCGTGGAGACTATGTATCCCCTTTTAAATCCGGCCCTCTCGGACCTGGAACTTCAGTTGGCAAAGGATATTCCTGTTTCGGAACTTGTACTCACCGATGGGAGCAAATACACACAGACACTTCTGATTGAAGCCATCGAACAAACACTACGGAAAGCAGAAATCACAGAATAAATTGAATAAAGGAAGTCGCGAAAAACGACTTCCCTTTTTTCTCTTTTGTGAACCCTCTTTTGTAAGCTGTCCTTTGTAAGCTGTCTTTTGTGAGTTCTCTTATGTACTCCCCGTTTCTTATGTACTCAGGCTTGCTCTTTTCTTTTGCATTATCCCAAAATGCCGTTTCTCGTATTTTGACTCCTAGCTAAGCTAGGTGGGTAACCTCACTTAAGCTTCTGCCTTCCACTGACAAAGGAGGCCTGACATCCACTTAAAAATATTGGAATCCCTTTGAAAGAAATGTAGGTTCAAAATAACAGAGAGTGTCGCACACCCTAGGATAATGCACCAAAAATATCTATTGATATTTTACTATATAGTATGCCGTTTAGCAAGCATTTAATTCTTCCATTTTCGGGAAAGTAAAGATAAATGTGGTTCCTTCTCCCTGTTTACTTTCCACTTCGATGGTCCCGTCATGCTTCCAGCAAATCTGTCTGGCAATGGAAAGTCCCAGACCGGAACCCTTTGCATTCTGACGGAGCTTGGATTTATAAAACTTTTCAAAAATATTCGGAAGTTCTTCTTCCGAGATTCCGACCCCTTCATCCCGGATGGTGACCCGAATACTGTTTGCCGTTTCCTCCAACGTAATGTAGACACTGGAATTTTCGTAGGAAAACTTAATCGCATTATCTACAATAACCAAAAACATCTGACGGAGGCGCCCGTAATCTGCGAGCATCGTACACGGCATCACCGGCTGTTTCACTACAATTTCAATATTTTTTTCATCCGCAATTGCTTTAGCTGTACGTTTCAGATCGTGAAATACCTGCTGTAAATTTACCGGCTCTTTTTCTACCATGAATTCCGGATTCTGCATTTTGGACAGCAACAACAAATCGCCTACCAGACGCTCCATGCTCTGACATTCCGAAAGCATACGCAGATAGTATTGCTGTGCCTGCTCTTCGTCCCTCACCATGCCATCCACCAAAGATTCCGCATACGCACGCACTACCGTAATCGGCGTCCTAAGTTCATGGGACACATTGGCAAAGAAATCAAAACGCATCTGCTCAATATTTTTTCTCTCAATTTCATTTTCCGCAAGCTTATCTGCCAGAAAGTCAATGGTAGACGCCAGCTCTCCGATTTCATCCTGCGAAACAACGCCTGTTTTTGCTTCATAGTCACCTGCAGCCAGACGAAGTGCAGTGGAACGCATCGTTCCGATTGGCTTGGTCAAATTTCTTGCAAACGGAATTGCAAGTGCAAACGCAACCAGAAGCGCTACCATGCCGCTGGCCAGAATCATCGACCAGCTGCTTGCCACGATCTCCCTTTGCGTCTCTACCGGTGCATTTAACAAAATAGCTCCGGCCACCTCTCCGTTATACCCACGTACCGGTACGCCGACCGTAACCACAGTGCAATCATGATATTTACTGTATTCTGTTCGTATTTCTGTCTCACCTTCAAATGCCAGCTGTGCCACTTCTACATATTCCGTGCTCAGCACCGACAAATCCAGTCCTACCGCGAGATATTCATTTAACGGATTTTTTGCGTCCGGATTGGACACCGACCAAAATTCCGTTCCTTCTTCTACAACGGAAATAACGTATTCTCTCCAGTCTTCGATTGCTTCTTCCATATGCTGGACCACAAAATAATCTGAGCACTTGAGCGAAATTCGTTCTGCACGCTTTGTTAACTCCGATTCAAAATTCTCAATCGTGGCATTCTCATACATACGCATGTAAAGCACACCGAGTAAGATGGCAAATACCGCAGTAATTGCTGCAAAACTCAGATAGGTCTTAACAAACAACCGGTTATATTTCGGGTTGCCATGCCGTTCTGTTTCCATATTTCCCACGCTCCTGTACGAAATCAGTTCTCAACAATCTCAAATTTATAGCCGACGCCCCAGATGGTCTTGATATTCCAGCCCGGATGTTCTACTGCGTCCAGTTTTGCGCGGAGACGCTTGATATGGGAATCCACGGTTCTCGGATCACCGAAATAATCAAATCCCCAAAGACTGTCCAAAAGATTATCTCTGGTAAATACCTTATTCGGATTGCTGGCAAGCGTCCACATCGTCTCGATTTCTTTCTTTGTCAGGGACATTTTCTTTTCCCCGATAGACAGTGTATACTCCTCTAAATTAATCTCCAGATCTGCCACCCGAAGAACATTTGCATTGGATTCTTTTTCATTTTTTGTCATGCGGCGGAGCACGGCGCGCACGCGCGCCATCACTTCACTCGGGCTAAACGGCTTCACGATATAATCATCCGCTCCGATATCCAGACCCATGATTTTTTCAAAATCCTCTCCGCGGGCAGTAACCAGAATTACCGGCACATCCGACTTTGCCCTGATTTTACGGCATACCTCATAGCCGTCCTCCTTCGGCATCATAACATCCAAAAGAACAACAACGGGGTTATATTTGTTAAACAGGCGCACTGCTTCCTCACCGTCTGCAGCTACCACAGGTTCAAAACCTTCTTTTTGTGCATATAACGACAAAATACTTGTAATATCCGGATTATCATCTGCAATCAATATGTATTGCATACTAACTTCCTCCTTTCGGAAACTTCTGTCTCTATTTTAACGTAAAATGCCCAAGAACACAAGATTGATTGTATGGAAAAATTGTGTCCGCAGGAAGTCATACATTTGTAACAAATGTCACCCGAATGTCAAGGTTTTGCCATTGTTCTGACAAAAAGAAATGGTATCCTGGTGACAGGATGTGACGCAGGATTATTGAGTTAGGAGGAAAAGCCATGAGGCTAAAAGGTTATTTTAAAGGTTTTTTTATCTTTGGCTTGCTTCTTTTCCTTGGGATCACTCAGCCGTTCATGGGATCTACTACTGTAGCCCACGCGGATGAAACTCAAGAAATCAAATTGAATGTTAATGCCCAGACCATCGTAAGAGGAAATTCTTTTTCCGTTTACGTTTACAATCTGTCAGAGAACCAGACGGTGAGTTTCCGTTCTTCTTCTCCAGCAGTTGCTTCGGTTGACCAAAACGGTGTTGTCTATGCCAACTTAGTCGGCACTACCACCATTTTAGTTACAATTTCCGAAGGTGACTCTGTTGTTACAGTACTTCCTTGTCGGATTACGGTCGGCCCGCCAGCTATCAGTATTCAGTTTACAAAACTGCAGATTACGTTGGAAGTTGGTGAAAGTTATACGTTAAAACGTATCATTCAGCCGATTATTTCCGTAGAGGTTCCGCGTTTTTCCAGTTATAACAGGCTCATCGCCTCCGTGAGTGCAGGCGGTCGGGTTACCGGAAGAACCGTAGGTGAAACGTACATATTTGCACAGATTGATAACGGAAGTTTTGCTGCATGCAAAGTAATCGTAGTTCCTCAGGGAACCTTTGCAGCACAGGAGCAGGCAAAGCTTGCTACTTCTCTTGAAGAAGGAGAAACCGCGGTTCCTACACCATCCTCCGTTCCAAAGAGCAGTGCCAGCAGCACAACAACAGACCCACTGTTAAAGAATTTACAGGGTATTAGTTTCGAGGCATTTTTAAAGAAGTTAAATGCCGTTGGTAAAACTTCCGAGAACGCAGTGTCTGAAACAGACAATGCCAACTAACTAATCTTAGCGCAACAAAAATATAATTAAGGCGGTGCCGAATGCACCGCCTTCTTTATTTTTCTTATTCAATTACGTCTTTCATACTGTACATTCCGGCAGGTTTCCCCGCAAGGAATTTTGCCGCTGCCACAGCACCTTTTCCGAAAATTGCTTTGGAGTATGCGGTATGCTTAATCTCAATAACTTCATCCGTTCCCGCAAAAATCACTTCATGCTCTCCGACAATACTGCCGCCACGCACCGCGCTGATTCCGATTTCTTTCTTATCGCGCTTTACGCGTTCCGTGGAACGGTCATATTTATAAATATAAGCATGCTCCAGCGCCTCGTTAATGGCATCGGCAAGCGCCAAGGCCGTACCGGACGGAGCATCCACCTTCTGATTGTGATGCTTTTCTACAAGTTCGATATCAAAATCTGCCTCAGCAAGCACCTTTGCTGCAGACTGTACCAAAGAAAACAGCAAATTGATACCAAGCGACATGTTTGCCGAACGGAGAATTGCCACCTTTTTTGACGCTTCTGCAATCTGTTCCAGTTCATCGCTTCCGTAACCTGTGGTACAGAGCACCAACGGAAGATTTCTCTGTGTGCCGGCTGTTAATATCTCCGAAAGCGCCGCCGGTGCAGAAAAATCAATAACTACGTCTGCTTTTACGTCACATTCCGTAATGCTTTTAAATACCGGATAACCCTCCGGTCCTTCTCCCGAAATGTCGACTCCTGCCACAATTTTTGCGTTCTCGTCTTCTTTTACAAGCTGGCTGATGACACGGCCCATTTTGCCGTTACAGCCACACATAATAATCCTTGTCATGAACTGCCTCCGATGTACTTACTTTATACCAATCCGACTTTCTTCAGTTCCGCAAGCAGCACTGCTGCATTTTCCGGTTCCATTTCTGTGAGCGGCAGACGCATCGGTCCAACTCCCATGCCCATAAGGTTCATGGCCTTCTTTACCGGAATCGGATTTACCTCGCTAAACAATGCACGCACTAACGGCAAATACTTTAACTGAAGTTCCAGACTGCCCTTTACGTCTCCTGCCAGATATTTTGCACAAATTTCATGCGTATCTCTCGGTGCCACGTTAGAAAGCACGGAAATGACACCCTTTCCTCCGATAGACATCAAAGGAACAATCAAGCCATCCTCACCGGAATACAAATCGATATCGCCCTGGCAACGCTCCATTGTTTCAATCGACTGTGCCATATTTCCGGTTGCATCCTTCATGCCGACAATGTTGTCATATTCCTTTACCATAGCAGCTGCCGTGGCCGGAAGAATGTTGCATCCGGTTCTTCCCGGAACATTATAGAGAATAATCGGCAGGTTGGTAGACTTTGCCACCGTGCCAAAGTGATTGATCAGTCCCTTCTGTGTTGCCTTATTGTAATAAGGCGTTACAACGAGCGCTGCATCTGCACCTGCTTTTTCTGCTTCCTTTGTAAGGTAAATTGCTGTCTCTGTGCAGTTTGAGCCCGTTCCTGCCACAACCGGAACCCTCTTTGCTGTCTTTTCTACCGCATAACGGATACACTCCACATGCTCTTCATGGGACAACGTAGATGCCTCTCCCGTTGTTCCTACGATCACAATACTGTCTGTTCCGTTTTCAATCTGATAATCAATAATCTCGCCGAGTTTATCGTAATTTACGTCTCCGTTTTCTTTAAATGGTGTAACAATCGCTACACCGGCACCTGTAAAAACTGCCATATCGATTCCCCTTCCTCGCTGCCGTATCGGCATCTGCAAATAATTCACTGTTTCCGATTATTGTATCACTGCCGCACCTGCTTTGTCAAACCTCCGGTACTAATCTATTCGTCCCGGTTATGAATTTGCACCCTTCAGCTGAAGTTCATACAATTTCTTGTAAATTCCGTCCATATTCAGCAGTTCCTGATGCGTGCCGCTCTCTCTGAGCTTTCCTTTATGCATAACCATAATTTTGTCCGCATGCTGAATGGTGGAAAGGCGGTGAGCTACCATAATCGTTGTTCTGCCCTCCATCAGTTTCTGCAGGGCTTCCTGAATCAGAAGTTCCGTTTCCGTATCAATGTTTGCCGTTGCCTCATCCAGCACCAAAATTGACGGGTCGTATGCAAGTGTTCTCGCAAATGAAAGAAGCTGTCTCTGACCCGCGGAAAAGGTGGCACCGCGCTCCGTTACCTCTTCCTCATATGCGTGCTCCAACTGTTCGATAAACGAATCGGCGTTTACGTATCTTGCTGCCTCTTTTACTTCCTCGTCTGTAATGGAATCGTTCTTCAGACGGATATTGCTCTTTACGTCTCCGGTAAATACAAAAACATCCTGCTGTACCTGCCCGATGGCACTGCGCAGTTCATCGGTACTCATTTCCCTGATATCTACACCATCAATCGTAATACGGCCTTTCTGCACATCATAATATCTTCCGATTAAGTTCAGAATCGAAGACTTTCCCGCACCGGTAGCGCCCACAAAGGCAACACTCTGCCCAGGCTCAATCGTAAAGGAGACATCCCTTAAAACCCAGTCTTCTCCGGAATAAGCAAACCAGACATGATCGAATTCGATTTTGCCACGGATTTCTCCCAGTTCCACCGGATGCTCCGGATTCATCACCATTGGCTCTTCATCTAAAATCGTAAAAATTTTCTCTGCCGAGGCCATTGCAGACTGCAGTGTACTAAACTGTTCCGCCAGTTCCTGAATCGGCTCAAAAAAAGAACTGATATAGTTGGTGAACATATAAAGGACGCCGTATGAAATCGTTCCTTCCAAAACCGTATAACCGCCTGCACCGAGAATAATACAAAGCGCTACAACCGACAGGATATACATCAGCGGACGAAAAATGGCAAATACCATCATCTCACGATAGCTGGCATGATACATATCCCTTGCACGGTTTTTAAATTCCATGTCCTTTTCATGCTCTCTGGAAAAAATCTGTATCACCTTCATTCCGGAAATATGCTCCGAGAGATAGGTATTAAGCGCTGTCAGTTTCGTCCGGACAATACGGTATGTCGTCTTTGAAATTCTCTTAAATACCACCGTGAGAAAAATCACAAGCGGCAACAGACAAAATGCCAGGAGTGCCAGACGGACATTCAGACGCAGCATAATGATTGCCAGTCCGACAATCTTTGCCACGTTTTTAATCAGACGCACCAGAATCTGCGTATACATATCATTCAAAGCCTCTACGTCATTGGTCACCCTGGTGACAATTCTGCCGACCGGAGTAATATCAAAATAACGCATGGAAAGTTTATGAATATGTGCAAACAGTTCCTGACGGATGTTATAAATAATGGTCTGTCCGGTCAACTGTAAAATCCAGGTGTTCAAAAAGTTAAATACGAACAGAAGCACCAGCACTACACCGTAAATCACAGCAATATCCGCTATTTCCGAAAAGTCCGCGGACTTGGCAAACAAGTCAATTGCCTCACCGGTCAGCATCGGCCGGTAAATTTCAAGCGCAGTGATTCCCAGTACAAACAAAAGGCAAAGCGCCATCTGCCACCAGTAAGGGGCCGCATATTTCAACAACCGCAGAAACACGGAGCCCTGTACGGAAGCATCTTCCTGTAAATGTTTCTTCTTCATCTGATCCGGCTCCTTTCTACACTGTAGTCTCCAGCTGCTGTTCCAGCTGCTGTTTCTCATAAAGACGGGCATAAATACCGTCCTTTTCTATCAGTTCCTCGTGCGTGCCGTACTCTGCCATCTTGCCCTCATCAAGCACCAGGATATGGTCGGCATTCTGAATCGTCGAAATACGGTGTGCAATAATAATCGTTGTTTTTCCTTTGCGGTTTTCCTTTAAATTCCGCAAAATATTCTCTTCGGTATCGGTATCTACCGCAGAGAGGGAGTCGTCTAAAATCAGAATCGGCGCATCCTTCATCAGCGCTCTTGCAATCGAACTTCTCTGCTTCTGTCCGCCGGAAATCGTCACACCGCGCTCTCCCACCATCGTAGAGTACTGTTTCGGGAAATCCATAATATTCTCATGGATACATGCCATCTTAGCAGCCTCCTGCACCTCACCGAGGTCATCATATACCCGGTCTGCCACGCTTTCACGTTCTGCCAATTCCTGCTCCATATAAGCATCCAGACTCTCCTTTTTACTAAGGAAGAGTTTGTGTTTTACCTTTTTCTGCGGAAGTTCCCGGAACTTTCTTACTCCAAACGCAATGTTCGTCTGCAGGGTGTCAGAGAACAGGAAATTGTCCTGCGGCACATAGGCAATCTGCTCTCTGAGTACTCCGAGCGGAATTTCATTGATATCCCGTCCGTCAAACGAAATCATGCCGTCTTCTACGTTATACATATGAAGCAGCAGGTTTGCCATTGTCGTCTTACCGCTTCCGGTTCGTCCCAAAATTGCAAGCGTACTTCCCTTCGGAACACGGACGGAAATATCAGAAAGTACTTCCGGTAACGCTTCTTTATAACGGAAATTCAATCCGGAAATTGCAATCCCGCCCTCTAACTTTTCAATGGAATTGTCGGTTTTTTCCGTATCCTTAATCTCCGGCTGCGCATCAAAAATGCTCTGAATCCGACTCATGGATGCCATGCCCTGGGAGAAGGTATTGATACTGTCACCCACTGCAATCATCGGCCACACAAGCATACCGATATACTGGTTGAATGCTACAAACTGTCCTCCGGAAATCTCGCCTTCTACCACAAGATAACCGCCATATAATAAGGTAATCACACTGGCAAAACCAATCAGCACATCCAAAAGCGGCATCACGATAGCGTGCAGTTTCACTACTCTCATATTCATGTCTTTATTGTTTTTGTTTGCCTTTGCAAACGATTTCAGTTCCTGACGCTCCTGTACAAATGCCTTGATGACACGGATGCCGGAAATACTTTCCTGTACCTCATCGGACAATCTGGAAAATGCCTGCAGTTTGTCCTCATAGCGGCGCTTCATGGCACGGCCGTAGGAAATTCCGCCAAACAAAATAACCAGCAGCGGAATCACTGCTAACACGGTAAGTTCCAGATTTACATGGAGAATCATCTTAATCAATACCATGATGGTCATAATCACCGCGTCAAATGTCGAGATAACGGCCATGCCGACTGCTGAACGTACCGCCGTTAAGTCATTGGTAAAATACGCCATCAAGTCTCCGGTTTTGTGTGTATTATAAAAGTCCATGGAAAGCCCGGTCAAATGAGAAAACAGATCCTCTCTGATTTCACATTCAATTTTACGGCAGCTTCCGAAAATAAAATATCTCCAAAAGAATCGTCCGGTCATCAGACCGATGGCCACCAGAAAAATCAGAACTACATAGTGCAGCACTCCGTTCCAGTCCATCGTCTCATAGAGCAGACCGTCTGCAATATATCCGGTAAATTCCGGAATATACAAATTCAGATAATCCACTACAAAAAGCGTAATAATTCCGCCAAGATATGCCCACTTATGCCTGCCGAGGTAATGCAGTATCCTCTTTGGAAATGGTTTCTTTTCTTTCTTTTTCATTTTGTTATTCTTCCGCCCCTTCTTCTTTACTGCAGTTCTTTTCATTTTACCGCTTTTACCTCCCGGCTGACAAGCCCCTTTACGTTTTTTCGTATATTAAATTATGTTTTAACTATTTAACCTCACTTGATATTCCTCGAGACTCGTCTGTTTATGCGGTTTTGCCTCATCCCTCAGAATTCCCGAACGTTCCTCCCGCGAATAGCACTTATGAAATCTCTGCATCATTTTTTTGACGCAACTCTCGCTCTCCGCCTCGTTTCTGTAAATTAAATCTCGATTTAATATTATTTTCCTGCTTCATTCCGGCCAAAACAAATATTTCTCGCCCTCTTTTCATATATATAAGTAACTTGTATTTTCTCCCGGAGGTTCTCCCTTATGAAACAAAATAGTATCTACCTTCTGAAAGGACTGTTATTCTCCTTAGTTCTCTTTGCCGCGTTGTTCTTCTTTCTTGCCTTTTTGATGTATCAGAACGGCTGGGGCGAGTCAGTCATGCTGCCACTCATCTATGTCACAATCTGCCTTTCTTCCTTCCTCGGAAGTTTTTATTTTTCCAAACATGCCCCGGCAAGAAGATTTTTGTGGGGATTATTATTCGGTGCAGCCTTTTTTGTTGTTTATCTTCTTGTGCTGCTTTTGGCAAACGGTACCTTAGGTCTTGGTATTGACCGGATTTTTACTTACCTTGCTTTTTTCCTTATTTCCGGAATGGCAGGAGGAATGCTGTCTTAAGGTTCCACTTTCAAATCCCCTTTTTTTATGCTATACTTTGAGATAAGAAAGGGGCTGAAAAAATGAAATATGTTGATTTACATGTGCATTCCACTGCATCCGACGGAACCTTGACACCGGCCGAGGTAGTGGAACGTGCCGCTTCTCTTTCGCTTGCTGCCATTGCGCTGACCGACCACGACACCACAAACGGTGTCGCAAAAGCAAAGCAGAAAGCCGAAGAACTCAGGAAACAGGGGACACACATTGAAGTATATTCCGGCGTTGAAATATCCGCCGCCTATAAAAAAAGAGACATTCACATCGTGGGATTGTTTGTAGATGAAAATAATGAATTATTGAACCGAACCTTAGAAAATGCCCGCACCAACCGCGAAAGCCGAAATCTGCGCATTTTAGAACGTTTTGAGGCACTTGGCATTCATTTGACAATGGAAGATTTGTTAGAGGGTGCCACGGATACCGTTGTGACAAGAGCGCACTTTGGCCGGGCCCTGGTGAATAAAGGAATTACCGCTTCCATTCAGGAGGGCTTTGAAAAGTATTTAAACGAGGATGGTCCGTGTTACGTTGCCAGGGAGTATTTAGAACCGGAGCAGGCCATCGGCCTGATTTTAAAAGCAGGCGGCGTACCAATCCTTGCACATCCACTTTTATACCAGCTGCCGCATGAAGAATTGGTTGTTCTTCTGGAACGATTAAAAAAAGCCGGCTTAAAAGGAATTGAAGTCTACTATTCCGCAAACCGCGGTTCCGATGAAATGAACGTAAAGGCTCTTGCCTCTTACTTTTCCTTACTGCCATCCGGTGGCTCGGACTTCCACGGAAGCATCAAGCCTGCCATAGAATTGGGCAAAGGAAAAGGGAACCTTAAGGTTCCCTACTCCGTCCTGCAAAATTTAATAAATGAAAAGCCTCGGAATTAGTTTTCCTTGTTCTGCTTTTCTACTTCAACAATTGCCGTTTTTCTCATTGGAATACGGCAATTTTTGTTGTTACCGAATTCAACGATAACTACTTCATCATCTACCATGTCAATGATAACACCGTAAAAGCCGCTGGTTGTTAAAATGCTGTCACCAACTGCGATGGAGCTCATTAATTCATCCTGCTTCTTCTGCTGCTTCTTCTGTGGGCGGAGAATCATGAAATAAATGAGTGCTCCGAAGAAAATAACATATACAACCAAGGTTCCGATCATGGAGCCGGTGCCCAGGCCATTCGCTGCATCTGCTGTCAAAAGTGTTGTAAATGTGTTCATTTTAGTTTCCTCCTTTTATTTGTCGCCTTCTTCAAATCCGGCTAACTTTGCTTTTTTATACTCTGCAAAACGCTGTTCTTCAATTGCCTCTCGGATTTCCTCCATCATCTTATTGTAAAAATAAAGATTATGGGTAACCAAAAGTCTGAGTCCCAGCATTTCCTTTGCCTTTAATAAATGACGGATGTACGCTCTGCTGTAATTACGGCAGGTCGGACACTGGCAGGTTTCATCCAGTGGTCTGTCGTCCAGCTCATACTTTGCGTTTAAGAGCGTCATCTTTCCGTGGTTTGTATACGCGTTTCCGTGTCTTCCGTTTCGTGCCGGATAAACACAGTCAAAGAAGTCCACACCTCGCTCTACTGCCTCTAAAATATTGGCCGGTGTACCGACACCCATGAGATACGTCGGCTTTTCAAGTGGCAGATACGGTACGGTCTTTTCGATTACCTCGTACATTGCTTCGTGGGATTCGCCTACGGCCAAACCGCCCAACGCATAACCATCTAAATCAAGCTCAGTAATCCGCTTCGCATGCTCAATACGGATATCATGGAAAACACCGCCCTGATTGATACCAAACAGCATCTGTTGCTTATTAATGGTATCGTCTAAGGAATTTAAACGGTCCATCTCTGTCTTACAGCGGTGTAACCATCTCGTTGTTCTGGCAACAGAATCCTCCATATATTTACGGGCTGCCGTAGAAGGCGGGCACTCATCAAATGCCATCGCAATCGTGGAAGCCAGATTCGACTGAATCTGCATGCTTTCCTCCGGACCCATAAAAATACGTCTGCCGTCCACATGGGACTGGAACGTAACGCCCTCTTCTTTAATTTTTCTGAGGCCTGCCAGGGAAAACACCTGGAAGCCGCCGGAATCGGTCAAAATCGGCTTGTCCCAATTCATAAACTTATGCAGTCCGCCCAGCTGCTTTACTACCTTGTCGCCCGGACGCACATGCAGATGATACGTATTGGATAACTCTACCTGTGTACCGATTTCCTGTAAATCCATTGTGGAAACCGCACCCTTAATCGCTGCGGCCGTACCGACATTCATAAATACCGGCGTCTGAATCTTGCCATGCACTGTCGTTACTTCACCGCGCTTTGCGTTTCCGTCTTTGCATATTAAACGATACATATTGGTTCCTTTCTTTTCGCACTCGTATCCTTTATTTTATTATATTTTCCGGCAGATTGCAACATTTAAAATTCATTCTTTCATAACACCACTTCCATCACATTTCCCAATGCTTCCAGGAACAAATCATACGCTTGAATTTCATTAAAGAAAATATAATACCCCATGCTCTGTTCCTCGCCGTCACAGAAATATTTCACACCAATCTGCGAAGCGTGCGGCGAGTCACACTCTGCATGCACCTCCAGGATGTATGTGGTACCGGCATCAAACCTTTCTCCAAGCATTTTTCCAAAATCCAGTGAAAGATAATAGCCTTCATCTTTCACAAACTCACCGGCAAGCCGCTTTTCTCCGTGGTTTTCCACAAAAAGCAGATACTCGTTTTCAGAGCTGGGAAAAGAACACAGTTCCCGTGCATTCTTATCAAAGATTTTCATGGAAGTTATTTTTACACAGGTGTCCGTATCAAGTTCCCATGCCTCTAAACGCACCTTTCCACCATCACATCCCGGAATGGTAAAATACATGAGGCGCTCCCTGTTATCCGGCAGAGGTGTCTTGTTTCTTAAATCGAGCCAAACGCCTTTCTTTTCAAAATCAAAGATAAGATCAAACCAAATTCCGTTTCTGTCACCATGAAAGCGGTACGGACTCCTGCTCCTATATAAACCACAGGAAAACTCTTCTTTCTCTCCTGCCGAAAATAATATTTCATACCCTTTTTCAGAAAGGAGTTTATGTTGCAGCAACGCATCAAACCATCTTTTCAAATCCTCTGCACTGCTGAGCAATCCCCAGGAGGTATTGTTATCGTTGTAGTCCCAGGCAATCGGTGCAGGCGGGGTTGCCATCGAATAGCCAATGATATCCGCTTCCCCCAGATAAGAGGTATTCCGCATATCCAAAGGTTCAAAAATATATTGTCTGAGCAGGACATCTAAAGAAGTCCCTCCTGCCCTCTCCAGAACAATTCCCAGAAGTTCCGTATTCAGCCCGCAAGGTTCAAACCGGGAGCCCGGGGGAAATTTCAGTGGAGCATAATGGATGATTTCCAATACTTCTTCTAAGCTTTTTTTCTTGAAAAAAACATTGTCCCGGTAAGGGATTTCGCCTGCGCGCCATTTTTCCACCAGTTCGTCAGAAAACCCTGACGTCATATCAAGAAGGTGCCCTATTTTTACCTCCTTGCCATACTTACACTCCGGCACATAGGATGCAATTGGGTCTTCCCTGCAAAGCAGACCTTTCTCCTCGAAAAGCAGGGTACAAAATACAATAAAATCACTCGACAGAATACTGACAGGAAATCGGCTGTTTATAGTAAACGGCGTATTATTCTCATAGTCCGCCATCCCCCAGGCACAGAAAAAATCCGTTTCCCCTGCCCGATAGGAGAATCCGCTGTAATTATAGTCTTTCAGGATTTTATCAAACCAAGGAGAAAGTTCCATCGGTTTTGCCAGTTCTTCTTCGACAGAGGAAAGCACCTGTTCCAGTTGTTTTTTCTGCTGCTGTAGCTGTCTGTGCCGCTCCAACAGTTTTCCCTTTTTCACAATTTCTTTTTCTTCTACCAGTGCTTGTATTTCCTTTAACGGAAAATCCATTCCCCTATAATATAGTATTTCTTTCAGTTTTTCGATCGATGCCTCGTCATAAAAACGATAGCCGGTAACAGCATCCACCTCTGCAGGCTTCAAAAGACCAATCGTATCATAATAATGCAGCGTCCGGACGCTCACGCCGGTCTGTTTTGCAAGTTCACTAATCTGTAATTTCACGTTATCCCCTCTTTCGTGTATACTGTATTTTTTGATGTTACATCAAGTATACACTATTACGTGACGTCATAGTCAATAAAATAATCTGTATATTCTTTCCGGCAAACAAAAAAGCAACTATTCTGATATTTCTATCAAAATAATTGCTTTCACACAACAGGGGATGAGAGAATCGAACTCCCGCTAAAGGTTTTGGAGACCCTTGTCATACCATTTGACCAATCCCCTTTGCAACACTGCCTTTCTATATTACACCATACAAGTGTAAACTGTCAAGTCTTTTTTTGTTTTTATATAAAGTGTGGTGTATTTTTGTTATCCACGCAGACACACTCCCGTTCGGGCGAAAACACATCCACACCACTACAAACAACAAAAAAGACCACGACAGTACACTTGAAAATTCTAATATATTAACTCAAATCAAACTTGCCAGTTCCCGTATATTACCCACCTCGACCAACTTGATTTTCAGAGGTTTTTCGTCTGTCTTACGTGCCGAATGCAGTTTTGGCACAATACAGGTCTCATAGCCGAGTTTTTCCGCTTCACGCACCCGCTGCATCAGCATACTGACATTGCGGACCTCTCCGGTCAGACCGATTTCACCAAACGCGATGGTCTTATTATCCACCGCCTTGTTTTTGTAACTGGACAAAAGGGCAAGCACGATGGCAAGGTCTATTCCCGGCTCGGAAATCTTCATTCCGCCCGCCACATTGACATAGGCATCACAACCGGCCAAAGAAATCCCTAGACGTTTTTCCATGACTGCCATCAAAAGATTTACACGGTTATAGTCGACTCCTGCTGCCGTACGACGCGGCATGTTAAAATTGGTCTGGCAAACCAGTGCCTGTACCTCTACCAAAATCGGTCTGGTGCCTTCCATCACTGTGGTAATGACAGAACCCGGCTCTTCCTCCGGACGGCCTTCTAACATATATTCTGATGGATTTGCCACCTCCAAAAGTCCGCTTCCGGACATCTCAAAGACACCGATTTCGTTCGTGGAACCAAAACGGTTTTTCACGGCACGCAAAATCCGGTAGGACGCTGAGGCATCCCCTTCAAAATAAAGCACCGTATCTACCATATGCTCTAACATTCTCGGTCCGGCCACCGTACCTTCTTTCGTTACATGACCGACAATAAAAATAGAAATTCCTTTTTCTTTTGCAAGACGCATCAGGCTGGCCGTTGCCTCTCTCACCTGACTGACACTTCCCGGGGCAGCTCCGACTTCCTCACGGTACATCGTCTGGATGGAGTCAATCACTACCACTTCCGGCTGCTCCTTTTCGAGTGCAGCGGCAATCAAATCCAAATTGGTTTCCGCAAGCAAAAGTACTTCGCCCGAAAATTCGCCGAGACGGTCGGCGCGCATCTTAATCTGCTGTGCAGATTCCTCACCGGAAATGTAAAGCACCTTGTGCTTTGTACTGATTTCCCGGCACATCTGTAACAGCAACGTGGATTTCCCGATGCCCGGATCGCCTCCTACCAGTACTAAAGACCCCTTTACGATTCCTCCGCCAAGTACACGGTCAAACTCCCGGATTCCGATGAGCGTACGCTCCTCACGATCCGAAGAAACCTCCTGCAACGGCTGTAATTTTGCCACACCGACACCTACGCCATGACTGTATTTTGCTTTGGTCTGTGCCATTGGTTCTTCCGTAAAGGAATTCCAGGCGCGGCAGCCGGGACACTGTCCCAGCCACTTTGCCGATTCAAATCCACATTCTTTACAGAAAAACACTGTTTTTGCTTTTGCCATACCTTCCCCTTTATTTTGCTGCTCTGACACGGAGCACCGGTTTTCCGTTCTTTGCAGAAACCGTCACGGTATCTCCTGCCTTGATATTCTTTAAAATCAGTTCCTCTGCCAGTTTATCCTCCAGGTAGTTCTGCACCGCACGGCGGATCGGTCTGGCACCATATTTATCATCGTAACCTTTTTCTAGGATAAAGTCCACCATGGACTCCTGTACGTTTAACTTGATAGAAAGCTGATCCTTACAACGTTTTACCACAATATCCAACTGAATTCCGGCAATCTTTCGCAAGGTTTCCTTATCCAACGGACGGAACACAATTGTCTCATCAATACGGTTTAAAAACTCCGGCTTAAACGACTTTTTCAGTTCCTCCATGACACCGGCCTTCATCTTCTCATAGTCGGCCTGCTCATCCTTTTTGTGGATAAAGCCAAGCTGCTTTGGCGACATAATGGTTCCGGCACCCGTATTGGACGTCATGATAATAATGGTATTCTTAAAGCTTACCTTCCGACCCTGGGAATCGGTAATGTGACCATCCTCCAGCACCTGAAGCAGAATGTTAAACACATCCGGATGTGCCTTTTCCAACTCGTCAAACAACAGCACCGAATATGGTTTTCTGCGGATCTGTTCCGAAAGCTGCCCGCCTTCTTCGTGTCCGACATACCCCGGCGGCGAACCGATGATTTTGGAAACGCTGTGCTTTTCCATATATTCCGACATATCAATGCGGATCATCGCTGTTTCATCACCAAACATCGCCTCAGCCAACGCCTTTGACAATTCTGTTTTTCCGACACCGGTCGGTCCCAAAAACAGGAATGAGCCGATTGGGCGGTTTGGATCCTTTAATCCGACTCTTGCACGACGAATAGCCTTTGCAATAGAGTCCACCGCATCGTCCTGACCAACAACACGTTTCTTCATTACCTCCGGAAGCTTCTTTAACCGTTCACTCTCTGCCTCCTGAAGCTTTGACAGCGGAATGCCGGTCCACATCGATACTACATCTGCAATGTGCTCCTCCGTCAAAATGCATGACTTGTTTTTACCCTTTTCCTCCCGCGTTTTTTTCATGCGCAGAAGTTTTTTCTCAATTTTTTTCTGTTCCGCGGAAAGTTCTCTTGCTTCCTCCAGTTTCCCTTCTGTAAGCGCAAGTTCCACTTCCTTTTCCTTGGTTCTGATTTCCTCTTCCAGCGTTTTCTGCTTATCGGAACTACCAAAGGAATTCAAATGAAGTCTGGCTGCTGCCTCATCCATCGCATCAATTGCCTTATCCGGTAAAAACCGGTCATTCACATAACGGCTTGTCAGCTTGACGGCAGCCTTGACTGCCTCTGCAGTAATTTCCACCCCATGGTGCTTTTCATAACTGCTCTTTAAACCAACCAGAATCGCTTCCGCTTCCTCCTGTGTCGGCTCCTCCACAACGATCGGCTGGAACCGGCGCTCGAGCGCTGCATCTTTTTCAATGTGTTTGCGGTATTCTTCCCGTGTGGTTGCACCAATCACCTGCAATTCTCCTCTTGCCAGGGCAGGCTTTAAAATATTGGAAGCATCCATGGCACCTTCCGCTCCGCCTGCACCGATAATCGTATGCAGTTCATCGATAAATAAAATAATGTTGCCGGCCTGAATGACCTCTTCAATCACACGCTTAATGCGTTCTTCAAACTCACCACGGTATTTGGAACCGGCTACCATTGCCGACAAATCCAGGTTCAAAATGCGCTTCCCCTGAATCAGTTCCGGCACATCTCCTCCGGCAAGCAGCGTCGCAAGGCCTTCTACCACTGCAGTTTTTCCGACCCCCGGCTCACCGATTAAACATGGGTTGTTCTTTGTTCTGCGGCAAAGAATCTGCATCAGACGTTCCATCTCTTTCTTTCGTCCCACCACCGGATCCAGTTTTTGTTCCGCAGCAATCTGCGTCAGGTCGCGGCTGTACTGGTCCACCGTCGGTGTCAGGGAACGTCTTTTCCCCTTTCCACGGCTGAGTGCAAATTCTGCCTTCGCATTTGCAAGATCTCCGCCAAGTAAAAGAACGGTATCCGTAAAAAGTTTCTGTACATTAATCTCGGATGTATTTAACAAACGAACTGCAAGACAACTGGCTTCCTTTAACAAGGCTAAAAGCAAATGTTCTGTACCCACCAGGCGTTCTCCGAAAGCATGTGCCTCTTCTTCGCTCTGTAAAAGCACTTTTCTTGCAACCGGAGAAAAACTGTCTCTGCCGTCCGGTTCTTCCTCTCCTCCCAGCACAATCAATTGCTTTGCAAGTTCAATTAAACGGTCTGCTTTTACGCCGCTCTGCAGTAATATTTCTTTTGCAACTCCGTCACATTCGGCAAGTGCAATCAGCAAATGTTCCGTTCCGATATAACTCTGGCCCATCTGCTCCGACAACTCGTAAGCCACTGCCAGAACGTTCCGGACATTTGGTGTATACTTATCCTTCATTTTTCTGTCTCCTGTTACGCATAATCATCCATGTCATCAACACTGCAAGGAACAATACGATTCCCGTCAGTAAAGCAACGGCAACCATCAATCCCTTTTGTCTGACCTCATATTGCCGCACCGCTTCCTGCCATGCCTCTTCATTGCTGATGACATTTTGAGTAATGACAAACTCCTCATCACTCACTCTCTGCAGTGTCTGTTCTACACGGTCATAGCGGTACCAACGCACCTGTCCGCGTTCATTGGCCAGTACCATAAGAAGAAATTCTTCGGTTTCTCCCTGCTTTGCATATGCAGTCACATAAACTTCATCAATTGCAACCACTGTCTCTGCATAGCCGTCCGGAACCAAAAATGCGCTCGGCTTTTCACAAACACGATACGTATGGTATTCCGTTATCAGTATATCCGTTTCTGTCTCTTCTAAAACAACTCCGTGCACCATCGCAGGCAATTTTTCTGCATTCTCTCCGTCGTGCTCCGGCGGATTCTGTCCGTCTTCTTCTCCCGGATTTTCCGGTGCTTTCGTCGGTTCCGGCTTCTCTGCACGATACAAATAAACCAGATATTCTGTCGAGGAACCATCCTCTGCCGTCACCGCAATCCGGACCTCATTTGTTCCGTACGAAAGATCTCCGTCACCGAAAACCTTCACTGTGGCATGTTCCGCATCTCCCGCAATTGCGCTGACAATCACGCTGCTGGCATCATATGGCACGGAAGCATAGTACGTTGTCATCTCCGGAGAAAAGACCGGCGTCAATGCAACCGTTTTTATTCTGCTGTCCACCAGATGCAGTGCAGCCAGGGAACTGTCCGCAGATGCAAGGTAAGACGGGTACACAAGAAATGTTTTACTAAACGCCGTAACGGACATCTCTGTTCCGTCAGCATACCCGTATACCATTGGGCGTCCGTAAATTTCTACTCTGCACTCGCCTTTGTCTATTGCGTTGAAAATAATTTTATAACTTCTCTCCTGCTCCGATCTGGATGCTCCGATATCAGATATTCTTAAAGAACCCCCGCCTCCGGTAATGCAAGACGCAACATCAGATTTTTGAAATTCAAATACAGAATCATCGTAATTTAAATAACACTCAAAATCTCCAATCGGAGTATCCGCTTTGATGGTTAAAATCACTTCAACCGTATCGCCGACATGAATTTCTGTGTTTGTCGAAGATACGGTGACCGTGGCACTGGCTGCCTGCACCGGGGATACCGGTGCGGCAGTCGTTATAAACATTATAATCAACAGTATCACTATCCATTTGTTACTGTTTCTTTTTTTCATACTATTTCACTTTCCAGAAAAAATTTCTTATGGGCGTACGATAATCATCTCGTATTCCCTGACATCGCCGTTTTCTGCCGTTACAGCAACTGTAACCGAAGTACTCTGCCCCGGTATCAGGGCATAGAATCCGGTACCCGCCACCGTAGCGCTCGCACTGGCTGCCGTCGCCTCTACCTGTACCATGAAGTCATCTTCATCCACCACTAAGTAATATGTCTGGTCAGCCTTTGCATTAAACGTCGGTGTAATATTCAATTCTTTTCCCACAGAATCATAAATCTTTAATGTGGTCAGCCAGTTGTTCGGATTGTACGCCTTTTCCGGTGCCTTCACATTGCTTGCCGGCATATCATAGTAAACCGGAATGGAAAATACGATCGGTAAATCCTTCAGCGAATCGTACGCACTGGCCGTCTTTTTGGACTCTGCATACGGTGCCTCCACATTTGCCATATACTGATGATAGTACGTGGAAGACTCCGTTACGTTAAACTTCTGCAGGTAAATCGTATCCTGTCCCCGGTTGATGTAGTTGGCGCCCAGAATATAAGCTCCGCCCACAATTGCTCTGTAACGGTCCGTCCATGGAATCAGGGAGGCTGCATTCAATGCATCATTATTTGCCGCACCGTTCTTTGCGTATTTCAGGCCGTTTGCAATCGCACCACCTGCAACTGTGGAATGATATGCTCCGATATTATAGAAATTGAACAGACCTTCCAATCCCTTTACCGTACCGGATACACTGTTGCTTGTCGAAGAGGAGCTTGTAACCACTTCCTGCTTTACGCGGGCTGCCAGATGATACGGGCTGACACCCGAGTATTCTGCCGCCTTGACAAATGCCTCTGCATAGGTCAGTGTCACAATTCTTCCCCACTCATCCGTGTAGGTGAACTTTGTCTGATAAAAAGGTGTTCCCTTTAAAATATTCTCAACACCGTCTGTGTTCTGATATTTCGGAGCGTAGCGCAGTACTTCAAACATGAAAATGTTCGTTTCATTTAAGAAGTTACGCGGATCCATGTAGTATTCAATCGCTGCCTTCGAAGCCGTTACCCAGGTAGAGCCGTCATACAGGACAAATTCATCCTTTACCCAATCATAGGCACCGGTTTCCAACGACTTCCACTCCACACTCTTGGTGTTCGGAATCAGGTTCTTACCCGCAATGCTTTCCTCTTCAATGACATCCTCCCATAACAGTGTTGTATGGTCTGCCTTGAAAATCCACTCCGGATATTTTTCATGTAATGCTCTCAAGTACGGCTTATAACTCTCCGGAAAGCCCTGCTGGCTCAGATAGTTTTCAAATTCGGAGGAACTGCTTCCGCTCATTCCCTGTTCGAGGAGCTTTGCTTCTTCTTCGTCCAGTACTTCTACCCACATGGACTGTACATAACCGTAATATCTGACACCGTCATAGTAGAAACCAACATGCCAGTATGTCTTGTTTTCCTTCGATTTATATTTATAATACAAATCCAGTTTCATGTCCGGTGTTACACATACAATACCCCACCGATAATCCTTCACTACCTCATACGGCGCACTCGGAGCTACATATACGGCCAATACACCCATCTCATCTTTACAGCGTCCGTATCCGGTCAGGACTCCTGCTTCATTCATCGGATAATTCTCGCCGTCTACCTTGATGGTCTTCGGCTTTGGAAGCCCTGTTGGTGTCGGGGTTGCTGTCGGCGTTGGTGTCGCTGTCGGACGCGGTGTTGCCGTTGGCTTTGGCGAAACCGTCGGCGTCGGTGAAAGCGTAGGAGTCGGTGTTGGTGTCGGCGTAGCTTCCGGCATCTTTGCAAGACGGATATATGCTGCCTGTACATAACCGACATACGCTGTTCCGTTTTTGTCTATCGATATTTTGAACCACTTTGTTCCGTCCGTTGTCTTTTCTCCGACAACCAGTATCTTATCCCCATCTTTTAGGGAAATAATTGCATTCTCTTTTGTTTTTACATAACTGCCGCTTGCAGACGCTTCGTCGCGCATTCTGAGGCGTTCCGATGAATCCACAACACCGGCAACCGGCTCTGTAAACAATAGGGAAACATAGTTTGCTGACATATAACCGTAAACTACAACACCGTCCACCTTCAACGCCACCCTATACCACACATCGCCGTTGCTTGCGTGTTCGTTAATTACTAACAACTGTGTATTATGCGCCACCTTCATAATCCTCTCAGACGAAGAGGTCGGTTCTTTTCTAAGGTTTAATTCCGATGCTGTTACCTTTGCAGAATAATAATATTCCGCATTGTTCTGCTCTACATCTTCTTTTGTAATAATTTCACCTACCAAAGTAGCATCCGGGGTCGGAGTTGCCGTGGCCTGCGGTGTCTGTGTCGGAACCGGTGTTGCCGTCGGGGCCTTTGTCGGTACCGGAGTAGCGGTAGGATCCGCGACAATCTTATCTACTGCAATATATTTGCTGTGCACATATCCGGTTCTCTTTACGCCACTCTGCGTAAAGGAAATCTGATACCAGTATTCTCCCGCCTCATCTGTCTTAGCGGAAAGAATCGATACAACCGTACCGTTGGTAACGGATGTAATCGCCGTCTTGGAAGTACCCGCGTCTCTTCTTACGTTCAAAGAACTGGCTGTTACTTTGCCGGTTCTCGGGAAAGTTCCATTCACTACATCTTCTACTGCCTCCGGAAGTGGTGTTGCCGTCGGCGTTGGCGTTGCCGTCGGAGCAGCCACACTGATATAAGCACTGCTTACATAACCGGTTTTTGTAGCTCCGTCAAGCACAAAGGAAATCTGATACCAGTATTCCCCTGCTGCATTCTTTTTTACACCCTGGATGGTAACTGCCGTATTGCGATCCAATCCGGCAATCTTTGTCGCACCTGCCTCTGCATCTTCTCTTACATTTAACTTGCTGGCAGTTACTGTACCAGGACGAGGGAATCCGCTCATAAGTACCCCCGCTGCCGGCGTTGGTGTATTCACAGGTTTCGGTGATGGTGTCGGTGTATTTGTCGGTCTTGGAGACGGGGTCGGTGTTGGCGTCTTTGTCGGAGCTGCCGTCGGAACATCTCCCGTAGTCAACACATACGTTGCACTGACATAACCCGTAATTCTCTCACCGTTAAAACTTGCGGTTACATAATACCAGCCATTTGTACTGTGGGAAATATAAACACTGTCTCCTCTGGAAAGATATACTACAACTCCGCTTGAAGATACCACCTTTGGGTACTGCTCAGACGGACCTGTCCGCACAAACAAAGTACTGGCTGTAATCGTTCCCGACACAGCTGCGCTTGCATATTCCTTGTAGCCGTATGCTACCATAAAAACAAGAAGCAAAAGTCCCACAAGCATTCCTAACCATTTTTTCCGTTTGTTTCCTTCTCTCTTCATCTTTCCCTCTATTCTACCGCCATAGTATGCGGTCTTTTCTGCTGTTTCCAAGGAGACGAACATACTCCTGCTCCTATTGTATCACATACCACAATAATAGAAAAGACTTATGGCAGATATATGGCAGATTTTCGTGGAAATTTTTTGAAGATACATAAAACAAGGGGCAGTTTTATTCTCCGGAACCCGCTCCCGCTTCGGCGAAAACGTAGCGGCACTAAGGCTCAAGCGAATTTTTCAAATTCGCTGCACTTCGCCAAGTGCCGACGTTTTCTTAGAGTTCCGTCTGAATAAAACTGCCCCTTTGTTTTTATCTGCTCTTTCATAAAAATTTCCACTTCGCTTCGCCCTATATCTGCCATGGCGTTCGGAATTTATCCGTTAACTCCCATATCTCTGAGCGTATTGATAAAACGTTTTCTGCTAAAGAACACCGCGAATTTATATTCTTGACCGTTTCGCATTTTTACCGTAACTGTCGGCAAAATTAAAAGCCACCCTTTTGTTACTTCGCAAATATCTTCATATTTCATTACCAAATGTCTGTATTCCTGGGGAACCGTCACCTTCCCTGTATGGTAAGTAATTGCTTCCGAATCAGCAACAATACCGCCTCCCAGAATCCCGTTTTTCACCAAACTTACAATAAAATATTTTTTCATAGGTATCGCCTCCTTCAAACCTACTGTATCATGTATCACTTTAAAATAAAAGCTATTGTATTTACCAGCATTGCTATCAATAATATACTACCGGTAATAAAATCTGATTTATCCTTTCCTTCTCTTGCTTTACTGATCAACGCAACCCCGCTGTATGCACACACCATACTAATCAGCGGAGCAGGTGAAAGTTCTTTCCACAAGGAAATCATTACCATGATAAGAAAGACTATACTCATCATCATAATTCCTCTGCGCATCGACTTTAAGTTAAGCATTTCATTATAGCCTGCAACTTTTTCCAATGTGTCTTTCACTTCCTCATTCATTTTCTCACCTTTCCTCTTTCCGTCAATAAGTTCTCCGACCTCCACATCATAGTACTCTGCCAAGACAATTAACATACTCAAATCCGGCATATTACTTCCCGTTTCCCAGCGAGAAACAGAACGGTTAGATACGTTTAATTGTTCTGCCAGTTGCTCTTGTGTCATTCCCTTTTCCTGTCTCAATACTCTCAAAAAAGAACCTATTTTTATTTGGTCCATACCGAATCCTCCTCTCTCGTCCAGAATATCCTATAACCTCACATTTTAACACGACACAAAGCGAGAAATGCTGTATTTTAAAAAATCAGACGCTTCATGTCGCTTTCTCAAACTGATTTTTCTTATCTTTTCCATTCTTTTTGCAATATTGCATACTGAATGGTATTCTCATAAATTGGATTTCCTTCGACATCATTGACAAAAGAAACGAACTCCACAAACATCCCCTCACGTCTCATGCCCAATTTTTCACAAAGACGCTGACAAGACAAATTATAGTCTTCCGTATATGCATAAATACGTCTCGCTCCTTTTTGAAAAAATAAGTATTCAAAAAATGCATGCGCCGCCTCATAAGCATACCCCTTACCATGATATTCTTTGTTCAACATCCAACAAGGACTGAAAGTATCAAGAGCCGCATTCTCTTCTCCCGGCGATTGTGTTTCCGGGTATGCTTCAATTTCTCCTATAACCTTTCCTGTTTCTTTTAAAACGATAGCAAAATAAAACTCTGTCTCTTTCGCACGCCTCTCTACTTCTGTTTTGGCGTCTTCAATTGTATTTAGTTTCATGCAAGCAAAACAATTTACCATAGGTTCTTTTAAATATTCAAAAACATCCTGAGCATCCTTTTCTACAAATGGACGCAATACTAATCTTTTTGTCTCAATCATTTTCATTTCCTCCACTATTTTTAATGCTCTTCGTCCTATATTTTTCCTCATCTTCTTCCGGCAGTGGGGGGAATCACACCATTTTCAAAATATTTTGCATTCACTTCAAACGAATCATTTTCTAATTTTGTCAAATAGCCCAGTTCCTCTGCAAGCATTTTCTTTACTTCAAGTTCCATTTTAAACCTCCTATATTGATAAAGCTCGATTACTACATTTCTGTAATAACCGAGCTCACTCGACATCTTATCTGACAGGCGGCCTGCAAGCAATCCGCTTACTATCCCCTACACTACGGTGTACTGTCCTCCGATGACCATATTTTTTATAAGATTATCATTACAACCGCAAAAAGTCAATCAGCATCCTAAACTCAAGTTAAAGAGGATACCGGATGCCCGCCAAAAATACGGTCCATCATTTCATTACTTTTTTTGCACTTCGTCCACCAAAGGAATTCCCCTACCATCATCCATGATTTCCACACAGTTATTTGGCAACAAAGATATACTTATTTTTGAACAGAATCCATTTTGCATTTCTGCAATAGATTCCTTTAGCAATAAAAACACCATCATGTGATTCAAAGCCATATTGATAAGCAACTTCCAAAATGGTTTTACAGTTTTGTAAAGCCAAAAAGGCATATTGCAATTTACGCATACGAACATAGGAAACAATCGAAATTCCCATGATCTGCGAAAATATTCTGCTGACATAAAACGGACTATATCCTAAATTATCCGCAATATCATTCAGAAATAATTTTTCTTCGATATGTTCATCTATAAATGCCAATGCTTTTTTGATTTCAAAATCACTCACGCAATACCTCCTTATGTTTAGATGAAGCCTAAACATTTTGTTCGCCAAATGCTTCATATTCAGCTTAATAATATCATACCTCATCGGAAGAAATATTTCTTGATAATCTTTGTGCAAATATCAAAATAGGACGATACCTTTCAGTATCATCCTATCTATTCGTCCTATTCAAGTTTATCTAGCTGTTCGACATATTGGAATTTGACGCTTTGATTGTAGAAGACAATCTGCAACGAAGTTGCAAGTTTTCGTTAGAAAACAAAGCGTCAACGAGTAAAACACAAAGTGTTTTTCGAGTCTGTTTTGTGTGAGATGTCCTTATTGGCGTTTTCTATAAACAAGGTACCCTTGTTCCAACAAATCCGATACTAGAAACTCTCTTTGAGATACCTTTCCAGTACTTCTTGTCGAATCAATAATTCTTATTTGGCTTTTTGCATCATCGATAAATTCTTTAAAAATCATTACATGTGAACGAATTGCCAAAACATCACCTTGTTTAATCTCTCTAATATCAATTACATTTGCGATATTAGGAATATCTCTTGCAGCAATTTTCTTGGGTAATCCCCAGCATACTGTTAATAGTCCAGAGCAATCCACACCAACGGTATTCCAACTTCCATATCTCGAGGTGTCTTCTGGAACATTCCCCGCATATTTTCCATCTGCAATTCCTTGGTCAAATTCCTCAATAGAAGAAGCATTTCCCCATCCATATACAACTCCCTTATTTTTTTCATTTGGTTTCCACCAACCGCAATTTAACACTTCGCCTTTCCAAGTAATATCAGGAGTATCAACATATCTACCATTTTCATCCACTCCATGCATTACATTTTTATCGGTTGGATACCATTCGTGCTCTGCATATAAGAGTGCAGTTTCAACAACAGCTTGTCCCCAAGTATTATTTCCCATTTATCATATTACCCTTTCTGTCATAAAAATTGCCAATTAGTCAAATTCAAGTTTATCGAACTGCTTATTACACATTTTAACGTTTACAAACAGTAAAACGAATATGGGGCGTGTTGTATACTACCTTGATAATCCGTATATCTTAAACCGTCATCTTTAGAAATCGCACTTTGTATTAACTTCTTGGTGAGTTCGGGAACGTCATCTCGCGATAATGCCTCATTAACATTTATCCATAAAACTTCACTGTTTTCATCGTTATCAGAACTTGCTTCACCCGAAACGTATTCCGCACGAAAAGCAATGTACCAATCATGCATATTGAATCTAACACCAATAATATTAAGCGGCTTGATTTTAATATGAGTTTCTTCCATAAATTCGCGTATCAAAGCATCTTGTGGTGTTTCATTATAGTTTACATAGCCTCCGGGAATAATTAGCATTCCTTTTCCACCACCGTATGTATGACGGGCAAGCAATACCTTATCATCTCTAATAACTACCCCTGTAACACTTTGTCCCCAATTTGTATTTTCATTTCCCATTAGAAAATCCTCCGTCAATTTCATATTCATCTCTTCGACCCATTCAAGTTTATCGAACTGCTCTACATATTAGAATTGATTAGTCCCCTGCTTTAACTGCACGTAATGCATCATTTAATTTCCTCAAAGCAATTTCTTTTGTATTTTCTAAATTACCATTGCTTTCAAATATCAAGAAATTCCACAAATCATGTAATTGGCTCGCCACCACAGAATTATCGCAGAATTGATAAGCTGCATAAACATTAGAATCAATGCTCTCATTGTACCCTGGTCTGCCAAGTCTCCATTTTCTGCTTTCTTTATTGCGAAACCAATCAGCGTACTGCAGCGTTCACTTCTGGCATTGGTGTTTTCTACACCTCTTCGTCACATTCAAGTTTTTTCAAACTGTTCTGTCTCTACCATAGCATACTTTTCTGTTTGTATCAATGTCTGCCGAAACTTGATGAGACGTAGCGGATGCTCACAGGTTCTTGTTTGTTCTTCAAAACAAAAAATCCCGCAGGTTGGAATTATTCTGTAAGACCCGAGCGAAAGCGCGTCTCTGTCAGAAAAATTCCAACCTGTGGGAATATTATTTTATTGTAAAAGAACAAACAAGAACCTTCGCTTCCCCCTTACGCCTCATCAATCGCCTTGCCGATATCATTACGCTTATACTTATTGGCAAAGAAAATCCACTCGGTAGCTGCGTATGCATTCTTCCTGGCATCCAAAAGGTCACTGCCGAGTGCAGTGATACCGAGTACACGTCCGCCATTCGTCACGATGGTTTCACCATCAAACTTTGTTCCGGCATGGAAGCAATAGTAACCATCCTCATCACGGAAGTTTTCAAATCCGGTAATAGGGAAGCCCTTGTCGTACTTTTCCGGATAACCGTCCGAAGCAAGTACAACGCAAACTGCCGCATTGTCCGAAAAATCCAGTTCAATCTTGTCGAGTGTACCATCCACACATGCTTCGAATACTTCTACGATGTCATTGTTCATTCGCGGAAGCACTACCTGTGTTTCCGGGTCACCGAAACGGGCATTGTATTCGAGTACCTTCGGGCCGTCCGCAGTTAACATCAGACCGAAGAAAATAATACCCTTAAACTCTCTGCCCTCTGCTGCCATGGCATCCACGGTTGCCTGATAAATATATTTCTTACAGAATTCATCCACTTCTTTTGTATAGAACGGGCTTGGCGAAAACGTACCCATACCGCCGGTATTTAAGCCCTCATCGTTGTCCTTTGCACGCTTATGGTCCTGTGCGCTGGTCATGATGCGGATGGTCTTTCCATCCACGAAAGACAGCACGGACACCTCGCGTCCGGTCATAAACTCTTCTATAACAATACGGTCGCCCGCAGAGCCAAACTGCTTGTCCGTCATCAGGGAACGGACACCATCCTGCGCCTCTGCAAGAGTATTGCAGATTAACACACCCTTGCCGAGTGCCAGACCATCCGCCTTTAATACAATTGGCATCTTTGCGGTCTCAAGGTAGGCAAGTGCATCCTCTGCCGAAGTAAATACCTCGTACGCCGCTGTCGGGATATTGTACTTTTTCATCAAATCCTTGGAAAATGCCTTGGAACCCTCTAAAATTGCCGCATTCTTTCTCGGTCCGAATACCTTTAAGCCGCGTGACTCAAACACATCTACCACGCCCGCAACCAGCGGATCGTCCATGCCGATGACCGTTAAGTCAATCTGCTTTTCTTCCGCAAAATCTGCCAGTTTCTCCAATTCCATTGCGCCAATCGGCACGCACTCTGCAAGACCTGCAATTCCTGCATTTCCCGGTGCACAATATATTTTATCTACCTTTTTGCTCTGCGCAATCTTCCACACAATCGCATGCTCTCTTCCGCCACTTCCTACTACAAGTACCTTCATCTTTTCAATCCCCTTTCGGCTTTTCTCTTCCTGACCATGATCTGTTGTCATGAACGATAGCCATGCTCTTTCACTACTTATCGCAAGAATATTGCATAATAATCTAATATTTCGTAGCTTCTTACGCAGTTGTCCTGACTCTCAGCGGATACGTGTACGTCTATGGCGAACACATCTGCAAGATGTGTTTCGATAAGGACGTATACGTGTCCGAGGAGCGGAACGGACAAGCGTAAGAACCTACGAAATATTTATTATGCAATATTCTTCCTAAATCTACTGAATCCATGCCTTGCCATCGGTCATGACAACACGTCCGTTTGCAATGGCATCAATCGCCGCCGGCAGAATCTCCCACTCAGCTTCTACCATGACACGCTTTTGCAGTGTCTCCGGTGTATCGTCCGGCTGTACACAAACCGCCTTCTGAAGTAAAATCGGACCGGTATCCGTACCTTCATCCACAAAATGCACGGTGGCTCCCGTCACCTTTGCGCCACGGGCAAGCACAGCCTCATGCACCTTCAGTCCGTAATATCCCGTACCACAAAACGACGGAATCAGGGACGGATGGATGTTGATGAGACGGTTCCGGTATTCCGCAATCAGCATCGGCGGAATAATGACCAGAAAACCGGCTAATACCACAAGGTCCGGATTATATTTTTTTACCCCGGCAAGCAGGGCTTCATTAAACAATTCTCTTGTCTCAAACGTTTTCGGAGAAATGCATTCCGCAGGAATTCCCGCAGCCCTTGCACGCTCCAGTGCATACGCATTCGCATTGTTGCTGATAACAGCCGCAATTTTAGTATTTGTCACGGCACCGGACTCCATTTTATCCATAATTGCCTGCAAATTCGTTCCGCCGCCGCTTACCAATACAACGATATTTAACATACGGTTACTCCCTTTTCGCCTTCTTTAATTTCACCTACTACGTAAGCAGTTTCACCTGCCAGCGTCAGTAAATTCAGTGCCTTGTCCACATCATCCTTGTCCACTGCAATCATCATACCAATACCCATGTTGTAAGTGTTGTACATCATGGTTTCTTCGATATTTCCGTCCTTTTGAAGCATCTTAAAAAGAGCCGGAACTTCATAACTGTTCTTGTTTACTACCGCATGAACGCCATCCTTTAACATTCTCGGGATATTTTCATAGAAACCGCCACCGGTAATATGGCTGCATGCCTTTACCTTAACGGAACCTGTCTTTAATGCAGACAGTGCCTTTACATAAATCTTGGTCGGAGTCAAAAGTGCTTCACCAAGAGACTTGCCGAGGCACTCATGATACACTTCGAGCGACTTTCTTTCCATCGGGAACACCTTACGTACGAGAGAATATCCGTTACTGTGGATACCGCTCGATGCGATACCGATTAAGACATCGCCCGCCTTAAGATCAGCACCGGTAATCATCTCATCCTGGTCCACAATACCTACGGAGAATCCGGCAAGGTCGTATTCATCCTCCGGATAAAAGCCCGGCATTTCTGCGGTTTCCCCACCGATGAGTGCGGAATTTGCCTGCTTACATCCCTCTGCCACACCGCTTACAATGGTTGCAATCTTTTCCGGAATATTCTTTCCGCATGCAATATAGTCAAGGAAAAACAACGGTTCACCACCGGCACATGCCACGTCGTTTACACACATCGCAACACAGTCAATACCGATGGTATCGTGCTTGTCCATAATAAATGCCAGCTTTAACTTTGTGCCGACACCGTCTGTTCCGGACAAAAGCGTCGGTTTCTTCATATTCATAAAAGGAGCGAGGGAAAACGCACCGGAAAAGCCTCCAAGACCGTTTAAAACTTCACTTCTCATCGTGCCCTGCACATGCTTCTTCATCAATTCGACCGCCTTGTAACCTGCCTCAATATCTACTCCGGCTTTCTTGTAATCCATAATAATCCTCCTTATTATCCAAAAAAAGAATGAGACGAAAGTTCTCCACTTTCGTCTCCATCATATCATAGTTCTCTATTTTTTCCTACCGAAAATTATTAATTCGGTTTATAAGTCATTCTTATTTAGACCGCCTCCAGGCACTCTAACTTGCTGACGCTGACCTCATATGCCACACGTCGTTCAAATTCGGTTTCAGAAAGTTTTTTCTGATATTCCCGGCTCTGAATGCGTCCCCAGATCTGAATATGTTCTCCCACCTGGAAGCCCTCTGCAAATCTGGCATTTCTGCCCCAGCAGATGCATGGAATGTAATCCGATTTCCCATACGGACGGTTGACGGCAAGAAGCACATCCGCAATTTCTCTTCCAAGCGGCGTCTTTCTATAAATAGGCGGCTTGCACACGTATCCGTCCAGGAAAATATAATTCGGGCGGATATCGTCTGCCGGTTCCTCCATGATTTCAATTTCCCTTGCAAACACGGAAAGCACCAAACGGTTCTTGGTTTCCTCGTGACGGTTATAAGAGCGGAACTGTCCTGTCACAACCGCATACATTCCCGTATAATCCTGCTTTACATCAATCAGTCTTTCCGACACCATAATCGGAATAATATCATTGGATTCGCTCAGACGGCCGACGGATATCTCCATTAAATAAAAGCCCTCGCCGAACACGTCATGGCTGAATGAGAAATTGCCCAGAATTTCTCCTGCTATTGTCACCTGGTTGTTATCAAATACCTTATCTGTCATATCGTAACTACTCCCTTCGTTTTATCCGGTATTTCTTTTGCTTCTACATTCTACAATAATTTCCAATTTTTTAGAAGTTATCATGTAAATATTTTCCTTTTTTCGTCAGTCAAAGTTTTCACCTTTTCTACATTTTTCACGCCTCATGTATAAAAACCCTTGAAAATAGCCGAAAATGTGCTATGATTGTTGAGTTATCAACGGTTCTCTGCCGCAAAACGGCAAACCGTAAACATTGTCTCAACCAGAAAGGTTACAGGTAATCCTATGAAAACGAAACGTGAAGACATCCGTAACATCGCGATTATTGCCCATGTTGACCACGGCAAAACCACGTTGGTGGATGAATTATTAAAACAAAGCGGCACATTCCGTCAGAATCAGGAAGTGGCAGAGCGTGTCATGGACTCGAACGATATCGAGCGCGAACGCGGCATTACCATTCTTGCAAAGAATACTGCCGTACATTATAACGGTACAAAAATTAACATCATTGATACGCCGGGACACGCCGATTTCGGCGGGGAAGTGGAACGCGTCCTTAAAATGGCAAACGGCGTTATCCTTGTGGTAGATGCCTTTGAAGGCGCCATGCCACAGACCAAGTTTGTATTAAAGAAGGCCTTGGAGCTAAGTCTTCCTGTTATCGTATGTATCAATAAAATTGACCGTCCGGAGGCACGTCCGACGGAAGTCATCGATGAAGTACTGGAACTCTTTATCGATTTGGATGCATCCGACGAACAGCTGGACTGCCCGTTTGTTTTTGCTTCCGCAAAGACCGGCGTTGCCATTTTGGAACTGTCCGACACACCGAAAAACATGCAGCCACTATTTGAAACCATTCTCGACTATATCCCGGCACCGGAAGGCGATTCGGAAGCAGGTACCCAGGTCCTCATCAGCACAATTGACTACAATGAATATGTCGGCCGCATCGGCGTCGGCAAAGTGGACAACGGTACCATCCGCACCAATCAGGAAGTGGTCATGGTCAATGCCCATGAACCGGAAAAACGCCGCAAGGTAAAAATAAGCAAACTCTATGAGTTTGAAGGTTTGAAAAAGGTGGAAGTAGAAGAAGCCGGCATCGGCTCCATCGTAGCCATTTCCGGCATTACCGATATCCACATCGGTGATACTCTCTGCTCCCCGGACCATCCGGAACCGATTCCGTTCCAGAAAATTTCTGAGCCTACCATTGCAATGCATTTTGTCGTGAACGATTCTCCTTTAGCCGGTAAGGAAGGCAAGTTTGTGACCTCCAGACACTTAAGAGACCGTCTGTTCCGCGAATTAAATACTGACGTCAGTCTCCGGGTGGAGGAAACTGACACAACCGAAGCCTTCAAGGTTTCCGGCCGTGGCGAGCTTCACTTATCTGTTCTCATCGAGAACATGCGCCGTGAAGGATTTGAGTTTGCGGTAAGTAAGGCCGAAGTTTTATACAAACAGGATGAGAACGGTAAAAAATTAGAGCCGATGGAACGTGCTTACATTGATGTTCCTGAGGAATTTTCCGGCACTGTTATCGAAAAGCTCAGTTCCAGAAAGGGCGAACTCCTCAGTATGTCAAGTGCAAACGGTGGCTATACCAGACTCGAGTTTTCCATCCCGGCACGCGGACTGATCGGCTACCGCGGCGAATTTATGACCGATACCAAGGGAAACGGTATTTTAAATACGATTTTTGACGGCTATGGCCCGTATAAGGGAGATATTGCCTACCGTAAACAGGGCAGCCTGATTGCCTTTGAGAGTGGCGAAGCCATTACTTACGGCCTGTTTAACGCGCAGGAACGCGGCACCTTGTTCATCGGTCCGGGCGAAAAAGTATACTCCGGTATGGTAGTCGGCCAAAACGGCAAATCCGAGGACGTGGAAATCAATGTCTGTAAGAAAAAGCAGCTTACCAACACCCGTTCCTCTTCTGCCGATGAAGCTCTCCGTTTGACTCCACCTCGAATTTTAAGTCTCGAGCAGGCACTTGATTTTATCGAAACCGATGAGCTTCTTGAGGTGACACCACAGAGTCTCAGAATCCGCAAAAAGATTCTGGACCCGTTACTCCGCAAAAGAGCAAACCGAAATAACTAATCAAAAAGGGCAGGAAACTTCCGTTTCCCGCCCTCTTTTTATATGTCGTTCTCTGACGGGCAACTTTATTATACGCCGTCGCGCCCGTCAAATCTATTAACAAACCATTAAAGTTTTATTAATCCTCTCTTTTGCTTCCCCAGAAAAACAAGGCTACCGTTCCCGGACCGGTATGGCTTCCGATGGTAGTTCCGATATTATAAATCTCCACTTTACCTTTTAATTTCGGAAAATGCTCCTCCACCAGATTTGCCACTGCCCTGGCATCCGCATAGCACGCTGACTGGCTGATATAACACTTTTCGGCATACTCTGCGCCGTCGTCTGCATATAACTGCATCTGCTTTTCAATCGCTTCAATTACTTTATTTTTCGTTCTGATTTTCTGTCTCGGTGTCAGGTGCCCTTCACAGTCCACATTCAGAAGAGGACAAATGCTTAATACCGTGCCAAAAAAACCTGCCGTCTTGGAAACTCTTCCTCCCTTGATAAAAAAGGTCAAATCCGAAGAAAAGAACCAGTGATGCAGGCGCAGTTTATTTTCTTCTGCCCAGTCACGAATTTCCTCTATTGTCTTTCCCTCGTCACGAAGGTCTGCCAGTTTATCCATCAGCAATCCATAACCGGAAGAAGCCGCCAGCGAATCCACTACAAACAGCTTGCGGTCCGGGTACTTTTCTGCCAGCATATCTCTTGCAATTACCGCAGAATTCATCGAACCGGAGATTCCGGATGACAGGCAAAGATGGAGTACATCCTTTCCTTCTTTCAGAAAGCCTTCAAAATACTCTTCATACTCGGATACATTAATCTGCGAGGTCCTTGTGTCTGCTCCGTTCGTCATCGCTTCGTAAAACGCCTCACTGGATATTGTCTCGCCTAAATCATCCAAGTAAGAAACTCCATCCAATTCATAATGAAAACATATGTATTTAATATCTCGCTTTGTAAAATGTGCTTTGGATAAATCTGCTGTAGAACAGCAGCTGATTACAAATTCATTCATCGTTTTACTCCCTTTCCCTTTTCGACTTTTAAACCGTGCAACGTGGTTTTTGTTACTACATTATAAGTCTTTCATCTACATTTGTAAATACTCTGCTGTAAACTTTTTTCTTCCTCTTCATCAAAAAAGGAGAAGCCTCCGGCTTCTCCCCAATTTTATCTGATATCTTCTACTTTCTTTTCTAACGGTGTCTCCAGCATCTTTGGATTCTGCATAAACTTACGGAGTTGTCTCAATGACAGTGCAAAATAAAGCCCGTCGCAGAAACGTTCGTCCGAAACCATACCAAACCCCATACGTTTTTCATGAATCATTTCACCCTTACTGTTCACTGCCGGAACCACTTTTTCTTTTCCCATGGCAAGAAACAGCCCCGTTGTGCCAAATTCATATACATGATGGAAAACATGGCTGATACCGAGCGATTTTAAGTTTGTAAGGAAAAATGACGTATGAAACGGACTCAAATCCACTACAAACTTCGGAAGCATGTTGTGACGGTCCAAAAACATAAGGAAATTAACCACCAGGCGAATAAGTGGCCCCGGCACAAACGTCAGCACTCTTGCCAACTTATCCGTTCCGTTTTCTCCCTTCCGTAATGTCGTTTCCTTTCGGATGACTTCATTGATTTTCTCTGCAATCTCAAGAATGGTTTCTGTTCCCTCAAAGCACAGTTTTACAGTTGTCCCCACACTACCATCTTCCAGTGTCGGGTGCACCACAAAGCTTACCCAGATTTTTGGTCTCGCATAAATCTTTCCGTTCATGATAAAACGGTTCAATTGTGGACGCAGAGCAATCAGACGCACCGTCGCAGCAATCAGGATATGCATATACCCCAGCTTGATTCCGTCTGTTTCCTTTTCTTTAATATACGCATCCATTGCTTCACAAGGGAACGTATCCTCAAACATATTCATTGAATCCGTACGGGTTTTCATAATATACGGCATAATCTTCTGCAATGGTGCCACAGAACGGATTGGTCTGCCGTCCGGTCTTTTAAATAACATAAAGTTCTCCTGCCTTTATAAAATTTTAATAAATATAAATTATTTTACACGATTCGACTCAAAAAGACAAGTTTTCTTTTTGGGCAAAAGACCGCAACGGATGATTATTGTGATAACTTTTTATCTATGCTATACTAAAGGAAATCATCTGTGCCGCACGAGAGGCAGAAAGGGGCTATATGAAAAAAACATCTTATTTTTTACTCCTTATTTTAATCGGAATCCTGCTATCCGGTTGTGGCAATGGGGCAACGGAAACACCGGATCCCCCTGCTAACGAACCAACTACCGCAGGATCTAACGTTCCGGGAGCCGAAGCACAGGATACACCGGTAACTCCCGCTCCGACCGAAGTTCCAAGCGGTCCCCATGTTGCTTTCAGTGCTGACAGCGGCTTTTACGACAAAAAATTCGATTTAGAACTGACCTGCAGCGAAGAAGGCGCCGTCATTTATTATACAACAGACGGTTCGGTCCCGGATAAAACTTCCACCCCGTACACCGACCCATTTACCATTACCGACAAAAAAAGATCCGCAAATGTTTTGAGTGCTATCACCGGCTTGTGTACAGACAGCAACTATGTTCCTCCGGCTCCTGTTGCCAAGGGCACTGTCATCCGGGCGGTTGCTTATCTTGCCGACGGTACCAAAACACCGGTTGCCAACGCTTCCTATTTTGTCGGAATCAACCGGCAAAAATCCTACGGTGATGTTCCTATCATCTCTCTGATTACGAATGCAGATAACTTCTTTGACTATGAGACCGGAATTTATGTTCTCGGAAAAACCTATGACGACTGGCTAAAAGAAGATCCTTCCCGTGCTTATCTGGAAAGCTGGCAGGCCGTCGGAAACTTTTCCATGCGTGGCAAAGAATGGGAGCGTGAGATTTCCGTAGAATACCTGTCCGCGGATGGTTCCGCAGGTTTTATCCAAGATATGGGCGTCCGGATTATGGGAGGTGCCTCCCGTGGCGGTACGCAAAAGAGTTTAAAACTGATTGCCCGAGAAGAATACGGAAAGAAAAATCTGAAATTCGACCTGCTTCCGGGGAATATCCGTTCTGACGAAACCGGACCGGTCACAAAATATAAATCCTTTGTTCTCCGCATCGGCGGAAACGATGCAAATTTTGGAAGACTCCGCGATCCGTTTTTACAAAACCTTGTTGCCGAATGTCACTTTGAAACCCAGTCCTCTACCCCTTGTGTCGTTTTTCTCAACGGCGAATATTGGGGCATGTATGACATCACAGAAGACTACAGCGATAATTATTTTGAGAATAACTACGGCATCGACAACAATAACATCGTCCTGCTAAAAAGAGGCGAAATCGAAGATGGAGAAGAAGATGACCTCCGTCTGTTCCATGAGATGTACTTCTGTATCACCGGGCAGGATATGTCGGTTGACCGTCATTACAAAGAAGCCTGTGAACTTCTTGACATGGATTCCTTTGCCGAATACTGTGCCTTTGAACTCTATGTCATCAACCAGGACAGTATGTTTGACAACAACAACTGGCGCATGTGGCGCGTACGCAATGCCGACCACGCAACCGCATGGTCCGACGGAAAATGGCGTATGGCTGCATACGATACCGACTACTCCAGCGGCATATACAGTGGCGGTTCCAATTATAAAGAAGATAATATTACCGGCCGACTGACCTCTTCCAAAAAAGAGCGGGAAGAAAACATAAAACACTATGCACCAATTGAACTTTTCCGTTCCTTAATGCAAAACAAAGAATTCCGTACGAAGTTTTTACTGGCACTTTGTGACATGAGAAACATCTATTTCAAACCGGACACAGCCACTACATTGTTGGATGAGATGGCACCGGATTACATCCGGCTTATGCCGGACACATTCGCAAGATTCGGTCCGGACTGGATTGCCTGGCAGAACACATCCGACTATATAAAAGGCCGGATTGAAGAAGTCCGTACCTTTATCACCGGACGTTACACCAATTTTCCTAGCCTCATGCGTAAAATATTTGGTCTCGGTACGATTAAGCGTCTGACAATAAAGACCTCCGACTACACTCTCGGCACGGTAAAATTAAACAACGGTACCCTGAATCTGGAAAAGGATTTTACCAGTATGTATTTCCCTGAACTGACCGTTACCCTGACTGCCATTCCTGCAGAAGGAGCTAAATTTACCGGTTGGGAAACCGACAGCAGCTATGTCACCGACAAAACTGCTGCCACTATCACGATACCGATGACGGAGGCAGCAACTGTAAAAGCAACGTTTGCGCCAAAATAGAACCTTATAAAAAAGGCAGCTACTCGCGTAGCCGCCTTTTTTTGTCAGTCTGCGTTACTTGCTGCAATTTTTACTTTACTCCAGAGGTTACCGATGAGTTTCTTAGTGTCCGCATTAAAACGGAACACTTCATCCATCTCATAATCGGTTCTCGGCAGATATGCATTAATTCCTTCATAATCGCCGCCCTCAGCAGACAAATCAAGCATTACCTGATAATTCGGAGAGGTGTAGCCGACATAAGAGGAGTTTTCGTATGCCGCATCATAGGAACAGAGGAAATTCATAAACTCATGTGCCAGTTCCACATGCTCTGCATTCTTTGGAATCACCATGGAGTCAAACCACTGGTTGGTTCCCTCTTCCGGCTGATAAAATCCCATGTTTTCATTTTCACTCATAATGTAGGCCGCATCACCGGAATAACAAAGCCCGAGCGCCTTTCTTCCCTGTGCCATATTATCAATGATTTCATCCGTTACAATTTCCGGGTCCATTGTCGTTACACACTGTACCAACCACTCATATGCCGCCTGAAGTTCCTCTGTACTCTCGGTATTCATGGAATAGCCCAAATCCTTCAGTGCCATCATGAATGAGTCACGCTCGGAATCATACAGGTAAATGTCTCCCTTGTACTTTTCGTTTAAGAAAATACCATAGCCCTGTTCTTCCAAATCCTCCATGGCAACCACCGTCTTGTCATAGACAATGCCAACCGTTCCCCAGAAATACGATACGGAATATTCATTTTCCGGATCAAACACCGGACTCTTGACCACCTCGTTCAGTTCACCAAAGTTGGTCAGTAATTCCGGATTCAGCTTCTGCAAATAATCTTCCTCCATCAGACGTTCAATCATATAGTCACTCGGAATGATGATATCATACGGTTCCCCATTGCTCACCTTGATATACATCGCCTCGTTGGAATCAAAGTTTTCCACAACCACCATTGCTCCGGTTTCTTCTTCAAACGCTGCCAGCATATCATCACTGATGTATTCACCCGGGAGATACAGATACAGTTCCTCGCCTGCATACGGCAGGTCGGACGGCTCCCTGTTGACACCAAATACAAGTGCCACTACAGCCACTGCTGCCACCGCACAGACGCTCGGAATCACAAAGGTTCTCTTCTTGATTTCCGTATTCTTCGGACGGTTTGCCGTAATCATAGGAATCACATTCACAACAACAAGTGCAATTGTAATAATCACAACCACCAACGTGGACACCGCATTGATACTCGGGTTGATACGCTTACTCATCGTATAGACCATGATACTTAAGTTTTTCACACCGCCGCCGGTAACAAAATACGAAATGATGAAATCATCAATCGACATCGTAAACGCAATCAGCGCACCGGAAATGATACCCGGTGTAATCTGCGGTACAATAACCTTTGTGAGCGCCACCCACGGTGTTGCACCAAGGTCCATAGCGGCATCTGCCAGGTTCGGATCCAGCGAGCGGACCTTCGGCATAACTGACAGCATAACATACGGAATACAGAAAGCAATGTGTGCAAGCAGCATGGTAATATAACCACGTTCGATTTTAAATGTAATAAACAAAAGCATAAAACCGATGGCAGTGACAATTTCCGGATTCATAATCGGGAAATTGTTGACCTGCTCCACCAGATCGCGAACGACTTTTTTCGACTTGCTGAGCCCGATGGCAGAAATCGTCCCGACAATCGTGGAAATGACGGTTGCCAGAATCGCCACGGAAAACGTCGTATAAAGCGCGCTCATCATATCTCTCGACTCTAACATGTGCTGATACCATTTAAGCGAAAATCCGGTAAAGGTCGTCAGCGATTTTCCTTCATTGAAGGAGAACACAATCATGTAAACAATCGGCAGGTAGAAGAACACAATCGAAAGTATCATGAGGATTTTACCAAAGGTACGTTTTCCTTTTTTCATACTCAGTCCTCCTCCTTTCCGCCCTGATTTTTACGTTCCAGATTCCGTACCAGCATCATAAGCAGCATCATGACTGCTGCCATAATCATGGAGATGGCACTGCCAAAGTTCCATTCTCCTACTGTAATGAACTGGTTTTCAATCAGGTTACCGATTAAGAAGTACTGACCGCCGCCAAGCAGTTTCGGGATAAAGAACGAACTGATGGCAGGCAGGAATACAAGTGTAATACCATTGATAACACCCGGCAGGGACAGCGGAAGCGTTACCTTTAAAAAGGTCTGCACCGGATTTGCACCAAGGTCTGCACTTGCATTCAGAAGCGACTGGTCCATCTTACAAAGAGAGGTGTTAATCTGCAGTACCATGAACGGCAGGAAGTTATATACCATACCGATGAGCACTGCCGCTTCGGTATACAAAATCTCCACTTCTTCGATGCCGAAGATGCCAAGAATCTGCGAAAACAGACCACCCTCACTTAAAAGGCCAATCCACGCATAGGTTCTTACCAGCATATTAATCCAGGTAGGAACCGTAATCACAAGTACTAAAATATTCTGTAAGCGCTCTGCACTTCTTGCAATAAAATACGCAAGAGGATAGCCGAGCAGCAGACAGATGACTGTCGTTTTTACCGCAATTCCAAACGAACGCCAGAGAATCAACAAAAAGTCCGGGTCGGAAAAGAACTTGATGTAATGGTCAAACGTAAAGGAAAACGAAATGATGCTGTTACCGTGCTCCGTAAACGAATAAAGCGTAATCAGGAACATCGGCACAATAATCATAAGCGCCGCCCAAATAATATACGGAATTGCCAGTTGCGAAAATTTCTTCATTTAAAATACCATCCTCGACATAACGTGGATATCCTCAGGGAAGAATGTCAGGCCGACCTCCTGACCAACTTCCGAGTAATCGGTGGTATGAATCTTAAACTCACGTCCCGGTGTCCAGAACGTAATCTTATACACCCCTTCTTTAATTTCTGCCGGGTCAAAATCATAGTCTACACTGATGTCCACACTCTGATTTTCATCGCTCAGTTTCCAGCCTTGTGCACTTGCCCAGGTCTTAATGTCAACATCCAGAGTCTGCGACTCACGGATTTCGTCTACCGTTGTGAAGAAATTAAATGCCATTACCGCTTCGTTTGCTTTCTCATTCTTAATTACCGGCTGGTTCACTACAAATACACGGCGCTCTACCGCTGTTCCGTTTGCCGTAGAGAATACCACCGGATAACTGCCGAGTTCCGGCTTAATATCATACTCAATGCTTGCAATGGAGATATATTCATCATTTTCCGTACTCCATGCCATCGCATTGGAACGGGCAATAATTTCCTTATCATCCAATTTTTCCACATCTTCTAAGTCTACATAGAAATTACTTGCATTAATCTTCTCTTTACCGTTTTCACTTGTCACTTCATGATTGTGAATGACACGCATATCTACAGTCACACTCGTACCCGGAACGGTCTCTACGATAATTTCATAGTGTACACCTTTAAAAAGGGTGCTCAGCACTTCACCGGTCATCTTGCCCTGACCTACCGGAACAATATCAATATCTTCCGGACGAAGCACTACATCAACGCCCTCATTCTTCTTAAAACCAAAGTCTACACAATCAAAATCGATATCATCAAATCTTACTTTGTAATCATCTACCATCACGCCCGGCAAAATGTTGCTTTCACCGATGAAGTTGGCAACAAAGCGGTTGGCAGGCTCGTTATAAATTTCCTCCGGTGTGCCCACCTGCTGAATTTCACCGCCGTTCATAACGACAATCTTGTCCGACATCGTCAGCGCCTCTTCCTGGTCATGAGTAACAAAAATAAAGGTAATACCGACCTCCTGCTGAATGCGCTTCAACTCGTATTGCATCTCCTTACGCAGTTTCAGGTCAAGTGCCGCAAGCGGCTCATCAAGTAAAAGAACCTTCGGCTCGTTTACCAGTGCTCTTGCGATCGCAACTCTCTGCTGCTGACCGCCGGAAAGCAGGGTTGTATTCTTGTTTTCATACCCTTCGAGGCCAATGAGTTTTAACATCTTCATTACCTTCTGGTCGATGACGTCCTTACTCATTTTCTTAATCTTTAAGCCAAACGCAATATTCTCATACACACTTAAATGCGGGAACAGCGCATACTTCTGGAATACCGTATTCAATTCTCTCTCATACGGTGGCTTAGAGGTAATATCCTCTCCGTTAAAAATCACGGTTCCCTCATCTGCTTCCAAAAATCCTCCCAGAATGCGAAGCAGTGTAGTCTTACCGCAACCGGACGGTCCGAGCAGTGTTACAAACTCGTTCTCGTAAATGTCCAAATTGATTCCCTTTAACGTAATCTGCTTGTCAAAACTCTTTGCAATATTACGAAATTCAATCAGTTTTTTCCGTTCCATGTTTCTTCTCCTCTCAACACTTTTTTGCCCATTTAACGTAAGAAAGGCAGGTCATGTATTTACACAACCTGCCTTGAAAATATCCAAACCTGTCAAAATAAAACAAATGCAATATCACACCAAAGGGGAAATTCCCCATAGGTGACAATCGGAATGGATGGTGGGATACAGAGTCTATATAGCAACAATACTTTTACTACTCTTATTGACCGTTTCACAAGTTTACGCAAATACGCATATTTCGGTTATAAAGTAACCAACTTATAAAATTTGAGCTTTTAACTCAATCAATAAGGCGGCAAGCCGCCAATCGGCAGTGGACCCGGCTGTCCGTATGGCCTCGACTCCGAAAAAGGAGTGGTCCGTAATAATCGCTTTGGAAAGACTCAACTATCTAGATTCATTCCGTTATTTTTTATATAACATTTTTTCCCTTTTGTCAATGAAAAATTATATTCCCAAAAACTCCTTTATTTCTGATTCCGTCTTTATCTGTCTGCAATGTTCCGCAATATTTCTTGCTTCTTCCAAACTCACACCCGCCAGTGCTGCTTTCACGCCCGCAATATTTGCGGCACTCATACTGAGTTTCTTTGCACCAAGTCCTGCAAGTGCTACTGCCGCCTGCGGATTTCCTGCCATTTCCCCACAGACAGAAACCTCTTTCCCGCGGCTTTCAAACGCCTCAAAAATGTGGCCAAGCAAACGGAACATCGCCGGCGAATAATTCTGATAATATGATGTTACACCCGGATTCATACGGTCGGCTGCACTCACATACTGTGTCAGGTCATTCGAGCCGACACTTGCAAAATCCACCTCATCTGCCGCCAGATCCGCAATCAGGGCAATCGACGGTATTTCAATCATGATACCGATTTTAATATCTTCATCGAAAGCAATTCCTTCTGCCCGCAGGCTTTCCTTCGCACGTTCTACACATTCTTTTGCCCTGTAGATATCTTCCATACTGCCAACCATCGGAAACATGACCTTAAGAGGCCCGTACACCGACGCCCTTAAGACAGCGCGCAGCTGCGTCCGGAAAAGCGCGTCCTCGGAAAGACAAAGACGCAGCGCGCGTTTACCGAGAAAAGGATTTTCTTCTTTTGGCAGTTCCATATACGGCAGGGTTTTGTCCCCGCCAATATCCAGTGTACGAAGTGTCACCGGATGACCTTTCGCACGCTCCACAACTTTTTTGTATGCCTGAAACTGCTCTTCCTCACTTGGAAGGCAGTTATTTCCCATATATAAAAATTCGGTCCGGAACAATCCGACAAAATCATACTGTTTCTCCGGCACATCATATTCAGCGGATCCCACATTAATTCCGATCGATATCTGTGTTCCGTCCTTCATCACTGCCGGTTTGTCCAAATACTGTTCCTCTTCTTTTTTCTTCTTTAAAAATTCCTGTTTTCTCTTTTCATTTACCTGTATTTCTTCTTCAGACGGATACACAACCAATTCCCCTGAAAGTGCATCCATGATAAGGAGACTTCCGTCCGGAATCTCTGTCATGGCATCTGCCACGCCAAGCACAGCCGGTATCCGGAAACTTCTCGCCAAAATAGCCGAATGAGAATTAGCGCCCCCGATTTCGGTTACGATTCCCTTAACATGTGTGCGATCCATCGTTGCCGTATCACTCGGAAACAAATCATGCGCAATCACAATCACATCTTCCGAAAGCCATGCTAAATTTCTCTCCTCTTTTCCCTGGCAGATACGAATCAGCCGGTTCTTTACATCATACAAATCCGCTGCTCTTCCCGCAATCAGTGGATCAGCCACCTTGGATAAAAGGTCTGCAAATTCATGAAATACCTTTTCAATCGCAAACTCCGGGTTCATCCGTTCTTCTTCGATTGCCATCTGAATCTCATCTAAAATTTCTTCATCTTCCAAAATCTCTTTATGTGCCGCGAAAATTTTTGCTTTGGATTCATCCTCCCGGCGCAAACTTTCATATAAGCCGTCCAGTTCCTTCGAGGCACAGGCAAATGCATCATGAAACACCTTTAAATTCTTCTCTTCTTCCCCTTCCGGAAAATAACTTTTCGTTACTCTAAGTTCCTGAGGATAGTATACATATGCCTTTGCATATGCAATTCCTGCCGAAACAGGGTTTCCCGATAAAACTTTTCTTTCTGCATTCATGATGCACGCCTCCTCTCTGTAACTTTTATTCTCCAAAACCGCTTTCTACCAAAGCAACCAGCGTCTCTACCGCTTCCGCCTCATCCACGCCTTCTGCTGCGATCTCTACCTTCATACCCTGTCCGATACATTCTGCAAGAAGACGCATCATCGATTTTGCATTGACCGGTTCTCCGCCTTCTTTGCAAATGGTAATCTTGCTTTCAAATTTTTTTGCCGCCAATACAAAATCCGAAGCCGGACGGGCATGCAAGCCTGTTTTATTTACAATTTCTGCTTCTCTCTTTATCATAATCTTCTCCTCATTCTTCAGAGAAATTACAAAGCAATCGCTCATCCTCTTTATTTTACACGGATTCTCCGTTCGTTTCTATACATCGTTTATACCATGCAAAAGAATCCTTCTTTTTGCGGGTGAGACTACCGCTTCCGTCATCCTGTTTGTCTACATAGACAAATCCGTAGCGTTTCTTCATTTCTCCGGTGCTGGCACTGACCAAATCAATGCACCCCCACGGCGTGTAGCCAATCAGGTCGACGCCGTCTTCAATTGCTTCTCGCATCTCACGGATGTGTTCTGTCAAATATTCGATACGGTATGTATCGTGAATACCGCCGTCTTCCGCAATCTCATCCGCTTCGCCAAGGCCGTTCTCCACAACCATAATCGGGATTTCATACCGGGCGTAAATCTCATTCAACAGATACCGTAATCCCTTCGGGTCAATCGTCCAACCCCATTCACTCACCGGAAGATGCGGATTTGCTACTCCCATTATCATGTTCCCGGCCGCCAATTTTACCGATTCGTCGGTTGTTGCACACCTGGAACAATAATAACTGAAACTGAAGAAATCTACCGTACCGGCTTTTATGATTTCTTCATCTCCCGGTTCTTTGCTAATCACTATATTATTTTCCCGGAAAAACCGGTTCATAAAATACGGATAGTTTCCCTTTACACACACATCGCCGCAAAACCAATTACTCCGATTCATCTGCCGCTGAGCCTCCAACACATCATCCGGATTGCAGGTATACGGATAAACGCCTGCCGCCGACAACATACAACCGACCTTATTTCCCGGATTAATTTTATGCGCCAGTGCCACTACCTTTGCCCCTGCCACGAACTGATGGTGAAGCGCGGTAAACCGACGACTCATTTCTTCTGCGGTTTCCGAAATTTTGCCCGTCATGCCAAACAAATCCGCGCCGTCTTCCGGCAAAATACCTCCGCAAAGAACATTGCCGAACCGGCTGACCAACGTATTCATCTCATTAAATGTCAGCCAGTAGTGCACTTCTTCCTTGTACTCCGTCAACACTGTTTCGCAGTAATGTACAAAAAAATCAATGACCTTTCTGTTTGTCCAGCCGCCATAGTTTTCACACAGGTGATACGGCATTTCGTAATGGGACAGTGTTACCAACGGTTCCATCCCATACATTTTACACTCTGCAAAGACATTTTTGTAAAAGGCAAGACCCTCTGCATTCGGCACCGCCTCATCTCCCTTTGGGAAAATGCGGCTCCATGCAATGGAAATCCGGAATATCTTAAATCCCATTTCGGCCAGTAATGCAATGTCTTCCTTGTAATGGTGATAAAAGTCGATTGCCTCGTGGCTCGGATAACGTTCTCCGCTATGAATCTCCTTTGTAAATCGCCGCGGAGACGATTTCGTCCCCGCGGTGATGTGATCTGCAATCGAAGGTCCTTTTCCGTCCGTATTCCAGGCTCCCTCTATCTGGTTGGCAGCTACTGCGCCGCCCCATAAGAACCCTTCCGGAAATGACTTCTGACTGTTCTTCATTATGCTTCTTCCTTTGCTTTTGTTTCCTGCTCGATTAACTGCTTCTCATATACCTTAAAGAATGGCCAATAGCATACGAATGCAACCGCAAACGCAATCACCGGAATTAAAATATTAGTCCAGGAAAGAGTTGTTAAATATGGTGCAAAACCAACCGGTAAATTTGCTGTAATGGAAATGTATGCAGGCTTAAAGAAACCAATCGCATAGCCACCCCAGCAAATTAACATCGTGATGATTGGGTTAAAAATAAACGGAATGGATAAAATCGGATTATACATAATCGGGAAACCGAAAATTGCCGGCTCGTTTACGTTAAAGATACCAGGAGCAATGGCTGCCTTACTTACCGCCTTAATCTGCTCGGACTTGGAGAACAGACCCATCACGCAAAGCGCTAATGTATTACCTGTACCACCGCAACAGTTAATAATACCGAATAAAGCGATTGGCATAAATACCAGTGCCTGGCCTGTTGCATGATTCATACCGTTTGTCATGTAGTACTGCATCAAAGGTGCTGCAATTGCTGCATAAACAGCCACGGTACCATGTACGCCCAATGTCCAAAGAAGACCTGCAATCAACACAATAATCATAATGCCAGGAACGCTTGTAAGCGCCGCAAGAGGCATACCAAGCAGACCGGAAACAAGTACAGGAAGTGCTGTGTTTGTTAAAGCTGCACAACCATGGCCAAGAACCAACCAAATTGTTACATTTACTACTAACGGAATCAAAGAACGGAACGTTTCCTGTAAAAATTCAGGAACTGCATCCGGCATCTTAATTACTAAGCCCTTCTTTTCGAAGAAGTGAGCAACCTTTACTGTTGTCAATGCCACGATGATTGCAACAAACATACCCTTAGCATCCAACGCCATGGTATCCATACCTGTGAAAGAGCCGGCCGCCTGTGTTACTTCATTTACTACATGTTCGCCCCAGGACACAGTCTTAATCGGAGCTGCTGCGATAAAGAATACCAACATGGAGTTGATACCTGCCATCAGAGCCTGCATCTTTAATGATTTTGCATAGGAGTATGCAATGGTAAATGCTATGTATAAAGAAATGAATCCCATGGATACCTTATAAGGAACCATAAGTGCATTATAAATTCCGGAAGTTGTTTCTAAAACACCCACATTGTTCAAAATAACTGCAATTAACTGAAATACTGCTCCGAGTAAGATAACTCCCATTGTCATCATCATACCGGAAGAAATTGCCTGAATACCCTTATTTGCAACGATCTTTTCGCCCATCTTCTTTACAAGCTGCATTGGCTTGCTTTCATATAAATTTTTCATAATATAACCCCTTTCTTAAACCCTCTTACTTATAAAGTTCATCAACCTGCTTCATAATGTTGGCTACATTGCCTACTGCGTAATCATATGCCGCAATCACAGCGATCGGCATCTTTGTAACCTCTTCTATTTCAGCCTTCTTATAGGACACCTGCGGTCCAAGTAAGATGACATCATAGTTTTTGTACACTTCCTCGTAAGATGACATTCCAATTGCTTCAATCCGGAGCTGAAAACCCTGCTCTGCAGCATACTTTTCCATCTTCTTCATGAGGATTCCTGTCGACATACCCCCTGCGCATATCAACAATACCTTTTTGTCCATCGTGCCTCCCCCTTCTCTTTATTTCTTATCCCTGTAAAGGCAAATCATTTCCTTTATCAGGTCCCCTGCAAGAGCACTGCCCATCAGATGATCCTGCGCATGACAAAGTAAAATACTCACCTTGTCCACCTCGCCCGTCGCATCCATTTTCAGCAATTCCCTGTGAGATTCATGTGCCACCTGCAGACTTTCTTCTGCAGATTTCAAAAGTCCGTCGGCAGCCTCAAAGTTCCCTTTCTTTGCCTCTGCCAACGCCGCAAACGCGTTCGAACGTGCCGCTCCCGAGTTCGCAATAATCATCATTGAAATTTCTTCCAGTTTTTCCATCAACTCTTCGCTCATCTTCAACCTCCCTCTACAACTGATAGATAATTGTCAGTATATTGGCAATCTCATCATCATTCACAATGATGCGGAATGTCTTTTCTAACGGTTTTACGATTTTCAGCAACATCTTAAACTCTTTCTCATACTTTGAAAGAATTACTTTTTTCTTCGGATTTGCCGCCGTCGGCTCATTGCTGATAAGCCGGTCGATACAACAGGAAATATGAATTAAAAGCCCTGCTTCCGTATCCAGTGACAATTCCCCGAGTGTTGCATTGATTTCCCGTAAGGTATCCGGTAACACTTTTTTTAATTTTTCCATATTGGTATGAATTAACTGCTCACCGAGATAATCAAACATTGCCTGGTAATCAATTCGCGTTTTTGCTTCTTTTTCCAGACTCAGCAATTTCGGAAGATTCTCTTTCTTTACGCCAAACACTTCACTGATAGAAATAAACGGTATTGCAAACAAATTTGGATCAAAGGTACCTACGACACAACTGATTACACCGTTTTTCATCAATGCCTTAAAGTTTTCTCTCAACACTTCACGGTCTGTTACCGACATCGGAACCACCTCCGTGTCCCTCAACTGTCCATAACGCTCAATGTAGCGTTTTAACTCCTCAGCCCCGCCTTTTCCTGTGGTACAAAGTGTAACAATATAGTTTTTAGTGTATGTACCGATGTTGCCGACATTCTTTGACACATGGCGCAACACCTTATCTAAATTGTCTTCCGTCAACGTTCTTCTCGCCAGCTCAATCCCGACAGTCGTCACCGGCATTGCTAGCTGCCGGATCAAAATATCAAGTTCGTTCTCAATCTCTGTCAGCATCTCCGGCAAAAAGCAACTGTCATAAATAACCAGAACCCCTTTCCCCTGATGAATACTTGCGATATAGTCCTTTAACGCTTCATATGTTTCTGCCGAAGCCTTTTCATAGGCCAGTTCAAACGAAAACACGTTATCCATCTGTGTCATACTGCCAATGGTTTTTGCAATTGCCGTTGCAATTCCTTCTCCATAGAAAGCAAACAATACAACCGGCTTTCCTCCCTGCGGCGCTTCTTCATTTCGAAAACACAGGAACATGGTAATTAAAATGACCTCTTCCATCGGAAATTCCGTCTTATATTCTTTTGCAATGTTTTCTGCCAGTTCAGCACTTAACAGATATTCCTTTTTATGGTATCCGAGAATTTCTGCAATCCGGTTTTTGTCCACCTGTCCTTTTTCCCGTTTTCCCTGAATCACTGCATTAATATGTAAACAAAGTCCGTAAAACACGGAACTTGAAAAACTTCTGTCCAAACGTTTCTCTGCATTCGTAAGGAACTCCTCCACCAACGGAATCAGGCGGCTGTCTACCAGCACCTCCAGCTGTTTTTTGTTGGCCACATCGCGAACCAGTTCTCTTTGATATTTTTCGAAAGAACGCTCAACTTCTGCACTCAAAATCAAATTGATTTCATCTTCATTGAGTCCGGTATTATTCAGTGCGGATGCCTTCTTGTTCAACTTATCATACAGCGTCTCATCCGCAATTTCACTTACACATACCCGGTTTCCGTCAAACACGAAGCTTTGTTCAAAACTCACCAACTCATCAATTTCCCTTCGGTGCATCCGGTACCGCAAAAATCCCTTTCGCACACCATTCGCAAAATCACTGGCAAACAACTGGATTTCTTCGTCACTTTTATATTCCCTGACATATGCGTTGGCACATCCGATTTTGATGTCCCCTTTTAATTGATAATAATTGGCTTCACACTCATAAAGAAGCAGGCATCGCATCAAATCCCCGCGCACCACGAGAGTCCTTTTTATTCTTGCCGCTTCTCGTAAAAGAAGCTCCTTAATCATCTCCAACCGTTCCGATAACGGACGTTCCGAAAGGGTCGGGAGTTCTATTTGTACCGGAAACTCCGAAAGGAATTCATCCGCCAACTGATTCCGGTCTGTGCAACTTACAATCACTGCATAATTCCGTTTTGGTGACTGTATATACTCCAAAACTTCTTTTCGTTCCCTTCCGTTCAAAAATTGGATGTTATCCAAAAAAACGACACCATTTGATGCCTCTTTCCGGATTTTCTCCATTTCTGCGGCAAGATTGGTCTGAGAAAGGTAATCATGACAATCCACGTGAATATATGGAGCCGTAGGCGGAATCACTTCCTTCTCAACGGCAAAGCGGTACATCCTTTTTGCCAGTCGGCTCTTTCCGGTCCCCCTCGCTCCCACAATCAGGGAATTCAAACTTCTCTGCGGATAAAGGACTGCTGCCTTTGCAAGCTGTACCGCCTGCTTTAAACTTCCGCTGCTCCCTATTAAGTCTGAAAAACAGTCCCCACTGTTTCCTGATTTGTTTTGCAGAATACTGTAGAGAACCGGTCTGCCGTTTGTCTTTTGGACTCTTCCGTCCGCCACAAGCTGATTCAAAATACTGCTTACATTGGTTCTCTGTAAGTCCATTGCTTCAGCGATATATACGGTAGAAACACCCCCATTGTTTTCTCCGCCTGCATGCAGTTTAATAAAGTCATATACTTTTTCTTTGTTCGATTTCATAGGACCCTTCTCCTTTTCTCTCTCTTTGTACACCTCATTGTATACCTATTCCGTATCCGGCAATAATATGATTACTGTATACCCAAAGAAAATTATACACTTTATACAAACAAGAATCTAGCATTTTCTGCAATTTCCGTCAAAAGCAGAAGTGTATAGGATTTTCCTGCTTTTTCTTATACGCTTTCTGAAAAAACATCACATTTTTCATTTCATCTTATCAACTTCCCATTTTCTCTTTTCTTCCTTCGCGCATTTTTCTTTCTTTAGTGTATAACTTTTCCTCTCGTTTCTTCGTAGTGTATATCACCTTCCGGTGACTTTGTCACCACTCTGTTTTTCAAAGCAAAAGCAGGTTGCGCTTTTTGCACAACCTGCCGTAACATTACTTATTTTTTATCTGCTTGTCTGTCCTCTTCTTATCTAATTAAATCCTTCTGAATCTGCTTCACCATAAACTGCTTAAATGCAGACTCTTCCACTGCAGGCACCGCACCTTCGGATACAAACGTCATCTCATGCAGACCATCTTTTCCATAAGGTTTCCATTCCGGCATCGGCGTACCGTCCGCATCCTCCCCATTCGGGTTTCCGGTCTTCATAAAGTTCGTCCAATAGTTACACATCTGGCGTGCCAGGTCAAAATGATGCCCCTTAAACGGTCTCCAGCACATGCCAAGCGTTTCAAAGAAGAACCACAAATCCACCGAATGGAACGAACCCGGATTGTCCCAGCCCGGAATGTCCGGATCAAACCGGTAATAGTATCCTGCCGGATTTCCTGCTTTTTCGTTATTTAAAAATACCGCCTTCACAGCACCTTCAATGACATTAATGCCGCCACGGCCGCCATTTTCTGCCACCTGCTTTACTTCATCAAATGCAAGATAATCGGCTGCTTTTTCTCCGAACAGCGCCGCCGCCTTTGTGCGCACTTCGGACTCATCCTGTGCAAACAAAAATCCGGTGAATTCATTCACGGTATTTCCGGCAAGAATCGGCACTTTTGCATACTTGCCCTGAGCCAGTCTCTTCATCGGTTCCTCCACACAGAACTTTCCGTCAACAACCACGCTGAATCTCGGATGACTCTGTGCAAATTCCCCGTACTTTGCGCGGATAAAAAGAGGGTCCAGTTCTCTTGCTTCTTCCAGTGTCTTTACCCCAAGACACTCAAAGAATGCCGCACCGTTTTTCTCTGTCTCAGGCAGAGTTCTCGGTGTAATAAAGCGGTCAACTTCGTACGGATTGCGGAACATACCGCTCAGCACAATCGCCTTTTTGATATCATCATAGTTTGCCTCGCAGGTCAGCTGCGCCAGTACACTGGCTCCGCCCGCCGACTGTCCGGCAATTGTAATATTGTCCGGGTCACCGCCAAACGCCGCAATATTTCTGCGTACCCATTTGAGACCTGCCTGCTGGTCAAGACTTCCGAAGTTTGCCGGTGCCTCAGGCTGTTCTTCCGTAATCTGCGGATGGGTCAAAAATCCAAATGCGCCGAGACGGTAATTGACCGAAACCACAATGACACCGCGTCTCGCAATACGTTCGCCGTTAAATTCCATTTCCGGTGTATATCCCCACTGGAAACCACCACCAAAAAACCAGACAAGTACCGGAAGCTTTTCGTCTTCTTTTTTTGCTCCTGTCCAGACATTCAAATACAGACAGTCTTCCCCCATCGGAATTTCCGGGTCTACATGCCACTCTCTGCAATATATATCCGTTCCGAGTCCCGGTGTATCCTGTACCGAAATCGGTGCAAATTCATACGCCTCTCTCACACCTTCCCAATTTTCACACGGTTGCGGTGCACGCCAACGGTTTTTACCTACCGGTGGTGCTGCAAACGGAATCCCCTTAAATGAGGTCACTCTCGGGTCATTGCCCGGGAGACCTCTTACTATACCATTTTCTGTCTTTGCTATACGAATCATATCCATTCTCCTTTCCTGTTACTGCAGAGAATTTACCTCTCCTTATATACAAAATCGCTGAACACTGCCGTTCCGCCGGTTTCCTTTTCGGAATACACAAACAAACCAAAACGGTAGCCCGTGAAATGATCCAGAGTATACTGCATTTTATGGGTAATGCCGACTTTCTTAAACCGCCACTTCTCCTGATAGGAAAATGTCGCCTCATCCTTCAAATCAGTAAAATCAGCCTCCGCACGCAGCCGGATGGTATCTCCTTCTGCCGGTATCTTTTCCCACTGCCGTTCCATAAAGTCCTTTCCCGGTTCTCTCGATACCATAATCACGTAATTTTTTCCGGCATGTTTCGTGACACCGATGAAGCCGAACCGGCTTTGCAGCGTACAAAGTCCTGCCACATCGCCTTCCTTTAAACCTGAAAAATCCAGTGTTACTTCACCCACACACCCCGGATACAGCATACGCTGGGTCAGTATATTTTTCGCTTCCGTAATACAGTCGCAGAGTTTATCCGTTGTAATGGAAACACGTCCCTGTACTTCGTCAAGAGATACCAGTGACAAGTCCGGCTCATGGTTAAACTGCCATGCGCTCTTGAAGCCAAAACTTCCGTAACATCTCTTTTTTTCTTCTTCCGAAGCAAATTCCGGTGTTTTGAAATTATCACTTCCGACAAGCGGCGTATACGCATGTTCCGGTCTGGTGCTTACAACCTCAAAGTCCTCCGGGATTTTCCCGCTTTCCCCAAGCACCGGATACCCGTCCTTCCATGCAAGCGGAACCAGCACAGGAATCCGTCCGACAGAGCCTCTGTCCTGGAACAATATACTGTACCACTTGCCGTCCGGCGTATCTACGATACCACCCTGGGCAACGCCCTGGTTAAAAAATCCCATGTCATCATTTAAGATATCCCCGCCGGTGAATTCCCCTTCCAAAGAATCTGACACAAAGCATGCCTGTGTCCTCTTCCATTCCGTCTTCAGGGAATGAATGAAAAACAGATAATATTTCCCGTTTATCTTATAAAAATGTGTTCCCTCATAACCCAGAATATTATTTCCGGTATCACTGACCAGAAGGCGTTGTAAACCGTCCTCCTTTGGTCCGCTTAAGTCTTCCTTCAGTTCTAACAGATAGACATCCTTTTGTCCGTACGCCAGATACACTCTGTCATCATCGTCAAACAGCAGGGAACAATCATGGTAAAAGCCTTCTATCGTCTGCTTCTTCCACGGTCCTTCCATTGTCTCACTTGTATATAAATAGGTCTTTCCCGTATCGTTTGCCACAAAAATCACATAAAACATGCCCTTATGGAACCGGAGGGTTGCCGCCCACATACCTTTGCCGTAAATATTTTCTTCCCCGCAAAGACACTGTGCCGGTGTCGAATCCAATCTGTCATACACGTACGTGGCATGCTCCCAGTGTACGAGGTCATACGAGCGCAAAATCTCACAGCCCGGCATAAAGTACATCGTTGTGCTGACCATGTAGTAGGTATCCTCCACGCGGATGACATCTACATCCGGATAATCGAGTCTTGTCAGCGGATTTTTATGGGGATGCTGCATCACGCGGTCATACGAATAGCCGCGGTCCGATGTCACCTTTCCCGGTGCCAGTTCAAAATACACGACCGCATGTTCCGAAAGGGTAACTTCCATCGAAATCTCCCCGTCAAAGCTGCGCATCCGTTTTGAAGATACTTGTGGTTGCGCTGCCATCTGCAACAACTCCTTCTGTCCCTTTGTCAGAGAGGCCGGTTCCCCCATATCATGCCAGACCTTTAACGGATTGGTTGTTTCCTCATCCACACGTTTTGTCAGCAGACTGTATTCCGGCACTTCCGCCTCAAATGTAAACGTAAGCTCCTGTGTTTTTCCCGTCCGCTCCATTGCCATGTTCCAAAGAATTCCCCGGTAACTTCCATCTGCCAGCCTGAGAACGACACTGTTCTCATCTTTATGTACACAAATACCGTCTTTTTCTTTTAACTGTTTATAAAATGCAAATGTCCAGAAGGTCGGTTTCGGAATGCATCCGTTTGCCACCAGACCAAACCCTCCGTGAAACGGCGTAAACGGTACACCGTTTTCTTCAAAAATATCACCAAACGTCCAGTAGGAATACGACTCATTGTCATCTCCCAGCCTCGACAGTTGATGCGCAATATATGCTGCATTCTGATTGGTATCATGCAGCGGACAATTTGGGATATACGATGTATTAAACTCCGTAATATGAATCGGAAGACCCTCATACTCTGGAAAACTGTCGATGATTTCCCTGGTGGAATGTAAGCCCGCAAACCCATCCTCCGGATTTTCCGGATCCATCAGTTTTGCATACCCGTAATGTCCCACATAATCCGGGAACTCCGTCGTATAGTGATGTCTGGTCACAAAATCCGGTGCAATATGATTTTCTTTACAAAACTCCATAAACGCGCGGATCCAAACCTTGTCGCTGCCGCCGCAAACCGCCGGTCCGCCGACACAGAAACGTTCATCCACTTCCTTAACCGCTGCAAAGGACTCTTTGAACAGCCTGAAATATTCCTGCATATCCGCCTTTTCCCAAAATCCCGGCAGATTCGGCTCATTCCACACCTCGACCGGCCAGGTCACCACTTCGTCTGCACCATAACGGCGCATCAGATGACGCAGCGTTGCCTGTATCAGCCCTTTCCATCCTTCATACGACTTTGGCGGTGTCGTATTTCCCTTCCAGTAAAAGATGGTCTGCGTCCCGCTTGCCAGTTCCCCCGGCATAAAACCGAGTTCCAAAAACGGCTTTAATCCAAGTTCCAGATACGAATCCATCACCAGGTCCAGATAGGTAAAGTTATATTCCACAACCGTTTCGCCGTCTGCCTCATATTCCTGATAAATCGCCATATCATCCGAAAACAGCCCGTGTCCCCGGATGTGCGAAAAGCCTATTTTTTCCTGTACGAGCTTTAACTGCTCCTGATATTCCTTTTGCAGTGCCAGCCCCATTCTTCCGGTCCCGATGCAAAAATCCACTCCGTTATGAAATTTTGACCGTCCCGAAGGAGAAATCCTCACGGTTTTCTTTCCCATAAGCAACCTCCATTTTATGCCTCTTCTCCGTCAAGCGTTATCTGCAGTTTACCGCCCGGATATTCTAACACATAATCACCCTTAAAACCTTCCACTCTTACCATACCGTTTTCGTCGGTGCATACTTCTGTGTCTGTCCACCATTCTCCACGGATGAGTTCTTTCAATCTGTGATATACCGGCTTTGGTGTATTATTCCGGTAAATCACACCGCTCGGTGCATTTAACCACATGCCGTCTGCAAAATCCCAGCCGGTCACAGCCTCAACGAGTGGATGTTCAAACAGAATCCGGTACATTTCTTCCCACTCTCTCATCTGACGCTCTTCGCCTTCCGGCGTCGATGGCCACTCTTTGCTCTGGAAGTCATTTAAATCCACAATCTCCGGCGGCATTAAATCACCGGAAATCAACGTATTCTCCGTAAAGTGAATCGGAAGTCCGAACTTCTCAAAACGCTCCAGGACACGGTATACTTTTTCTGCTCCCCAATATCCCTGGTGCTGGTGGGACTGAATTCCGATGACGTCAATCGGCACACCGGCCATCAACGCCTCGTCAATCAAATCTGCATACGCCTGTGATGTGTTAAAATCGTTCAAAAGAAGGGTTGCTCCCGGATTTGCCGCTTTTGCTTCGTCAAATACCTTTTTAATCAGCGGCACTCTTCCATATTCCTGACATATACGCGTAATCGCATTGTCATACTTATCAAACACAGGCATAATAACAACCTCATTGATGACATCCCACTTGTCGATTACACCCTTAAACTGTGTGACCTCACGATCGATTCTTTCCAACTGTTTCGTTAAAATGGTAGCGTTGTCATACTCCAACAACCAGTTCGCACAGGCCGTGTGCCAGCAAAGCGGATGTCCCTTAACCTCGATGCCTCGTTCTTTCATATACTTTGCGGCAAGCATACGAGGTTCCCACTGCGGCTGTCCTTCCTTAAATTCATAACCGCCCCAGTAAAACGGCAGCGTTCCGTAGTTAAAAAGTTCTGTCCAGAGTTTCACACGCTCCTCAAGCAATTTCTTTCTCTCCGGGTCCTTGGTCCAAAAATACTCATTGATATCAAACGCTCCCGAACCAAACAAAAACTGATGCTTTGTCTGACGGAATCTTATTTTTGTATTGGCAACCGGTGCTCCGTTTGCATCGGTCACGCGCACTACCTTTGTTGCCCTTCTGTGCGCTATCTTTTCATATTGACTCATCTGTTTCCTCTCTTCCGTTGTTTCCGCACACGTTACCTCACCCGTTATTCCTCAAAGCCGGCAAGCTCCTTAATCTGCAGAACGCCATAATAGGCATATTTTTCTTTGTAATTTTTATTAAACAGCAGCGGACTTCTTTCGCTTCTCCAAGACTGTGCATCCGAAAAGCCCCAGAACGTCAGGGCATCCATATTGATCATTGCCGCATCCACTCGCTGTAAAATCCCTTTTATCAGGTTATAATAAAACTGTCCCTGCACCTTTAAATTGGCATCCGTTGCCGCCTTGATGTTTGGCCAGGAGCCAAGACATACATCCAGTTCGGTTAAACTGATTTTAACGCCAAGGTTTGCCAGCTTATCCATGGTTGCAAAGTAATCCTCCAGACTGTCCTCGGTGTAAAGATGTGCCTGGAAGCCGATACCGTCAATCAGATAGTTTCCGTTTTCATCCACCAGCGTCTGTACAAACTCATACAGGGTATCTGTCTTAAACTGCTCGTTGTAATCGTTGTAATACAAATCGATATATTCCGGTGCATACTTATCAGCAAAATAAAATGCATACCACAAATAATCCTCACCAATGGTCTGCAGCCACAGACAGTCACGCATCTTGCCGTCTTCCATCCATGCCTCATTTACGACATCATACGCATAAAACAGTTCCATGCAGCCGGTCTCCTCCAGACGTTCAAACACCTGTCTAATGTAGCTTTCCATACGTGCAAGCATTACCTCCCTGCTCACGAGACTCTTGCTTGTATCAAAGTCCTCATAGAAAATCCAGTTCGGTGTCTGGCTGTACCATACAATCGTATGTCCTCGCATTGCCATGTTGTTTTCCTTGCACCAGTTTAACATCGACAAGGTATTGTTGTTAAACCTCACGACAATATCCCCTGCCTGTTTGCTGGCATTGTGGTCTAAAATCGCATCCGGCTTCATTTCATTCTCAAAGGTAATGCTATTGAAATTTTCTTTGATAATTTCCAGACTCTTTTTGTTCGTCGACATATAATACGACATGCAGGTGCCGGCCTTTATTCCGCGCCGTCCGAGGACATCTTTCACCTTGACAGGAATTTCGGTTGGTTTTGGTGTTGCCGTTGGTTTTGCCGTCGGTCCTGCCTCTCCTGTCAGTTCCGCTCCGCCGGTCGGTTCCCCATCCGGCGGATTTGTGTTTTTCGGTGCGCAGGCTGCAAGCGCAAATACAAGCACCGCAAACAGTAATGCAAATTTCCATTTTTTCATTTTCGTTCTCCCCTTCCCTTTATTTCATAAAGTATGCCGTCATAAAGATTGCCGGCGAGTTCCAATAAATTGTAATTTCGTTTGTAGAATAACTTCCGACATCGTCCACATAGCATTTCATCGGGGCCGTTCCTGCCGGTATCTTCTCTTTTGCCGCCTCGTCTGCCGGTGTCCCAAACGGTCCGCCGCTCACCCAGCCCGGCATTGGCTCCTCTATCCCGTCACACTCCGACGGACGGTTGTGCGGATTCTTAAATGCATGTTCTCCATGTCCGGTCACATAACTATAGTCTGTTGCATTTCTTCCAAGCAGATAATGCAATTGCCCGAGTGCGGCCTCTTGAAAGAGCTCCTCTTTCCCACCGCAAAGTGCTCGCAGGATAAATAACATTCCTCTGTTACACACCGCCATATTGCTGCCCCAGCAATAATCTTCCGGAAGCATCGCCACGCCATACCCGGATTCCTCCTGTATCTGTAACAGGCGGTCCGTTTCTGTGATCACTGCCTGCGCGACCTCCTCTTGCAGCGCCTCTGTAAATATCTCCTTTTCCGTCAACACTGCCATGGAACCCAGCGCCGATACATCCACCCAGCCAAAATCTGTCTTACTTACCATTTTGGCATATTTCTCTGCCGCAGCCACGTACTCTGCCCGGTTTTCCTCATCCGCTCTTGCCATTTCGCAAGCCGCCCAGAAACGTTCGTCGTTGTCGTCCCCGTCTCCGTATTCTCCGGTATTGCTTCCTTCCGGATTATGAAAACCGACATAGTCGTGCTCCTTTAACCACTGCCACGATTTCTTTGCTCTCGTAAGCGCCTCCTTTGCAAATTCCGGGCGGAACTTTTTGTATACCCTGGAAGCCTGCGCCATTACCGCCGCATAATCTGCAACCGCCAACGATGACACCGGATACAGCAGGAACGGGTCATGGTCCTCCTCCGGCATGATAAACGGTGCGTGGCACCATGCCGTCAATTTATGATAGACGCCTCCATCCTCTCTCTGCATCTTTTTTAACCATTCCAATTCATACAGACATTCATTTAACACATCCGGCATACCGTTTCCGCTCTCCGGAATATTCAGTTCTTCCGTAAAACTTTCCGGAAATAACTCATAGGCATATAACAGATGCGCTAACGCCACGGCTGCTGCTGTCGAATATCTTCCAAAATCCCCCGCATCGTGCCAGCCGCCCTGCATTTCAAAGGTCTGCGGATTTTCTGTCCCCGCCAAATAATCCTCCAACAAAATCGCAGGCTCCGTATGACATGCCGCATGGGTATATATCCCCGCATGCTCTTCTTCCAGCGCACATCCGCAACGCTGATAATAAAGTGCCTTCATTAAATCCTTATGTAAATTTCCGTATGGCTTTTCTGCAATCACAAACGGATGCGATCTGCTTCCGTCTTCTCCCGTCACATAATAATCTCCCAACGCTGTCACCTCAGAAAAATCCACCCCAAAGGTTTCTTCCCCTGCTGCCGCATCAAATGCGCCTGCATTACATTCCTTTTCCCATACAACCTGCTTCGTCTGCACATTTACCACCTGATATCTTCCGGCCTTTGTTGCTGTTGCCACTTTCTTTGCATCCTTTAAATAACCAACCTGATTCAAATAAATTGCCATAAAAATACCCCCATTTCTCCACTATTTACTGTCATTATAGCAATTATACACCAAACTTTCTTTTCATTCTTTGTGTTCTTTTTTTCAGATGTTGCGGTTTGTATGATTCTTATTACACAGCAAGACAGTACAGCCCTGCACGGCATCGCCATATTGCTTCGCAACATGGCGATGAGGAGCGGCGGGAAGCGGACCCGCACCGGTTCTGATTTGAAACCGTGTACCTCCGAAAAACATGCAGAGCCATGCCGCAAGACCCTGTCCGTACCGGCTTTTAAAATGCAGGAATAGAAAATCCGTAGCCGACTGTCCGAGGCGGGAGGGGGACAAAAACACAAAAAGAGGATGCTACGAAAAGCGTCCGTAGGACGCGGTTTTAGAAAAGGCACCGGTCGCTCTCGGACAAACACGTTTGTCCAGAGACGACAGATGCCTTTTCGTAAAAGTGCTATGCACTTTCTTCGTATCATCTTCTTAATTCTATCTTCATCCTCCCGACCGCTGAGTTTCGGTCCGGATTTTCTGTTTATGACGTTTTTGAAAGCCGGTACAGACAGCAGGTCTTACGAGCGTGGTTGCTGCGTTTTCGGAGGTACGCGGTTTCAAAATTCCGGTTAGGCCGCTTCCCTTGAAGATCAAATGTTAAACAACTCGCTGTATACCTTCAGCGCACCCTCTGTCTCATGCTTAAGCACCTTTGTTGCAAGCACCTTACCAAGTTGTACGCCCTCCTGGTCAAAGCTGTTGATATTCCATACAAAGCCCTGGAACATTACCTTGTTTTCAAAGTGTGCCAAAATAGCCCCCAATGCTTCCGGTGTCAACTGCTCACCAATCATAATACTGGAAGGACGTCCGCCCTCAAAGTTTTTATTGCGGTTTGCATCTGCCTTGCCGCACGCAAATGCCACAATCTGCGCTACTACATTTGCACACAGTTTCTGCTGGCTGGTGCTGCCCTGAATCACCACATCGCTTCCCATCTGGTTGTTCTTAAAACCAAGGAACTGAAGAGGAACGATATCGGTTCCCTGATGCAATAACTGATAGAAGGAGTGCTGTCCGTTTGTTCCCGGCTCACCAAAAATCACCGGTCCGGTCACATAATTTACCGGCTCACCAAAGCGGTTCACCGACTTACCGTTGGACTCCATGTCAAGCTGCTGTAAATGGGCAGGGAAACGGGAAAGTGCCTGTGAATACGGAAGCACTGCCGTTGCCGGATAGCCAAGTACATTTCTTTCGTAAACACCGATAAGTGCATCCAGGAGCGCCGGATTTTCCCTGATATCTTTCTTTGTCGCCAGTTTATCTTCCTCTGCCGCACCGTCAAGGAAACGTGCAAATACTTCCGGTCCGAATGCCAGGGATAATACCGCACCGCCGACTGCCGATGTGGAAGAAAAACGTCCGCCAATATAATCGTCCATAAAGAATGCTGCCAGATAATCATCGCTCTTTGCCAAAGGAGAAGTCTCGCTGGTTACCGCAATCATATGCTTAGATGCATCCAGTCCCGCCTTTGCCAAAGCATCCTTAACAAAAGATTCGTTCGTGAGTGTTTCCAATGTCGTACCGGACTTGGAAACAAGTACAAACAGGGAATGTGCCACATCAATGGTAGCCAGCACTGCAGCCGCATCGTCCGGATCTACGTTACTGATGAATCTTGCTTCCATCTTAAAGGTATTGTTTACTCTTGCCCAGTTTTCCAAAGCAAGATACATCGCACGAGGACCAAGGTCACTGCCGCCGATACCAATCTGTACCACGGTAGTAAACTTTTCTCCCGCTGCATTTGTAATTTCACCGTTATGTACCTTTGTTGCGAGTTCTGCAATGCGGTTCTGCTGCTCTACATAAAACGCTCTCTTGTCTGTGCCGTCTGCCACAACCGCATTGCCCAGCTGTCCGCGTGTCATATGGTGAAGCACCATTCTCTTTTCACCGGTATTAATTACTTCGCCGTTATAAAGTGCTTCAAACTTTTCTGTCAACTGCATCTCTTCTGCCAGTGCCGCAAGCGCTGCGAGCACCTCGTCATCCACCTGCTTTGCCGCATAACTGTATGCCATGCCCGCAGCCATAGGAACGCTATACTTTCTCACACGCTCCGCACCGTTCTCTCCGGCCATGACTGCCGCAAGATTTACCGGCGTCACCTTCTGTAAATTTTCATACGCCTTTACCGTATCTAAATTGTTCCATGTAACCATGTGTCTTGTTTCCTCCTTTTATGCTTTCGCCAATAAATTGGCTGCTAAATAATCTTCCAACATCTTAACGTAGATGATGATATCTGTATACTCATTTCCGCCAACATCCGCATCTGCCTTAATCAGTTCCAAACCAAGTCCTTTGTACGCCGCTACCATCCACTCGCTGGCGTAGGTTTCCATTTTTATTCCACGCTTAATAAGTTCATTGTCCGTTTCCACCAAAAGTTGAAAAATAACCGGCACTCTTTTTTCAAACTGCGCGGAATAAATATTTTTCTCCTTTACAAAGTTCTGTATCGTCTCCGGTGTCAAATCCAAATCCAGATAATCGCTGATGATTTTTGCCTCTGCCCACCGGATTCTGCCATCTGATGCAGATAAATACATCATGTACTGTGCCATTTCTGCAACCGCTGCTTCCTGTAAATCTTCCCTGTGAAGAATCTTTCCGATGGCGTTTACGCTCTGATACATCGCCTTCAGCAGTTGTTTTAATTTTTCATTCATCGCCTGCTCTCCTTTTCACCCATTTTTTAACGATTCCCGGCAATAAACGTTCCTCCAGGTATTCTTCCATCTTTTTAATATATGCGCGTATCTTTTCGTTTTCTTCTTTACTCACTTCACCGTCTGCTTCCACCAGACTAATTCCGAGGCATTTGTAGGCTGCCAGCATCCATTCACTGGCACACGTTGTCTCTCTGCCACCCAACGCAAAAATTTTGTTGTCCAGTTCTACCGTCTTTTGAAATAGTAACGGCAAGCCCTGCTCAAATTCTTCTGCATAGTGATCTTTATCATCTAAGAAATCGTAGATATCCTCCGGCTGCATATCCAAATCAAGAAACTCACTGAGAATTCTGGCTTCAGCCCACTTGATTCTGCCATCCGATTCCGTAAGGTAAATCAAATACTTCGCCATCTCTACCGTTACTGCTTTCCGGAGTCCTTTTACTCCTTCTGCCACCTCCAACCGGTCCAAATCACGGTATAAGGCATCCAATACTTTTTTTGCCGTTTCCACAACCGTATGGTTTTCCACGCTTACACATCCTTTCTTTTCTTTGGTATCAGACTACCGGTTTTTGATTATATCACATAGTCCCTTTTAAATACAAGAGCACACTTTGCTCTATTCCCATTTTATTCTTCCAAATCCTACACCCGTGTAATCTCAAAGCTTTCCCGGACAATATCTCTTGCACTCTGCAAATTCTCAAATTCTCCTGCCTGCACCATCTGCACAATCAGATTTCCGATAGCGGTTCCTTCGATCGGACCTGCATATACCGGAAGACCTGTCATCTGCGCGGTAAGCAGGTTTAAATACCCGTCCTGGCAACCGCCGCCGACAATATTAATACTGGTATACCTCTTTCCGGTTAAACGTTCCAGATTACTAATTGCATCCCGGTAGCAACGTGCCAGACTCTGATACACGCACTGCATGAGTTCTCCCACGCTCTCCGGTGCCTTCTGTCCGGTCCGTCTGCACTCCTCTTTGATTGCCTCTGTCATGCTCTCCGGTGCCAAAAAGCAGTCCCGGTCCACATCTACAACCGATGTAAAACCTTCTGCCTTTTTGGCTTCTTCAATCAGATCCGGGAAACTCCATTTTCTCCCGGCCGCCATGCGTTTTTCCTTCCCCTGTATATAGGAAACCCCGTTTAATTCACGGCGGATGGACTGAATCATCCACAGTCCCATAATGTTTTTCAGAAAACGGTACCGTCCCCAGGCACCGCCCTCATTCGTAAAATTCTGTTCAAAACTTTCTGCTGATGTAATCGGACTTTCATTTTCCACTCCGAGCAGGCTCCAGGTACCACTCGAAATGTAAACGGCATTCTCATCCAGCGCAGGAATTGCAAGAAACGCAGAACCGGTATCATGGGACGCCGGTAACACCACCGTTGCCGAAAACCCGACTTCCTTTGCAATCTCTTCCGAAAATTCACCCACAACCGTTCCCGGCATGGAAAGGGTCCCAAAAATTTTTCCCGGAAATCCAAGCGCATTTATTATCTCCTCATCCCAATCCATTGTCCTTGCATTCAACAGATTCGAAGTGCTGGCAATCGTATACTCACATGTCTTTTTCCCGGTCAGCTTAAAGTGGTAATAATCCGGGGTAAACAGAAGGTTCTCCGCCCTCTCCAAGTGCTCCGGATGTTCTTTTTTCAGAGCCATCAACTGATAAATCGTATTATAAGAAGCTTTTTGTATTCCTGTCCTCTGATACAACTCCTTCAGCGGCACACACTCTTCTACCTGGGCGTCCATTCCCCCGGTCCGGCCATCGCGATAAGCCACCGCATCCCCGATGACTTCATCATTCTCGTCCAGCAACAAAAAATCTACTCCCCAGGTATCGATTCCGACGGTTTTCGGAAGTTTCCCCTGTTCCTTACATACCTTTAATCCGTCCAAAATACCTTGCCATAAATTGTCGCTGTCCCAACAGTCATGTCCGTTTTTGTATACCTGCAAATTGTCAAACCGGTACAGTTCCTCCAGCACCAGCCTTCCGTCCTCAAGATGTCCGAGGATATGACGTCCCGAAGACGCACCGATATCAATTGCCAAATAATACTCTGCCATAGTTTCTCCTCCGGTTATAACTTCGGGCACTCTCAAAAGAGAGCGCCCGGATGAAATAATTTTCTTACTTGTAAAGAGGTCCGTAGGTTGCACAGGCACGGAAATCGGCACCTTCCTTATCCATACCGAATGCATTCCATGCTGCCGGACGGAAAATGTCCTCTGTCGGCACATTGTGCATGCAAACCGGAATTCGGAGCATGGAACAAAGCGTAAGCAGATCCGCTCCGATATGTCCGTACGCAATCGCACCATGATTGGCTCCCCAGTTATTCATCACATGATAAGCATCCTTAAATGCGCCGTCCTTACCGTCGCAACGAGGTGTGAACCACGTACACGGCCAAGTCGGGTCCGTGCGCATCATGAGTGTCTTTGTCACATCATCCGGAAGCTGTACCGTCCAGCCCTCCGCTATCTGCAGTACAGGTCCGAGACCCTTTACCAGATTCAGGCGGATCATGGTAGCAGGCATTTCGGCACGGGTAGTAAAGGAGGAGGAGAACCCGCCGCCACGGAAATAACCGTTATCTGCCGCCGGCCAGGTGGTCGCTTCTGTCATCTTCTTAATATCTTCCTCTGTCACTTCCCACCACTTCTTCATCAAATGGTTGCCGTTTTCATCGGTACATTCCCCGCATGCATCGAGCGCAGTTGCACCGGAGTTAATCAAGTGGATAAAGCCACCGTTTTCTGCTGCCACACCGTCAATTTTATAGCCGGAAGCCCGTTCACATGCCTCTGCACTCCAGTACGTGCGGACATCCGAAAACATTGCCGCACGGTTGGTTAATAACTTGATAAAAAGCATACCAAGGCCGTTTAATACGTCATTTTCTGTCGCCAGAATGTACGGTTCTCTGGCTCCGTTATGGTCAAAACTCGAATTCAGCAGTGCCTCCGGGAAATCGCAGTTCGGATAGAAGTCGGTCCACTGACGCTGGCCCTGAAAACCGCCTGCAATTGCATTGTGGCCCACCATTTCCTCCTCACGGCCTTCCGGAAGATTTGGATTGCCGTTAAATAAATCCTTGATAATACAATACATCTTAGCCAGGAAATCCCACTGTTCTTCCTTCTTTTCGTCAGAAGTCTTTACAAAGTCCGGATTCTTATCCCAGCCTTCCTTACAGTGTTCTCTCATCCAGGCACGCAGACGGACAACCTCTTCTGCGTCATAAATGCCCTCCGACATACGGCGGATAATTTCTACTTCATCCACCGATTCTACTCTCATGCCAAGATAGGATTCGATGAAATCCGGGTCGATAATAGAACCGCCGATACCCATACAGATGGAACCAATCTGCAGATAACTTTTACCACGCATGGATGCCACCGCGACCGCAGCACGTCCGAAACGGAGTAATTTTTCTGCTACATCCTCCGGAATATTCTCAACTTCATCCAGATTCTGTACGTCATGACCGTAAATGCCAAATGCCGGCAGGCCCTTTTGTGCATGGGACGCCAATACTGACGCAAGATAAACCGCACCCGGACGCTCTGTTCCGTTAAATCCCCAGACTCCTTTTATTGTCATCGGATCCATATCCATGGTTTCCGAACCATAGCACCAACAAGGTGTTACGGTAAGAGTAATGTCTACACCGTTTCTTCTGAATTTTTCTGCGCAGGCTGCAGCCTCTGCCACACGTCCGATGGTCGTATCTGCAATGATAACCTTTACCGGTTCACCGTTAGAATACTGAATGTTTTCCTCGAATAATTTTTTTGCCGCCTGTGCCATCGCCATCGTCTGATCCTCTAAAGACTCTCTTACCTTTAACGGTCCGCGGCGGCCGTCAATCGTCGGACGGATACCAATCACCGGATATTCTCCGATATATCTGTTCTTTGCCATAGTAAACCCCTTTCTTATCCTTATGCCTTTACGACACCCTTTTTCAATAATATATTTGCATATATCGCAGTTTCGCCGGTTGCAATAATCAGATATGCCCCCTTAGCCCTCTCATAAAACGCAAAGCGTTCGGTCATTTCTATTTTACAATGTTCCGGCTCATGCTTTTTTAATAATTCCTTGTAAGTCGCCCAGATTTCCGGTGTCGGGCACGTGTCCCCCGGCACTACTTCCATCAGTGCCACCGGTTTTTCCACATATGCATCCAGTGGAAGCAGTGCAAGCACAGCATCCAGGATTTCCGGAATCCCATGTCCATCCGCACGGATGACAATCGCATCCTTGCCAATACTCTCACTTGGAAAATTGCCGTCTGCAATCACCAGTTCATCCCCATGTCCCATCTCACAAAGCGCCTTAAGGAGTGCCGGAGAAAGGATTGGAGAAATTCCCTTTAACATACCTTCATCCCCCTAGTTTTCGTCTTTTTTATGTAATATCTTGTCGTCCGGGTTGAATACCTTATATCCCGGATGTCTGCCGGTTACCCGGTAATAGCCGCGCAGGTCAATGAGTTTTTGGATATTGTCCCTGCTGATATCATGGCTGCCGCCCAAAATTACCGCATTGATCGTAATCTTCGCCCAAAGTTCCAGACTCTCCATGCGGTAAAACGCGGTGATAACATCACTGCCGACTGCGAGTGCTCCGTGATTCTCCAGCAGCATCACATCGTGCTCCTCCAAATACGGTTCAATAGAATTCGGAACCTCTGCCGTAGACGGTGTACCGTAAGGTGTGAGTGGCACGGAACCGATTACCGCCACGTCCTCAATCATGTTATACATATCCATCGCCTTGTGTGCCACCGCAAATCCTGTCGCTCCCGGCGGATGTGCATGAATCACACTCCTCACATCCGGTCTCTTTTCATAGCAGCGCAGGTGCATCTTAATCTCGCTGGACGGACGTAATCCCTCTGCTGCCTCCAGCACATTTCCCTCTCGGTCAAGCCGGATTAACTTTTCCGGGGTAATAAACGATTTGCTCATGCCAGTCGGCGTTGCAAGAATCGTACCGTCGTCCAACATTGCGCTGACATTCCCGTCATTTGCCGCTACCCAGCCAAGCTGCCACATCTTATGGCACACATCGCAAATCTGCAGTTTTACATCTTCTATATTGCTCATAAGACTCCCCTTTCTTCTATTTATCATTTCCTACAGTATAGCATACTTTTTCCGGTTTGTTCGCATGTTTTGCAAATTTGTTTGCACTATTTTTTCGTTTTTTTGGTAGATGTTCTTTGTCCCAATCCAACAACCAGCCGCAAGACTACGACCAGCCTTTCCATCCCTCCGTTTGCCTGAGCCACCGGAAGGAATTCCCCTTTGCTCATTCCCTTTTCTTTCATATCAATAAACTGGAACTTGATGCCGCGTTCCTTAAAGTAACGCTCCGCCTTTTTAGTATCATTGCACTTTTTCGTACCGAAAATTTGGATGTTCATATCACTTCTTTTTGACCGCTTTCATAATAGTTATGATTGCAGCCGCTGCAACGATAACTACTGCTATCATGATGTATGCCGCTGCATTTTCAGAACCGGATGTTCCATTCCGTTCATCCTCGGTTTCTGTTTCATCCGCCGGCTTTTCATCCACATTTGTTTCATCCGCCGGAGGTTCCTTTGCCGGGAGTTCGTACAGCGAAATTGTCTTTATCTTGATATAATTCATATTGATCGTCGGGTTAGCGGAATATGCCGCCACCAGAACTTCTTGCCTATGTTCCAGTGTAATCTTTTTACTGACTATTTTATTTTGGCCTTGTCCGATTGCCAGTTTCCCGTCATTTATTTTAGCATCATCTACATACACATCCGGATTTGCCGAATTCCCCCAGGTATTTCCCATGCATACTTCCACTTCATATTCACCCGGTTCCAGTTCAAACAGGTACTTGACATATCTTTGCTTTATCCCTGCCTCTAACTGACCGTGTGCATACCGGAAACTGGAAGTCTTACGTAAGCCGTCACTGAGATCCCACTCATTTGCCCATTGATACTGCGTATTTACAGCACCGTCGCCTCTTGGATTTTCAGGATCTTCTTCCGTAAAAATCACGCCCCAGTTATATCCTGTCAACAGGTCCGGCCCATACAGTTTATCAGTTACGCTGTTGTTTGTTCCAAAGAAGTCCCCTGCGGAAAGCGTCTTCGTGTTATGGTCGCCGCAATCCACAAAATACGCCACGGACTTGTCTACCGATGCCGCATTTCTGGCAAGAACTTCATTCTTTATATACTCTTCCGCATCGATTCCGCCAAATAACACCGTCTTCTCCTTGTTTATTTCACTATTAACATCAACCGTTTTTTCTAAGACCGTCTTCGTTATAACAAATTTGTCAAAATTAGGAGCAAAATTGTATAACTTATTTGTACCGGGCGTTGACGTGCTTCCGCCCCATGTTACATGCCAGCTGTCATCATTATAGATACGTATTGTGTTCATTCCGGCATTTAACTTAACATATACCGTCTTTTCCTTAAAGGTATCATCGGAGAAGGAGTTAATAAAGAAGTACCTTTTCTCACTTGTCACCTCACCTTTTGCGTCTTTCACCATAATCGTTGCATACTTATCTATAATCTTAATGTTATAGGAGTGGCTGCCGCAGATATCGTTATTGGACTGGAACAAAGCCAGCGCATATATGCCGTCTTGCTTTGCATCATATGTAAATTCCAAATATTTGTTTTTATCGTCCCCGGCATCAGCAGCACCTTCCATGCCTACGACATATGCGCCTGCAGAGGCACCTTCACTCTCCTTAACGCTTGTTGTTGCGCCAAGAGGTATACAGTCTTCTGCTTCTATCTCTGTCCTTGTCCCTTCTGCGAGTTCAGCATCAAATACTTCCACGACTTTCATATAATCTAATGCTATCTTTACATCCGCATCTATATCTACGATATTGATACCTTTTTGTAAGTATACAGATTTTGTCACCTCCGCCCATGTACCTTTGGTATCTGCAACATCAAACGTAGTGCATACAGAATCCAATGTAGTAACGGTGTTGCCGGCATATAGCGTAATGTTTCCCTGTCTCTCGGCCTGATAACAAAGTGATATGTTATATATACCACTTTCCTTTACTACAACGTTGTACCTTATTCCGCCACCGTTTTCAACGGAATTTTCCTCCATACCGGTTACATATCCATGTCCGCTGTATCCCTTAAGTACAGTTTCTGTAAAAACTTTTGTTTCCTTCCGTCCTGCCAACATGTTAAAATCAGCCTGTTCCGCTTCGTAGACCATAATCTTTCTGTCATTTCCGCTTCCCCACCGGCCTTCATATGTCACTCTTAGCGCATCATGTATCAGGCTTGCATTTTCCAGGTTCTTTACTGTGATGACATGTTTCCCTGCTTTCAAGTCCCTATTAATACAGTAACTGTCTGTTATGGCAGTAAACAATGTATTCTCCATAATTGCCGGTTCCAGGGCTTCTCCATCTATGATAAACTGCTGTTTTACATTCTTCGGATTATGCGAATTCATGTTATTCCGATTCGAACCCGTTCCGTTTCCGTACAAAAAGTTCAAATCATAGTTGCCATCTGCCGGTATCTCTATCTCATAGGTCAGTTCATCACCTTTTTTGCTCATAAACACAGCCTGACCATTGTAAAAGTAATAGGTCGGCGAATAATCATTTATGCTCTTTATTTTCAGTTTTCCCAATTCCGTCTTTTCAGCATCATATATCTTTGAATAGCTTTGTAATACCGGTTCTTCTGTCTTTTCCTCATCTCCAGCCACTGTAACAGTTACATAAAAAGCATCGGCATAAGTTGCATTTGGAAGCAAGATTTCTACATTCCCGTTTTTTACTGCATAGGCACCCTCTAAAATCACCTGAGTCTCGTTCACAGTTCCTGCGTAACCGTTATATTCCGCTTTCTGTACTTTGACATGTACCTTATCTGCTCCCCGGAAGGTATCGGTGTCTGTGATATGATTTAATACCAGACGTAAAAGACCGTCCTCTCCTCCCAGGAGCACGGATGCTGACTGTTTCTTAGTATCTAACGTTGCCACGCCATAGAGTCTGTGATATGCGGTAGATGTAGTTACGTCAAGCGTTTTACCCGACATGTCTCCATACCACTTATAGACCCACCACGCACTGGCGCCTTCATTGGCATCCGATGTCAAACCATTCAAATTATTCGCCTGCTGCCAGAACGGCAAACAGCCGTATATCTTTTCATCCTCCAGTCTGGCAATCCAGTTCACCAACGCTCCCGGCACGCCGCAGTCTTTCATTTCAGCGTACTCGTTTATCACAATCTGTGGCATCTTCGGTCTGCCGGTATGTGTTTCTGACCACTTTGTCCAGTTTACATTTGCCCATATGTTTTTAAAATCATCCATATGTTCACTCATGGCATATAATTTGTCTGTCTGTAATTCATGCCAGGTTATGATGTCCGGCATGCAGTCATTATCTGCACAGTACTGTATGTGGCCTCTGAAATCCGTGTTCACAAACTGTGCATTATAGGCACAGCTGTTGGGTCCTGCCAGTGTGGCATCCGGATCCCCCTTCTTGATCGCATCATAATATGCTTTCCACGCCACATTGGTATTTGGCGCGCCATTCACCGGCGTTCCTTCATTAATCGGTAGGTAAATAATCGCTTTGTCGATATCTATCTTTCCGAGTTCATCCTTCGGTGCCTCCGGCGTGCCGTGAATTCTCTTCCATTCCTGTTTCCACTGATATACGTACGGAGCCACCTCTGTTTCCAGCACCTTCGCATAATCCAGATAGTTTGCCGTCACACCAAACACGCCATAATAATTGCTGTTATACATCATCACCTGTTCACCGCCACCGGATAAAAATGTTTCTGCCACATCCAAGGCATCTCCGTATGGATGCTCCGTCCCCAAGGCTCCTTTTGTGGCCAATACCTTTGACTTTAACGGCACTAATGTATTCGTTGTCGGCACATCTTCATTGGATATGCCATACAAAAATCCGGATGCCCCATGTAAAATATCACCCGTTTCCGCTTTCATATCCACAGTTAATGTCGGGAGTGTTTCTACATAATCCTCTACATTTATCTTAACTGTCTGCGTATCCTCTTCCGACGCTGCCGCCATCCCCGGTGCAGCAAAACTTCCCAACAATACAGCCCCCATCAATGCTGTCGCAATTGCTCTACGATAAAATTCCTTTCGTTTCATACCCCAACTCCTTTTCTCCGGATAATGCAATTATATTCGCTTTTATCTATAATTTCCACATAAAAAAGAAGCAGCCAAATGTATTCCTTCAACTGCTTCTTTTTTACATAATATACGCTTATTACCTGTCGTAAACCGGCATCCTTTTACTCTGCCGTTACACGCACTGTGGCAATCGGATTACCTTCCGCATCCGTTCCTATCTCTAAAATCTGAACGACATAACCGAACCTTGAAGCATCATCCATCAGCCCCTGATAGAAGAATTCACTGTAATCTTCTACTGTGAAGGTATCTCCTTCATAGAACAAGTCTTCCTTGGAAAGACTTACATCGGTCCCGTCTCCCTCTGTAAACGTATTCACCTTGCCGGCCTGAACCACCTCAATATTGTACCGGCCTTTACCATCCGTTTTTTTCTCATTTGCAATATGAATGGTGCCGATATCATACGTCTTCATCTCTCCCGGTGTAATCTTTGACTCTATCTCCATCGTTCGTTTTTCCATGGCAGCATTCACATGGCTGATTCGTACACCCGCCATATCCTGCAAACCATATTCAACCGCATCAAACCGGTTCACACCATCGTCCGTGAGTAAATCAATCATAATATACTCAGAGAAAGGACCTTCGTATTCTTTTCCTTTGGCAGGAATCAGAATCACATCCTCCGTAAGAGCCAGGGAACCAATCGTCAGTTCCACAGACTCTCCGCTTTCAAGACCCGTTACCACCTGAGGTTCCATCCAGCCTACAGAAAGTTTAGAATAAGCATTCCAGTCTCCTTTATTGGCTGACTGCATGTCAAATCCACCCACGGCATCGATACTGGAATAAGATACATCATAATAATCAATCAAGCCAAAATTATGAGAAAATTCGTGAATCAGAGTCTCCGCTCCGCTTACTCTAAGGAACCGGTCATTTACCGTCACAAAAGTATTCACATTCGGATCTTCCTGTGTGCCCGCACGGTCTCCATAATAGCTTTCGCGATAATGGATTGCTCCGCTATAAGAAATAATGCTAAATCTGCCATCTGAAGAAGCACCGGAATTAAGAAGCACCAAAGAGTCCACATATCCATTTGCATCCTGATCATATTCTGCCCAATTCAAATCCGGATACCGTTCTTTTACCCACTCCAAAATTCCATCTGCAAATTCCCTGCTAGGACTGGCCAGCTCCATTTCCGCAAAATTCTCCTTGGCATAATACCAGTCTGTCATAAAGCTGTTCAGCGTCAGTTTTCCATAGGACGCCATATCGAAATATTCACTAAGCGAGAAATCCCGGTCCGTCTCATCCGAATAATCGGTGACCGTTCCGTATTCATCCGTTACACGTCCCAAATTTTTGCGGTACAACGCAAGTGTTTCATTGTTGGCATTCTCTTTTTGGTCTGCCCAGGCAATAGGAACCACCAGTACATTATTTGTCCCCAGCGCATCCGGGAAAGCATACGGAACCAAATCATTCATAGTCCGGGCATCTTTATATTGCTCAATAACAGTAAAACCAACAGAAACCGTATAGTCACCTACAACCACATCCAACGTCGTACCGGGCATAACCTTAGCGCTTGCTTTGTCAAGCACATTACCTTCTGCATCCTTTAAGTCTCCTACTTCAAAAAAGGCTTTCGGAACAAACCAGATGCCTCCGCCGCTACTCTGTAAATTTGAAGACGGAGTATCCGGTCTTAAACACAAATAAAATCCATAGTAACCAAATTCTCCATCAGCGGGCTCTGCCAATTCCGGATTATACCGTTCTCCCTTTAAATATGATGTGGAGAATTCTTCGCTCAGTTTGGCCTCCACTATGGCAGTCACTTTCACAGCAGGATTATATGCAATCTTAAGACTGGTCACTACATATTCCTGTTTATAATATGGGTTACTTGCAAAATATACAAAGTTAGGTTCATGGACCATCGTAGATCCCCAAATGCCTTCGTTCCAAATTGAAGGCATCTCTCCGCTTATCGAATAGGTATGTACATCGGACGCCCGGGCCACACTGGTTTTCGCTGCAGAGTAGGTATATCCGTACCCAAAATCCAAATAGGCATTTTCTCCATAGGCTTCTCCGTTTTCTATGTAGGCGGAATATCCATATATCTTACCTACGGCATCCAAAGAAGTAACTTTACTGTTCGGATACATGGTAATACCCCTTTCATCCATACCTATATTGTATCCTTCAAACCGGACCACGGTTCCATCGCTCAACACGGAACTGAAAAAAGTGGACTCTCCATCCACCACAACGGAGTCGTAGTCAATTCCTGCCAGGATATCACTCTGAATAACCCCCGGCTCTTCCAGTTTCGCCTGCATCGCATCATATGTTTCCGCTGCTTCTCCTTTGCCGTCCCAATCTATAGGATATAGCGACAGCAACTCTGCGATTTGACCTGCCGGATCTAAATCCTGATACAATACCTGCGGCACCGAATCATCATAATAAATTTCCAGTTGGGTAATATGCCTTTCTTCTATATTTTCAAGATCCGCCTGTATAGCAAAAAATCCGCTTTGTCGATTAGAAATATTTGCACTTAACCGCTGCTCAAACACCTCTTTCCAGGCAAAGGCAATCTGTAATTCTTTCATGTGCTGTACACCGGATGCATCTGCATACGCGACACCATAAAGAAAAGTGCTTTTGTTCTCTTCCGTGCTCAATATATAACTGTCTATTTCACCTATATAGTCCAAGGAAACCAAAAAAGCCCCGGGCATCATTGAAATGCCATGATCGGAAACCGTAATTCCTTTTCCCTGAAAACGTACAACCTTTCCGCTTTCCGTAACCGCGCTGAAGTTGGTATATTCTCCATTCTGCACAACAGAAGACATATCCAGGTTCTCAAGCACATCAAACCTGATTCCTCTGTCTCTGCCGCAAGCACTCAGACCGCATATCGCAATCACAGCAAGCGCTATAAAAATAAACCTCCGCGTCCATCTTTTTTTCATGTACCCTTCCTCCTCTACTTGGTAATCACTATCCTGAGTATAGTATAATGCAAATCCCAATTCATGTAAACCCAATTTCTGTGCCAATCCCCATTCACCTATTGCTATTTACTTTTCATTTGAAAATGTTAAAATAAAAGAAAAAACCATGAAGTAAAAAGACGGAGGAGTTATGAAAAAATTTTTCTACACCATTTTTATGTCTATCATTTTCATTTGCTGCACATTTCTTGCGGCCGCATGTAATAGCAAAGAAGAACCGGAACCTGCCGCCGCACCTGACCCAAAACCCATTTCCGGTTCCTTTCTGCAAAGCTGGCTCTGCCGTGACTGGACCTATTCCCGTTGGAATCAGGAATTTGCTGCCATGAAAGAACTCGGCATGGATTACATGATTATCCAAAGTGTTTACGATGGCTCTTTCCTTCAAGGCAAGGCCGAGGCACAAGACTGGCAATCCTATACTCGAAATGGCTATCTGGGTCTGTACCCTTCGGAAATCGAAGAACTTGAAGGTGCCATTCTCTCCTCACAGAACCGGGGCGACGCCCTTGAATTGGCACTGCGGGCCGCCAAAAACAATGACATGAAAGTCTATATCGGACTCCTCAGCGACGACCGATGGTGGGATTTCGGGTGGGGAAAACCGAAACTTCCTTCCGGCAAGAAAGATCCTGTAACGGAATCCTACTTTGCTGCCTGGTGTGAGTATAACGGCAAATTAAATGCTCAGATGATTCATGAAATATGGAACCGGTACGGAAAAGAATACGACGAACAGATTGCCGGTTGGTATTATTACAACGAGATTTGGAACATTGATGTTGCCTGCCGTCAAACGGACGACAAAGCGTATGCAACCTGTATCGGAAACAATATAAACTATTTCCTGGATGCCATTAATGAAGCTTGTCCTGACAAGCCGCTTATGCTTAGCCCTTTCTTCAATGATACTGTTTCAACCGCTCGTCAGAACAAACAATTCTGGATTGACATTTTCAAAGTTGCCAACTTTAGAGCCGGAGATATCTTTGCCCCGCAGGATTGTGTCGGCGGTAAGAATATATCTATTGATGAATTGGACAGTTGGATCGGTGGTCTTAAAAAAGCAGCCGATACGGAAGAAGGACTGTGTTTCTGGGTAAATAACGAATGCTTTACTCCTGATTATAAACCGGCTGAGGTTTCACGTCTTATCGAGCAGATTGAAGCTACTGAAACATACGCCGAGGCCCACATCATCTTTTCGTGGAATCACTACTATAATCCACTGAACGCTCCTGCCGCCAAATCCTACAACGATGAACTAAAGGAATACCTCAAACAACGCTCAGAATCAGAATAAAGTCAAAAATGGACCACTTCCAAGCCTACACTTGAAAGTGGTCCATACTTATTTTACTTCTTAGTATAACTTCGCACCTGCCGGAATCTTATTGCTTACCATAAGAAGGTTCAACTTTTCAACGCCTTCTTCACTGTGTACTGCGGATAATAACATACCGCAGGATTCAATTCCCATCATCGCACGTGGTGGTAAGTTTGTGATAGCAACCAAAGTCTTGCCAACTAATTCTTCCGGCTCATAGAACTCGTGGATACCGCTTAAAATGGTGCGGTCTGTGCCGGTACCGTCATCCAGTGTGAACTGAAGGAGCTTCTTGCTCTTTGGCACTGCAATGCATTCCTTAACCTTTACTGCTCTGAAGTCGGACTTGGAAAATGTCTCGAAATCTACGCAATCTGCAAAGAGCGGTTCGATTTCTACCTTGGAGAAATCGATGACTTCATTTACTTCTGCAACTTCTTCCTTTGTCTCGGACTTCTTGTTTCCGCCATCCAAACTCTTCATCGTTGGGAACAAAAGTACATCTCTGATAGCAGGACTGTCGGTTAACAACATAACAAGTCTGTCGATACCGTAACCGATACCGCCTGTCGGAGGCATACCGATTTCCAGTGCATTTAAGAAATCCTCGTCTGTGGTGTTCGCTTCTTCGTCACCTGCTGCCAAAGCCGCTTCCTGTGCCTTGAAACGCTCACGCTGGTCAATCGGATCATTTAATTCAGAATATGCATTACACATTTCCCAAGTATTGATAAACAATTCAAAACGCTCTACATAGCCTTCCTTGTCCGGTTTCTTCTTGGTTAAAGGAGAAATCTCAATCGGATGGTCCATAATAAAGGTTGGCTGGATTAAGTGCTCTTCTACGAACTCTTCGAAGAAGAGGTTCAAAATATCGCCCTTTGCGTGACGCTCTTCGTAATGAACGCCCTTTTCATCCGCAATCTTCTTTGCCTCTGCCGTGTCAGCGATGGCATCAAAGTCAACGCCGGAATACTTCTTAACTGCTTCAATCATCGTAAGACGTTCAAACGGCTTGCCAAGGTCAATGGTGTGTGGACCATACTGAATTACAGTCGTTCCGCAAACCTCCTGTGCCAGGTAACGGAACATATCTTCCGTTAAATCCATCATGCCGTAATAGTCTGTGTATGCCTGATATAACTCCATCAGGGTGAATTCCGGATTGTGTCTGGTATCCAGACCTTCATTACGGAATACACGGCCGATTTCATATACACGCTCCAAACCACCGACAATCAGTCTCTTTAAATATAATTCAAGGGAAATTCTAAGCTTAACATCTTCATCCAGTGCATTGTAATGTGTCACGAACGGTCTTGCCGCTGCACCACCTGCATTTGCAACTAACATTGGAGTTTCTACTTCCATGAAATCTCTTGCATCTAAGTACTGGCGGATTTTGCTGATAATCTTGGAACGCTTTACAAACGTATCCTTTACTTCCGGATTCATGATAAGGTCCGTATATCTCTGACGGTAACGGATATCTGTATTTGTTAAACCGTGGTACTTTTCCGGCAGAATCTGAAGGCTCTTCGAAAGCAAAGTCACCTTTGCAGCATGAATGGACTTTTCACCGGTCTTGGTCTCGAATACTTCACCTTCGATACCTACGATATCACCCACGTCGAACTTCTTAAAATCTGCGTATGGTTCTTCCCCGATGCTGTCTCTTGCCACATAAACCTGGATGTTGCCCGGCTTATCCTGTACGTTACAGAAGGACGCTTTACCCATCACACGCTTGGACATCAGACGTCCTGCGATAGAAACGGTCTTTCCCTGTAACTCTTCAAACTTTTCTTTAATCTCAACGCTGTGATGTGTTACATCATACTTTGTAATCTGGAACGGGTCTCTGCCTGCTTCCTGTAAATTTGCAAGCTTTTCTCTTCTTACCTTTAATAACTGGTTCAAATCCTGTTCCTGTACATTCTGTGTGTTCTTTACTTCATCTGCCACGGTCTCTTACTTCCTTCCTTATTATTAGATGGAACGTTCAATTTCCATAATCTTGTACTGAATCGCACCTGCAGGAGATTCTACTTCCACGATATCGCCCTTCTTCTTACCAAGCAGCGCCTGACCGATTGGGGATTCGTTGGAAATGTAACCCTTTAAACTGTTTGCTTCTGTGGAACCAACGATTTTAAACTTCATCTCATCGTCAAATTCTACATCCAATAAAGTAACGCAACAACCAACGCTGATTGCATCAATTGCCACATCATCTTCATCAATAACTTCTGCATTCTTTAAAATCTTTTCGAGTTCTTCGATTCTTGCCTCGATATCTCTCTGCTCATCCTTTGCTGCATCATATTCTGCATTCTCGGAAAGGTCCCCCTGTTCTCTCGCCTCTCTGATTTTCTGAGCAACCTCCTGACGTCTGTTTACTTTTAAATCCTGTAATTCATCCTCTAATTTTTTCAGACCTTCATACGTCATGATGTTCTTTTTTGCTGCCATTTCCCATAATTCCTTTCTCTAATAAGATAGCCTTTTTACTTTTACAAAAAGCAAAAAAATATTGCGCCCCTATTAACTAGTAGAGCGCGATGCCATGATTTCACGGCGGTTCCTTCTGCCATTTTATTCATTATATCTAGTGTCCTAGTATTATAGACCATAGTTTTTACTTTGTCAAACAAAAAAATTCCAAGGTAATATTTTTTTCTCAATTTCAGATAACTTGGACTTTACACTTTTTAATAGAAGTGTTACACTGTAGGTTGGTATGATATATGAAAGAAATATGCAATATATTATAACATTTTCATGGTATCATAATTTTTAAAATTCTATTATAAATAGGAGGGCTTTATCACATGGCAAGAAAATTCAAAACTATGGATGGTAATACCGCAGCGGCTCACGTGTCCTACGCGTTTACTGACGTTGCAGCGATCTATCCGATCACTCCTTCCTCCCCAATGGCCGACTACACAGACCAGTGGGCTACAGAAGGCAGAAAGAACATCTTCGGTCACGAAGTAATGTTAACCGAAATGCAGTCCGAAGCAGGTGCAGCAGGTGCCGTTCACGGTTCCTTACAGGCTGGTGCTTTAACAACCACTTACACTGCATCCCAGGGCTTACTTCTCATGATTCCAAACATGTATAAGATTGCCGGTGAGCTTCTTCCGGGCGTTATTCACGTAACAGCTCGTACCTTAGCAAGCCACGCATTATCCATCTTTGGTGACCACTCCGACGTTTATGCATGCCGTCAGACCGGTTTTGCTATGCTTTGTTCCGGAAGCGTTCAGGAAGTTATGGACCTTGGTGCTGTTGCTCACTTAGCAGCTATCGAAGGCCGTGTTCCTTTCCTTCACTTCTTTGACGGTTTCCGTACTTCCCACGAAATCCAGAAGATTCAGATCTGGGATTACGAAGACTTAAAGGATATGTGCAACATGGATGCAGTTGATGCATTCCGTCGCCGTGCATTAAACCCTGAACATCCTGTTCAGAGAGGTACTGCACAGAACTCCGACGTATTCTTCCAGGCAAGAGAAGCTTGTAACCAGTACTACGATGCACTTCCTGCAATCGTTGAGCAGTATATGGACAAGGTGAACGCAAAGATCGGTACCGATTATAAGTTATTCAACTACTACGGTGCTGCTGACGCTGAAAGCGTTATCGTTGCTATGGGTTCTGTATGTGACACCATCGACGAAACTATCGACTTCTTATTAGCTCGTGGCGAAAAGGTCGGCGTTGTTAAGGTTCGTCTCTACAGACCATTCTCCGCAAAGCACTTAATCGATGCGCTTCCTGATACTGTTAAGAGAATCTCCGTTCTCGACAGAACCAAGGAACCGGGTGCTCTCGGTGAGCCATTATACCTCGATGTAGTAGCTGCATTAAAGGGATCCAAGTTCCACAATGTTCCTGTATTCAGCGGACGTTATGGTCTTTCCTCCAAGGATACTACTCCTGCTCAGATTATCGCAGCATTCCACAACACAGAGAAGGCACTCTTCACATTAGGTATTGTGGATGATGTTACTCATTTATCCCTTGACATCACAGAAAACCCTGTTACCGCTCCGGAAGGAACTACAGCATGTAAGTTCTGGGGTCTTGGTGCAGACGGTACTGTAGGTGCAAACAAGAACTCCATCAAGATTATCGGTGACCATACAGATAAGTATGCTCAGGCTTACTTTGATTATGACTCCAAGAAGTCCGGTGGTGTTACCATTTCCCACTTACGTTTCGGTGACAAGAAGATTCAGTCCACATACCTTATTAATAAGGCAGACTTCGTAGCTTGTCATACACCAGCTTACGTAAGAAAGTACAACATGGTTCAGGATCTTAAGGATGGCGGTACATTCTTATTGAACTGTGCTTGGGATATGGACGAGTTAGAAAAGCAGTTACCTGGTCAGGCTAAGCGTTACATGGCAGAGCACAACATCAAGTTCTACACCATTAACGGTATCCAGATCGGTAAGGAAGTCGGTCTCGGCGGACGTATCAATACTATCCTCCAGGCTGCATTCTTCAAGCTTGCTAACATTATTCCGATTGAAGACGCTGTGAAGTATATGAAGGACGCTGCTACAGCTTCCTATTCCAAGAAGGGTGACGCTATCGTTAAGATGAACCACGACGCTATTGACCGTGGTGTTGACAGCGTAGTTGAAATCCAGATTCCGGAATCCTGGAAGAACGCAGAAGACGAAGACTTAACCATTACTCAAACACACGGTAATGCAGATGTTCTCGGCTATGTAAACAGAGTACAGGCTAAGATCAATGCTCAGGACGGTAACAGCCTCCCTGTTTCTGCATTCCTTGATTATGTAGACGGTACAACTCCATCCGGTTCCGCAGCATACGAGAAGCGTGGTATCGCTATTGACGTTCCTGCTTGGAATTCCGAAAATTGTATCCAGTGTAACTTCTGTTCCTATGTATGTCCTCACGCTTGTATCCGTCCGGTTGCAATGGCAGAGGAAGAAGCTGCTAACGCTCCTGCTAAGACAACCTTAGACTTAACAGGTATGCCTGGTAAGAAGTTTGCTATCTCCGTATCCGTTCTTGACTGTACCGGATGTGGTTCCTGTGTAAACGTATGTCCTGGCAAGAAGGGCGAAAAGGCTCTTACTATGGAAGGTCTTGAAACACAGTTAGAAGCTCAGAAGTTATTCGATTACGGTGTAACATTAGAAACTCCTGCTGATGTATTAGAGAAGTTCAAAGAAACTACCGTTAAGGGTTCCCAGTTCAAGCAGCCATACCTTGAGTTCTCCGGTGCTTGTGCAGGTTGTGGTGAAACACCTTACGCTAAGTTAGTTACCCAGTTATTCGGTGACAGAATGTACATTGCAAATGCTACAGGATGTTCCTCCATCTGGGGCGGTTCTTCTCCATCCAACCCATACACCATCAACAAGAAGGGCCAGGGTCCTGCTTGGGCTAACTCCTTATTCGAGGATAACGCTGAATTTGGTTTAGGTATGCAGATGGCTCAGAAGGCATTAAGAAAGCGCATCATCGATGCCGCTACCAGACTTCAGGCTGTTGCTGAAAAGGATGACGTTAAGGCTGCATTAGCTGAGTACCTTGAAACACAGAATTCTTCCACATTAAACGCTCCTGCTACTAAGAAGCTTATTGCTGCATTAGAAGCTTGCGGATGTGACAATGAAGACAGAAAGTACATCCTCGCTAACAAGGATTTCGCTGCTAAGAAGAGCCAGTGGATCTTTGGTGGTGACGGTTGGGCATACGATATCGGTTACGGCGGTGTAGACCACGTACTCGCTTCCAACCAGGATGTTAACGTAATGGTATTCGATACCGAAGTTTACTCCAATACAGGCGGTCAGTCCTCCAAGGCTACTCCTACCGGTGCTATCGCTCAGTTCGCAGCAGCCGGTAAGGAAGTTAAGAAGAAAGACCTCGCTGCTATTGCAATGAGCTACGGTTATGTATACGTTGCTCAGATTGCTCAGGGTGCTGACTACGCACAGTGCGTAAAGGCTATCGCTGAAGCTGAAAGCTATCCGGGTCCATCCCTCATCATCGCTTACGCTCCATGTATCAACCATGGTATCAAGGGCGGTATGAAGAATGCTCAGACAGAAGAAAAGAACGCAGTTGCTTCCGGTTACTGGCACCTGTTCCGTTTCGACCCTCGCCGTGCAGAAGCTGGTGAGAATCCATTCCAGTTGGATTCCAAGGCTCCTACAGCAAGCTACAAGGAATTCATCGAATCCGAGGTTCGTTACAACAGACTTTCCCGTTCTAACCCAGAGCGTGCTGCTTACCTCTTCGAGAAGGCTGAAAAGGATGCTCAGGCTAAGTACGAGGCATTAGTTAAGAAGGCTGAGAAGTAATTCAATAGCTTAAAACCAATTGCAGGGCTCCCATTTGGGGGCCCTGTTTTGTTGTGTTTTCCTTTGTGTTTTTGTTTTACACACCTTCTTGATATTCGACGCACGGAATTTTATCTGTATTTGTATTTTTTCATTAAAATAGATACAACATTTCGCTTCCACTCTCATTTCTCTCCCGTTTTACACGTATTTTGTATGTATATGGAATAAACCTTTCTCATATATACATAAAACGCTCAAATTATGTACTATTTCTTCGTAATCTTTCCCTATACATATAAAACCCGACTTCCCTACCGGTTATCCCCTTCTTTTTGTATGTTTTATTTTCAAAAAACTAATATACGTATAATTCTGCTCTCTCCACAACTCTTCAGATAACCTATACAATCAAATTGTTCTTCTGTCCTCTCCCAAATGTGGTATAATAGGAAACGTACAGAATTATGAATCTAATTTGAGCAACTTTCCCGATAATATATGGAGGTATTCAATATGTATGCTTTTTTCAGTGAAGTATTATCCGACAAAAAGGGCGGCGCTGTATTTTCGTGTTTTGGACTTTGGCATTTGATTTATTTAATTATTGCAATTATTGCTATCATTATCACAATTGTATCTCTGAAAAACAAAGACAAGCGGATAGTACAGAAAACAATCTCTCTATTGATAAATTGTGCCTTCGGCTTATATATCGCCGACTTTTTCCTCATGCCGTTTGCTTACGGAAAAATCGATGTGGAGAAGTTGCCGTTTCATGTCTGCACCGCCATGTGCGTGATGTGTTTCTGGAGCAGACACAATACCTTTTTGGGGCGATACAGACAACAGTTTGCACTGCTTGGTTTTATCTCCAATCTGGTTTATCTGATTTATCCGGCTGGCCTCATGTGGTATCAGGTACACCCGCTTTCTTACCGGGTGGTTCAGACGTTGCTGTTTCACGGACTGATGACGGCATACGGATTACTGGTACTGCTGTTTGATGAGGTAACCTTTGACCGCAAACTACGGTACCGGGACTTGGCAGTCCTGGTTTCCATGACCTTGTGGGCAATTCTCGGAAATACATTGTATGCAGGACAGGCTTGGGGACATACCAATAACTTCAACTGGTTCTTTACAACAAGAGACCCTTTTTACATACTTCCGGAAAATATCGCACCTTATATTATGCCGTTTTTAAATATCGCAATATTTTTTGCTGTAGAGATGCTTATATCCCTTATTTTTAAAATATTAAGGAAACAAAACTTACCACGTAAATCATCACGAATTTAAAAGTATATTCTTGTCGATACTATGATTAAAACTATTATTGGAGGATTTTCAATTATGAAATATTACGTATGCGAACGTTGTGGAAACATCATTGAATATGTAAACGACACCGGTATCCCGGTTATGTGTTGTGGTCAGAAGATGATAGAACTTGTGCCCGGAACAAGCGACGGAGCACACGAAAAGCACATACCGGTTGTTACCATAGAAGGCGATAAGGTGACTGTAGACATAGGTTCCGTGGAACATCCAATGGTAAAGGAACATTATATTCAGTGGATTGCCATCGAAACCACAAGAGGAAGTCAGCGAGTAAAATTAGCTCATACAGATAAGCCGCATGCAGAGTTTCGACTTGCACAAGGCGAGGAGTTTGTGAGTGCTTATGAATACTGCAACCTCCATGGACTGTGGAAGAAATAAGTTTTGTGACATGAAAAATCAGAAGTATAACATCTTACTCTTAATGAAAAGGGAGCACCCCGGCTTGACCTCTCAGGGGTGCTTCCTTTTTCGGTTAAGAATCAGTAAAGAATCTTCTTCAAACCAGAAAAAGGCATATCAAAAGCACAGTAATTATGTTATGATAAATAGGATAAGATACTATTCTTCCGGAGACTCTCATGAAACATAAACTACAATTACAAGACGGTATTTTTACTATCGTTACCTTGGTGTTATTACTGCTCCTAAACATCTGGATGCAGGAAATATTCGACACAAAAACATTGATACCAATGATCTTTGTCCTTGGTGTTTTTTTAGTTTCCTTAAAAACCCAGGGATACTTTTGGGGCATTACCGCATCCCTTCTTAGTGTGCTTGCGGTGAACTATGCATTTACATACCCATATTATGCGTTTGATCTGATTTCTCCGGAATGTCTGTCCTCTGCCATTGTCATGCTCATTGTTGCCGTCATGACCGGTGCACTGACCACTCAGATTAAGCAGCAGGAAAAGACCCGTGCAGAGAGTGAACGTGAGCGTATGCGCGCAAATCTGCTTCGTGCCGTTTCGCATGACCTGCGGACGCCACTCACTTCCATTTACGGATTTTGTTCTGCGATTATCGACAATTATGACTCTCTGGACAAAGACCAGCAAATGGAACTTCTCTCCAAGGTGCAGGACGATTCTGAATGGCTCATCCGTATGGTAGAAAACCTCCTTTCCGTCACAAGAATTGACGGAGAAAAGGTGCAGGTCAAAAAGACACCAACCGTTCTGGAAGAGCTGATTGACGCTGTTCTCGTGAAATTTAAAAAGCGCTGTCCAAACCAGGCTGTCATCGTTGAAATCCCGGAAGAATTTATCAGCATTCCGATGGACGCCATGCTAATTGAACAGGTACTGATTAATATTTTAGAAAACGCGGTTGACCATGCAAAGGGCATGACAACACTATCGTTAACCGTGACCGTCACAGAAGATTCTGCCGTCTTTACCGTTACCGATGACGGCTGCGGCATTCCTGCAGAACGATTAGATAAATTGTTCACCGGCTTTTCAGATGCCTCCGGTGCTCCGGCAGACTCCAGACGCAGCAATATGGGCATCGGCCTTTCTGTGTGCTCTGCCATTATCAAAGCACACGGCAGCGAAATCACCGCCCGGAACACCCCCGATGCAGGTGCAGCATTTTCCTTTTCATTAAAATTGCACTAAGGATGGAGGATTACATGAGTAATAAATTTAAAATTCTAGTTATCGAAGATGACCGGAGCATCCGTACCTTCACAAAAACTGTTTTAGAGACCAATGACTATCAGGTCATCACCGCCGAAACCTGCGAAAGCGGTATTATGATGTTTTCTTCCTATCGCCCGGATTTGGTATTACTGGACCTGGGGCTCCCGGACCGGGACGGTCTTGACTTTATCCGGACCGTTCGCAATGACCAGCACGCCACTGCCCCTATCCTGGTTCTCTCCGCCCGCACCACGGAGCATGACAAGGTAGATGCGCTTGATTTGGGTGCAAACGATTACATTACAAAACCTTTCGGCACTGCAGAGCTTTTAGCCAGAGTACGTGCTGCCCTGCGTGTTTCCCAGAGCAGCTTCAATCCATTGCACACCTCTGACGGAAAATTCAGTCTCCACGATTTAACGATTGACTATGAACGCAGACTGGTTTCCATTGCCGGCGAAGAGGTAAAACTGACCCAAACCGAATACAACATTTTAATTTTTCTTGCCAAACACCCGGGAAAAGTGTTAACATATGCTATGATTATACATGAAATCTGGGGTCCGTCCGACGACGGTGGAGTAAAAAAGCTTCAGGTGAACATGGCAAATCTACGAAAAAAGCTCGGAATCAAGCCGGGCGATAACCGCTACATCACCAACGAACTTGGTGTAGGCTACCGACTAAATGAAGGCTCGTAAGATAAGATAATAGGAATTGCAACCGCAGTTCTTTATTATAAAGTTACATAATTTTAAGGAGGACATATGAATCTTTTTGTTGAATTATTTGAACACCTCACTCAAATTGCCCCATTAGATTTTCTCAAAATGGTAATCATGTGGGCAATTGGCGGCACCCTCATCTTCTTGGCAATCAAGAAAGAGATGGAACCAACTCTTCTTCTGCCAATGGGCTTTGGTGCAATTTTGGTTAACCTGCCGTTCTCTGGTGCGGTTACACAAATTTATGACGGGCTTGCCGAAATTGGTCCGATTGACGTGTTATTTAACGCGGGTATTGCAAATGAATTGTTCCCGTTGATTCTTTTCATCGGTATCGGTGCCATGATTGACTTTGGCCCGCTGCTTTCCAATCCAAAACTTATGCTATTCGGCGCAGCTGCACAGTTTGGTATTTTCTTTACCCTGTGTGTTGCTACACTCATTCCTGCTTTTGATATTTATGATGCCGGTTCCATTGCTATTATCGGTGCTGCAGATGGTCCTACTTCCATTTTCGTAGCTAACCATTTTGGTACAAAGTATCTTGGCGCAATTGTCGTTGCTGCGTACTCTTACATGGCGCTCGTTCCAATCGTACAGCCGCCTATTATTAGGATGTGTACCACAAAGAAAGAACGTTTAATCCGTATGGAATATAAGCCTGCTAACGTTAGCAAGGCAACAAGAATTTTATTCCCGATTTTAGTAACCATCATTACAGGTATCGTTGCACCTCGTGCGGTTGCCCTGATTGGTTTCTTAATGTTCGGTAACTTAATTCGCGAATGTGGCGTGTTAAATTCCCTTTCCGAAACCGCACAGAATGCGCTGGCTAACTTAGTTACTATCTTCCTTGGTATCACCGTTTCCACCAAGATGCAGGCAGACGCTTTCTTAACATGGGAGACCATCTTAATCCTTTTACTTGGTTTGGTTGCGTTTGTATTTGATACCGTAGGTGGTGTATTCTTCGCAAAGTTCTTAAATCTCTTCTCTAAGAAGAAGATCAATCCGATGATCGGTGCAGCCGGAATCTCCGCATTCCCAATGTCTGCCCGTGTTGTGCATAAGATGGGCTTAGAAGAAGACAACCAGAACTTCTTACTCATGCACTCTATCGGTGTTAATGTTTCCGGTCAGATTGCTTCTGTAATTGCAGGTGGTTTAATTTTAAAGATTATTCCAATGATTGCCGAAGCTATTGGCTATATCCGGTAAGAAAGGAGAACACAAATGAACTTAGAATTATTTAAAGCAACTTTTGGTTCTGCAATGATTGGCTGGCTCGCTATTTTTGCCGTTACCTTAATTATTGTAGGATTCATTACTCTGTTAAACAAATTGGGCTCTCCTAAGAAAAAAGAAGAGCAGTAATTAACTCTCATAACCTAAAAACACGCCCTATCGTTGTGGGGCGTGTTTCTTTTTTAAGTTTAATTGAGTGCTTACCCAAGTTCTCCCGGAATGTCGCGAAACAGGATTTCTACCTCCTCAGAAGAAATCTCTTTCTTTGCAATATCTGCATTTACCTCATCTAATGTCGCGAAGCATCCGATTTCTTTATAACAGAGCATCGAAATCTTTTCCCGTTTAAAATCATCTTCAAAATCCGAAACCAAAGGGGTAATTTCACTGGAATACTGGTCAAGAACCGGATTACCGCAGCATGTCACCTGTTCATATCCGCCCTCGTCATATTCGTTCTCCTTTGCAATTCCGGTTGCCGCAAAGGATGCCAGTTTAAGAAAAACATCCCCTCTCTTTGCCCATCGCACCTTGATCAAAAGTTTTTCCACATAATAACGGCACTCCTGCCCTTTTGTGTTATGAATTCGGAGACAACACTTTTCCATCGGGAAATCTCTCCCGGCCCCTATCTTCATATCTGTCTCAGCAAACAAAGCATCCTCCGGATACATCTCTGTATGACGCCAATACTCTTGTATCGCATCCTTGTCTTCCATATAGTAAACAGCAGTTTCTGCTGTTTTGGTTCTGTCCCTCATCTGCAATTGAAACATATTTCATCCTCTTTTCTTACTCTTTGCCTCTTACTTTACTGGTTTTTACTTACTTTTTCAATCCTTTCTTCACTTTTTCTCCGGTGAACTTCTTCTTTTCAAAACGGCTGTTTTATGCTATACTATTGTTTGAGTAAAAACTTTAGCTTTTCGTCAAAAACTTAAATTGGGAGGTTTACAAAATGAAAGGATTCTCTACACGCAGGCTATCGGCTTTTGCCCTAACTGTCCTGCTCACCGTACCGTTGCTTTCTCCTCTTAGCAAAGGCACGGTTTTCGCAAGTACCACAAATTCAGAAACAGGAGAAGATACTATGACTACCTACAATGCTTATCATTTGTCTGCCGTAGATGTTACGGATGCATATCTCACCAACGCAGAGGACAAAGACATCGAATATCTCTTATCCCTGGACGCAGACCGTTTACTTGCCGGGTTCCGCGATACTGCCGGCATTGATACCAAAGGCAAAGCCCGTTATGCCGGCTGGGAGACTTCTCTGATTGGCGGACACACGCTTGGCCACTATCTGACTGCCGTTGCCCAGGCGGCTGCCACGCTTCCTTCCTCTGATCCAAGAGACGAGGAATTGAATGCCCGGCTGACCTACATGATTACTGCATTAAAAGAATGTCAGGACGCCATCGGCACAGGCTTTATCTTCGGCGCCTCCATTCTCACAAGAACAAACATTGAACTCCAATTTGACAACGTTGAAAACAATAAGACAAACATCGGCTCCGAAGCCTGGGTACCTTGGTACACCATGCATAAAATCCTTGCCGGTATTCTCGATGTTTATCAATATACCGGAAACGAAACGGCTCTCGAAGTAGCTAAGGGTCTTGGCGACTGGGTTTCTGCCCGTACGGCATCCTGGTCCGCATCCACACAGAGAACCGTATTAAACATTGAATATGGTGGTATGAACGACTGCCTCTACGAATTGTATGCAGCTACCGGCGAAGAAACCTATGCCGTTGCCGCACACTGCTTTGACGATGAAACTCTTTTTAAAACTGTAAGTAAAGGCGGAAAAAATGCGTTAAATAACCGCCATGCCAACACCACCATCCCAAAATTCATCGGTGCCTTAAACCGTTACACAACCACACACGGAAAAACCATCGATGGTGAAGTCGTGGATGCTTCCGATTATCTGACCTATGCCAAGAATTTCTTTACCATGGTGTTAGAACGTCACACATATGTGACCGGTGACAACAGCGAATGGGAACATTTCGGTGCCGACAACATTTTGGACGCAGAACGTACCAACTGCAACTGTGAAACCTGTAACGCCTACAATATGCTGAAGTTTGCGAAAGCCCTGTTTATGGCAACCGGAGATGAAAGTTACCTGCAGTATTACGAGAATACTTTTTATAATACGATTCTCTCCTCGCAGAACCCACAGACCGGAATGACCACCTACTTCCAGCCAATGGCGACCGGATATTTTAAAGTGTACACCACACCGACCGGCAGCTTCTGGTGCTGTACCGGCAGCGGCATGGAGAACTTTACAAAATTGGGCAATGCCATTTATTATTGCAACGAAAATACGGTTTTCATCAGCCAGTACCTCAGTTCTGTCCTGACAGATGAAGCAAAGAATCTGAAACTGACCATGGAAGCTGACATTCCGGCCTCCGATACCGTAACCATTACCGTCAATACCTTAGATGGCAGTTCAGATATCACGACAGCTCTCGCTTTCCGTATTCCGGACTGGATCGCCGGTGAAGTTACGCTTTGCATCAACGGAGAAACTTCACGATACAACTTTGACTCTCTGCAGGGGTTAAAGAACAATGATATCATAGAAATTATGTTTCCGATGAACCTGTCCGTGCACGGCCTTCCGGACAACGATTCCGTGTTTGCTTTCAAATATGGTCCGGTTGTGCTTTCCGCAAAGCTCGGAAATAAAAATATGACTACGACTTATACCGGAGTTGATGTTTTGATTCCGGCAGCAAAAGTCATCGAAGAACAGTACATCAGCGATGGTAGTGATACCGTTTCCGTGGTAAACGGCAGCGTTTCCGATTTCATGGAAAACATCAATGAAAACCTCAGAAAGACAGAAGATAAATTGGAATGGACGTTAGAAAACACCGATGCCAATCTGATCTTTGTCCCGCATTACAGCCAGCATACAGAGCGCTACGGTATTTATTTTAACTATGAATCCAACGCCGATGCTTTTAATGTCTCCAGATATTTAAGAGAAAAGGAAGATGCCCGTTTTGCAGATGCACTGCTTGACACGGTGCAGCCGGGTTACGGCCAGTACGAAAATGACTCCCTACATAACATGACCGAAACCGGCACGGGTTCCACCGGCTTTACCGGACACGGCACTTCCAGATATGCCAATGCCGGTGGCTCTTTTACTTACACCATGTATGTAAATCCGGACGTTGACAACGTGCTGCAGCTCACCTTAAAGAAAGAAGACAACGGAAAATCCCTTCAAATTTTTGTTGGCGAAGAATGCATCTATAACAAAGTACTAAACTACACCGGAACAGACGAAGAATATACCATCCGCATCCCGGTTGCAAAAGAAGTGCTTGCACTTTCCTCTCTTGCGTTAAAGGAACTGCACCCGACTACCGGAAAGACCGCCTACACGGTCAATGTCACGTTTACCGGTGCGAATGAAGAACCTTCTGCCCGCATATGCAATTATCTTTACATGACGGAAGCCTATACGAAAAATACCGGTGTGCAGTTTCATGCCTATGACGGAGTTACTGATACCTTATATGTTTTCCAAGAGAAAGACGGTGCATTTCACCTCTCCGTTCCTGCAATGGTAAACACTCTTACCATTGCTGCTACGCAGGAAGACGAGCACGGTTATGTCCGTGTAAACGGCTCTGTTGCAAAAGATACCTACACCGTGGATTTAAGCAGAAACAATTTTGTGACTCTGAACTATACCGTCTATGCCGAAGACCACGAAACAACTGCTGACTATACCGTTATCATCGAGCAGGAAATCGGCGAACGTACCGATGTCGACCCAACCCTTGCTTACTATGTCAACTGTGGTGATTTTGATGTCACCACGCCGGGCGATAAAGAAGCCTTTGGTATTTACAACGGTGTCACCGAACAGATCTACGGAAAAGACCCGGTAACCGGAAAGATGTGGGGGATTGTCGATACAGTTTCTGACCCGTTAAAGAACGGTACGGCAAATCACGCCGGCATGGTCAATGCAGTTCACACCGACAACACCTGGCCGTTTGAGACAAATGCCAATATCACCGATTCCAGCAAAAAGGCACTGACGAACCGTTACACGAAAAATCAGTTTGAAAACGGAATGCCAAGAAAATTAAACTACCGTTTCGAACTGCCAAACGGTGAATACACGGTTAAACTTTACTTCTCTGACCCTTGGAACTGCTCCAAGAACCCGATTGTTACCATTAACGGAGAAGAGAAACTAAACAATATTCCGGTGAACCAATCCGTTACCACAACAGCCACGATTACAAACGGAGAACTGGATCTTGTCGTTACTGCCCCGACATCTACTCTGTGTATCAATCTCTGCTACATTCTCATTTACTTACCGGAAGATGCACAGATAACACCAGAGCCAACCCCGACTCCAACGGATGCTCCGGCTGAGCCGACCATTGCACCGACAACACCTCCTGCAGAACCTACAGCCGCTCCTACCGACGCTCCGGCAGATACTCCTGCAGACAACACACCATCCGGTTTCCCGACCGCACTGGTCGCAGGTCTTGCCCTTGTCCTTGGCGCAGCCGCAGGTGTTGCTACGTATTTGCTTAGGAAGAAAAAGAAATAGCCTAACACGCAGAGGCATGTGACAAAACTGTCACATGCCTCTTTTGTTCTTCTTATTCTTTACCGGATACTACGACTCCGTCTACCGCCACATATGGCATCACGGAGGTTCCTTCCGACAAGGTTTCTTTGGAAATCGCCACCACATTCTGAATCATGTCTGCCAGATTTCCGGTAATCATGACTTCATTTACGGCAGTCGTAATTTTTCCGTCTTCAATCAGGAAACTGTTCTTTGCCACGCCGGAAATTTCTCCGTTCGTACCCGGCTGTCCTCCGGAGAAACCGCCAAGCAAGAGTCCCTGCTTTGTATTCTTTATGATGTCCTCAAAGGAGGTGTCACCCGGCTGCATTACCATGCAGTAGCTTGTGTTCTTTGCCGGCTTCACGCCACTTTTATTGGCAACGTATAACGAAGTCTTAAAGGAGGATAAAACACCATCCTTAATAAAATCCTCCGGCTCCGATACAAATCCGTCATAGGTGTAACGCTCTCTGGATATAATCTGCTCATGCATTGGGTCAAATGTCACGGAAACTCTCGGGTCTGCCACCTGCTCGCCCAGCTTATCCAGCCAGATACTGGTCTTTTCGAGAATCACACTGTCGGATGTGAAATTCGAGCAAATATAGCCTAAAAATTCATCCACACACTCCGGCATCAAAACCACCGTTCCCGTAAACTTTCCTTCCATAGGCTTGACATCCAGCTGCTTTACCGTATCGGCAAGCTTACGCTTCACCGCTGCCATTTCGATAAACGGCTGCTCTAATGTTGCCGTACGCACACTTGCATAGGCAAGAGAAGTTGTCTTATCACCCTCATTTGCAGAAAACTCTATCATAAGATTGTAGCAACCATAAAACCGTTCAAATTCCGTGCCGTTGGTATTCCAATAAATCTCATGATTCTTCTCATGGGAAACCATCATCAGCATAACCTGAATCTTTGGAAATTCCTTTTTAATGTCCTCTGCCAGTTCCTTTGTGCGGGCAAACAACAAATCCATATCCGGCTCATAAGTTCCCGCCTCAAAAGCCTGATTTTCCTGCTTTGGTGCGATGTCATATGCCTCATCCGGCACAGCAGATTCTGCAGATGCCAAAGCCCCTTCAACCACTGCTTTAATCGAAGCATCGTCTAACTTGTTGGTCGAACCGGACCCCTTTTTCTGGTTTGGAAAAACAGTCACGGAAAGGTCCTTATCAAATAACGTGCGATATAGAGAAAATTCACCATTCTCCATGCTGAATTCCTGCGTTTCCTTTTCTTCTACAGAGAATCTTGCCTTTTCGATTCCTGCGTTCTTTATTTCCTCCTGCACCTTCTGTGCAACACATCTTAACTCTTCCATCTTAACGGCCTCCCATCATAATCTTGCAACGAAGTGCAGGTCCGCCCATACCAACCGGCATTGCCTGCTTCTTACCACAGAATCCCGAGCTCGACCATACCATCTCATCCGAAACCATATCTACTGTCTTTAACATATCAAATGCCACACCGCTGACAGTCGTATCAAGAATCGCCCTGCCAAGCTTTCCGTTCTTGATTTCATAGCCCATATTGACACCAAACATAAACTCACCGGTCAAGTCTGCCTGGCCGTTTCCTGTATCCAACAGATAATAGCCGTCTTCCACAGATGCAATCATCTCTTCCAGTTTATCTTTACCCGGAAGAATGGTCGTATTTCTCATACGAATCAGCGGTTCATCCGAAAATTCAAAGCCTCTGGCATTACCCACCGGTTTTACACCATAAAGTTCTGCTGTCTCACGGTTATTCATATAACCCTTTAAGATACCATTTTCAATAATCACTGCATCTTCTGCCGGAGTTCCTTCATCATCCAGATACACCGGAAGCGGAGCCGGCTTGCCAAGAGCCGTGTGTGCAAAGTCAACCAGTGTTACCAAATCCGATGCCACTCTCTTATTTAAGTTCGGTCCTGCCACGGAACCTCCCAGCACCAAATCCGCCTCAACCGTATGACCTACCGCTTCATGAGCCAGCATACCGGATAAAATTCCGCCAAGGATGACGGTCTTATAGCCGGCTTCCGCATATACGCCTGCTCTCTTGTCCATAACCTTCTTATACAGTGCTTCCAACTTCGGATACAACTTCTCTACCGTGCCGAAATTATCATCAAAATTGCCCGCTCCGCCAAATACATCATACAACTCAATCGGTGTACCATCTAAGGTTTCCGAATTCATGATTACATAAATATAGCAACGTGGTGACGTTGTATGACCGTCATGTCCGTCGGAAGTATACAAAATCTTATCCATGGAATCTTCCGTATAAACGACCGTACGGCTCGTCAGCTTCGGATATGTCTTTGCAATGTAATCGTCCAGTTCCTTGCAAAAATCGATGTACTTTTTCTGTTCATTATCCACAATGACACGGTTTACCGGAACCGTTCCCGCAGGAAGCTTCGGAATCGCCGGCTTATTCTTCGGTGCCCGCTGATTCAGAAACAGCGCATTGTTTGTCGCCGCCTTCAATACCGCCTCTGCCGCCGATGCCGAATACTCTGCCATCGACGAAAACCCAAACACTCCGTTCTTGCATACTCTCGCACAAATTCCGGATGTCTCTGAACGCGAATTTCCCATCAGATTTCCCTGTACCAAAGTTACATTGCGGTATCTGTTTTCCTGCGCACGTAGCTCCGTATGTACGCCATCCGCAAACAGACTCTTTTTGCCTGCAATTAAATCTTCTAACATATTATTTTCTCCTTTTACCGATTTTATTTGTTACCATTCTGCCACTTTAACGCACAAATGTAAAGAGGTGCGGCGCATTTCTAATTGAGTTCTAATCTTCACAGGCGCCGCCCGGCATTACCTTCTCTATGATACAAACTCCTTGACAATTCTCTCCTCACCATTTATATTAGAATCAAAGAGGGAAACCCGAAGCGGTTCGCCCAAATTTATAACTAGTTTTTCAACCAGCCGTCATTGCTTGGACTCAATGGCGGCTAATTTCTTTTTCCCTTGAATATCGTAAAACACGCTACTACAAGGGCAACAAGTAATAAGCAAAACTGAATTAAATCAGATAATGTTATGTACATTGCTATCTATCCCTCCTTTCTTTCGTCCGGAGGGATTTTTATTTCCCTCCTGTGGAGGGCGAGCCGCCTCGCTTAAGTTTCCCTGTTTACAGCATAGCAAATGGCTTATGGCATTACAATCGAACAAATTATAAAATTTCACAGGCGCCGCCCAATCGGCATATTGCTTCGCAACATGCCGATTGAGGGCGGCGGGAAATACTTTGGCCCGGCCCCTTATGGGCAGCAACCCTGTTCTCAAAAAACATGCAGGGATATGCCGTAAGAGTCTGCTTGTACCGGCTTAAAAAAACAGGAATAGAAAATCCGGAGCCGACTGTCCGAAGCGGGAGGCTAGAAAAACAGGAGCAAAAAAGAGGGTATCACGAATAAAGTGCGACAGCACTTTTACGAAAAGGCGATGAGCGTCTCTGGAAAACTCGTTTTCCGAGAGCGCTTACCGCCTTTTCTAAAACCGCGTCCTTCGGACGCTTTTCGTGATATCCTCTTTTTTTCTCAGACTCCATCTCCCGACCGCTGAGTTTCGGTCCGGATTTTCTGTTTATGACGGTTTTGTAAGCCGGTACAAACAGCAACTCTTACGAGCGTGTCAACTGCGTTTTTTGAGAACAGGGCTGCCGCCTAAAATGGGGGCTGGTCCAAAGTTATTTCCCTTGTTGATACAATGTTCCGAATTTGCGAAACCTTCTTCTTGCCGGTAATAAAATAGCATCCTGTATTGTCTGGAGAAATAACATAACTTTCGCACCCATCCGGCACTTTAAGCACTCCTTCTTCGATTCTCTGCCGGATGATGAAATATCGTTCGGTTTCATAACAGATTCCCTCCTTAAATTCCAAGATGTATTCTTCCAAGGTCAACTTATTATTATAAATGATATCCGCATGCGGCTGGCCCACATAACGGATATGCCACGGTTCAAACCGGATACCCGTTATTTCCTCACCGTAATTCGGATACCGGATGATAAATCCGTACTCATGACCGTGGGAATTGATAAACATCCCTGCCTCTGATTTCAAAAAACCGTCTCCGGCAAATCCGGTCACATACACATCCATGCAAAGTCCGGTCTCATGTTCGCTGGCCCCCGGCACCGTTGCCGTTTCCGGGTCCTGCTCATACAGTTTCTGCTGTTTTACCCGGTCTCTGATTCCACTCGAAATATAGAGCTTGTCCCCCGTTTTTTCCGTGACCGCAGCAGATAATTCGGTGTAAGCCTCCAATATACACACATTCATGTAAACCCCGCTTTGCTTGTATTCTCCTGTCTCCGCCGTAAAGTTTTCGCTTAACATATGCTCTGTATTAATCAGAAGCATGCTCTGGTCAAAGGTTACATTCTCCATTGTCCTAAGTTCGTCCACAGAGAGTTCCACAAGGGGGATTGTGGTGCTCTCTATGGAAACCTTTTCTCTGCCCAGACCGGAGGTAAGCAGATACCCCCAGTCCGGATTCAGATACAACAGGATACCGGCGATGAGAATCACCGGAAGGAAAAACACAAACAAACCAAGTTTTCTTTTTTGTTTCCGTCTACTCATGTAAGTTCTCTTTCATTTTTCTTATTACAAATTCCGGAATTTCGTCCTCCAGGAAATAAAACCACCTGACATCCTCATGCTGCTCTTCTCCTTCCCCATAAGCAAAGGTGATACTTACCTGACAATTTTCCTCATGCAACGGAAACGGTCCGAATTCCCGGGAATACGACCTGGCCATCAAATGAGGAAGAATTGCTGCAATCTCCTCCGGATTGGTCAGTCTTAACGTATATTCTCCGTATTTTTCATAATATTCTGCAGTTGCCTCATAGGTTGACTTATAGGAAATGCCGCCTTCCTCGGTCAAAGTTTCAGCAAACTCATTATACGTTTCTGCCTCCTTAAGGGCATCCAGTGCTGCTTCCCGTATAGCCTCTGACGTATAATTGATATGCAGTTCTTTAATATTTTCAGCCTCCGTAAGCAACGGCACCTCATAGCCACATTCCTTTAACATGGCAATCGTACGTGTCATCTGCGGATAAAGAATGGCACTGTAGCTGTACCAATCCCCTTCATAAAGGAATTCCAGACGTCCGATAGCCGCACTCTGTATCACTTCATCAAACGACATCGCGAACAGTTCTTCTACATAAATGCGCTGCAACTCCTGTCCGTTCACACGGATGCGATAGGCATCTTCCGTAAGCGGAGAAACGCAGTCCACGTATTTTACCCGGTAGCCTTCGTCTTCTGCCATGTACATCGGGGAGGTCGTCTTTTTATACTCCTCCTGATTATATATTTGTTCCAGCAAATCAAGTACTGCCCAGTAATTATACTCGTACGTTCTGGTAACTTCTTTTCCGTTCTTTAAGGTATACCGGATAGAGAAATCCGTCATATAAGTACCATACTCCGTCTCCGGAACATACTGATAATTTCTCACCCTGCCAAAGCGGAACAGATTTTTTCTTGTTGTTTTCGTATACTCCGAAAGAATCCCTGCCAGTTCATACATGGCATCAAACTCCTCTACGGATGCCGAAAGTCCGTACTCCTGCGGATTGACATAATAAGAATCGCCGTCTTTCATTTCATAATAACTTCCGCCAAACCGCAAATCGCTGTTATACATTGCCATTCCCTTTACCTGACTCTTGTTTGGCAGATAAGAATCATATCCAAACACATCCAGATAAAAGCACAATGGAATGACTACCGCCACACCAATCGTTGCCAACAGCTGCCACTTGTGGGAAAGACATTTCTTAATATCTCCGCGGAACAGACTTTCCACAAAGCCATGTACAAGAAACGCCCCGAGAACACAACCAAACAGCATCCAAAGCACTGCGCTGCTTCCGTCCCCGTAGTCCTGCTCAATCAGGAAAAACATAAAGCCAACCAGGACACCGACCGGAATCGCAATCAGAATACGGATGATTGGCTCACTGACTTTGAAGCTCATTGCCGTTTCGGATGTTTCACTTCTTCTCTTCTTATATAACCACAAGCACGCTACTGCAAGCACTGCTGCAAAAATCACAAAGCACCCCAATTCGATCCAGAACGTCTTCATGGTTTCTGCCTGATATACGGAGTAAAACAGGCTACAGTAATAACTGAGCGGAGAAACATATTTCATGGAAAAAATAATATCTTCCATAGCCCCCACCGAACCGCCATATAGCGAAATAAAGAAAACATCCTTCAGTGCTTCTGTCAAAAGGTATACTGCCGGTGCATAGAAGCAAAATACTGCAAATCCAAGAAATGCCATCAAGAGTTTTCCTGTCAACAGCACCGCAAGAATCGTAAACAGATACATAATGATAAAGCCCATCAGGTGAATCACCAAACCGACAAGACCGCCCTGCAGCACTTTCCAGGACATAGCGTCAAACAACCCGCACAATAAAAACACATACAGCAGGCTGATCACATACGGAATCAAAAAGAACAGGACCCCGTTTGTAAAACGGACCGCAAACAGCATTTCCCTTTTTACCGGCAGACTGTGATAAAAATCCACCTGTTTTTTTGAATGCAGGAATGCAAATCCACTCATACCGCAAATTAACGCACCGACACTGGCCACAATCACCAGCCACGGATTCAGCGCAATAAACTCAATTACGTCTCCGGCAACCTTCTCTGACAATGGTCTGACCTCTGACAGCCTTTCGATATCATAAACCGCACCATAGGAAAACGAATCTGTCACCATACCGTTCTGCCGGGTATAATTATCCACCCACTGCTGTAACACCATGGTAAATACCACACCAAAGGTGCCGAAAAATACAACCGATGCCAGAATGAACACCCAGAGTCTTCTCCTGAAATCTTCTTTTAACAGTTTAAAAAATGAGTTTCTTGATGTCATAACCTGCCACCTCCGTTTCACTGATAAAGATTTCTTCCAGACTCAGTGGTAATACTTCCATAAAGATTGGATTTGCCGTCTGAATCCGGTTACGGATGTCATCACTGTTTCCTCTTGCTGTAATCGTATAGAGCGAGCCCCGCATCTCTTTCTTAATCACTTCCATCTCGCTAAGAACTTCCTCAATATTACTGTCTGCCTTAAACGCACACTGTACCTTGTGGATGTTCACCTTCATATCTTCCAAGTCCTTGGAAAGCAACACTCCGCCCCGGTGTAACAGTCCCACATGGTCGCAAATATCTTCCAGCTCACGTAAATTATGGGACGCAATGACCGGCGTCATATTTCTTTCTGCAATTTCCTGTGCAAAAATACTCTTGACCGCCTGGCGCATGACCGGATCCAGTCCGTCAAAGGTTTCGTCGCAGAATAAGTACTTGGTATTTGCACAGATACCGCAAATCACCGATAACTGCTTTTTCATACCCTTGGAGAAGGTTGCCACCTTTCTCTTTTCATCGAGACCAAACTGCGAAAGCAGTTTCTTTGCTCTCTCCTTATCAAACTTCGGATAAGCCACACCGTAATAGCGGACCAGTTCCGCCGGCGTCGTGTTTGCAAAGAAATACTGATCATCCGAAATATAGAAAAATTTCCTCTTTGCGTCCGGATTTTCAAATACCGGCATCTCATCTATGGTAATCGTTCCTGCATCCGGCGCAAGCACACCCGCAAGCATGCGTAAAAACGTACTCTTTCCGGCACCATTCGTTCCGATCATCCCGAATACGGCACCCTCACGAATCGTCACCGATACATTGTCTACCGCCAAAATATCAGAAAACGATTTGCTGACATTTTTTGCTTCTATCATAACCTCTTTCCTTTCTCAAAAAATTCTCTAAGTTGTCTTCAGGCCCATGTCTTAACTCTGTTTATAAGCTTCCCTCACGTAATTCAAAAATTCTTCCTCGGAAATCTCTGCCTTTACAGCCTCTGCTACCAGTTCCGAAATCTGTGTGACCAGCTCCTGCCTGTGCTGTTCCCGAAGATTTGTTACTCCTGCCACAAAATTACCGCGTCCCTTGACACAGTAAATTACTCCCTGTCGCTCTAATTCCGCGTACGCTCTCTGCACCGTGTTCGGGTTGATAGACAAATCCATCGCAAGTTCTCTCACACTCGGCAACTGGCTGTCGGTCTCCAATACTCCCAGAAGGATAAGCTCCTTCATTTTCTCTACCACCTGCTCGTAAATCGGGCGCCGGTCCGCATAATCCAACGTAATCACACCATTCCTCCTTTCTCCCATGGATTTCTTGTCTCTCGTTTTGTTTCGTTTCGTTTTAAGTGTATTAACACTCTTAGTACAGTTAGTACTGTAGCATAGTACAGTAGCAGTTGTCAAGAGGGCTCGAAAAAAATTTTTGCGCCACTTTTGTTATGGACAACTCATTTTTTGTAAATCTCCCCTTTTTGTTATTGACAAAAAAGACGCTGCCTTATCGGCAACGCCTTTTTATCTGTCTTTTACTCCTCTATAATCAACGTACTCAGTATCTTTCTCTGCTGCTCGGTCGGCATTTTCAGCTTTCCGTTATTCACCAGTTCTCTCATGCAATACCACAAAAACAGTCCATCCGAATGGAAGAGAAACTGTAATTCGAACGCCTTCATTTTCTTTAGATGCTTCGGAACTGCCGCAAGCTCAGCTTCCACATACGGTGCCTTTAACTGCTCAAACTCCGCCTGATATTTCTTTTTCAGAGTTTCACCAATAGCAAGCAGCTTTTCCTTAATTTCCGGAGTTCTCAATATCACAATCTGCCACACTGACTGAAAGAGACCGTCAAAATCTCCGTTTGTCTTTACATAGCCATGCTCCGCAAGCCACACAAAATCGTCCTTGGAAAGTTCCCCTTCCTGTTCTCTTTTATAAAGCCTCAGTGCATGAACCGATTCCTCCGCATAATGATAAAAATGCTCGGTATCCCTATCCGACCAGTTACTGTCCATCTGCCAAAAGATGCTTCCTTCTACTCCGTTCCACATCGGTCCACAGAGAGTAAATCCCTCTCCATATTCCTCCGGCCATTCCACATCCTTTTGTTCCACGCGTGCATGAAAAATATTCTGTGCACCGTCCGGACGAATCGTTGCCACTTCTTCAAAGGAAACAGAATCCTCGCGTAAGCTTTCTCCCGACCACGCTGCAATGTATGGAATCAAAGACCACAAAAGGAAATTCTGATCCTTTGCTATTTCCTTTTGCAGTGCCACCGGTTCCTCTGTCTGCTGACAAAGAATCTCTTCTACCCCCAAAAGTCCTGAGGTAATCAGCTCATCATATAAATCATTTGCAAACAGCCTTGCGGCCTTCCGGTACATCTCACTGCACAACCGCATCCGCTCCGTTGTCAACTCTTCAATCAAGAAATTTGCCAGATACTTTCCCCTTTCCTCTAACAAGAATCCATACTCCTCTAAAAACTCCACCTCGTTCTCCACATACACCGGCGATACCCCAAGAGCATCTGCAATCTCTGCCACCGTCTTTGCTTCCCACTTCACACAGTAACAAATATTCTGTGCCAATGCCGAGTGGAAAAAGTCCTCTGCCGTCTTTGTGCCGACAGAACCATTGATTCCAAAGTTCTGAAATTTTACCGGGTTAAATTTTAATTCGCTTGCTTTTCTCATCGTGTCCATACCTCTCTTCAATTCTTTTTTTGCTTCAAACAAATGCCACTTAACGGTTCCGACAGGAATCCCAAAAGCCTCGGCTATCTCTGCCTGCTTCCGGTTTTCAAAATAATACGCAATCACAATGTTTCTCTGCAGTTTCGAAAGATAAGCAATCTCACGCTGCACACGCTCCAACGATTCCCTGTCATCCTCTGCAAACGATAAAGAATTGGGGTCTGCTACCAGCTCTGCCACCTCATCCAAAGACACTCCTACCATGCTCTTTGCTGTATCCCGGTAATAATTACTCAGTGCATTGTGTGCGATTGTCCAGATAAATTTACCTGCGTCTGCAATATCCTCTCTCACAAGCAATGCCCGGAATGCCTTTAAAATAATCTCCTGTGATAAATCCTCCGCATCCTCCGTGCTCTTACACCGCTTTAATGCAAATCCGAAAATCGGCTTTACGTATTCTGTTATAATGTTTTCTACTTCCTGTCTGTTCATTTGTTTTCCTTTATCATTTTTTATTTCATTGAAAGCTTTCACCTATATAGACACGCAAAATTTAAAAGGTTGGAACTTTTTAAAAATTTTTCAATTCTCTCACCATCATCCATCCGTTGAATCCTTTTTTCACTCCAAATCAAAGATTTTCTTGTTTCATTGAGCCTGTCATAATCTTAAATTGGTCCGGCCCGTGATTTTTCTCCACACAGAACCGTTAGAAAACGCTGGTACTTAACGAGGTTAAGCGAATTTGAAAAATTCGCTCGAGTTTAGTACCACTGCGTTTTCGCCCGAGCGGGAGCGCGTTCTGTTGGACAAAAATCACAGGCCGGACCTTTAAAATTAATTTAAACTCAATGTAACAAGAAAACATTCTGTATTATGCAAACGGATTCTCGGATGGATATGGCAGGCTCTTTGGCTGGTTATAGCCGATTTCGTCATATGCCACTCCGATGTATTTCAGCACTTCGAAGATTTCCTTTCCGAAATGTCCGAATGCCACC
>SVEF01000028.1 GCA_015057585.1 Lachnospiraceae bacterium | reverse complement strand
GACCATTTTCATTTCATTTGCTATATATTCATATCTTCTTATAATTTCATCCTGATTTCCAGCCTCTTCAATATAGGAAATATATTGCTTCATTTTCTCTTCATCTATGATATCCAAAGCACCTTCCGCATCTCGTGCATTTTTTATCTGATAATATTGGCGGCAATCTCCTCGTGTTCTGGGGTAAAGAATTTTACTAAACACATTTCGAGCAGTTGCATCTTCTTCATACAATGCATTTAAGATGCCGGCCGTATAAAGCGTTTTCATGTATGCGCTGCCCCTATGAATTTTTCGAAGAGAAATTACAATATTGAGATGAAAATTATCCATAAGCTCGGACAATTCGTCGGCTGTATACGGGTAATTCGGTTGCATTGCTTCCTGAAGGACCAATGTTCGAAACTCCGAATGTTCTTTAATATATTGGCGTATTCCTTCTTTACGATATCTGCTGACACAGACTACCTCATAACCATTCTCTTTACCTACTTTTGCAAGCTCCGTTTTAAACTCTTCCGAATCTGTATTTGTCAACCCGCATAATATATATAAAATCGGCGCTTTTTCTTGCATTTCTACTCTCCTTCTGTATCCATCACAGTGCATGCCGTGATAATCCACTGCTCGTTTTCCAGTTGCATACGCAATTTGATAATCTGACGTTGCATATATTCGCCACTTCCAGACACAGAAAAATGCACCTCTGCCATAAGTTCAACTTCAGTTTCGCTGATTTCTCTTTTATAAATCAAGAAATCTTCAAGACGCGACTGCATATGAAAGAAGACATCCTCTGTATTTTCTTCTGACGGCATCGGTAACAATTGTTCATACGCCTCTTTTGTCATATATGCTTCTGCGCCCTCATAAAACAAACGTTTTGAGGTGTCATACTCGTAAATTACGGAAAAAAATTCGCCTGCAACTGTTTCCGGGGGCTCAATTTCAGAATCCTTTTCCACCACTTCGACACATGCTCCCTCTATGGATGCTTTCTTTGGCTCATCTGGTAAGGTCATAATTAACCCCGCCATTACTCCTACAACCACCAACAGATAAATTACAAGTATTATCCATTTCTTTTTCATAGATACCCCTTTCATTACTTCCTACCGAAACAAACAAAGTGTTCCAAATAATAGCCGGTTAATGACGAATACTGGCATCTGCTGCCGCCGGCGTGAAAAAAGACACCTTCTCCGACATACACACCAACATGTGTAATATATCGTCCTGCATTATATGTACCTGTAAAAAACACTAGGTCTCCCGGCGCAGCCTGCGAATAGTCAACATGCGTTGTTATGTTATACTGCTCCTGTGCAGTTCTTGGAAGTGTGATTCCGGCTGCCTGATAGATTCTTCTACTCATAGCCGAGCAGTCTATCCCAAACAGAGAATCTCCCCCGAACAGGTAAGGAACGCCTTCATATTCATCCATTACAGCCCTCATTAGATTAAAATCTGCACCGCCGACAAACATATGGGAATAAACATGTTCCACATATTTCACATCCCCATAATTACTCCATCCAAGTCTTTGTGCCATTGTTACAGAAAACGCAGATGCACTAGCTTCCGAATGTACTCCGTCATAATTGTTTTTTATGTAATTGATATATCCTTCTCCAAAATTATAGGACTGAAGAATTGTTTTCTCACAAACGCCTGCTGCCTTTCCTTTCTCCAACAAGCCAGAAAAATAACGCATTCCTTGTCTTATACTTTCTACCGGGTCTGTTATACTATTAGGCTCTAACCCCGCGCTTTCAGAAGACTGCATGATATCCGGATGTCTGGACGAATCTCCGCCCGATTCCTGCGCTATCATAGCTAAAATAAGTTCCACATATGCTTCTAAACCTAATTCCGAAGCAATCAACACCACTTCATCTCGCCACTGCTCTACTAATGGTGAGACATTGGCTCTTCCGGGGGAATGGCTTCTTTCCAGTGCCGCACAACCGATAGACTGAAAAATCAAAACAAAAATTATTAGGAAGGTACACGCTCGTTTCCCAAATCTCATTTTTCGCTCCTCCTAGAATATACTTTTGTTTTGCTTTTCGATAATTACTCGTACTTTTTCAGCAACAGCTTCCCTTGCCTGTGCATAACGTTCTGTTCCCTTTTCATATTCCGGTTGAACAGACAACTTCTTCATTACTTCATCCGTCATATAGGATGTTTGAAGTTCCACACGTTTTGCACGCACCTGGCTCTGTGACAATTCGATACCCTGTGTTTCTCTTACAGATGCGATGTATTTTTCTGTTTCTACATTCGCTTGCTGAAGCGCCCGAATGGCAACACTGTTTTTCATTCCACCTGACGGTGAAATAATTCGTTTCATTGCTCTGGCACTATCCTGTTCAATCTGTACCATCATCTGCTGTCTCATAACTTCATCGGACATAACAGGTTGTGGTACATTAGGAACCTGCACCGTGCCAGCGGTATGCGGAACATTCGTACTTTGTGGAGTTACCGTAATCGGAGGTACATAGCCAGGAGCAATCGGTGCATCCTCATATGCTGTTTCAAAATCCACACCGGATGCAATGCCTGCTACCTCCTGTTGCACCATTCCCTGATACAGATTGGCACCGCCCTGTACAATGTTTCCCACCATACGGGCACCACCAATTCCAACATCTACTGCTGCAGAACCTGCCGAAGCGCCACCCAAAGCACCTGCTGCCGTAGCCATCATAGTTGTCGAAGGTCCCATAAAGACACTTGCACCGCCAAGCATTACAGCCCCGGCTCCGGCTCCAACAACGGCTCCAGCTCCCTTTGCAACATTTGTCATGGCTCGCTGTTTATATAACTCTGCCATTCGTTCGTGACTGAGATGTCCCTTAAATTCCGGCGATTCAAAATTGTTAATATTGGCACGCTTGCAGATAATATCTGCTCTTTCTTCATCAAACGTAGTTGGGGTGCCACCTTTTGCAGTGCCTCTCATGGTTTTTGCATCACTGCGTAGCTGATTTAGGTCTCTAGTATGTGCGGCTATCTTCTGTTCCGTTTCAGCGGCTTTCAAAGAAGCATTTGCACGCTGTTTCTCCAGTGCCCTATACTCATCGGAATCCCTTTCGTGATTTAGCATCTCCCGGCTCTTCTGCTTCTCCTCCGTCTGATACTGTGCCTTCTGCTCTCGCAATCCATCAATCTGCTTTTGTTTTTTATCCATTTCGGATTCCATTCTTCGGAGTGCTTCGTTTCGAGTAAGTGGTTGTTCAGAGCCGTCTATGGCACTACCCTCCCCTGTAGATGCAGCAGCACCCTGAGAGTCTATGCCTCCTTCCGGCATGTCTTCACCAAATCCGCTTTCATCATCGAGAGAATCTGTCATATCTTCTTCGTCATCTTCCAGACCACTCTCCGAATCTTCACCCATGTCGCCATCGTTTAAACCGTTTTCTTCGCCGGTATCTCCTTCACTATCTAGCGGCTCTTCCGATAATCCAGCTTTGCCTTCATCATTACCGCTATATCCGCCCAAGAGATTTTGATTTTCTTTTTCATCAACTTCTCCGAGTTCCTCGTGCATCTTACTTTTATCAAGATCGGAACGTATTTCTTTTGCCTTACCAAACGCTCCCTTAATTCTTCCTGCAATACCTCGTCCAAGCGACAACATCGCCATTGCACCAAGCAATCCCATTCTTTCGTTACTTTGAATTCCAAGCAGCATTTTGATTCGGTTACGTGATGGAATAATCAGCATACACATAATGAGTTGTATAATTGCTATACCTTTCACCACATCAGAAAGCATTAAACTCGTTAAGAGTGGCACCAGCAAAAGAATCGCATCAAGTACCGGCGTCAGTAAATCAGACAACACATTCATCAACCAGTTATTCAGCAAGTCCTTTTTCGGACTTTGTACAAACAACATAATTGGAAAAGATACAAAACAAATTAAAAGGTCAATAGCAAGTGCCACATAAAGAAAAGCAAAATACAGCGTTAGGATTACGGTTCCAAGATACATAATTGCATCTACAAATCTGCCTGTCCGCTCCGCATTTAAAAGGAACGCATTAGATAAAGATAGGGTGGCACCATTTGTAATCATGATTCCTGTTACATTTTTAATGCCGTATAAAATAACATCTCTTACATATATTCCTAAGTCGAACAAGTACGGCATTAAAGTTAGCATGACAAACTTAACCGCTGTATCAAAAATACTAGACTTTATTTTCTCCCTACTTTGCCCGGTCTGCCCCGTCCACGCACTTTTTGCAAGAATGAACACAAACTTCACACCCAAAAAGACAAACGCCATGCTTCTAACAACGGCATAACAAACAGATGCGGTCACTCCATATGGGTTTCCGGAACGCATTTCAAACCCGAAAATGTTTACTGAATTTGGCGAGCCACTTCCTACGCGCCCATAGATAATACGGTCTATACTTGCTCCCAGATTATCTTCCAATAAATTAATCAGACTGCTTGACGCATTACGAATTAACTCTGAAAGATACTTTTCCACTGAACCTGGTTCAGACGGCTCAATCGTGCTGTCATCTTCACCGGCTTCTACCGGGTTGGAATAAATGGAATCATCGGCATTATCTAGCCACGGTGAATCAGCAGAAAATCGGTTATTATTTGACTCGTCTACCTCATTTATCAAATCGCCATCCGTTTCGGTGGCATAGACGGTAAAAGGCATCGTCCAAAGCAGGCAGAAGAACAAAAGAAGAATGAAAGCGGTTTTTTTTCGCAAATTCTTTCTCACTTTCATAAAAACTCCTTTCTTATGTACCATACATTTCCTGAATGATACGTGGATCTGTTTCAACAAATACTGCTTCTGCTCTTTCCAGATAATCAATTTTGCAGAAACACACTTTTCCATTATCTACAATACATACTTCACCTTTTCGATTACCTGCATCGTCCTCCGGATCGCCACCAAGTTCCAACACCCTATCAGTCTGCCCATTTGTTAAATTCAATGCTTCCTGTACCCACTTCCGATCGGAATACGACTGTTTAAATACAAACTTGGCAGCCGACTGCTTTAACAATGCTTCTGTTTCATAGCAACAGTCATAATCTTTTAATGCCTGCGTTGCCGTCCACAAAGATACCAGTCTTTTTCTGGACGTACGTGCTACATAATCCAAACTTGCAATAGCCGATTTCATGCTGAAGTTCTGATGAACCTCATCTACAATAACTCCAAGACACTGTGTCTTCTTTGGATTCGTCGCATTCTTTTTGATAAATTGCTCGTTCAAGAAACTTAGGGCAATCTGTCTAGCCACAGGTCTTTCTTTCTCCGGCAATTGTGAAATGTCAATGTTGGTAAAACTTTCGTTTTCATTGATACGAATTGTACTTTGGCCATCGTAATACGCCTTGCTTCCAAGAATTCTTACAATGTCCGTTCCACAGGTACATTTCTGGTAATACTCGCCGTACTCTTGTTTCGTAAAAAACTTCATGCAATGAGGACAATAATAAAGTTCTCTCACACGATCCTTTAAACTATCCAGAATAATGCGATACGCCTTCGTATGTTCCCTGATATTGTTTCGCTTGTTTTTTATCAATGACTTTATATAGAAATCACTTAACACCGGCATTTTCTTTTTCACTTTGCCACTTGTAAGGACACCATTTTTCAAACCTTTACCGGATTCGTAAATCGAACCGACCACATTATCGTAGATTCCTTTTTCCTCATAGAGTTCAGCTATAATATCTGTCACGATTCGCTCGATGTGTGTTGCAAGCGAGAAATCCGCTGGTTCTTTATCTCCCTGAATCAATGTCATAATATCCGATTTCGCATTTGCAATCTTATCCTGCAGGCGAAGCACCTCGTATGTACCACTGATTTCAGACCATTCTTCCTCCACATCAATATCAAACAGATTGATAATGTTTCCGGAATTATTCTTAATCTCATAATTCGTTCCGCACATCATGTCGGCAAGCATCGCATATTCACCACGATTTCCCTTTGACTGTGAGTCGATGCACACAAAACGATAACCGTTTTTCGTGATATAACGTGATGCCAGAATCTTCATACAGGCTGACTTTCCCGTACCTGTCATCCCAGCGAAAACCATGTTATAGCCATTATGCTTCTTCTCATACACATCAAATGCCACCGGCATACCAGTACTCATGTTTCTGCCGATGATAATTCCGCTTTCATGGAAAAAACTGTCCTGTGTATGATTGAAGATACTTGCAAGGCTGAGTTTATCCAATGTATGCTTTTTAAGACCACTGGCCTTTATGGGACCTACCTTTGCCTGATAGCGATACACTAACGGCATGCCGGTCAGATAACTTTCCGCCTGCAGTGCATAGCAGCAAGACACTGTAATCTGCTTTTCTTTTGCAAGATTGCGAAACGCATCCGTTCTGCGATTTAATTTTTCTAGACTATCCGCCATAAGCACAAAAAGAAAATACACGTGATACAGACTGTTCTCTCCAGTTTCTATCCTTTGCGCCCAGCCTTCTGCGTCTCGTAGCTTCGCGTTTAGTTTTCGAAGCTGGTTTCGATCTGCATTCTTTTCGGCAGTAATCATGTTTGTTTCAATCTCAACAATTCTAGAATCCAAAAGGTGCGATGCCCTTCCCTCTGCCAATGGCTCAATAAACACCGTACTTGTCACACGGTCAAAATTAAACAGAGCTGGAAAAGTGGATGCAAATACCGTTCGCTTTGGTAAAGAATCAACCGTCAGACATCTGACATACACATCATGCCCTGCGTCATGCAGAATCAAATACGATTTGGGATTTGGATCAATGCCGTCCGGTGCAGCCACTTTTCGAAGTTCTGAAATCTTTTCCTGCTTCTGTACCTTTTTCTCTGTCACTACATCCTTTTCTGCATTCTTCTTTTTCCCAAAGAGCAGATAGATGACGAGTGCAAAGCCTCCTACAATTAGCAGGATTATAAACATACCAAGGAGAAACAGCCCCTTATTCTGTTCCCATAACAGACGCATATCACTCAACCCCTTTCATCATTTCTTCTGCAATTTCATGTACAATCTTTGCGTTCGCTTCCTTTTCTAACTCATTTAGGGAATTGCTTGTAACACAAATACTGTCATAAGCGGACCTTAAAATATCATCTGCAGTTCCATTTGCGGCAGATACCGGATGTGTGTATCTTCGGATTTCTTCTAAAAGTTCCACACCCGTCATTCGTTTTGCATGAACGCCACAGTTACGAAGTGCAGATATATACGCACTCGCCTTTGTCTTTAATTGTGTTTCCGCACGCAAATACACTTCCTGTTCATTTAAGGACTGAGATGAAAAATCCATCGCATTATATTCCCAGTCAAAAACATAGATTTCTTCTCTTTTTGCCTCTGCATTATTCCCTGATATTGCAGCCATGTACTGAATTTGTGCATTGAGCTGTTCTATTTGATAACCCAGAGATACCAATTCCCTCTGCATCTGCTTTAACTTGTCGTAATAGATGTCATACTCTGCTTTTGTAAGTTCCGGATTTTCGGACTCTGCTTTCAAATCCGTATAATCAAGATTTAAAGTGAATCTTTTTTCTTCCAAAACTGTAACCCTGTCCTGATAAGCATGTATCAATCCTTCTAAATTTACATTTCTCGCCGATTGACGAAATTGTACCGGGCAATTATCCAGCACATTAAAAAACGTAATATATCCACGTATGGTCTGCAGCTTTTCCTCCACCTCTGCATCTGCAAACGAAAATCCCTGACACTTGATTGCACCTATGAATCTCGTTCTGCCGTTTACAACTAGCATAGAATCTGCCACATCATCAATTTTTAAATAGTCCAATATATCTTTTCGATTAAAAGAACTGCTATCTGCAGTTTCTTCCGTTTTCATTTTTTGCTTAGATTTATAAAAGTAAAATCCCAATGCACCCAATATAACCAGTATTGCTATGACTGAAATAGCAATAATCTGTATGGTGCCAACCATGTCATTCACCACTTGCATGTTCTGTTCCCTCCTTTACACCAATAATTCCGAAAAATATTTGAAAAGCCCAAGCCAAAACGGGATGCTGAACAACATAATGCCAATCAATCCTTTTAATACAGCTTCACGTTTAATTTCTTCTTTTGCCTGAGCGCTTTTTGTAAAGAAGATTCGTATTATCATATAAAAAATGGAAAACACAATTCCAATAATGCCTATTGTAATACCAAGTTCTGAAGCGGATGCCGCAACTCCTCTGAGCGTTGGGTCAACAGAAATGCTTGTGTCCTGCACATAAGTCCATGGATTGATATCTTTTGGCTCGACGCTTGAAAAGTCAAACGCGTCACCTGAAGATTCCGAACAACCACCACACAAAAGAAGCACTCCAATCAGAAAAAACATAAGAACTAACTTTTTCATTACAAATCCCCCGAATACTTCTCGTCATAATTTTTGGTATAGATACACCTGTTAATCCGTCGATATAAAAGCCTTACCAGCATTTCGTCCATCGTAAGCCCACCACCTGACAGAAACATGACATCAACTGGAAGGCGAATCATAACGGCCCCCATTATAATTAAGGTAAACAAAATCATGACAATGAGTGTCGGCACCAACATACCCTTACTACTTGCGCTCATAACAACCCTGTAATCAATGATTCCACAAATCACAAGCACTACTGCTTGTTTACGATTAAAATATCGAAACCACTTATCTTCACTTTTAAATTCTCCCGGAATTTGAAATACACCCAATCTCGACATTCATTTTCCTCCAATAAAAAAACAGGACCGTTAAAGTCCTGTTCTATAATCCCGTACCGACTGACTTGAAAAATCCTATAATACTGAACACGGAAAAAATAGCAACACCCGCTAAACAGATCACAAGCACATGGCTCTTCTTCTCTTCCTTCTTTTGCGCACTATTTGGCATCAAAAGAGTAATAGCCGTAAGGATGATAGAAAACATCAAACCAATCATACCAATTGTAAGCATCAGTTCATATCCTGACGCCCCAATCTGCTCGACTTTTTCGATTAAGGAATTAAATACACCCTCATCGCCCGGTGATTCGGTCATAAAATCCCATTCATCCGTTGCTGAAAGAAGAATACCTCGCGCTCCTGTAAGACCGCCAAGTCGTTCGGCTTCACACAGTAACTTCAAGTGAAAGCCTCCTTCTCTTGTATTTGTTATAATCACGCGTGTTTTATATGAAAATCATATAAGAGATTTTTCGACATTTCAAGTGCTCCAATTCGACAAATAACGCCCTGTAACTTCTAAAAACGGACACAAACTTCCAAAAACGGACAATCATTCCCAAAAACACCCAATAAATATGCCATTTTTAAACATTTTAGTCCTGAAAATATATTTTTCTCCATCTCCATACCGTAATTTGATTGCAAAATCATTATTCTCGACAAGCGCAGGGTATCCGTTTATAATAAGAACCATAATGATACAACTTACTGGATAAACAGGAGATTCCCATGAACCAAAACTTTTTACAACGGATAGAAATTGACTGGAATGTGATTCCTTATGGAAGTTATTTACATAAAATCGATGCAATACGAGAAATTGAATCCTTGAACTTCGATACACCTGTGACTTTCTTTGTGGGAGAAAACGGAACCGGCAAATCAACACTGATTGAAGCGATTGCGGTCTCCTATGGATTTAACGCCGAAGGCGGTTCGCTAAACTACAATTTTTCTACTTACGACAGTCACTCGGACCTTTGCACGGCGCTGAAAATATCAAAAGGGTTCCGCAAACCTGAATGGAGTTATTTTCTAAGAGCAGAGAGTTTTTATAACGTGGCTACACAAACAGAAAAATACCGAGACTATGTCCCGGAAGAAGTCTACTACAGAAGGTATGGCGGTAAGGCACTCCACAATCAATCGCACGGCGAAAGTTTCTTGGCTCTCGCACAGGCAAACTTCATGGAGAACGGATTATACATCTTAGATGAGCCGGAAGCAGCACTCTCGCCACAACGGCAACTGACCCTTCTCATGGAAATACATCAGTTGTCACAACAAGGCGCCCAGTTTATCATTGCCAGCCACTCTCCTATCCTTTTAGGTGTTCCAGGTGCAAAAATACTGTCTTTTGACGATAACCACATCCATCCGATAGAATACACAGAAACGGAGAGCTATCAGGTTACGGAAATGTTTATTAACAACAGAGAGTATTTGCTGAAGCGACTGCTTTCTACGCAGACTGAAGATTAAGAGGTAAATTATGCAAAATAGATACGCTGGAGATGTCGGAGATTTTGGGAAACTTGGACTTCTTCGCTTTTTAGAAAGTCAAGGATTGAGAATTGGAGTAAATTGGTATTTAACTGATGATGAAACACATAATGATGATGGAAAGTTCATTGAGTACACTTCAAAAGAAACCTTTGCAGGATGTGATGATGAACTTCTTTTCGGCCTTTCAGACATCATCGCTAACAACAATCGTTCTATCAAGGCGTTGGAAAGCAAAAACCTACTCATAAGTGACCTATATTACTCCGAGAAAATGACTTGTCCTCCACGGCAAGTACAAGAAGCTCGTGCGTCATGGCATCAGAAAGCTCTCGACTATCTCTCAGAAAGCGACATAGTATTTCTAGATCCAGACAATGGGTTAATAACAAAAAGCAAGTCAAAAGGAAGTATGAAAAGTATCAAATATGTTTTTCCGGAAGAAATCATAGACTATTACATACAAGGACACTCCGTCGTCTTCTACAACCATAGAACACACGAAAAAGAAGACGTATATCTTAAGCGTTTTCATACTTTATTTCAAAGTAGGGAACTAAGAGATGCAGGAAAGCAGATTTTGACCTTTTGCAGATATTCATTAAGAGACTATGTCTTTATAATGCAGCCCAAACACAGTGCAAGCATAAAGCAGTCACTTCAAGACTTTTTAGAAACTAACTGGAAGAGACATTTTAAATGTATATTATAAAAACTACAGAAAGGTGTTTTTATTGTGAAATTCAGAACAGAGTTAAGTGCTATAACACTACCACTCACTTATATCAGAAACAACAAAAAATGTTTTTTAGACCCATACAGAAAAAGGTTAATTGAAATCACTCCCGAAGAAATCGTAAGACAACGGATTGCTAGATTTTATGAAACTGTTTTAGGAGTACCGAAGGAATCGATTTTTCTCGAAGTACCAATGTCACATTACGCAAAAGGAACTAAAGGACGTGCCGATATAATCATTCACGATCCTGATGCAGAATTCCCTCTAGCTGTTATCGAATGCAAAAACACTGACATCTTACTAACAGATAATGTATATGAACAGGCGATGAAATACAGCAATATCGTTTTATCGGATTACTATATCGTTACTAATGGAATTGATATTGAAATTGCAAAATATGATGAGTCTGAAAATGTCTATCGGTTACTAGACAACATCTTAACCTATCAAGAAATGAAATGTGGTAATGGGATAGAAAAAACTTTTGATACTCCATGCGCAAGATTTTCATTGGACGAACTGAACGACATGAAAAAACTAACAGAATATAATAATGCTTCCTTTTGGATTTTTGGCGAAGATACTCCAGACCATCTCCGTTCATTTAGTACAAATTTCTTTCAGGCACTTATGGATACAGAACACTGTCTGCCCAAAAAAGATTTTAAGAATTTCCGTATTTTGGAGGACTTGGGCATTCGTTTCATGGATTATTCAAATGGGGGTGCCGGTCACTATATTGGGGACTATCGCTCTTTCCTCATAGAAGACAAGAATAAAAACTGTCAAATTATCAGTTTTGGACTTTTTGGCACAACAAAAGAACTTGCTTCAGATAGAGGACAAAAAAGAAACAGCTATACTACCTTTAACGTAGCCATAGACAAATATAAAGTAAGCCACAATATTTTACAGTATAACATTGACAAATATGTAAGCATTGGTGGCAAAGAGCTTTCTTTTCTGCATGATGGCCGGATTAGTAGCAAGTCATCTGAAGAATTACGAAACTATGTCAGTCAAAATTCCGAATTACTTTCTTTTACAAATGGGCGCTTAAATCTAGGTACATTGTATACTAATCAATTACTATACTTAGATGCTGATGATGTTAGCCAACTTATTTATCGCTTCATCGAATATGCGCTTATCCGAGAAGAATTTAGACATCAATAGAAACAAACTTATACATAGGAGGAAAAATCAAATGGCATATTCTTTATTAGCACACCTATATCCTTACATAAAAGGTTCCCAAGAAGATATCGCAACCTACTCATTGCAATACCTGTTATCAAATTCACCACACCTAAATACTGCTTTCACAAAGCAAATGGCAAATTACATGGATATTGAGTTAGAAGAATCTCTGCAATATTTGTGCCAAGTAACAGGGGAAAGCGAAGAGCAGGAACGGCCAGACATGGTCGGCCTTGACAGTAACGGGAAAGAAGTTGTGCTGTGCGAAATGAAATTCTACGCAACTCTTACATCCAACCAGCCGGGCACCTACTTACGAAGACTCAAAAAGGAAAATGGAAAAGGGCTGATGTTTGTATGTCCGAAAGCTAGACGTACAAACCTGTGGGCCAAATTAAAAGAACTCTGTAAGGACATGTCAATGACAACAATAAACGAGCACTGTATTGATGCCGACGGAGTGCGCTTGGCTATTATCACCTGGGGCGAAATCATTGACCTTCTCAAACAAGTAGCCTCATCTGTTGATGTTTCATTTACACCGGACGTCCTTCAACTTGAAGGTTATTGTAACCAGCTAGATAGCGATGCCTTTATTCCTTTTTCTTCAGAAGACCTATCCGCAGAAACTGCTAAAAAAGGAGAACGTTATTACCAAGTAGTGGATGAAATAATTGAGTTGCTGAGTGCAGATAGCAATCTTGAAACATCAAGAAAGGGTTTGAAAGCAACAGGCTACAGAAAAGGATATACTAGAAGTCTATATATTGACGAATTTACTGTCACAATTAATTATGACAGAGATATGTGGAAAAATCCGAAAACTATAGAGTGTCCGTTTTGGATTGCATTCCGAGATCATGAATGGCAGCAAACAGAACCTATTTGCGAAAAACTTAAATTGTTCCCAGAACATCACAAAGAGCATTTTTGGAACATGACGTTTCTACCTCTTGTTCCTTTACAGAATGCTACCTTTTCAGAAGTTTGCGAAGACATCAAGGAGCAAATCTCAAAATATCTGAAACTAATCAGGGAAAAATAATACTAGACGAATTTGAATTTGATGAGGTGAGAATATGGCTATGTGGAATCCATGGCGAGGTTGCAGAAAATACAGTGAAGGTTGTCTGCATTGCTATATACATAAAGGCGATGCAAAACGAGGTGTTAATACAAACGAC